>CAVTCN010000001.1:0-49720 GCA_963733215.1 uncultured Actinomycetes bacterium
CGTGCGTTCTCTCACGCGACGTCCTCCGGATGGGGCTCATCCGTCTTCCAGCTCGGCTTCTGCAACCAGAGGAAGAGCAGGGGGACGATAAGGCCGAGGAGCAGGACGCCCCCTCCGACGAAGAACAGGTACCCGCTCGTGCTCAGCGTGCCCAGCTGGGAGGGCGGAACGAAGCCGATCGCGACGGCCGCGGCCGAGGAAAGGAATCCCATGACGCAGAGCAGCGTCAGGGCCGGCGCGCGGTAGCCGCGTGGATGGTCGGGCTGCCGTTTCCGCAGGTTGTACGCGGCGACGAACATCGACAAGTACATGAGGAGATAGACCGACGTCGTGATCGTCATGAAGATCCAGTAGGCGTTCGAGACGGCCGGGACGAACGCGAAGAGGAGCGCGAGCACGGTGGTCAGGACCCCCTGCGCGACGAGGATGTTCTCCGGGACGCCGACGGCGTTCGTCCGCTGGAACCAGGACGGCATGTAACCGCCTTCTCTGGAAACGAGCAGGAGGCTCTTCGAGGGCCCCGACAGCCAGGTCAGGAAGCCTGCGAGCGAGGCAGAGACGATCGCGAGCCCGATGATCGGCGTCAGCCACTGGATTCCGAAGTGCGCGAGCACGGCGTCGAAGGCCTGCATGATCCCCGCCGTCAGGCTCACGTCCGCCGCGGGAACGACCCAGCTGATCGCGAGCGGCGGCAGGATCAGGATGAGGAGCACGAGCACGGTGGCCACGAGCATGACCCTCGGGAACTGGCTCCTCGGGTCGCGAAGCCGATTGACGTGCACGGCGTTCATCTCCATGCCGGAATAGGCGCCGAAGTTCGAGACGATGAGGACGATGCTCGCGATCCCGGTCCAGGCCGGCAGGATGTGCTCGGTGGTCATCGGGGCAGCGGATGCGTTCCCCTGGGCCAGGTAGACGATCCCGAGGGTGACGAGCAGCGCACCCGGGATCAGGGTGCCGATCAGCACGCCGCTCGAGGCGAGCTTGGCGATCACGCCGATGCCGCCCCGCAGCGACACCAAGACGCCGAGCCAGTAGACGCTGATGATCACGACCGCGGTCCAGACGCCGCTCGACGCGAGGTCCGGGGCGATGACGTAGGCGAGCGTGGCGGCCACGAACGACAAGAGCGACGGGTAGTAGAAGAGCGTCATCGCGTACTGGTGCCAGGCGGCGGTGAATCCCATCCGTGGCGAGATGCCCTCGGTCACCCAGCGGTAGATGCCGCCGTTCCAGCCCGAGGCGAGCTCGGCCGACACGAGTGCCGTCGGGATCAGGAACACGATCGCCGGCAGCACGTAGAGGAACACACAGGCGAGGCCGTACACAGCCATCGTCGGCGCCGGCCGGAGGCTGGCCACCGACGACACGGTCATCAGCGCAAGGGCGGTCCAGGCGATGTACGAGGGTCCCGCGACAGTGGCGCGGGCGGTCGTCGTGGCGGCGGGAGGTCCGTCTGCTGTGGAATCGACCGTGGACACCTACATCAACCCCGGTTGTTCTCCGGCCATTTCCACGAGCGGAAAAATACGCCCGCTGTCACCTCGGTTGCAACCGGCCTTGGTTCACCCATCCGAACGCGAACCGGCCCGAGCCCAGTCGGCCGGCACGTCGCTGCCGCCCTCCTCGGAAAGTCGCGCGCCGATGCGGCCGAGCGTCGGATGCGACACGAGCTTGCCCGCGAACAGCGCCTCGCCCTGCCTGAACGCGACCGCCCGCTCGAGCAGTCCACGCGGCGCGTGGGAGAAGACCTCCCCGACGTAGTCCAGGTCTGCGAGCGAGTTCATCCGCATCAATGCCAGGTTGTCGCACTGCGAGACGACGTTCTCGTGCACCTTCTGCGGGCGCTGCGTGACGACGAGCAGGTAGAGGCCGTACTTGCGGCCCTCGCCGGCGATTCGCACCGCGTGCTCGGTGGCGAGCTCGAGCAGCGCGCCCTCGGGGACCTGCGGGCAGACGTTGTGCGCCTCGTCCAGAACGACGAGCACCGGCTCGCGCTCGGCACGCCTCTCCCAGAGGTGCCCGAGAGTCGCGGCGGCGACGAGGTGCTGCTCCTCCCGGGTGGGCAGCGAGCCGAGGTCGACGACGAGGCAGCGCGGCCCCGACGCCGCCAGCTCGTCGAGCAGGGAGCCCTCGTCCCCCGCGGCCCACACCTGCCAGCGGTCGACGCCGAGGTTCTGGATCCTCCGACCGAGCACGGGAGCCTCACGTTCGAGCAGTTCCCGAAGGGCCTCGGGGGTGGGCGGCCCCTCGCCTGTCTGCGTCTGCTCGAGGAGCTGGACGAGATCCGAGTACTCGTCGCGGTCGTGAATCGGGTCGAGGCGGAGGACAGCCGCCTGGGTCTGCGGGTCGAGCTCGGCAAAGCGCAGTCTCAGCCGCTCGCTGCCCCGCTCGGCGGCGCGGCGCACGACGACCCCCGACGTGGCCTCTCGGTAGCGGGCCGCGAGCCCCTCGTCGACGCCCTCCCTCAGCTCGGTAAGGCGGACGAAGTCGGAGTTCGGGTCGAGCACGACGATCCGGAGCGTCGTCTCGAGCAGCAGCCGTTCGAGAATCGTCCCCAGCGCGTAGGTCTTGCCGGAGCCGGATTGCCCGCAGAGGAAGGTATGCCGGTCGAAGCCATCGGCCGCGAGCGAGAGCGGAACGCCCTCGACCAGCGCCAGCTCGCCGACGGTGAGGGTCGCGCCGCCGGGCCGCACCCGCTCGATCCAGGCGGAGACCGCGTCGGGCGGCGCGGCGTGGACGGATGCGTCGTGAAACGGTCTCGACTCGACCGTCGAGCACCACGCCGCTTCCCCGCGCGAGACGAAGGACGGTGCGGGAACGGACGTCGAATGCGTCGGCAGCTTCGCCGATCTCCCTCCCGAGCTCCGGCCCGTCCATGTGGGCGACCTCGACATCGAGCACCTGCCCGAGCCGCCTGGCGCCGTCCTCCTCGATCGCCGCATACCCGCCGGGCTGGAGCTCGAGACCCCGCAGCGGAGCCTGGAAGGAGAAGCGGCGGCCGTCGACCGAGGTCGCCAGCGGGAGGACCGCGTCCTCCAGTTGCCGGCGCACGTCTCGGAACTGCCCGACGTGAGCGTCCAGCCCCGACTCGGCATCGCTCATCGGCGCGACTCTACTGGCGACGGAATCGACCCCATCAGAGCAACGGCGAGAGGCCGGCGAACACGATCGCCTTGGCCCGCTCCTTCGTCCCGGTCAGCCGTCGCCCGGGAGCCGAGACCGCCTCGGCCGGCGAGCTGAACCGCTCGTCGAACTGAGCCGCAACGGCCTCCGACCGAACCTGGAGGTCGATCTCGAAGAACCGCTTCAGGCTCCATGCCTCGAGGTTGCAC
Organism: uncultured Actinomycetes bacterium; assembly: GCA_963733215.1. Lineage (GTDB taxonomy): Bacteria > Actinomycetota > Thermoleophilia > Gaiellales > Gaiellaceae > JACDAN01. The sequence continues at coordinate 3,336 of CAVTCN010000001.1, forward strand.
GTGCCCGCGAGCAGCTCCTCACCGTCGCGGACGAACGCCTTCGCGTGGAGCATCGTCGGGTACTCGAGGATGCGAACGCCGGCGTCCAGCAGCTTCGCGTGGTGGAACCGCTGCGCCGCGGCGCAGGCCCAGTTGTTCGCGTTCGCCGGGACGAAGAGCCGGACTTGGACGCCTCGACGGGCGGCCTGCTCGATGCGCCGGATCATCCCGCGATCGGTGACGTACGGGTTGACGACGTCGAGCGTCTCGACGGCGCTCTCCAGCAGGCGCGCGATCGCGTCGGTGATGGGCCGGTAGCGGCCGGGCGCGTTGTGCAGGACGACGGCGGGAATGGCGTCCGGCCCTGCGTCGAGCGACGGGAAGAGCATCTCGATCTCCGCAGGAGGCACCATGCCGCCGAGCCACCGGAAGCTGGCGAGGAACACCAGCTGGAGTTGCGCCACCACCGGGCCCGCAGCCCGCAGGAACAGGTCGTGGAAGCGGCCGTCCTGGAAGTGATCCTCGATGCCGGCTCCGCCGATCCAGCCGATTCGGCCGTCGACGATCACGACCTTGCGGTGATCGATGTGACCGAGGCCGGCCAGGTTCCAGCGGATTGCGCCTTCGCGTCCCAGCGGCCCGACCGGCGCGCGCGGCTTCGTCGCCCGGACGACGCAGACCTCGATGCCGGCGGCAGTGAGCCGCTCGTAGAGCGCTTGCGAATCCTCCTCCGGCTTCGATCCCTGGCGGTCGACGACGAGCCGGACCGGGACTCCCTCGGCCGCCTTCTCAACCAGCGTGTCCGCGAAGGCGTCGCCGACGACGCCGGGCCGGAACCCGAACTGGTTGATGTGGATCGAGGACGTGGCGGCGCGGATGTCCTCGAGCATCGGCGGGTAGAAGTTCCGCCCCTCGACGTGAACGTCGACGGACGACGCGCTGCTCTCGGCGAACGCGAGCCGGAGGTCTTGCCTGCTCACAGGCCCCGAGACGAACCGGAGAGCGACCTTGCGGAGCTCGGAGTCCGGGGTCAGAGACACGCCGCAGAATGCCTGGAGCAGCCGCCGGCGGCGCTCGGTTCTAGCTGCCGTCCTCGACGAGCTCGAGCGCGTCCGCGACGTCGTAGCCCATCGCGAGGCCGAGGTTGGGCGCCGCGGTTACGACACGGCCGACGCCGACCGTCGGGAGCACCGTGATGAGCGTTCCGACGATCTCCTCGCGGGACGCGCCGGCGCGCAGCGCTGCGTCCACGGAGTCCATGTAGGCGGCAGGGGCAGCGTTCATGGCGATCAGCGCGCCGATCCGGATCAACGCGTGTGAGCGCTCGTCGATCCCGGCAAGGGTCGGGCTCGCCGACTCGGCCTGGAGCAGCGCCGTCGATGTACCGGTCATCACGGACGGCGAGCTTGCGCAGCGTGACTTGGTAATCCTGCATGCTCCGATCTCATTCCATGCCTGCGGCGCCGGGAGCACATCATCCTGCCGGGGTGAAACGCGGGCCGGAGGCGACCGGCGCATCGACGAGGCCGAGCTCGAGCGCGCGCTCGATCGCCTCGCTCCGGCTGGACGCGTCGAGCTTCCGATAGACGGAGATCGCCTGCGTCTTGACCGTGTTGCGGGAGACATAGAGGCGCTCGGCGATCTCCCGAAACGTGAGATGGGTCGTCAGCAGCGGGAGGAGACGCAGTTCGGCCGCCGTCAGCGACGAGGCCCAGCCGTCGTCCAGGCTCGCGACGCCGGCGAGCCGGTCGCGCAGCTCGTCCGCCTGCGCCCGCAGCGTCCCGAGCTCCGGTCGCTGGGCGATGACGTCGAAGGCCTCGCGGCACAGCGTCCGAGCGCCCTCGATGTCGCCGAGCGCGAAGTGCGTCCTGGCGAGCTCCAGCCTCGTGTGGACGCCGAACCAGGGAACGGCGTGCGTGAGCTGCGGCCGCAGCCGCATCGCGCGGACGAGCAGCTCGCGTGCGGTGGCAGCTTGGCCCCGGGCGAACGCGGCTTGCGCCGAGGCCGCGAGATAGATCGCAGCCAGGACGTACTCCTCGAGGGGCTGGTTTTCGAGGAGCGCCCGGGCGGCGGCGAGACCGGCCTCGGCCTTTTCTCCGTCGCCCCGCTCGAGAGCCAGGAGCGCGAGCTCGGAGTGCGCGATCACGCCCGGGTAGATCGCCCCGCTGCCGGCTGCCTCCTCCGCGGTCTGCTCGAGGACCTGCTCAGCCGTCTCCGGGTCGCCCTCGAAGAGCAGCGAGACGCCGAGCAACGCAAGCGCGGTGGGGTGCCAGATGCTGGCCGCCGGGAGGTCCCTCAGGGCGAGGCGCGCATCGGCTTCCATCTCCTCGATGCCGTGGCGGCAGAGGAACGCACGGACGAGCGCGGCCCAGACCCGGGGCGAGGAGCTGCCGTCCGACATCGGGCCGTCGCGCTCGGAGTGCTCGAGCGCGAACCAGAAGCGCTCCGCGTCGTCAGGGCGGCCGCGAAGCCCGTTCAGGAACGCGCCGAAGGCGGCAACTTCCGGGTAGCGGCTGAGGAGCGTGGGATCGTCGAGCTGCTTCAGCCAGCGCTCGACGGTGACGACGCGCCCGCTCCTGTAGTAGGGCAGCGCGAACGTGCCGACCAGGCGTGCGACCTCGTCGATGTCGCCGGCTGCGACCATGTGCTCGATCGCGGCCTCCGGCTGGCCGTCTTGCTCGTACCAGGCAGCTGCGCGGTGGTGCAGTACCTCGCCGAGCTCAGGCTCGAGACGATCGAGCTCAGCACGGAGCGTGTCACGGAAGAGGTGGCGGTAGCGGTACCACTCACGCCGGTGATCGAGCGGAACGAGGAAGAGGTTGGCCTGCTCGAGTGCCCCCAGCCTGCGTGCCGAGTCGCTGCGATCGAGCACCGCGTCGCAGACCGAAGCGCACATCCGGTCGAGAATCGACGTCCGCGTCAGAAACTGGAGCACCGAGGGCTTCAGCCGCGACAGATGCTCCGACCGGAGGTAGTCGGCCACGAACCGATCGTCGCCGCTGAATCTGGTGAGCTCGTCCGAGCCGACCTCTTTCGAGAACAGCGCCGCGAGATAGAGACCCGCGACCCAGCCCTCCGTTCGCTCGTTCAGCGACGAGGCCTCCGCCGCGCTCACTTTGACGCCGGCCTCGGTCAGGAGCCCCTTGGCCTCGGAGTTGCTCAGCGCGAGCTCCGCCGGGCCGAGCGCCAGCAAGCGCCCCGCCGCACGCAGACGCGCGAGGGGAAGCCGCTCCTCAGCCCGGCCGGACAGCACGAGTTGCGCTCCATCCGGAAGATGCTTCGCGATCGGCTCGAGCGCATCGATGCAGTCACGGTCGCGCAACTCGTGGACGTCGTCCAGGACCAGCACCATCGGCTTCCCGATCGCGGCCAGGGCGGCGCCGAGGCGAGGAAGGCCCACGGTCCACAGCGAATCGGCGCCCGATGCTGCTCCACGGAAGACGCTCGCGTCCACCGGCCTGATCCCGTCCGCTGCGGCGGACAGATACGTCAGAAAGGCGGCAGGGTCGTTGTCGCGGTCGTCGAGGGAGACCCAGGCGAAGGGTCTCGGGTCGTCCGCCGCCCACTGCGCGAGGAGCGTCGTCTTGCCGTAGCCGGCCGGCGCCGCGATGCTGATCACCCGCGCGCTCGACGGGGCTCGCAGGCGGCTGACCAGCGCCGAGCGGCTGACGAGGCCATCACGGAGCTTGGGCACCTCGAGCTTCGACTGGAGGATCTCGAAGGCGGCCGCCTCCCGCCCCGATTTCGCGGCGGGCTTCGTGGTCCGGCGAGATTTCCGCCGGGTGCGCGCAGGTGCCTCCACAGCTGGATTGCGCATTCCGCCCATGGGCCCTCCCGGTCCCGTGCGGTGAACGGAGGACGACCCCGATCCTTCCGTGTGAGCAGTTGCTTACACAGCCTACGCGCCGCCGTCGAGTCGCCGAGCGGCTCTTAACGAGATGGCAACCAGTGGGGCATTCCGGCAGGCGCCGCAGCTGGAGTAGCGCCCGGTGAGGCGGCTGGCCCCGGGCTAGAGCCGGCCGAAGGTCTGGCGGGTCCCGATCACGATCTTGGGACGCTTCGCCGGATCGAGCCAGCGCAGCGTCGACACGAGCTGCGGGACGGGCAGGCTGACGCAGCCGTTGGTCGAGCTCCCTGTCTTCGCGTGGAGGAAGATCCCGGACCCGCGACCAGGGACCACCGGCCGCATGTTGAACTCGATGACCGCGAAGTGGCGGTATGCGGTCCGCTCCTGCCAGAGGCCCGGCGTGGTCGTCCTGAAGGGGGGCCGAGTTCCGCAGCGGACGTGCTGGAACGTGTTGTACGTCGCCGAGCGCGGGTCCTCGTTCCACCAGTCGCCGCAGACGAGGCGGCGGTAGCGGTAGCGGACGCCCGGGCTTCGCGCGTTGCCGTACATCGTCCTGCCGATCGAGTAGGCGCCGGTCGGCGTCGTCCCGTCGCCCTCGCGCCGCCGGTCGGCGAGGCCGTTCCAGCCGACGCGGGCTGTCCACGGGCCGGCGACCGGACGCCAGCATCCGTCTCCGTTCCGAGCCCAGAGGCGGAGCGCGGCGCTCGTGGTCTTGTATCGGGCCGCCTCGACCGTGATCAGCTGGTCGGCCGCGCCCACGGTCCTGAGCCGGTTCGCGAGGTTCGGCGCGCAGGCTGTCGTCTCGCCCGCGGTCGGAGCGCGGTCGCGGTGAGCGCGGCGAGCGCGGCCAGGGCGACGACGAGCGATCGCACCCGGCTGAGACTACCCTCGGGTCATGGCGAAGCTCCTGGTCGCCGCCGTCCTCTTCGTGGTCGTGCCCGCCGCCGGCGCCGCGCCGGCGCCGCCGTTCACCTCCAGCGTCTCGCGCGTGACCGCCGAGGACCTGCGCTACTCGTGGCGGCCGGGCTGTCCCGTCGGGCCCGCAGGGCTGCGGGCGGTTCGCCTGCGGCACTGGGACTTCCGCGGCCGCTCCCGGGTCGGCGTCCTCGTCGTCGCGGCCGCGGAGGCCGGACGCGTCGTCTCGGTCTTCCGCCGGCTGTACGCGGCGCGGTTCCCGATCCGGCGGATGCTCGGTGTCGAGGTCTACCGGGGCAGCGACGACCGCTCGATGCGGGCCGACAACACGTCGGCGTTCAACTGCCGCTTCGTGGGCGGGACGAGACGCTGGTCGGAGCACGCCTACGGCAGGGCGATCGACCTCAACCCGGTCGAGAACCCCTACGTCCACGGCGGGCTCGTGGAGCCGCCCGCCGGCCGTGCGTACCTCGACCGCTCGAATCGGCGGCCCGGAATGGCAACGCACGCGGGCGTCGCCGTGCGCGCATTCGAATCCGTTGGCTGGCACTGGGGCGGGCGGTGGACGTCTTCGAAGGACTACCAGCACTTCTCGACAAGCGGGCGCTAGGGAATCCCTCGATCCGTGGACCCCGCCTAAAGAGTGGGTTTACGCAGCCGATAAGGCGGCTACAGTGAGCGCAGGCCCCCGGCCACAAACGACCAGGAGGTTCCGAGGACAATGAAGAACCGCAAGAGGCAAGGCGTAACCGTCGGCGCTGTCGCCGGGCTCGTGGCCGCCTTCGCCGTTGCGTGGATGGCATCCGTCGGCGCCGCGATCTCTCCGGCCGGCGTTCCGGCAGCCGCCTCCCAGTACGAGAAGAAGGTGACGATCTGTCACCGGACGGGGTCGAAGAAGAACCCGTTCCGCACGATCCGGGTCTCGCGGAACGCCGTGAAGGCTCACCTGAGGCACGGAGACGCACTCGGCCCGTGCGGGTCGGCTGTCTTCACGTATGTGCCACAAGACCAAGAACGGCAAGAAGCACACCGTCAAGGTCAAGGGCGCCCGCAAGGTCCAGCGCGCGATGAAGCGCGGGGACAAGCTCGGGAAGTGCAAGGCCAAGAAGCACGAGGGTCACAAGGGCAAGAAGAAGGACAAGCCCAAGCGCAAGGGCTAGGGATTCGAGGGAGCCCCGCCACGGCGGGGCTCTTTCTTTTCAGAGGTCGCGGACGGCGATCGTGACCCGGCTCATCGCGCAGAGGCGGCCGGCGTCGTCGGTCATCTCCACATCCCAGATCCAGGTCGTGCGGCCCCGGTGGCGGCGGCGGGCGACGGCGTGAACGGTGCCCTCGCTGATCGGCCGGAGGAAACTCGAGTTGTTCGACTGGCCGAGCCCGATCTTGCCGTCCTCATTTACTCCGACGTTGGTCCCGAGCGAGGCGAGCGCCTCTGCGATCGCCGCGTGCACGCCGCCGTGCACCAGGCCGATCGGCTGGAGGACGTGCGGTCGTACCGGCACGCGGCCCTTGACGACCTCGTCGGTCGCCTCGTCGACCACGAGCCCGTAGTGGCTGTCGAACGGGGACGGCTCCTGGTAGCTCACCTGGCCGGAAGTGTGAAGCTTCGGGTCGGATGAACGTCGGGGTAGGGCTGCCAACGACCACGCCGGGAACGACCGGCGAGCTGCTGCTCGACTGGGCGCGGCGAGCGGACGAGGGCCCGTTCTCCTCGCTGGGCGTGCTCGACCGCGTCGTCTACGACAGCTTCGAGCCGTTCGCGGCCCTGGCGGCCGCCGCCGGAGTCACCTCGCGCGTACGGCTGGCGACGATGATCGCGATCGGCCCCCTGCGCCCCACCGGGTTGCTGGCGAAGCAGGCTGCGTCCGTGCATGCCCTCTCGGGCGGGCGGCTGACGCTCGGTCTCGCCGTCGGAGCCCGAACGGAGGACTACGAGGCGGCGGGCGTGGAGTCGCGCGGGCGTGGCAGAAAGCTCGCCGAGCAGCTCGCGTACATCCGCGGCGGCGTGGACGGCGACCGGATCGGGCCGGCGCGGGACGGGATGGAGGTCCTGGTCGGCGGGATGAGCGGGCAGGCGTTCTCGCGGATGGCGCGGTACGCGGACGGCTATGCCCACGGCGGCGGGCCGCCGCGGGCGTTCGCGTCGGCGGCGACGCGTGCCCAGGCAGCGTGGTCGGATCTCGGCCGGCCGGGGCAGCCGCGCCTCTGGGGCCAGGGCTACTTCTGCTTCGGGGAGCCCGAGCGGGGAGCCGCGTACCTGCGGGACTACTACGCCTTCACGGGCCCGTTCGCCGAGCGGATCGCGGCGGAGAACCTCACGAGCGCACGGGCGGTCAAGGACTTCGTGCGGGGCTACGAGGAGGCGGGCTGCGACGAGCTCGTCCTGTTCCCCACCGTCGCCGACCCCGCGGAGCTGGACCGGCTCGCGGAGGCGCTCGCGTGAGGGTCGAGATCGTCGGCGGCGGGCCTGCAGGCCTCTATCTCGGGATCCTGCTGAGGCGCGCCGATCCGTCGGTCGACGTGCGCGTGGCGGAGCGAAACGCACCGGATGCGACGTTCGGCTGGGGCGTCGTCTTCAGCGAGGAGACGCTCGGCTCCCTGCGCGACGCCGATCCCGAGACGCACCTGGAGATCACGGACACGTTCGCGCGCTGGGACCGTGTCGACATCCGCTACCGGGGCCGCGAGCTGCGCTCGCGGGGGCATTCGTTCTCGGCGATCGCCCGCAAGCGGCTGCTGGAGATCCTGCAGCGTCGGGCCCGCGCGGTCGGGGTCGAGCTCGAGTTCGGCGCCGAGGTCTCCGAGCTGCCGGAGGCGGACCTCGTCGTCGGGGCGGACGGCGCGAACTCGCTCGTCCGCGGGCTCGGCGAGTTCGGGACGAAGGTCGAGCCCGAGGGGTCGAAGTACGTCTGGTTCGGGACCGACCACGTCTTCGACGCCTTCACGTTCGTCTTCAAGGAGACGGAGCACGGCGTCTACAACGTGCACGCGTACCCGTACGACGAGGGCATGTCCACCTTCATCGTCGAGTGTCCCCTCGAGACGTGGCTTGGTGCCAGGCACGAGGACATGTCCGAAGAGGAGAACCTGGCGTACTGCGAGCAGCTGTTCGCCCGCGATCTCCGCGGCCGCGAGCTGTTCTCGAACCGCTCGGTCTGGCTCGACTTCCCGAAGGTGACGAACCGGGTCTGGCACGACGGGCGGGTCGTGCTCCTCGGCGACGCGGCCCACACCGCGCACTTCTCGATCGGGTCCGGCACCAAGCTCGCGATGGAGGACTCGATCGCGCTGGCAAACGCGCTCGCGCGGCGGGGCTGGGACGTCGGCGCGGCGCTCCTCGACTACGAGCTCGAGCGCGGGCCGGCGGTCGAGCGGACGCAGGGAGCGGCCAGCGAGAGCGCCGGCTACTTCCGGCGCGTGGGCAGCTACACGCACCTCGAGCCGATCCAGTTCGCGTTCAACCTTCTGACGCGCAGCGGCCGCATCACGCACGCGAGCCTGGGGATCCGCGACCCGCGGTTCACCCGTGCGCTCGACGCCTGGTTCGGCGGCTCTCCGGTCTCCCCACCCCCGGCCTTCTCGCCCTTCGAGCTGCGCGGCGTCCGGTTCGAGAACCGGTTTGGCCTCGTGCCGAGCGGGCTCGTGGCGGTCTCCGCCGAGGGGCGGGTCACGCCGGAGACGCCGGCGATCGACGAGTGGAGCCCGCCCGCCGGGCAGGTGCTCCTCCAGCTCGGCCATGCGGGGCGTCGGGGCGCGACGCAGCCGCGCTCGATCGGCGTAGACCTCCCGCTCAGGGACGGCTGGCCGGTCGTGGCTCCCACGCGCAGGCCCTATGGCCCGTTCAGCGCAGTCCCGGGCGAGCCGGACGAGGCGGCGATCCGCGAGCAGTTCGTCGCAGCGGCACGGCGGGCCGGCGAGCTCGGAGTCGACGTGCTCGAACTGGACATGGCCCACGGGTACCTGCTCGGGAGCTACCTCTCGCCGCTCGCCAGCGAAGAGGACGATCGGCTTCGTTTCCCGCTCTCGGTGCTCGACGCCGTCCGAGAGGTTTGGCCGCGCGTGCTCGCCGTTCGGCTCTCCGTGACCGACTGGCACCCCCGCGGCAACTCCGTGAGCGACGGCGTCGCGATCGCGCGGGCGATGGCCGAGGGCGGCGCCGACCTGATCCACGTCGAGGCCGGGCAGACGATCCACGACGACCGGCCGGAGTACAGGCGCGGCTTCCTGACCGCGCTCAGCGACCGCGTCCGCAACGAGGCGCGGGTGCCGACGCTCGTCGGCGGCCACCTGACCACGATCGACGATGCGAACACAGCGGTCGCCGCAGGGCGGGCCGACCTCGTCCTCCTCGACCTGCCGGAGGCCGACATCGAGCGCCCCCTCGAGGCAAGTAACAGACTGTTACAAGCCGAGGTATCGCGCTGACCATGCGCCGTTCGGGAGCAAGTAACAGTCTGTTACTAGGCGATCTGGCCTACCCGGCGCTCGAGGGTCGCGAGAGCGCCGTCCACCTCCTGCCGCTCGGGGCGACCGAGCCTCACGGGCCGCACGCGCCGCTCTCGACGGACACGCTGATCTCGGTCGGGATCTGCCGCCGCGCGGCCGAGTCGCTCCGCGGGGAGATCGACGTGCTCGTCCTTCCGGAGATCCCGTACGGCGTCACCCGGTACGGCCGCGATTTTCCGGGCGCGGTCTCGATCGGCGAAGAGACGCTGCGCTCGCTCGTGACCGAGATCTGCTCGGGGCTCGAGCGGGTCGTGCTCGTCAACAGCCACCTCGAGCCCGAGCAGGTCTGGACGCTTCGCGAGCTCGGGCTGCCGTTGCTCGACGTCACGCGCCGGGCGAACGCCGAGCGCCTCACGGACGAGTTCCGGGCCGGTGCGGGACATGCGGGCCGGTACGAGACGTCGCTCGTGCTCGCCGATCGCCCGGACCTGGTCGACCAGGCGCGAATGGGCACGCTGGAAGCGAACATGGTCGACATGCCGGAGGCGATCCGCTCGGGGAAGACGAGCTTCGTCGCAATGGGCATGGATCAGGCGTACGCCGGTGCGCCGGCCGACGCCACGACGGAGGAGGGCGAGCGGACGTTCGAGATCCTGGCCGAGATGCTCGTCGAGCTGATTCGCGAGGTCGAGGCTGCGTGATCGGCTACGAGGACCTCCCGCGCGAGCTCAACCTCGCCACGCACTTCGTCGACCGGAACGTCGAGGAGGGGCGCGGCGGGCGAACCGCGCTGATCGGCCCCGGCGGCCCGACCACCTACGCGGAGCTGGCCGAGCTCGTGAACCGGAGCGGCAACGTCCTGCTCGAGCTCGGGGTCAGACCCGAGGAACGCGTGCTCCTCGTGCTCGCCGACTCCGTCGAGTTCGTCGCCCTCTGGTACGGCGCGCAGAAGATCGGCGCGGTCACCGCCGAGGCGTACACCTTCCTCCCGCCGAAGGACTACGCCTACTACCTCGACTACACGCGGGCCGGGATCGTCGTCGCCGACGAGACGACCGAGCCGGCGATCCGGGAGGCGGCCGAGGGCAGCCGCTGGCTCCGCGAGATCCTCGTCGTGGACGGCTCGTTCGAGGAGCGGCTCGCAGGCGCCTCGCCCGAGCTCGAGGCGGCTCCGACGACCAAGGACGACGTCGCGCTCTGGAAGTTCACGACCGGCTCGACCGGGCAGCCGAAGGCCGCGGTCCACCCGACGCACAGCCCGGTGCTCAGCTTCGAGTGGTACGCGCGCGGCGTCCTCGACCTCCGGCCCGACGACGTCGTCCTCCCCGTTCCGAAGCTCTTCTTCGGGTACGCGCGCGACCTGGCCGCACTCTTCCCGTTCGGCGTCGGCGGCGCCGGGATCGTCTTCCCCGAGCGCTCCACGCCCGAGCGGATCTTCGAGCTGATCGCCGAGCACAAGCCGACGATCCTTGTGAATGTCCCGACGATGATGGCGCAGATGGTCGCCAAAACCGTCCAGCCGGGACATGACGAGTGTCTGACACCCGACATGTCTCCTGTGCGCTTGTGCACGTCGGCCGGCGAGGCGCTCCCGAAGGAGCTGCACGACCGCTGGCTGGAGACCTTCGGCGTCGAGGTGCTCGACGGGATCGGCTCCTCCGAGGCGTACCACATCTACATCTCCAACCGGCCCGGCCGCGCGAGGCCGGGCAGCACGGGCGAGCTCGTGCCCGGCTACGAGGCCCACATCGCCGACAACGGCGAGCTCTGGATCGAAGGCGACACCGCGGCGCTCCTCTACTGGGGCGAGCACGAGAAGACGAAGCAGACCTTCCACGGCGACCGCGTCCGCACCGGCGACCTCTTCGAGCGCGACGCCGACGGCTACTTCTGGTACCGCGGCCGCGCGGACGACCTGATCAAGGTCGGCGGGATCTGGGTCGCGCCGGCGGAGATCGAGCACTGCCTGGTCGGCCATCCCGCCGTCGTGGAGTGCGTCGTCGTCGGCGCGCAGCAGAACGGCCTCACACTCACCCGCGCCTACGTCGTCGCCAGGGAGCCGCTCGAGGAGCAGGAGCTGAAGGAGTTCGCGCGCGGGCACCTCGCCGGCCACAAGGTCCCACGCGAGATCCGTTTCGTGGACGACCTGCCGCGGACGCCGTCCGGAAAGCTCGACCGGAAGGCGCTGCGCTGAGTCGGCTCGTCGTCGTCACCGGCGGGACGAAGGGGATCGGCAAGACGGTCGCCGAGCGCTTCGCGGCGAGCGGAGACCGCGTCGAAGCCGTGGGCCGCGACCGGCTCGACGTCACCGACGAACAGATGGTCAACGAGTTCTTCGAGCAGGCCGGGCCCGTCGACGTGCTCGTCAACAACGCCGGCGTCGCCTGGAGCACGCCGCTGAAGCGCACGACGCTCGAAGACTGGCGCGGCCACCTCGACGCCAACGCCACCGGGGTCTTCCTCTGCACCCGCGCGGTGATCGGCGGCATGATCGAGCGCGGAGATGGACGCATCGTGATCGTGGCATCCGTGGCCGGCCTCGTCGGCTCGCGCTACACGGCTGCGTACACGGCCTCGAAGCACGCCGCGATCGGCCTGATGCGCGCGACGGCTGCCGAGGTGGCCGGCACGGGCGTGACGGCGAACGCGGTCTGCCCGATCTGGGTCGACACGGGCATGACCCGCCGGACGATCGAGAACATCGTCGAGAAGACCGGCCGCTCCGCCGAGGAGGCCGAGGCATCACTCGTGCAGATGACCCCGCTCGGCCGCCTGCTCAAGCCCGAAGAGGTCGCGTTCGCGGTCGAGTTCTTCGCCTCGCCGGAAGCGGCCGCGATCAACGGGCAGACGCTGGTGCTCGACGGCGGAGGGATCCAGTCGTGAGCCCGTTCCGCGCCTCCGCCGCGTTCACGGAAGAGTGGGAGCACTTCGACTTCACGGTCGAGGACGGCGTCGCCACCGTCACGTTCTCCCGGCCGGACAAGCTCAACGCCCTGACCTTCGACGTCTACGCCGACCTCCGCGACCTCGTGGGCGAGCTCCCGCACCTCGGCGACGTCCGCGTCCTCGTCCTGACCGGCGAGGGCCGCGGGTTCTGCTCCGGAGGCGACGTCGAGGAGATCATCGGCGAGCTCCAGGGGATGTCCGCCGGCGAGCTGCTCGAGTTCACGCGCATGAGCGGCGCCGTCGTGAAGGCGATGCGCGACTGCCCGATCCCGATCGTCGCGGCCGTCAACGGCGTCGCCGCCGGCGCCGGCGCAGTGCTGGCGCTCGCGGCCGACCTGCGACTGCTGGCGAGCTCGGCCAAGTTCTCGTTCCTCTTCACGAAGGTGGGCCTGGCCGGCGCCGACATGGGCGCCGCCTACCTGCTCCCCCGCCTGGTCGGCCTAGGTCGCGCAACCGAGCTGCTGCTCCTCGGCGGCGAGGTCGACCCCGCCCGCGCGACTGCGATCGGCCTGGCGACCCGTGTCGTGCCGGACGACGAGCTTCGACACACGACCCAGGAGCTGGCGCGACAGCTTGCCGACGGGCCTGCACTCGCCTACGCGACGACCAAGATCCTGCTCACGCGGGAGCTCGACCTCGACCTCAGCGGGGCGATCGAGATGGAGGCCCTCGCCCAGGCGCTGCTGATGAAGAGCGACGACTTCCGCGAGTTCTACGCAGCCTGGTCGGAGGGAAGGAGCCCCGCGTGGACCGGCCGGTGATCGTCAACCCGCCCGACCTTCCGGAGCCGGTCGGCTTCGCCCACGCGGTGGTTGCGGGCCGGACGATCCACCTCGGCGGCCAGATCGGCGAGGGCGCGACACTCGTCGAGCAGTTCGACTCGGCCGCCGGCCGGATCGTCAGCGCAATGCGCGCGGCCGGCGCCGAGCCGGACGATCTCGTCTCGCTCGTCGTCTACACGACCGCAATCGACGAGTACCGCGCCTCGACGTCGGAGCTCGGCGAGGCCTGGCGCCGCCACTTCGGCAGGCGCTACCCGGCGATGGCGCTCATCGGCGTCTCGGCGCTCATGGAGCCGGACGCGAAGGTGGAGCTGATGGGCGTCGCGGCGCTGCCGGATGGCTGACCTCCTCGAGCAGGCGCGCCGGCTCGGCCACGAGCGCTTCGCGGCAATCGCGGAAGAGGGCGAGCCCGGCCGGCTGAACCGGCCGCTGGTGAAGGCGCTGGGCGACGAAGGGCTCCTGGAGCATGTCTTCGCCGGCTCGGCCCAGGAGCTCTGCCAGCTGCGCGAGGGCCTGGCGCACGGCTGCACCGAGGCGGAGACGGCGCTCGCGCTCCAGGGCCTCGGCGGCTACCCGATCCTGAAGGCCGCGAAGCCCGAGGTGCACGACGAGTGGATCCCGAGGCTCTCGGCCGGCGACGCCGTCGCGGCGTTCGCGCTCAGCGAGCCCGAAGCGGGCTCCGACGCGGCCGCGCTGGAGCTCCGGGCGGAGGAGGACGGCGACGGCTTCCGCCTCACGGGCACGAAGCTCTGGATCTCGAACGCGCCCGAGGCGGATGTCTACTCCGTCTTCGCGCGCACCTCGGACGACGGCGCCAAAGGGATCACTGCCTTCGCGATCCCGCGCGAGAGCGACGGCCTCACGGGCGAACATCTCGAGCTGGTCGCGCCGCATCCGATCGGCCGTCTCGACTTCGACAGCGTTCCGGCGCGGCCGGAGCAGGTGCTCGGAGAGGTGGGCGGCGGCTTCGGAGTGGCCATGGACACCCTCGACCTCTTCCGGCCGAGCGTGGGCGCGTTCGGGGTCGGGATGGCCCAGGCGGCGCTGGACGCCGCCGTCCGCCACACGGCCGAGCGCGAGGCGTTCGGCAAGCCACTCGCCCGCTTCCAGGCGGTCGGCCACCAGCTCGCCGAGGTCGCGACGCAGATCCAGGCCGCGCGGCTCCTCGTCGGCGACGCCGCGAGCCAGTACGACGCAGGCGTCCGCCCGGTTCGCAAGGCGTCGGCGATGGCGAAGCTCTTCGCGACCGAGACGGCGCAGCGCGCGGTGGATGTCGCGATCCAGGTGCACGGCGCGCGGGCGCTCGAGAAGGGACATCTGCTCGAGCACCTCTACCGTGAGGTGCGCGCGCCGCGGATCTACGAGGGCGCGTCCGAGGTACAGCGCGAGATCATCGCCCGGGAGCTGTACAAGGAAGCCGGATGACCAAGGAGCGGTCGCTCAACTACACGTCCTATCTCGCGCTCGAGGAGATCCTCGGCGCCCAGCGCCCGAAGTCGGACGAGCACGACGAGATCCTCTTCATCGTCGTCCACCAGGTCTACGAGCTCTGGTTCAAGCAGCTGATCCACGAGCTCCGCTACTTGCAGCGGATGCTCGAGGAGGGGAACGACGCGCGCGCCTTCGCGACCTTCAAGCGCGTGCTGACGATCCTCAAGCTCGTCGTCGCCCAGCTCGACGTGATCGAGACGATGACGCCCGTCCAGTTCCTGGAGTTCAGGGACCGGCTCGAGGCGGCGTCCGGATTCCAGTCCGGGCAGTTCCGGGAGCTCGAGGCGATTCTCGGGCGCCGCGACCCGGGCGTCCTGGACGCGTACCACGAGGGCAGCGTCGACTACGGCAGGGTCAAGGAGGCGATGGCTCGGCCGTCCGTCTACGACTCGTTCCTCCACTACCTGGCCGCGCGGGGCTACGACGTCCCGGAAGAGATCCTGCAGCGGGACGTGACGCAGCCGGTGGAGGAGTCGGCCGGCGTCCAGGCGGCGCTGCTCCGGGCCTACCGCGACGACAGCGAGCCGGCGCAGGTCGCCGAGCGGATGGTCGACTTCGACGAGGGGCTGATGGAGTGGCGCTACCACCACGTGAAGATGGTCGAGCGGACGATCGGCTCGCGCCCGGGAACCGGCGGCTCGGCGGGCGCCGCCTATCTCCGGACGACGCTCCACAAGCCGTTCTTCCCGGATCTCTGGGCGGTTCGCTCGGAGCTTTGATCTCCGCGGACGAGCTCGCACCGCACTACTCGGCGTTCCGCGTCTCCGAACGCCTGCTCCTGACCGGGCACTCGCATCAGGCCTGGCCGGACGTCGGCCGCGAGGGGGTCCTCGAGGCCTGGGACGACGCGGCACTCCACGCGGACGAGAAGTGGGGCCGAGCCCTCGAGAAGGCCGACCGGGTGCGCGACGGTTTCCGGGTCTGGCTCGAGGCGCCCGACGCGGAGCTCGCGCTCGACCAGAACACGTTCGGGCTCGTGCTCCGGTTCCTCTCGGCGCTCGACCTGCGGCGCCGCCCCCGCCTGGTGACGACGAGCGGCGAGTTCCACACGCTCAGGCGGCTGATGGCGCGGCTCGCGGAGGAGGAGCTGCTGGAGGTCGTCGTCGTAGAGGCCCGTCCGGCCGAGACAGTTGCAGAGCGGCTGGCGGCGGACACGGACGACCGCACGGCCGCCGTGCTCGTCTCAGCGGTGCTGTTCGAGGACTCGCGGATGGTCCCGGGGCTCGACGAGCTGGCGTCGGCGTGCGAAACCCGTGGTGCCGAGCTTCTCGTCGACGTCTACCACGCGCTCGGCGTGATGTCGTTTCCACTCGACCGCCTCGAGTCGGCTTGGGTCGTCGGAGGCGGCTACAAGTACCTCGAGCTAGGCGAGGGGAACTGCTTTCTGCGGGTGCCGCCGCACGGCGACGAGCTGCGGCCGCGCTTCACCGGCTGGTACGCGGAGTTCGCCGAGCTTGCGGCCGAGAAGACGCCGGGCGCGGTCGAGTACCCGAAGGGCGGGATGCGGTTCGCCGGAGCCACGTACGACCCGACGAGCCACTACCGGGCGGCGCGCGTGTTCGACTTCTTCGGGGAGCAGGGGCTGACCCCGAGCGTGTTACGCGAGAGCTACCTCCGCCAGACGACGCTGCTGGCCGAGGCGCTGGGCGTCGAGGGCAGCCGCGAAGACTACGGCGGCTTCGTCGCCGTCGAAGTGGCGGATGCAGAAGCCGTGACGCGCAGCCTCGCCGCGGACGGCGTGATGACCGACTCCCGCGGCCGGCACCTCCGCCTCGGACCGGCGCCGTACCTGACCGACGGTCAGGTCGAGCGCGCGATCGACGCTGTCAAGCGGTACACGTGAACCGACCAGCGGTCGAACGTATCCGTCAGCGCGCCGTTCGCAACCGAGACTGAGCGCCCTTCGGCGTAAACCTGAGCCGAACCGTCGGGGAGCCCGGCGATCGAGACCTGAGCCGGCCCGGCTCCCCGGCTCGTCGCGATCACCCAGAGCTCGCCATTGCGGCCCCGCCGTGAGATCGCCCGCACCGAGCGGTCCGAGGTCGGCAGCTCTCGCGTCGTCCCCGGATTCCTGAGCGCCGGCGCGAGCGGGCTCGCCGCCGAGATCTCGCGCACGAGCGGCTCGAGCACCCGCTCCCAGTACGTCCAGTTCCAGCCGCCCGCGGCATCGAGCTGGCCCCAGCACTTCGGGTTCTGCCCGCCGTAGTACGCAAGCGCTCGTGCGCCGTTCACGATCGCGTCGTAGGTCATGAAGCGCATCTGCTCGTACGTCGGGAGCTGGACGTTCCCCGCCGCGTCGTAGCTCCACGTCCAGCAGATCCCGAGCGTCGTCCACACCGCTCGCCTCGGCGTGGCGAGGCCGAGGACGTTCGTCCACGAGCCGGGCTCGCTCAGCTCGGGATCCGGGTCGCCGATCGCGATCGGGTAGCTGTTGACGCCGTGGACGTCGGTGACCTCGGAGTACGGCGCCAGCGACCAGACGCCGGCACGCGGCGCCTGGACGGTGACCCAGAGCCGGCCGGTGTCGACCGGGGCGCGGCCGGCGCACCAGCTGTGCCGCTTCCCGGTCGCCAGGCAGTACCCATAGCGAAGCGATGCGGGCCGCATCCGAAAGCGCCACGGCTCGTCGGCGCCCTTCCAGAGCGCGATTGCGCTCGCGGACGGATCGGCCTCGAGCGTCCCCACGACATGGCGGAGCAGCGACTCGCGCCAACCGCCCGGCCGCAGCTGCGCGAACGCGCTCAGGTTCACCCAGGTCGAGAGCCCGTGCGACGCCGCAGCGCGGTTCTCGGCGATCGTGCGCGCGAGATCGTCCGCCGTCCAGCCCCCGGCGGGCCCGACCTTGAGCACGTTCACGCCGGCCGCCGCGACCTCGGCGAAGCCCGCAGCGTCGGCCGGCGGCCCCTTCGCCAGCACAATCGGGAAGACCTTCCGGCCGTCCAGCACGACCGTGCCGTGCCGATCCAGCCGCGTCGCCGCGGCGGCGGGCTGGCACAGCGCGAGTGCCAACAGCGGGAGGAGCAAACGCCTCATCGCCGTCTGAATGTAGCTCCGCTCTAGGCGGCGATCAGATCGTCGTACTCGGGATGGCGCTCGAGGTACGCCTTGACGAAGGGACAGAACGGCCGCATCCGCAGACCTCGTGCCCGGATGTCGTCGAGCGTCGCCGCAATGAGGCGGCTACCGATCCCCTGCCCTTCGAACCCCTCCTCGACCTCGGTGTGGACGAGGATCAGCGCGTCGTCGAGCTCTCGGTAGAGGATCGAGCCCGCGAGCTCGCCGTCGACGATCGCCTCGTACCGCTGCAGCTCGGGGTTGTCCCGAACGGTCATCCCTTGAAGCCCGCGTCGCGATGGCTGCCGTCGCAGAACGGCTTGTTGCCCGACTGACCGCAGCGGCAGAACGCGGCCCGTGTGACCTTCTCGACGGTGCCGTCGGGCCTCACCACGGTGATCGGACCGCGAACGAGGAGCGGACCGTTCGGATCCGGCGTGATCTCGACCGTCCTCGGCGCCGACCGTGGCTCGCCGCGCAGGCGGCGGATCCGCAGCGCACCGGAGGGGCAACGCTCGACTGCAGCCTCGACCTCGTCGGCCGTCGCCTGCGTCGGGTCGATCCACGGCCGCCTGTCCTTGTCGAAGACGAGCGGCTGGGCCCGGACACAGTTCTGCGAGTGGTAACAGAGCCGCGGCCTCCACTCGACGACGAGCTCCTCAGTGGCGTACTCGCGAACCGTCACGCATCGACGGTAGCGAAGGGGCCGCAGGTCGCGGCCCCTTCGGCTTGCGGGGGGTAACGCCTAGGGGTTGACCTGTGCGTTGCCGTGGACGTCCCACGGTCCGAACCGCGGCAGGTTCGGGCTGTTGCAGAACGCCTCGTTCGCGGCCTCGTCGCCGAAGCCGATCAGGCTCGAGCGGTCGGGCGGATCATTCGCACCTTCGCCGCTGTCGAACACCTGGAACCAGGCGAAGCGGCCCGGCGGCAGGGTCGGGTCGTTGCTCGTCTTGATCTCGCCGCCGATCTTGGCGCGGTTCCCGTCGTAGATGACCAGACACGTCACCTCGACGCCGAAGTTGAAGGACTGGCCTTCGACGATCTGGTGGTACGTGAAGTGGCCGGCAACCGTGCCGTCCGCGTACTTCCGGGCCGTGAAGGCGAGCGGCTGGTTGACGACCTCGACGCCGAACGCGTTCGGGAGCGGGATCGTCCAGTGGACGCCGCCGCTCGCCGACGCGACGACGCCTCCTCCGCCGGTCGCCGTGGCCGGAAGCGCGAGCAGGAGCGCCGTCATTGCGAGGGCAGTACGGGCACGCATGGGTTCCTCCTTCGAGTCGGAGGCCCAGGATCGGACGCCCGCCCGCCGCTGTCTTGAACGTCTAGCGGCTCTGGAACGCCCGGAACCGACCCGGTGTCGTCCCGACGTAGCGCCCGAACAGCCGCGTGAAGTGGCTCTGGTCCGCGAACCCCGCCTCGGCCGCGATCTCGGCGAGCGGCCTGTCGCCGCCCGCGATCTGGGCGGCGGCCCACTCGATCCGGGCCCGTCGGCCGTACTCCCCGACAGACATTCCGTGGCGCTGGCGGAAGGCGCGTGCAATCCGGACGGAGGACACGCCGAGAACACGGGCGACCTCGCCGAGACGCACACACTCGCCATGTCGCGTACGGAGCAGCTCCTCCGCATCCCAGAGCCACGGTGCACGTTCAGGCGGAGCCGACTCCCGCGCCGTCGCTGCGAGCAGCTCGAGCGCGATTCCCTCGGCGGCGAGCGGCGCGGCCGCGTCCGAAGCGCGAAGCTCAGACGCGAGGCGCCGGGCGAGCAGCGCCAGCCCTTGCAGGCGGCGGAGCCGGTCGAACCGCACCTCGCTTTCCCGGCCGCGGGCCTTGACGATCACGATCCGGGCGCCGTGCGGGCCGAAGCGGGCACCGTGGGTCGCGCCGGCCGGCATTGTCACCCCAGCTCCGGAGCCGAGCGGCATGCCTCTCCCGAAAGACTTCTCCAGCGCGCCCCCGATCACGACGGCCAGATACGGCAGGTCAGGCTCGAACGGCGCCTGGACGTGGCCGGCCGGAAAGCTGAGCTCGCCGACCGTGAAGCCATTCACGTTCGCTGACCGGGAGACAACCCCCTCGTTCTCGACGATCGGTGCGAAGTCCCCCATATCCACTAGGACCGGCGGCGTCCGCGGCGGTTAGTGAGTCGCGCTCTCCTCGGCGAGCGCCCGACGCACTCGCGCCCGAGCCTCGGCGAAGCGAACAGCCTCGAGTGCGACCAGCCCGCAGAGGGCCGCGGTCAGGATCGCGAGGGCCGCGAGCGCCGGGACACGGGCGGCGAGCGGGATGAACGCGAGCAGCGCGACGGCGCAGACGAGCCGCTGACGGTTCACCGTGCCGATGTTCCGCAGCCGGAAGGCGACGTGTCCGAGCAGGTAGATCGCCGCGCCGCCGAACATCGCAGCGGCGACGACGGTGCCAAGCTCGTCCTCGACGTCGCCGACCGTCTTCTTCAGGCCGAGGGCGAGGAGGACGATCCCGGCGACCATCGGGAAGTGGAGGTACGAGTAGGAGTCACGGCCGCGCTCGTTGCGCTCCCGACCGGCAGGGAGGCGCGAGAGGCTCCGCTCCGCGACGAGCGCGACCACGTCGAAGTACAGCCACCAGAGCGCCGCGGCGGCGGCGATCCCCAGCGTCGCGGCGGCGACGACGCCTGCGTCCACGGCCACTCCCGCGCCGATCCCGATCGCAACGATCGACTCGCCCAGGGCGATGATGATGATCAGCCCGTGCCGCTCCGCGAAGTGGCCCGGGTGCTCGAGGCTCCAGCCTTCCGACCCGAAGAAGAACGGCTCCGCCATGTCGGACGCGAGCGCGAGGGCCCACACCACGCCCTGCGCCCACCCGTCGAGGCCGGAGGCGGCGACGATGAGGCCGACGCCGACCGCCGTCCCTCCCGCGAGGCCGAGGACCGACTGCCGGAGCGCCGGGTTCTCCCGGCTAGCAATCAAGAACAGCCCGATCTGGCCGAAGCGGACGACGCCGTACGCGCATGCAAAGAGCAGCGCGTCGTCCCCGAACGCGCCCGGCACGCAGAGCGCGACGACGAGCAGCGCCGCCATCGCCACGAACATCACGAGTCGCACGCCCCCCTCCTCCGGGTCGAGGACGCTCGTCAGCCAGGCGTACCCGACCCACGCCCACCACAGGACGCCGAGCACGAGCAGCCCCCTCGCCAGCCCCGCCCAGGTCGGGTCGTCCGCCATCAGCGCGGTGCACTGCGTGATCGCGAGGACGAAGACGAGGTCGAAGAAGAGCTCGAGCGGCGTGACGCGCTCGGTCTCGCGAAACACCGCGGAGATCCGCGGGGCACGGGGTGAGCCGGTGCTCACCCCGTGAGTTTGCTCCTTATGCGGGGGCTGCCGCCGGCTCCTCCCGCCTCTGTTCTTCCTCCTCGGCGTCGAGCAGCTCGGCGGCGGCGCCCGTCTCGACCTCGAAGTGCAGGTCGTCACCGGCGACGCTCACGACGATCTTGTCGCCGGGCTGCACGTTGCCGCTGAGCACCAGGCGAGAGAGCTCGTTCTCAACCCGCCGCTGGATCGTCCGGCGAAGCGGCCGCGCGCCGAACTCGGGATCGAACCCTTCCTCGGCGAGGAGCGTCACGGCCTCGTCGGTGAACTCGACGTCGATCCGCTGAGCCCTCATCCGGCGGACGAGCCGGTCGAGCAGCAGCCTCGTAATGTCTGCCAGCTGATCGTTGGTGAGCGCACGGAAGACGATGATCTCGTCGATCCGGTTGATGAACTCCGGCCGGAAGCTCTGCCGGAGCACATCCATCAGGTCTTCCTTCAGCCGATCGAAGTCCCCACCGGTCCGCGCGTACTGCTGGATCCGGTCGGCGCCGAGGTTGGAGGTCATGATCACGATCGTGTTCTTGAAGTCGACAGTGCGTCCCTGCGAGTCAGTGAGCCGGCCGTCGTCGAGGATCTGGAGCAGGATGTTGAAGACGTCCGCGTGCGCCTTCTCGATCTCGTCGAAGAGCAGGACTGCGTACGGCCGGCGGCGCACCGCCTCGCTCAGCTGCCCGGCCTCCTCGTAGCCGACGTAACCCGGAGGCGCGCCGACGAGCCGGGAGACCGTATGGCGCTCCTGGAACTCACTCATGTCGAACCGCACCATCAGGTTCTCGTCGCCGAAGAGCGCCTCCGCGAGAGCCCTGGCGAGCTCCGTCTTCCCGACGCCGGTCGGGCCCAGGAAGAGAAAGCTCCCGTCGGGCCGGCTCGGGTCGGCGAGCCCTGCACGGGCGCGCCGCACGGCCTCCGCGACGGCGGAGACTGCCTCCTCCTGGCCGATGATCCGACCGTGGAGCTCCTGCTCGAGTTGCATGAGCCGCTCGCGCTCTTCGGTCGTCAGCTGCGAGACGGGGATCCCCGTCGCACGGGAGACGATCTCGGCGATGTCCTCCGGGGTGACTTCGGGGGCCCGTGAGCGACTCTTGCGCCGCTCGTCCAGCTCGCCGCGGCGCGACTCCAGCTGGTCCCTAGCTTCGCCCGCGCGATCGTAGTCTTCAGCCGCCGTCGCCTGGTCGCGCTCGCGTGCCAACCTGCGCAGCTCCTCCTCGAGCGACCGGGTGTCGTCGTCCTTCGTCTTCATCCGCAGCCGGACCCGCGCACCTGCCTGGTCGACGAGGTCGATCGCCTTGTCGGGCAGGAAGCGGTCGCGGATGTAGCGGTCCGAGAGCTCGGCTGCGGCGACGATCGCCTCGTCGGAGATCCGGACACGGTGGAAGGCCTCGTACCGGTCCTTCAATCCGTGGAGGATCTCGATCGTCTCGTCGACGGTGGGCTCGCGCACGAAGACCGGCTGGAAGCGGCGCTCGAGCGCCGGGTCGCGCTCGACGTTCGCCCGATACTCGTCGAGCGTCGTCGCGCCGATGACGTGAAGCTCACCGCGGGCCAGGGACGGCTTGAGCATGTTCGACGCGTCCATGGCGCCCTCGGCGGCCCCGGCCCCGATCACCGTATGCATCTCGTCGATGAAGAGGATCAGGTCCTCGGCGGCCCGCACCTCGTCGATCACGGTCTTCAACCGCTCCTCGAACTCGCCCCGGTACTTTGTGCCGGCGATCATCCCGGCGAGGTCGAGCGCGACCACGCGATTGTCGGCAAGCGTCTCGGGCACCTCGTCGTTAACGATCCGCTGGGCGATGCCTTCGACGATCGCCGTCTTCCCGACTCCCGGCTCGCCCAACAGCGCCGGGTTGTTCTTCGTCCGGCGGGAGAGGATCTCGATCGTCTGGTCGATCTCGTCCGCGCGGCCGATCACCGGGTCGAGCTTCCCTTCGCGGGCCTCGGACGTCAGGTCACGGCCGAACTCGTCCAGCTTGGGTGTCTGCGACGTTTCCTTCGGAGCGCCGCCCTCGACGCCGCGGATGACGGCCCCCCGGAGCTTCGTGTGGGAGACGCCGAAACGCTCGAGCAGCTCCCCTGCCTCGGTATCGGTGTCCCGCGCCAATGCCAGCAGCACGTGCTCGGGCCCGACATAGGACGAGCCGAGCTCGCGCGACTCCTCGTACGCAGCGAGGAGTGCGGCCTTCGCATCAGGCGCGAGCGACGGGGCGACGTCGGTGCGCTCGCCCTTGTCGGCCTCTTCCTCCAGCTGCGCCGCGATCGCCTGCGGGTCGGCATCGATCTGCTCGAGTACGTGCCGCACGACGTCGTCCTGGAGCGCGGCGTACAGGAGGTGGTCGGTGTCGAGGTCCAGGCTCCCCCACTCGAGCGCCGTCTGAGCCGCTCGCTGCAGGAGCTCGCGGGTCGCGTCGCTGAAGAACTGGGTGACGTCGACCCGCTCTACCTGGCGCTGCTGCGCGGGCATGCGCTCGCCGGCTCCGGTGCCGCCGTCGCCGAAGAAATCAGAGAAGAAGTCGTCGAAAAGGCTTCGGCGTCCTCCGAGACGCCTCACGCGCTCCTCCGCGACGTCGATCTCGCAGAGGTACTCGACCTCCTGGGTTCCGTCCGGGCGTGTGTGCACACGCGAAGCGACTGCGGGACGTCCATGCCGCTGACAAACGGGCTGGTCGGCCATAGCAGATCCCCCTCTCGTAGGGGACGCCGTCGGTCCAGAGCGTCCCGACTGAGCTGGTCCAGGTCCTGAGACCGGAGCGTAGTTGAGGTTGCCCGCTCTCGCCGTTCGTAGACCGCTTGACGGACCCGACAGAGTGTGAGAGAGTTGCTTCGTCAAGTCCTGCTGGCCTTCGGGTCTGCGGGACTTGGCGTTTGTAGGGGCTCTTTTCAGGAAGTGATCGACGCGTTCCAGACGCGGATCACCGGCGTCTCACGCTCGTAGCCGAGGACGCTGAGCGTCGCCGGATCGAGAGCGAGCAGGCGTCCCGCCTCCGGCTCCAGGCCGATCCAGCGAGCGGCGAGCACGCGCAGAAGATGCCCGTGCGCAAAGACGAGCGACGTGTCTTCGGCCGTGCGCAACTCTGCGAGCACGGCGTCCACCCGCGCGGCGACCTCTACGGCCGTCTCCCCGTCCGGGACGCCGTCGGTCCACAGCGTCCAGCCCGGCCGCTCCTCGCGGATCTCGACGGTCTTCCGGCCTTCGTAGCCGCCGTAGTCCCACTCGCGGAGCTCGTCTCGCGGCTCCGCGGCATCGAAGCCGGCGAGCCTCGCCGTATCGGCCGCGCGCGACAAGGGACTCGTGAGCACGCGGGCGAAGCTCCGACCGGCAAGCGCGGCGCCGAGCGCCTCCGCCTGCTCCCGCCCACGCTCGGTGAGCGGGACGTCCGTGTGCCCCGTGTGCCTGCCGTCCCTGCTCCACTCGGTCTCGCCGTGCCGGACGAGCACGATCTCCGTCGCCATGCCGGAGAGTCTCTACGCGCGCGGGACGATACGGAGCGTCGGCTTCGGGGTCGGCGCGTCCGCGTCGAAGTCGGGCCAGGTCTCGACGAGCTCGTAGACAGCGTCACTGGCAGGGATGGCCGTCACCCACCAAGGCAGATCCGGCGGAACCGGGGTCCTGCCGGCCTGCTCCCATTCCCGCACGACCGCGTGAAATGCGATCCGGCCTGGGTGTTCGCCCTGATAGACGCCCGGCCGGCCGAATCCGAGCGGGCCGAGGCTCTGCTGGAGCATCTGCATCATCGTCCGGAAGCGCGTGATCCGGTGCTTGTTCCAGTCGAAGCTGTCGGGATTCGTGACCTCCGCCCCCGCCTCCGCTCCGCGCGTCACGAGCCTCTCGACGATTTCGGCAGGCATGTTCAGGTTCAAGCCGCCTTCCTCACCCGTCAGGCGGATCTGGCAGATCCGGTCCCGATAGCCGGGCAGCTCCGCCTGCATGTTGTCGCGCCAGTTGCGCGCCGCGTTGAGGATCTGCCCGAAGAAGTCGCCGACGTTCCTCACCTCGCTGAAGCCCGCCCTGCGCGGCTCGTTCGACATCTCCACGAACTTCTGCGACTTGTCGCGCCAGGGCTGGAGGTCGAGCCCGAAGGTCGGCCGGCCCGGGAAGAGCGAGTCGAAGTAGTGGATCGGGAAGTTGCTCGAGATCCCGCCGTCCGACATCGTGTGCTGCACGAACCGGTCGTCTGGACCGTCCTGCCGCCAGAACGGGATCGTCGAGAGCAGGATCGGAAAGCTCAGGCTGAGGCGAGCTGCGACCACGATCGGGAGGTCGAGCCCCGGCACCGGGTAGAGCATCCGGCTACCACGGTCGGGATCTGGCACCGCCCCGCCGGCGGTCGCCTTCTCCATGTGCTGCACGACCGGTTCTGGAAAGAGCCTGCGCCACTCCTCGGGATCGAAGAAGTACGACTTCTCCTCGGTTCCCGGCTCGGGCAGCGGGAGCGTCGCCGGACGCGAGGCGCTCAGGTCGGTGGTGATCAGCTGGAGGTTGACGTCGGCATTCGCCGGGTCGTCGCCGACGAGATCCCTGAAGCTCAGCGGCGTCTCGGGATTGCCCGCGCATTTCTGAACCGTCTGGTAGAGCCAGTCGGTGAGCCCCGAGTCCGTGGGCTTGCCCTCCTCGGTCTTCCCGCTGCACATCCCCCACCACGTGTCCTGGAGGGCATGGTCGAGCTTCGTCCCGAAGCGGACGAAGGCCGCAACGGCGAACGCTGCGACGATCAGGGCCCCGAGTGGGAGCGCGGCGAGGCCGAGCAGGATCGCAGCGGCGATCTCGAGGCCGCTCGGGCCCCCGGAGAGAAGCGCGGCGATCGCGAGGACGGCGATGACGAGCCAGGCCAGCACGGCGAGCCCGGCTCCGAGCAGGAAGCGCCGGTCCTGCCGCAGGATCAGCACACCCGCCTGCAGGAGCCTTTGCGTGAGCGAGCCGGTGGTCGTGACGAGCCGCAGGGCCAGGTCGAACGCGGGCTTCGCCTCGGCGGTCGGCTGGAAGAGGCTCTGGACGAACCCCTGGCCGCTGATCTCCTGCTGCACCTCGTCGAGGACGTCGTACGCGGCCGTGTCGCCCTGGTTCCGCCGGTACTCGCAGGCAGCTGCCGCGACCGCGGCGATCGCGCCCGCGGACGCGCCTCCGAGGTTCCGGAAGCGGAAGTCCTTCGCGATCTTCGTGATCGCGCCGGGATAGACCACCCCGCTCGTGATCCCGCCCTTCATGACGAGATCGCACTCCTTCTCCGGCAGTGCAGTGGCGCTCATCCCTTCCTCACCTCCTGGCTCGCAAGCAGCGCGAGCACGACGTTGGCCGCGGAGACGCCGGTTGCCAGCTTCGCCGCCTTCGGCGGCAGCTGGCCGTTCAGCCCCGCCATCGCAGCCGAAACGGTGTCCGTGGCGTGGATCAGCACGGAGAACCGCAGGGCGTGCCGCCGCACAGCCGGATCGCGGCTCATGAGGTCGAGCGCGATCAGCACCGTGCGGATCCCGAACATCCGCAGCGCGTGGACGGCCGCGCCGTCGGCGTCGCTCTCGCGGCCCAGCCGCTGCGCGAACATCCGCGGGGCAACGAGCGAGGCGCCGCCGTTGAACAGCCGGACGGCGGCCAGCGTGACCCGCGCTGCGTCACCGACCATCTAGGACCCGATCTGGCGCCAGGGCGCGAAGGGATTCTCGACTCCCTGAAGCGCGGGCTCGAGCTCGGGGAAATGCCGGATCAGCAGCGTGCGCATCGTGTTGTCCTCCACCCAGTCGATTCCGGCCTTCGTGTAGACCTCCGGCCGGTAGTCGCGCGTGAAGAACCGGTCGCTCTTCAGCCGGCGCGACGCCATCAGGATGAAGACCCGGAACGCCGTGTCGCTGAACCCGAAGCCGCGCGGCTTCGGCTCCGCGTACATCCCGACCATGTGGTCGACCCGCTCGACGTCGCCGTAGACCTCCTCGAGCTCCTCGGCCCACTCGGGGTTGTCGGTCATCTCCCTGAACGACTCGACGGGCTTCAAGTGGAACAGGCGGCGGAACTGGTTGTAGCGCGGGACGCCGCGCTCCCGTGTCCGGATGACGTCGATCGCGGCCAGGTCGATCTCGTCGCCCGCGGGCCGCTTGAAGTGCTGGAGGAAGCGCGGGAAGTTGTGCAGCTCGATCGCGCCCGGGTGCATGCGTCCGAACGAATAGAAGACGTCACTCATCGGCATCTCGTCGAGGCGCGCGCGGACGTCGAGCGCACCGATCTCCTCGAGCGTGCGCTCCTGGAGGACGCCGTCGTCGCGGATTGACCGGAACGTGTAGTCGTCCGGGATCAGCGGGTGCATCTTGTAGACGGCGACGAACTCCTCGGTCAGCGAGTACGGCGCCGTGTGGTGGTCGGTCGGTGAGCCCGGGATCCCGCGGATCACCTCGTTGCTCGTGCGCCGCCCGAAGCGCTTGACGAAGCCCTCGCCGAGGATCCCCCACCAGTTCGCGCGCAGGGCGACCACCGTCGTCGGGTGGGCGATCACCGCCGGCGTCCAGTCGACGGTGTGGATCTTCGCCATCAGCGCCGCGTTCACGAGCCGGGCCTTCTGGTAGAGCGTCTCGTCGTCGAGGTCCCGGTACTTCGCGTGCAGGTGGTCGCAGATCGCGTTGTGCTCGCGCATGAACAGCGAATGGAGGAGGGCGAGGCCGATCCAGAAGTTGCCCGCGACGCCCTTGAGATCGACCAGCTTCTCGAGCTCCGGCGGCGGGAGCCCCTGGTCGTCGATCTTCAGCTTCCCGTTCTCGCCCGTGCGGAGCGCGTCGGCGAACCGCTTGTCGCCGCCGTAGACGTTCGAGCCGTCCCACCAGTGCGTGTCCTCGGTCGCGTACGTCGGCGGCCCGCCCGAGTCGGAGCTCGGGTCGCGCTTCGCGCGCGGGATCTGCATCGGGTTCTCGTGCCAGGGGTCCCCTTCCTCGAGCGGCAGCTGCCAGGGGCTCTTCTCCTCGCCCTGGCCGTGGCTGAACCAGTCGTGTACCTCGAACTGGATCCAGGCGCCGGCCAGGAGGTTCAGCGTCGTCGCAGGCGAGAACTCATCCCGGGTGAGGAGGCGGCGGCTGACGAGACGGGGGTTGGGCTCGAGCAGCGCCTCGTCGGGCTCGGGCCAGGTGAACTGGAGCGGGACGTTCCGCCCGAAGCGGGCGTGGAGCGCGCCCATCTGCGGGTCGTTGAGGTCGTTGTACGTCCCGTCGTAGGTCCGCGCGGTGAGGTAGTTGCCGGAGTCCTTGTCGGGCTCGGCGGCGCGCCGACCCTTGCCCGTGTCGTGCAGATTCTCGTTCCGGAGCCGGCCCCTGAGGCCGACGAGCGTGAGGATCGCGAGCGGCAGCGGCAGCCGGTCCCACCCCAACCAGCGATCGAACCGTGCCGAGGTTCGTTCAAGCGCCGCAGAGAAGATCGAGCCCATGCCTGCTCCTTGTAGATCCCCTCTTGCGGCGATTGAAGCACCCGTCGACAAACGAGTCAACGCGGTTGTCAGCCTCCAGACGACCGTGCTAGCGTCGGGCCGCTGCGGGAGACTCGGATGCCGATCGACGCTGCCCAGCTCCAGACGATGACGCCGGACGAGCTCGACGAGCTCTTCAAACGGAGCCCCGCCGGCGAGATCCCCGACGGCGAGGCCGACGGGACCGTCCTCCTCGCCTCCGGCACCGACCTGACCGGGCCGGTCGCGGGGCTCATCCACCTGGTGGGCTGGAAGGGAAAGGTGTTCGACCGCGGGAAGGGCGAGCTGCTGAACAAGATCAGCCCGCTCGGGATCGAGGCCGTGCGCGCCAAGGTCTACAAGGAGGCGAGCTGGTTCGACGAGCAGGAGACGATCGTCCTCGACTACTCGGACACGTCGCTCGTCGCGCAGTGGATCCGGGACGAGATCCGCGAGGTGTCGCCCGGGGTCTACCTCGGCCTCGTCTTCTGGGAGCGATCCAAGCTCCTCCACTTCGCGCTCGACTTCAACACGAGCTGAGCCCGTGCCGTACCAGTCCGCGCTGAGCGTCGTCGCGCCGGTCCGGGACGGTGCCGCCGACGAGCTCGACCGGTTGCTGGCGGAGATGGGGAACGGGGTCGCCAACGGTGAGGTCATCGACTTCGGCGCCCTGTCGGGCGTCCACTTCGCGCGGATCGTCGTCGTGCCCGCCGACACCGACCACCGCGGCCGGCCGCTCCCGGCGACCATCGTCTACCTGGCCGACCTCGACGTGTCCCCGGAGGAGCACCTGGCCGAGCTCGCGCGCGGCGGCGGCGATGGCGTCGACCGCGTCTTCGGACACTGCGAGGGGTATCCCGGCGGGACGCCTGGCGAGCACGCGCGCCTCGAGTGGCTGCGGAGCCGCGTCGCCCGGGCGCCGGCCACGTACGTGAACACCCGCGGCAGGACGAGGGAGCAGATCGTGCAGGAGGCCCAGCTGCGCGAGGCGGTGAGCGACTTCCTCGACCGCCGGCCCGACCTGCGCGACCGACACCCCCGCGCGGTGCGCGACGCGATCCGCAAGTTCGTCGGCGGGGAGCCGGGCCTCAGGTGGGCGCTCGAGCCGGCGGACCGCCCTGGCTTCGCGGCGCGCGTCCGCGAGTGGGCGCACCTTGCGTGGGTCGCCCTTCTCGTCCTGATCGCGCTGCCGTTCGCGCTCCTCGCCGCGCCGGTGTACGCCTTTCTCCTTCGCAGGCACGAGAAACGGGACCCGGCGCCGCACAACCGGGCGGACGAGGCGACGGTGCTCGAGCTCGCGGCGCTCGAGGACCACCTACCGATGAACCCCTTCACGGCGGTCGGCCAGGTCAAGCCGGGGCCGTTCAGGAAGGTGACGATCAACGTGGTCCTCTACCTCCTGAACGCCGTCACGCGCCACCTCCTGAAGCCGGGCGACCTCGTCGGCGTGAAGACGATCCACTTCGCGCGCTGGCTCTTCCTGAACGACCGGCGGCAGGTGCTGTTCGCAAGCAACTACGACGGCAGCCTCGAGAGCTACATGGACGACTTCATCGACAAGATCTCCTGGGGGTTGAACCTCGTCTTCACCAACGGGATCGGCTACCCGCGGACCCGCTGGCTGATCAAGGACGGCTGCCGGGACGAGCTGGCGTTCAAGGACTATCTGCGGCTCCACCAGGCGCCGACGCTGGTCTGGTACGCGGCGTACGGCCGGCTCAGCACGGCGAACGTCGCGGCGAACGAGCGCCTGCGGAAAGGCCTGCACTCGGACCTGCGGGGGGACCGCGAGCGGGAGTGGGTCCAGGCGCTGTGACCCTCGAGCGCGCCGACATCCAGGGGCTCTTCGCGCGGGGCTACTCGAACCTCAGCCTGGCGAGCTTCGTCCTCCTCGGCTTCGAGAACGGCGGCTCGGGCCGGAGGTGGCTCGCGGACGCGCTGGCCGGGATCACCACGTCGGAGGACCGGCCCGACCGCCGCGCCGTGAACGTCGCCTTCACCGCGTCGGGACTCAGCCGTCTCGGCGTCGACGGCGAGACGGTGGCGGCATTCTCCACCGAGTTCGTCTCCGGGATGACGGCGCCGCACCGCCGGCGGATCCTCGCCGACGAGGGCACGAGCGCCCCCGAGCGCTGGGATTGGGGCGGGCCGGGCACGACGGACGTCGACGGCGTTCTCCTCCTCTACGCGACCGACCGTGCCGAGCTCAACGCCCTCGAAGAGGAGCAGACGGCGCTGCTGCACCGGCACGGCGTGCAGGAGGTGCATCGGCTCGGCACCTCGGATCTCGACGGCTTCGAGCCGTTCGGCTGGCGCGACGGCGTCTCGCAGCCCCTGGTCGAGGGCCTCGGCAAGACAGGCCCCGAGAGCCTCACCGTCAAGGCGGGCGAGTTCGTTCTCGGCTACCCGAACGAATACGGGCGCCTGACCGGGCACCCGCCGCTGGGCCGCAACGGGAGCTACCTCGTCTTCCGGCAGCTGGCGCAGGACGTCCGCGGGTTCTGGCGCTACCTCGACGGCGCGACGCGAACCGCGGACGGGGCCGAGGATCCTGCGGCCCGCGTGCGCCTCGGCTCGAAGCTCGTCGGCCGCTGGCCGAGCGGCGCGCCGCTCGTGCTCGCACCCGAGGCGGACGAGCCCGCGCTCGCGGAGGAGAACGACTTCCGCTACCACCGCGACGACGCGCGCGGCGCCCTCTGCCCCGTCGGCTCCCACATCCGGCGGTCGAATCCGCGCGACTCGCTCGACCCGGACCCCGGCTCGGACGACTCGCTGGAGCTGAACCGGCGCCATCGGCTCTTGCGCCGCGGCCGCGAGTACGGCTCGCCGCTCACGACCGAGGAAGCACTTCAGGCCGATGACGACGGCGAGCCGCGCGGCCTCCACTTCATCTGCCTGAGCGGGAACATCGCCCGGCAGTTCGAGTTCGTGCAGCAGACCTGGCTCAACAACCCCAAGTTCGACGGGCTCTACGACGACGCGGATCCGCTGGTCGGCCCGTCCGAGCCGTTCGGGGGCTGCTTCACCGCTCCCGGCGACGGGATTCGAGAGCGCTACAGGGGCGTCCCGCGATTCGTGACCGTGAAGGGCGGCGCCTACTTCTTCATGCCGGGGCTGGCGGCGCTGCGGTCCCTGACCGGCGCCGGCGAGCCGGGGAACTCCTCGTCGCCCGTCGGCTCGTAGTGCTCCACGTCGTTCTTGCGCTGCCGTAGGCGCGAGAGCTCGTAGTACATCCGCTTGCGCGCCCGGCTCTGGTTACCGAGCGGCCGGTGCTCCGGCACCGAGTGCCACGGGTTGTACGTGAGGACACGGGCGAAGTCGAGCTGCTCGGGAGAGTCGAACGTCTGCTTCGGGATGCGCAGCACCGCCGCCGGAACCCGCGGCGAGAGCCGGGGAGGCCAGTAGACCGCGTTGTTCTCGATCGGCATCCGGTGCGGGTCGGTCTGGAGCTGGAGCGTGATGTCGAACTCGACGTCCTGCTCCGCCAGCGTCTTCGCCATCGCCTCCCGGAGGTAGTCGTCCGGCGGCCGGAGCGGGAGGCGCGGCACCCGGCTCCGCTTGCGCTTGCGGGTCAGGAACGCGTACTGCATCGCCTGGCCCTCGCCGAGGAGGTACGGCACGCACGAGAAGTAGTCGCCCTCGAGCGGGCTCGTCTGCGTCTTCGTCCAGAGGAACTGCATCAGCGAGTCGAGCAGGTGCGGCTCGCGGAGGTTCAGGAAGTAGAAGATCGGCGCGTTCTTGTAGCTCCACGCCTGGAGTCGGGCGTTCGCCCGCGTGTCCGGCGTGACGAAGGTCGGGGTGGACACGCAGATCAGGTCCTGCGTCTCCCTGCTCGTCCTCGAGCAGCTTCGGCCCCGGGACGCCCATCAGCTTGATGCTCATGCTCATGAACCCGACGTCGTCGATGTCGCGGGTGATGTAGGGGCCCGGTCCGGAGAACCGGACCCACGCGCGATAGGTGCGCCCCGGCTCGGCGAAGATCCCCCGCCGCATGTGCTCGGGGAGATCGTCGCGCACCGTGAGCTCGGCGCGGACGATTCCGTGGGTCTTCGTGTTGCCGCCCCGCTCGTAGTAGCCCGGCTTCCAGAGCCGCGCCATCTGCGCCTCGAACGCGTCGATGATCGCCTTGAGGCTCTTCTCCTCGTCCGGCTGGATCCGTTCCTCGGCGATCGCGAGCCCCTCGTCCTTCCGCCGGAGGTTGATCAGCCAGGTGAACAGCCGCGTGAGCGGCTCGCGGAGCAGCCAGTCCGCTGCCGGCCGGAAGAAGGGATCGACGCGCCGCTCGACGTGGACGAGGAAGATCCCGACGCGGCTGATTGCGTTGAGGACGAAGTTGCCGGTGTCCGGCGGCGGCAGCCCGTAGCCGCTACCTCGAAGCGCCGCCTCTTCCTCGCGGGACCTCAGTCTTCGCAGTCCTCGTCCTTGCCTTTACGCCGGCGCCGATCGGACGACGTCCCGCCGAGGCTGCCGGCGATCGTCTGCTCGGCCTTGCCGAAGATGCACGTTCGTCGAAGCGCTCGTTGAAGCCGGCGAGGAAGGCAAGGGTCCCGTAGAAGAAGAACTGCTCGCTGTCGGTCTTGTCGTCGAACTCCATGCTCAGGAGGCTCGCTGCTGACGAGGAAGAACATCATCACGCCGAAAACGGCGCCGATGAAGGGCCGGAAGCTCCCGAGCCGC
Organism: uncultured Actinomycetes bacterium; assembly: GCA_963733215.1. GTDB lineage: Bacteria > Actinomycetota > Thermoleophilia > Gaiellales > Gaiellaceae > JACDAN01. The sequence continues at coordinate 36,235 of CAVTCN010000001.1, forward strand.
CGGATCGTCGACCGCCCCACCTCGTAGTCGACGCGGAACTTGATTCGAGCTCATGCGCGTCAGCACGCTGATGAACGCGCCCAAGGTGCCGGTGACGAAGCAGACGAAGAAGCTCTGCGTCGCGAGCGTCTGTCCGGTGCGTCGAACCAGCCGAGTACCACAGACGACAATGCGAGCCCGAAGCCGAGCACCACGAGACCACAGCGCCGACGACCATGCCCCAGGAGTAGACGAGCGAGCGGCTTTCGACGCCGCACGCGCGTAGTAGCGCTCGATCTCGATCACCTCGTCGGTCGCTTCTGGGCCTCGAGCGCCTGCTTCATCTCGTTCTCGTCGGCTCGGCCGCCGGTGCGCTCGATGAATCCGAGCAGGTGGCTCTCGACCGAGTAGATCCACTGCATGGCGATTCGCTCGGAGGTCCCGCGCAGCACTTCCGAGACCTTGATCGCGAGTGTGTCGCAGTGGTGGAGGACGTCGGCGATCTTGCTCTCGCGCGCGAGCCAGTCGGTCACGCGGTGCAGCCGGATGCTCTCGTCGTGGTCGGAGAACATCCGTGCGATGCGGCCGCTGAGCGCCTCAGCGACGGTGAGGGCGATGGCCGACGGCCGTTTCGTCGCCCAGTAGACGTGCATCAGCTCGCCTTCGCCTCCTCGAAACTTGTGCCAGCACCGAGCGATACCGATCGGCCTCCGGGCCTTCCTCGCAGCCGACGCGCTCCCAGGCATAGTGCGCTCGGACGAGCTCGGCGAACGACACGGATCCGGCCTGCCCCCGCGTCCGGACTTCGTCGCGGACGGCGCCGTCCGTCGACTGCTCAACGCCTACGCTCTGTGCGGTTGCGTCCACCATGGTCTCTCTCGAGCCCCGGGCCGCAGAACCGGCGTCCTCAGCCGAGAGTACGCCGATGATTCGCCCTGTCAAGCGCAGCTCCTGCCGGTCGTCCCCCGATTGACAGGGATCGGACAAGTCGGTAAGCACGCTGCGGGATGGGTTCCCCGCCTCCATCGCGCAAGGAGGCGCTCGCCGAGCGGGTCGCAACCGCACGCGAGCGCGTCGAGGCGATGCCGGGCGCGCCACTCGTCCGCGAGGTCATCGAAACCGAGCGTGACCTGGGCGGCGGGCTGATCGCCGGAGGCGTCGCCTTCCGCATCTTCCTCTGGCTGGTGCCGCTCGGTCTCGTGGTCGCGGCGCTGCTCTCCTTCTGGGTCGAGCACAGCGAGGACGCGCTCGAGGACGTCTCGCGCGACTTCGGCATCGGTGCTGCCGCGGCAGAGTCGGCGGCTCGCGCGCTCCAGAGCAGCGACCGGAATGCCGGCCTCGTGCTCGCGGTCGGCCTCGCGGCACTGGCGTGGTTCTCGCTCGGCGCCGTACGGGCGCTGATTCTCGCCCACGCCCTCGCCTGGCAGCTCAAGCCGCCGAGGATCCGCCGGCCGTTCCGGGTGATCGCGATCTTCAACGGCCTGTTCGTCGCCTACACGGCTACTCTCGCTGGGGGTCGCCTGGCTGCGAGAGCAGCTCGGGACGATCTCGATCCTGGGAATCGCGCTCACCCTTGCGATGACGACCGGGCTGGCAGCTGACCGCGATGTGGCTGCTGCCGAGGCGCGCGACGACCGTCCGCGAGCTCCTTCCCGGCGCGCTCCTCGTCGCCGTCGGGGCGCAGTTGATCCAGATCGCCGTGCTCTTCTACTTCGCTCCCCGCCTCGGGCGCTCCGAGGAGACCTACGGCGCGCTGGGCACCGCGGCCACGCTGCTGATCTGGCTCTACGTGATCAGCCGACTGATCACGGGCGCCGCGTTTCTCAACTCGACGCTCTGGCTGCGCAATAACGAGGCGAATCCGGCAGCGGCGTCGAATCCCGACGCGTGAGAGCTCCGTTCATCTTCGCCCTCGTCGCGGCGGCCGCGCTCGCCGCGGCGCCCGGCGCGGCCGCCGACCTCGCCGACGAGCGCGAGCTCGCGGAGCGGTTCGCGCCGGTCGTGCGGCTCGTCGAGCAGGAAGAGGAGTGCGGACCTGGGGAGCCGTACGAGCCGGTCGACGTCGACATCCTCTTCGACGAGCGGACCGTCGCGCTCCGCGGCCCGTGGAACCCCGTCGACCTCGTGAAGATCGCCCCGGTCGCTGCTGACCTCGACGGGCTCTACCAGTACCACCTCGACTTTCCCGGCAACGCTCTAGAACCGGGTTGCACCTACGAGCTATGGGGCCGCCGGATCGCCGAGGGAAGCGAGCCGACCGTCTATGCCCACGTCGTCGGCGATCCCGGCCACCCGGGCAAGCTCGCGCTCCAGTACTGGCTGTTCTACGTCTACAACGACTGGAACAACCTGCACGAAGGCGATTGGGAGATGGTCCAGCTCGTCTTCGACGCCGGGGACGCGAGCGAGGCGCTGTCCCAGGAGCCGGTCTCCATCGGGTACAGCCAGCACGAGGGCGGCGAGGCAGCGGCCTGGGACGACGAGAAGCTCGAGCTCGTCGACGGGCGCCACCCTGTCGTCTACCCGGCTGCGGGCTCGCACGCGAACTTCTTCGACGAAGCGCTCTACATCGGCAGCTCGGCGCAGCAAGGCGTCGGCTGCGACGACACGCGCGGGCCGCACACCGAGCTCCGGCCGGCGGTCAAGACGATCCCGAGCGATGCCGCCGCGGCGAGGGAGGCGTTTCCGTGGATCGGTTTCGAGGGGCGGTGGGGCGAGCTCCAGGAGGCGTTCTTCAACGGGCCGACCGGGCCCAACGACAAGCTCCAGTGGACCGAGCCGATCGTGTGGTCGGAGGAGTGGCGCGACCGGGCCTACGGCGTGCCGACTGGCGGCGTCCTCGGGACGAGCGCGACCGACTTCTTCTGCGAGGCGGTCGAAGCCGGCTCGGTGGGGCTGATCAAGCTGCTCCGAGATCCGCTTCCCGTTCTGATCGTCCTCGCCATCCTGCTCGGACTGCTGATCTTCGCGGCGGTCAAGGCGACCTGGACGCCAGTCGCGCCGCTGCGCGTCGGGCGCCGCCGGGCGTGGGGTCAGATCCTGTCCTCCGCGAGCCGGATGTACGTGGGCCGGGCGCTGCTCTTCCTCGGGATCGGCCTCCTGCTGATCCCGATCGTGCTCGTGATCACGCTGCTCCAGGGGCTGCTGCTCGCGGGCGCCGACGCCAGTGGCGAGGCTGCCGGAGCGCTCGTGCTCGTGGCGCTCCTGATCGGCACGACGCTCACCCTGCTCGGACTCGCGTTCGTCCAGGCCGCCACCGTCTGTGCGCTCGTCCGCGTCGACGAAGACCGTGACGTCAATCCTGTCGAGGCCTACAGGCTGGCGCTGACGCGGGCCCGTGCGCTCCTCGGCGCATCGGGGATCCTCGCCGCTGCCTGGATCACGCTCAGCGCGACAGGGATCGGGCTTCCGATCGCCGTCTGGCTCGGCGTTCGCTGGGCGCTCGCCGCGCAGGTGGTCGAGGTCGAGGGTCTTCGTGCGGTCGACGCCCTGCGGCGAAGCGGCGAGCTGGTGCGAGGCCGCTGGCTGAAGGTGGCTTCCCTCGTCGGGATCGGCACCGCCGTCGCGATCGCCGCCGGCCCGCTCCTCGGCGCGCTGCTGATCCTCCTCACCGATGCGCCGCTGGCGCTGCTGAACATCGTCGCGGGCATCGTGTACGCGCTGACCATGCCCTTCGTCGCCCTGGTGACCGCATACGTCTACTTCGACGCGCGAACGCGCCACGAGCTCGAGCCCGCGGAGGAGCCCGGCGAGCTGCCCGCGGAGATCGAGGTGCGGCCGGCCACGTGACCACCTTCGCCTCTCCCGAGGATCTCCCGCGGCCGAACGGCTACAGCCACGTCGTCACCCTCCCTCCCGGCCGCCTCGTGTGGACGTCCGGCCAGGTGCCGATCGAGCTCGACGGAACGCTCGCCGAGGGCTGGGAGGAGCAGACGCGAACGGCGTTCGCGAACGTCGGCCGCGCGCTCAGGGCCGCCGGCGCCGACTGGCCCGACGTCGTCAAGCTGACGATCTTCGTCGTCGACGTGTCCGAGCTCGCGACGATCCGGGCGGTCCGCGACGAGTTCGTGAACACCGCCTCGCCGCCGACGAGCTCGCTCGTCCAGGTCGCCGGCCTCTTCCGGCCCGACGTCCTGATCGAGGTCGAGGCCGTGGCGCACCTTCCGTAGGCACTGGCGATCGCCGAACCGATATGGGAGGATCGGCCGGCTAGGCCGTCACCGCAGGAGGGGAGAGAGCTCATGTCGCGCATGAATCCGCGCCGTCTCGGGCGCCGGGGGACCTTCGTCACTGCCGGGCTGGTGCTCGCCGCCGTTGTCGCAGTCGCCGTTTCCGCGGCGGCCGTGCCGGCGCAGAGCGCCGCGCCGAGCCAGACGGAGAAGCACCTGCGAGCGTTGAAGGACACGCTCGGCACCAAGCATCTGTGGGCGAAGGCGGCGAAGCCGCGCAGGGCCGCCGGCCGGACGGTCGGCGTGCACGCGCAGAAGGTCCGCCCAGTGAGCCTCAACGCGGCACGGCTCCGGTCCGTGCTCGCCCGCGCCCCGCGCGAGCGCACGACTGCGGCCCGCACCAATCCTCTCGTCATCTCCCTCCCCGCGCCCAACGGGACCTTCCACCGCTTCGCGCTCGTGGAGTACCCGATCATGGCCCCGGGCCTCGCGCGCAAGCATCCGGAGATCAAGGCCTACCGCGGCCGCGGAATCACCGACCGCACGGCGACGATCCACGCGGACATCAGCCCGCTCGGCTTCCATGCCTCGGTTCGGTCCTCGCACGGCGCGTGGTACATCGATCCGTACTTCGTCGGCCGCAACCCCGGCGTGCATGCGAGCTATTACGGCCGGGACGCGAAGGACACCCACGGCCCGTTCGTCGAGCGTGAGTCGCACCTGGCCGAGCTCTCGGTCGACAAGGGCTACTACCACGCAGCCGACACGGTGTCGGTGCACGGCGGCGGCTTCCAGGAGAACGCCGCGATCACGCTCACGATCAGCGATCCGACGGAGGACGCGGCCACGCGGACCCTCGCCACGAGGGCGGACGCACAGGGATCCTTCGACGCGAGCTTCGTCGCCGACCCGGACGGGAAGCTCGACGTCCGCGTCGTGGAGGCGACTGACGGCTCGGCGAGCGCCCAGACGAGCTACCAGGTCGTCCGCGACGACGACCCGACCGCGGATCCTCCGACCGGGCCGGAGCTCCGCACGTACCGCCTGGCGATGATCACCGACCCCGGCTACTCGGCGTTCTTCGGCGGGCCGGCGAACGTGACGGCGGCGAAGGTCGCGCTGATGAACCGCGTCAACCAGATCTACGAGGACGACCTGACGATCCGGATGCAGTTCATCGCCAACAACGACCTCCTCAACCTGAACACCTACGACCTGGCAGTCGCACCCAACGGGCCTTGCGGCGCCGCGGGCTGCTTCACTCAGGCGCAGGTGCTCGGCTGCTCGACGGCGCGGAACCGCATCGTCATCAGCCAGATCATCGGCGCGGCGAACTACGACGTCGGCCACCTCGCGCTCGGTCAGCCGGGCGGAGGCGTCGCCGGTCTCGGCGTCGTCGGCAGGAACAACAAGGCCGCGGGCTGCACCGGCCTCGCGACCCCGGTCGGCGACTTCTTCGCCGTGGACTACGTGGCGCACGAGCTCGGCCACCAGTTCTCGGGGAACCACACGTTCAACGGGAACCAGCTCAACTGCTCGGGCGGGAACCGCAACCCCTCGACCTCGGTCGAGCCGGGCAGCGGCTCCTCCGTCCAGGCGTACGCCGGCATCTGCATGACCGACGACCTGCAGCCCCACAGCGATCCGTACTTCTCGCAGCGGAGCCAGCAGGAGATGACGACCTACGCCGCTTCCGACCAGAACCCGATCAACGAGGTGCAGACGGTCTCGCTGCGGCACTTCGGAGGCGGGAACGAGGTGCAGACCGTGACCCTCGGCCCCGGTTTCTCGCGGGCGTCCACGGTTCAGCCGCTGAACGTCGCGATCGGCGCGGCACCCAGCGCCACTCAGCTGGGCGGCGCGAGCGCAGACCGGAAGCGTGGTGACGATCTCCACCGGCGCGGTCGGCGCGACGCACACGCTCCAGCCCGGCGACCAGGTCGAGATCACGGGCGTCCCGGTGCCGGAGTACAACGGCATCTGGACGGTCGAGACCGTCCCGAGCTCGCGGTCGTTCACGTTCACGCATCCGACGGCCACGGGGCTGGCGCGGACGGGCGGCGGGAACATCAGGCTCCTAGCGCCAGGCGCAAGCGCCGTCGGGACGACGGCGACGATCAGGACGGTCCTCGCGCACGGCCGCTCGGTCGGCGACATCGTCACGATCACGACGGGCGGCGGGTTCGCCGGCACGTTCCCGATCACGGCCGTGCCCACGCCCCGCTCGTTCCAGTACGAGCTGCCGGCAGCGCCGACGACGAACCCGACAGGTGGCGGTTCGGTCACGTACTTCTCGCCGTTCCGCATGCGGTTCGGCGGGAACGACTCCGCCCTGGTCGGAGGCTCGGCGCAGCCGTACTCGAGCGCGACCGTGCAGGACGCACTCAACGCGATTCCCGGCTTCCCGGGCGCGACCGTGGTCGCGGCAACGACCGGCTTCACGATCAGCTTCAACCCGCCGGCGGCCGGCGACCCGCTCGACCATCCCAACGTCGAGCTCGTCGACCTCAGCTGCGGCGGCTGCTTCGCCTCGGTCGAGGAGACCAACCACGGCGGTGCCTTCGACTCGTTCAAGCTCAACGTCGGCGGCACTCCGACGGCGACGATCACGAACGGCGGCAACTACACGGCGGCCGGGATCGATGCCGAAATCGAAGCGATCACCGGAGTGGGAACCGTCGCCGTGGCGGGCTTCGGAAACAACCCCTTCAACAACACCGGCTTCCAGGTCACCTTCAACGGGCCCGGGGTTGCGATGACGAACGTCGCGCCGCTCGCCCTGCAGGACTTCAGCGCCGGCGCGACCGGCTGGGTCGGCGAGACCGACAAGGGCGGTCCGGTGGACAACAAGGGCACGGTCACGATGACCGGAAACGACTTCCCGGCGATCAGCTTCCCCGCCGCATCGGATCCGGTGACCGGGCAGCCGACGACCAGCTTCACGATCCCGCTGCGGACGCCGTTCGCCCTCACCGGCGCTGCGACCGACCCGCAGGGCGACACGATCCTCTACGCGTGGGAGCAGAACGACCGCGGCGGCACCGCAGGCACGGCGCTGCTGAACAACGTGAAGACCAACGGCCCGCTGTTTGCGATGTTCCCGAAGTCGGCGCCGATCAGCGAAGCCGACACGCTGCTCTACAACTCGCCGAACCAGAACCACGTGACGACGAGCCCGACCCGGGTCTTCCCGGACCTGCAGCAGATCCTCGACAACAACACGAACGCCGACACGGGTGCCTGCCCGCAGGGACCGATCGACCCGCCGGTGCCCATCCCGGTGCGGGAGTGCTTCATGGAGTTCCTGCCGACGGCGGACTACGTCGGGTTCGCGGGCGTGAACCTCGGCCCGCCGCCGGAGCTCCACTTCCGCTTCACCGCGCGTGACCTGCGGATGGGCGGCGGCGGCAACAACGCCCGTGACCTGACGCTCAAGCTGGCGCCGAACACCGGCCCGTTCCTCGTCACCGCGCCGAACACGGCGCTGACGTATCCGGGCGGCTCGAGCCAGACGGTCACCTGGGACAAGGCGAACACCGATCTCCCGCCGGTCGGCACGACGGACGTGAAGATCAGCCTGTCCACGGACGGCGGGCTCACGTACCCGCACGTCCTGGCCGCGAGCACGCCGAACGACGGCTCCGAAGCGGTCACGATCCCGCACTTCGCGACGAGCTCGGCCCGAGTGAAGATCGAGGCGCTCGGCAACGTCTTCTTCGACGTCTCGAACGCGAACTTCACGATCACGGACACGCTGAAGCCGACGATCACCGCGTCGGTTGCGCCTCCGCCGAACGCGGCCGGCTGGCACAACAGCAACGTCACCGTGACGTTGACGGCGACCGACGACGCGAACGGGTCGGGCATCAGGAGCATCACGTACTCGGCTACCGGCGCTCAGCCGATCCCGTCGACGACCGTGAACGCCGCGACCACGAGCGTGGTCATCAACGTGAACGGGATCACGACGCTGAGCTACTTCGCGACCGACAACGAAGGCAACACGAGCGATGTCGGGACGACGACCATCAGGCTCGACAAGGTCGCGCCCGAGGCGTACCTCCGGTTCGACCCGGTCAAGAGGGACATCGCGGTCTTCGGCCGCGACGGGCTCTCCGGCACGGCGGCCGGCGCGCTGACGCCGTCCCGGGTTCAGCGCGTACCGACCGGCGATCGGAACCACCGTGTCGAGATCCGTACGTTCGACCTGGTAGACGTCGCGGGCAACACGCTGCAGCTCGTCCACTCGGTCGGTCTGATGAAGAACGACGCCGTGGCCGGGATCCAGACGCTGCAGTACAACGGCGGCGCGGTCACCCGTCCGCCCTACAACGTGATGTTCTTCGACTGGAAGCTGAAGCAGAACGCGCTGGACGAGCTCCACCAGGAGTTCCTCGTCCTCTCGCCGCTGCAGCGGGCGACCGCCGACTGGCGGGCGAAGGACAACCGGACGCTGGTCTGGAGCCTCGCCGGCGGCCAGACGACCGTCCCGGGCCTCTTCCTCCTCCGGCTCGCGACGTCGAACGGCGCGCTCTCGATCGAGACCACGCCGTAGAGCGAACAGAGGGGGCCCGCTCCGGCGGGCCCCCTCGTCTCTTCCGCACGACTGCCTGCGTCTGCTGAGATCAGCAGATGCACTTCGGCGCCGAAGACAGCATCGTCCTGCTCGGGCTCCTCGCGGCCGGGGCGGCGCTCCTCGCGATCGCGCAGGTGGTCAAGGTGCCGTACCCGATCCTCCTCGTTCTCGGCGGCCTCGCGCTCGGCTTCGTGCCGGGCATGCCGTCCATCGAGCTCTCGCCAGACCTCGTGCTCGTCGCCTTCCTGCCGCCGCTCCTGTACGGCGCGGCCTTCTTCACCCCGCTGCGGGAGCTACGGGCGAACGCGGGCTCGATCACGACCCTCGCCGTCGGGCTCGTCCTGGCCACGACCGTCGCGGTCGCGGTCGTCGCGCACGCGGTCATACCGGGGATGACCTGGCCGACGGCCTTCGTGCTCGGGGCGATCGTCTCCCCCACCGACCCGACAGCGGCCACCGCGATCGCCCAGCGGCTCGGGCTCCCGCGCCGACTGGTCGCGATCATCGAGGGAGAGAGCCTCGTCAACGACGGCACCGCTCTCGTCGTCTACCGCGTCGCCGTCGTCGCCGTCGTCACCGGCAGCTTCTCGCTCGCCTCCGCCTCGGCGCGCTTCGTGCTCAGCGTGATCGGCGGCATCCTCGTCGGGCTCGCCGCAGGCATCGTGATCCGGCAGGTCCGCCGCAGGCTGAACAATCCGCCCGTCGAGATCACGATCTCGATCCTCAGCGGCTACTTCGCGTATCTCCCCGCTCACGCGCTCGACGTTTCCGGCGTGCTGGCGGCCGTCACCGTCGGCGTCTACATGGGCTGGTACACGCCCGAGCTGACGACGTCGCAGACGCGGCTGCAAGGCCAGGCGGTGTGGGAGATCGTGTTCCTCGGCCTGAACGCAGTGCTGTTCGCGCTCGTCGGGCTCCAGTTGCCGGCGATCCTCGACGAGCTGTCGGCTGCGCTCTCCACCGGGGAGCTCCTTGGCTACGCCGCGCTCGTGACGGCAGTCGTCGTGATCGTTCGGTTTGCCTGGGTGGTCGTCGGCGCGTACATGCCGCGGATGATGCGCGCCGGCGGCGGCCCGCCGTGGAAGGGCGCCGTCGTCCTCTCCTGGTCGGGCATGCGCGGGGCCGTGTCGCTCGCCGCGGCGCTGGCGCTCCCGCTGACGACGGACGCCGACGCAGCCTTCCCGAACCGCGACCTGATCGTCTTCCTGACCTTCGGCGTGATCCTCGGCACGCTCGTCGTCCAGGGCCTGACGCTGCCCGGCCTGATCCGCTGGCTCGACCTCGAGGACGACCGACTCGCGGAGAAGGAGGAGGCGAAGGCGCGGATCCGGGCCGCGGAGGCAGCGCTCGAGCGGCTGGACGAGCTGGTGGACGAGGACTGGGTGAATCCGGACACGGCCGAGCGGATGCGCGGCCTGTACGGCTTCCGCCGGGACCGGTTCCGGTCGCGGTTCGACCCGGAGAGCGACGGCGCGATCGAAGGCCAGTCCCTGAGCTACCAGCGGCTGCGCCGCGAGCTCCTCGAGGCCGAGCGGCAGGAGCTCCGACGGCTCCGGCTGGAAGGCCGCATCGACGACGACGTCGTGCGCAGGGTGCAGCGCGACCTCGATCTCGAGAACGAGCGGCTCGACATCTAGAGGAGGGTTGATGTTCTTCGCCGAACCTCTAGCGCGCGCTCGAGAGCGGCAGGGTGAAGGCGACGCGGGCTCCCCCGTCGCCGCGGTTCTCGGCCCAGATCGTCCCGCCATGCGCGTGGACGAGCCCCTGGGCGATCGCCAGCCCGAGGCCCGCGCCGCCGCTCGTGCGGGCGCGGGAGTCGTCGTCGCGCCAGAACCGCTCGAACATCCGCTGCGCGGCGCCAGGCGCCAGCCCGGCGCCCGTGTCCTCGACGGCGACGACGACGTGGTCGGAGTTCGGTTGGACGACGACCGAGACCGCGCCGTCGCTCGGCGTGTGCCGGAGGGCGTTCGTCAACAGGTTGAGGAGCACGCGCTCGACCTTGTCCGGGGCGATGCGAACCGCGGGGTCGGAGGGATCGAGCCGGGCCTCGAGGTGGACGTTGCGGGCACGCGCCTCGGCGTCGAGCGCGCGCAGGCAGGTCGAGACCAGCTCGCCGAGCGGCTCGTCGCGCACGTCGAGCGTCAGGACGCCGGCGTCGATCCTCGCGAGCTCGAAGAGATCCTCGATCAGCAGCGAGAGCGTCTCCAGCTGCTCGCGGATCGCCGGTAGGTACTCGCGGGGCTCGGCCAGACCGTCCTCGAGCGCCTCGACCATCGCCCGAAGCGACGCCAGCGGCGTGCGCAGGTCGTGGCTCGCCCACGCGACGAGCTGCCGCCGGGCGTCGAACAGCTGCTCGAGGTTCGTGGCCATCTCGTTGAACGAGGCGCTGACCTCGACGAGCTCTCGCGGGCCGGACTCCGAGGCTCGGGCGCTGAGGTCGCCGCGTGCGAGCCTGGCCGAGGCGTCGCGCAGACGCTCGAGCGGCCGGAGGATCCAGCGCGACAGCAGCACCGCGCCGGCGAGCGCGAACACGGCCGACGCGATCGCGATCGCGAGGATCTCCGCGTCGTGCATGTCGAACATCACCAGCCCGGACGCGATCACGACGCCCAGCGGAAGGCAGACAGCGAGCAGGGCGAGCGCGCCGAGCTGGAGCCGGAGGGTCGGCAGGAAGCGCACGACCAGCACCGCGCCCAGGCACCCGGCCAGGACGCCGATGGCCAGGGCGAGGGCGAAGGCCATCATGCGCGGAGCCGGTAGCCGACGCCCCAGACGGTCTCGAGCAGGTCCGGCTTCGACGGGTCGTCCTCGAGCTTCTCCCGCAGCCGGCGGACGTGGACCGTCACCGTCCCCGTGTCGAGCGCCGCCGCATAGCCCCAGACCCGCGCCATCAATTGGTCGCGGGAGAAGACGCGGTTCGCATTCGAGGCGAGAAACCACAGCAGGTCGAACTCTCGGGCGGTGAGGCTGAGCAGCCGTCCGTCCTTCCGCGCCTCATGGCGTCCCGCGTCGACGACGAGCGAGCCGACCTCGACCCGCCGCGGCGGCGGCGCTGCCGGCTGCGCGCGCCGCAGGACGGTCCTGACGCGGGTCGCCAGCTCGCGCGGCGAGAACGGCTTGGTCACGTAGTCGTCCGCGCCGAGCTCGAGGCCGACGATGCGATCGGTCTCCTCCCCGCGCGCCGTGAGCAGGATCACTGCCAGGTCCGAGGTCGAGCGGATCCAGCGGCAGAGTGCGAGCCCGTCCGTCCTGCCGGGAAGCATCACGTCGAGCACGACGAGGTTCGGCGCCTCCCGCTCGATCAGCCCGCGCGCCTCGTCGCCGTCGCCCGCCTCGACGATCCGGTGACCGTCTCGCTCGAGGTAGCGGGAGACGACGTCGCGGACGATCGGCTCGTCGTCGACGACCAGGACGGTTGCCATGGACACAGTCTGCCCGGGCGATTCCCGCACGAGACGAGGCGGCCGTTACGACTTCCTTAAATCGGCTCTCCGGGACCGGGATGAGAAGCCGCGCCCGCCCTCGGGTGTTCTCGGAATCGTAAGGTCGGTTCGTACCGCTCGGAAGTAGCGTCGATCGGGTCCGCAATCGAAGGGGGATCCATGAGATCGAGGCTCATCTACACCTTCGCCGCCGCGCTCACCGCGCTCGTCACTGCCGGGGCCGTCTCGGCCGACGATGGGCGTGGAGGTGACAACGACCGGCGGCGCGAACGCGCCGTCTTCGTGCAGACCAACGAGCTCGACGGCAACCGGATCGTCGTCTTCCAACGTCATGGAGACGGACGGCTCTCCGAGGAAGGCACCTACCGAACCGGCGGTAACGGGGGCAACGTCGCACCCGGCACCGCGTCCGACCGGCTGGGCTCGCAGGGCTCGCTCGTGTACGACGAGCGGCACCGCCTGCTCTTCGCCGTCAACGCCGGCAGCGACTCGGTCTCCGTGTTCCGCGTCCACGGGACGCGGCTCGAGCTCACGGACGTCGACAGCTCCGGCGGCGACTTCCCGGCGAGCATCGCCGTTCACGACGACCTGGTGTACGTCCTGAACGCCGGTGGCGTCGGGATCGTCCAGGGCTTCGAGATCCGCGGAGACCGCATCCGCGCGCTCGAAGGCTCGGCGCGCTCGCTCGGGCTCGCGAACACCGACCCGCCGAACTTCCTCACCTCGCCCGGCCAGGTCGGCTTCACACCTGGCGGGCGGAAGCTGATCGTGACGACGAAGGCGAGCGGCAGCACGATCGACATCTTCCGAGTCCGGGGCGACGGAACGCTGTCCGAGACCGCGGTCGAGAACCCCTCGGCGACCCCGGTCCCGTTCGCGTTCACGTTCGATCCGCGCGGCCGGCTCGTCTCGGGCGAGGCGGCCATGAGCACCGTGACGACCTACACGATCAACCCGGACCGGACGCTCGCGAACCCGCAGTCCCAGGGAGACAACCAGGTCGCGCTGTGCTGGATCGTCGAGGCGCGCGGCTTCTTCTACGTCTCGAACACCGGCAGCAACAACCTCAGCGGCTACCGGATCGACGGCAGCGGACGACCGACGCTGATCGGCCCGACGGGCGTCGTCGCGACGACCGGTGAGGGGCCGATCGACATGGCCACCGCGGCCGGCGGCCGGTTCCTCTACGCCCAGACGGGCATCGCCGGAACCGTCGAGGAGTTCCGCGTCAACGACGACGGGACGCTCATGCGGCTCGGCAACGTCGCCGGCCTGCCGCTCGGGCAGGAAGGCATCGCGGCGAGCTAGCCGGGCCGTCC
>CAVTCN010000002.1:0-7090 GCA_963733215.1 uncultured Actinomycetes bacterium
TGGTCGAGGCGACGGAAGAGCAGCTGGTGCAGGTGCGACGCTGCCTGGAGCGGCTCGGGATCGCCGCACCGGTTCAGGCGTAGCGTCCGCTACTTGATTCCCACGGCGCCGTCCGGGCTCGGGCTTGACCCACCTGTACTTACCGATTGACTAGACCTGAGGCCCGCGCCGCCGCATGATTGTGCGCAGATGCGGCCCGAGCTTCCCTCCGGCACGGTCACCTTCCTCTTCACGGACGTCGAGGACTCGACGAAGCTGCTCCGCGAGCTCGGGGCGGAGCGCTACGCCGAGGCGCTCGCCGAGCACCGCCGGGTGATTCGCGAGGCCTGCGGCGCTGAGGACGGGGTCGAGGTCGACACGCAAGGAGACGCCTTCTTCTTCGCCTTTCCCACGGCGCCTGGCGCCCTGACGGCCGCGTCAGCGTTCACGGATGCCCTTGCTGCCGGGCCGATCCAAGTTCGCGTCGGCCTGCACACCGGAGAGCCGCTGCTCACCGCTGAGGGATACATCGGAGACGACGTCCACTTCGGAGCTCGCGTCGCTTCCGCGTCGCACGGTGGACAGGTCGTCGTCTCGGCTGCAACCGCGCGGCTCGTCGAGCTCCCGCTCACAAGCCTGGGCGAGCACCGGCTGAAAGACATCTCCGAGGCCGTTGCCATCTACCAGCTCGGGGACGGCTCCTTCCCACCGCTGAAGACGATCTCGAACACGAATCTCCCACGCCCGGCGAGCTCCTTCGTCGGCCGCGACGAGGAGCTGCAAGACGTCATCTCCCGGATCGAGGCCGGCGCTCGCCTGCTCACGCTCACGGGCCCTGGCGGTACAGGGAAGACACGGCTTGCGATCGAGGCGGCCTCGACACTCGTTCCCGAGTACAAGGCCGGCGTCTTCTGGGTGGGACTGGCAACGCTACGAGATCCAGCGCTGGTCACGGAGACGATCTCGCAAGCACTCGGAGCCAAGGACGGGCTCGCCGGGCACATCGCAGACAGGGAGATGCTGCTTCTCGTCGACAATCTCGAGCAGGTGATCGAGGCCGCCGCCGAGCTGTCCTCGCTCCTCTCCGCTTGCCCCAACCTGACCCTGCTCGTCACGAGTCGTGAGCTGCTCCGCATCCAGGGCGAGGTCGAGTACCCGGTGCCGCCGCTAGCCGAGCCCGAAGCACTCTCACTCTTCTGCGAGCGCTCCCGGCTCGGGCCAAGCAAGGAGATCGCCGAGCTGTGTGCCCGCCTCGACTCGCTCCCGCTGGCGGTCGAGCTGGCGGCCGCTCGCGCGACCGTGCTCTCCCCGGCCCAGATCCTCGAGCGGCTCTCCCAGCGGCTCGACCTCTTGAAGGGTGGCCGCGATGCCGATCCCCGCCAGCAGACATTGAGAGCAACGATCGAGTGGAGCTACGAGCTGCTCTCACCGGCGGGGAAGCAGCTCTTCGCCCGCCTCGCCGTTTTCGCCGGCGGCTGCACGCTGGCAGCGGCCGAGGAGGTCTGCGACGCCGATCTCGACACCCTGCAGTCGCTGGTCGAGAAGAGCCTGGTGCGCTTCACGAACGAGCGCTACTGGATGCTCGAGACGGTCCTCGAGTACGCGAGGGAAGTGCTCGCCGCGTCCAACGAGCTAGCTCGTCTGTGCCGGCGGCATGCCGATCACGTCATGGAATTCGCAGCCCGCGCACGGATCGGGCTCAAGGAGGGCGACCGTGGGAGCATCGGCGATTTTCAGAACGAGCTCGACAACATTCGAGCGGCTCTCGGCGTGGTTGGGGCAAGAAGATCTTCCGGGCTCGGAGCTCGACCTCCTACTGTCGGTCAGCGAGCTGTGGCGTTTTCGCGGAGGCTGGGACGAGTGGCTACGTTGGGCCGACGATGCTCTCGCGAGAACCGAGACGGACCGAGATGGCCGTCGTGCCGATGTCCTCATCAGCGCTGCGGGCTTCGCGAACCTGCTAGGTGATCCGACAAGGGCAGAGTCCTACGCGGTGGAGGGCCTCGCGGTTGCCCGCCACCTTGACAGCTCCAAGCGCATCACGGCGGCTCTGAGGCTCCTGGCCGAAGTCAAGATCGAGGTCGAGGAGTACGCCCAGGCCGAGCGTCTGCTCGAGGAAGCAATCGTCCACGCGAAAGCGGCGGGCGACGACGGCAGGGTCGCGGACGCGGAGGCCGTCCTGGGCGAACTCGCGCTCAGACGTGGAGACTACGATCGGGCGATCGCGATGACCGAGCAGTCGCTGGCGCTCTATCGGGAGCTAGGCGACGCCGAGGGAGTCGCCTGGACGCTGTACAACCTTGCCTTCGGGCTCTTCCGCACGGGGCGAGAGGGTGCTCAGTCGGCGGCGGCGGAAAGCACCACGATCTCTCGAGACCTTGGCTATGTCCTCAGCCTGGTGTGGAATCTGACACTCCTCGGGGCACTCGCCGCCCAGCGCGGGCACGAGAAGAAGTGTGCTCGCTTGATCGGGGCGGCCGATGCTCTGCGCGAACGGAGTGATGTCAGCCTGTCCGGCGTCGAGATCGAATTGCGTCGCACAACCGAGGACGAGCTGCGGCTGAGGATCGGTACCGCACGATACGAGCATGCCTACGCCGAGGGCCACGCCATGTCGCTCGAGGAGGCGGTCGAGTACGCACTCGCGACCACGGTTGACTGACTTGGCGACCTGAGCTGCCTGGACCGGCTCAGACTCGCGGCACCGGTCCAGGCGTAGCGCCAGCCACTTACCCCTTGCCCGTGAGGCCCTGCTCGTCGGGCTTGCCCCACCTGAATTCGCCGCCCTTGACGTCCTCGGCCTCGTCCTCGGCCAGCTCGACGTCCTCCTGGGCTGCCGCCTCCTGCGCGGCCGGCTCCTTCGTCTTGTCGTCTCCCATCTCGATCCTCCTCTCCGGGATCGTGGTGCGATTGAGCCTGATGCTACTAAGACAGCGCGGAAGAGCGAAATCTTCCGCTTGCAGCGGCCTACTGGTCGAGCTGCTGGCCGATGAGGTAGTAGTAGAGCCCCTGGCGCTCCATCAGGTCGGCGTGCGTCCCCTTTTCGACGATCCGGCCGCGGTCGAGCACGACGATGAGGTCGGCATCGCGCACGGTCGAGAGGCGGTGGGCGATGACGATCGACGTGCGCCCGGCCATCAGCTCGTCGAGGTTGCGCTGCACCGCGCGTTCGGACTCGGAGTCGAGCGCGCTCGAGGGCTCGTCGAGCAGTAACACGGCCGGCCGGCGGTAGACGGCGCGGGCGATGGCGATCCGCTGCGACTGACCGCCCGAGAGGCGAAGGCCGCTGTCTCCGATCCGCGTCTCGTAGCCGAGCGGCAGGCGCTCCACGAAGTCGTGCACGGCCGCCGTCCTCGCCGCCCACTGCACCCGAGGTGGGTCGGGCTCTTCGCCAAAAGCGATGTTGCGCGCGATCGTGTCGTCGAAGAGGTAGCTCTCCTGGAGCACGAAGCCGATGTGCCGGCGCGCCGTGGCGTAGTCGACGGCGCGCAGGTCCGTGCGGTCGAGCTCGACGGCGCCGGCCGTCGGCTCCAGCAGGCCGGCCATGAGCTTCACGAGCGTCGTCTTGCCCGAGCCCGACCGCCCCACGACGGCGACGGCGGTGCCGGGAGCGATGTCGAGGTCGATCCCGGACAGAATCTCGGGCGACTCCGGCCCGCCGTAGCGAAAGCCGAGGTTGCGCAGGCGGATTGCCCCCTCGACCCTTTCGACCGTCTGGAGCCCTTCACGGTCGGCGCCCTGCTCGGGCTCGGCCGCCACGACGTCGCCGAGCCGGTCGAGGAGGATGCGCCCCATCTGAAGCTCGTCCCAGAGCGAGAGCAGGACTAGCACGGGGCCGTTCGTGAGCAGTACCAGCGCGTTGAAGGCCACGAACTCCCCCAGCGTCAGCTGCCCGTCGATGACGAGCAGGCCGCCGGCGAAGAGGAAGAGGATCAGCGACAGGATCGTCACCAGCTGGACGGCGCCCTGGTACGTCATGATCAGGAACTCCGCACGAAACACGCGGTCGGCGAGCCCGCTGAAACGGTCGCGCATCTGACCCCGGAAGCCGTCCTCGGCCGCCAGCACCTTCACCGTCTCGATGCCACGGATGGCGTCGATCTGCTGCGATGCGTAGCGGCCGTACGCCTCCTCGAGGTTGTCGAACATCGGCCGCAGCCGGTGCGCCGAGTAGCGCATCAACAGGACGTACAGAGGCACGACGGCGAGATACACGAGGGTCAGCTGCCAGGAGTAGACGAGCATCAGGCAGACGGCGGCGACGACCTGGGCGACCATCGTCAGCCCCTCGACGCCGCTGTCGACGAGGATCCCCCGCACCTGGCGGACGCCGGAGAGGCGGCGCTCGATGTCGCCCGTGCGACGTCGTGCGAAGTAGCTCATGGGCAGGCCGAGCAGGCGGCCGGTGAGGAAGTCGAGGGCCGCGGTATCGATGCGAACTGCGGCCGAGGAGAGGATGTAGCGCTGAACGACCGTCGCCACCACCATCGCGACGAGCACCGCCAGCATCACGCCGAGGCCGATCAGGAGCAGCGTGGTGTCGCCCTCGGGGATGGCGTCGTCGACGATGATCTGCGTGAAGACGGGTACCGCCAGCTCCAGCCCCGCCGCGAGCAGCGCGAGCAGTGTGGCCCCTGCGATTGCGCGCCGGTGCGGGTGCAGGAAGCCCACGAGCCAGCGGTAGTCGGCCCGGTCCTCCTCGAGCGTCTCGAACATCGGAGTGGGGGACAGGAGCGTCGCGTACCCGGTCCACTTCTCGTCGAACTCCTGCCGGGAGAGCGTGCGGATGCCACGTGCGGGGTCGCCGATCTTCACGGTCTCCGGGCCGATCTCGTAGAGCACCACCCAATGGTTTGCCTCCCAGTGGCAGACGGCCGGCAGCGGCAGCCGGTCGAGACGGCTCTTCGAGGCGCGGACGTTGCGGGCTTCGAAGCCGAGCGCCACGGCCCCCTGAGCGATCCCTAGCAGGCTCGTGCCGTCGGTCGACGTGTGCACGAGGTCGCGGATGCGCGGCAGGCCAACGGTCTTGCCGAAGTAGCGCGTGACCATGGCCAGGCAAGCAGCGCCGCAGTCCATCGCGTCCAGCTGGTAGACGTGTGGCAGCTTGCGCCGCCGTCTCGGGCGGGGCGGGAGCGCCTCGCGGGGCTCAAGCTCCTCGGCGACCGAGGCGTCCCGCGGTGCTGCCGTCGCGTCTCCGGCGTCCACCCTGTCGGCTCCCGCCACCTCCGCGGGCAGGAGCTCTTCGGCGAAGTCGAGCGGAACCGTCGCCTTGTAGCGGAAGTCGGCGAGCGCGGTCCGCTCCTCGACCCGCCTGCGGAACTCGGGATACGCGTCGAGCAACCGTCGGACGGCGTCGGGAGCGAGCGCGAGCAGCCGGCACGGCGTCAGCGCCTCGACCGTCGCCTCCCGCGCGCCGCCGTGCAGCACCGACAGCTCGCCGAAGAAGTCTCCCGCGTGGGCGTACTCGAGCTCGGCACCGTCACGCGCGACGCGGAGGCGGCCCGACTCGACGAGGTACATCGGGCCCGTTTCTGCCCCGACGCGCACGACGGTCTCTCCGGCGTCAGCCTCGACGGGCTCGAATGCTTCGGCCATCTCCCGTAACCCCTCGGGCGGCAGGGCGGCGAAGACCGAGTGCAGCCGCAGGAAGGTGGCTGCCGTTCGGACGAGCGCCAGGCGCGCAAAGCTCGCCCGGACGTCCGGGTACCGGTTGACGAGCGCGCGGAAGACGCCTCGCTCGAGCTTCAGTGCCTCCACCGGCTCGCGGGCGCGCACGGTGGCGACGCGGGTCGAGTCCTCGAGCACGCCGATCTCGCCGAAGTAGTCGCCCCGCCGCAGCACGTCGAGCGACACTTCCTCGCCACCATCGGCGTGGGTGACGACACGCGCCGAGCCCGAGGCGATGACGTAGAAGGCGTCCGCGGCGTCCCCCTCCGCGACGATCACGCCGCCGAAGTCGTAGGCAATGGGCTCGAACGCGTCGAGGACGATCGCCCGGACGTCGTCGGGCAGCGAGCGTAGGGCCGGTAGATCGTGGAGGACGCTCAGCGCCTCGTCCGAGACGCCGTGCTCAGAGCTGCTCATACCAGACGACATGATCGGTCTCCGCCCGGTCGGTGGCCCGCTCTACCGCTGCCCGCTCGCCGCGCGCCCGGACGGCCGGGTCGGCCGGGTCAGCGGGGAGCTTCTCGTGCAGCTCGGCGACGGCCAGCCCCGTGGCGGTGCGCACGGGGCCGACGAGCTCGCCAGGCCGTGCGGCGGCGAGCAGCGGCGCGAGCGGCGGGTCGGCATCCTCGAGCCAGAGCTCGTGCTCGGCCGCCGGCACGCCTGCCCCGGCGGCGACGTCGGCGAAGGGCAGGCCGTCCTCACGCACGCAGAGCGCGACCTCGGCGGCGACGCTCTCCTCGGCGAAGACGGCCAGTGTGCAGCGAACGCGGATCCAGTCGAGCCTAGCGGCGGCGATCTCGCGGTCAACCGCCTCCTGCGTGGCGGCGCCGCCGCCGGACGCCGCTACGGCCAGCTGGCGAGCGAGCTCCCGCGCCCGCTCGTCGAGCAGGCCCGAGCACATCGCCTCCGCCCACACGTCGTCCTCGTCCGTGCCGGCCGTGCCGCGGACGTAGTCGAGCCAGCGCTCGACGGTCACGCCTCGCCGGTCGAGCCACGTACCGAGGTCATCTGCCGAGAGCAGCCGCCGCGCATGGCGAAACGCACGAGCAGCTGCGTCGGCGTCCTCTTGTGAAGGAGCCGGGTTCCGGTTCGCAGCGGCCTCGGTGACCGCTTCCCAGTCGCCACGCGACCGGGCGATGTCTGCGACGTCCGTCCACGTGTAGACGACGCCGCCGACGGCGAAGACAGCCGCGCTCGACGTCACCCCTCGCCGAGGATCCGAGCTTTCTCGGCCTGGAACTCCGAGTCGGTGAGCGCGCCCTGATCGCGCAGCTTCGCCAGCCGCTCGAGCTGCGAGATGCGGTCGTCGCTTGGGCGACCACCGAGGTCGACTTCGACCGGCTCGTTCACGGTCACTGTCGCCTCGGGGAACATCTCGGTGAGCTGCTCGACGATCGCGGCGGCCTCGGGAGGGATTTCGTCCAGGTCCGGCCGCTGCTTCCTC
>CAVTCN010000003.1:0-61653 GCA_963733215.1 uncultured Actinomycetes bacterium
CGGCAGGGCTTCCTAGGGAAACGGGTCCGGCACGAGCAGACTGGCGTTTCGGTCCTGCAGCGAGCCGCGCCTGTCGGGCCAACCGTTCTCGCCGTTCTCGGCCTGCGGCTCGTTCAGGGAGAGCTCCCGGGAAATCGACGCCAGTCGCTGAGGCCCGGTGCCTGCCGGACGTGGCGGGGCGGCGTGGTCGACGGCGGTGACGTGGATCGCGAGCTCGCCGTTGCGCAGATCGGCGATCTCGATCACGCGCGACTGCTGCGGCCACTCGAGGTGCGACGCGGTGACGACCTCCCAGAACGATCCGTGCGGCTCGATCCGGTTCCGGTGCTCGTGGCCCGCGACGTATGCGATCACGCCGGAATGGCTTCGCAGCAACCTCTCGACGTCCGGGCCGAGTCGAGCTCCCGGCTCGGCGGCGGTCATCGTTCGCAGCGAGTGGTGGCCGAAGACGACGATCAGCTCCCGCCGCGCCTCGGCCGCCGCGAGCTCGAGCTCGAGCCTGCTCAGCTGGGGCTCGTCGATGTTCCCGCTGCTCGAGTTGTCGGCGACCGTGTCGAGCACGACGAAGCGGAGTCCGACCGCGGCCTTGAACGCGTAGAACCCGCTCGCCGTCTCGAGGTTCGTCCTGGTGAACCCATGGCCGACCGGCCGGCCGCGGGTCGTGAAGTGCTGGCGCATCCAGTCGACCTTCCCGAGAAATCGCCGCGCGGGATCGCTCGGCACGGTCTTCCAGAGGCCACGGTGCTCGCGCGGCACGCCCCACGTATCGAGGAAGTCGCCAAGGGTCAGCCGGATGATGTCGGCACGCTCCTGAGGGGTCACGCCGCCGGCGAGCAGCGGACGAATCTGGGCCAACGCCTCGCGCGAGTAGCGCGTGACCTTGCGGCAGCCCGTCACCACCTGGTCGAAGAGCTGGTTCTGCGCGAAGTTGCCCTGGACGAGGGCGTCGTGGTTCCCGACGACCGAGTACCACGGAATCCCGAGCCCGACCGGGCGGAAGCGACGGTTCATCTGCTCGAAGAGGCCCCTGTAGTCGCGGGAGGCGACCGAGCGCCCGGTGGCGCGCCGGTTGGCGGCCGGGGAGGGCGCGTAGCCGGGGCCGTCGCCTCTGCCGTTCGGCTCGTAGAAGCGTCCCCCACCGCGCATGCCGCCGTAGAGCGGCGGCTTCTTCAGCCCGCACGTACGGGGCCGGCCCGAGTTCGGGTTCACGACCCTGCCGCCGTCCATGATGTCGATGAACCAGCGGGTCTCGTTGAGCTGGGCGTTGTCGACGTTGTCCCCGCCCGTCATCGCGAGGCTGATCGGCGCACCGGTCACCGGCCCTCGGCGGAGGTTGCGGATCGCGCGTACCTCCTCGTTCAGCACGAACGGCATCAGGCCCTCCTGCGGCCGGTAGGACGCGCTGAACGGATCGCCGCCGATGAAGTCGACGAGCTCGACGCGGCCGGGCGACTCCTCGTCGACCATCTGCGTGTCGGCGAGGTGGGCGAAGGCGATCAGCGTGGGGAAAGGAGACAGGGCCGGAAGGTGCGGCGAGATCTCGTCGCGGATCAGGCGCCGGTCGGCGGCGCCGTACTCGAGCCGGTTGTCGCCGTTTCGGTCGACGATCGTCCGCTGGCCCGTGTGGCGAGGGACGGTCTGCGCACCGGCGATCGTCGCGAGTGCGAGCGCTGCGATCGTCGCTGCGAAGAGCCTCACTCGGCAATCATCTCTGGCGCGGGCAGGTCCTTGGTGGAGGGCCGTGCGGCGGCCGGCAGGAGCAGCAACGCCGAGAGCAGCCCGAGCAGGCCGCAGAAGAGCCAGAACGCGTCGCCGTTCCACGCGAAGAAGGCGGCTCCCAGCGCCGGGCCGAGCATGAACGCAAGGCCCCACATCAGCCCCCAGGCGCCCTGGTACCGGCCCCGGAGATGCACCGGCGCGATGTCGGCGACGTACGCCGACGCGACGGGCGCGTAGACGATCTCGCCGATCGTCCAGATCAGGACGGTGAAGGCGAGTGCGGCGATCGACTCGGCCCAGGCGTTCAGCGCGAACCCGAGGCCGACGAGGATCGAGCCGACGGCCAGGGTCGGGATCGCCGGAAAGCGCTGCGTGATCGACGTGAACGGCAGCTCCAGCATGACGATCGCCAGCCCGTTCAACGAGATCAGCAGACCGTAGTCCGCGTTGGACAGCCCGCTCTCTTTGACGTGGAGCGGGAAGGTGGCGTTCGCCTGGAAGTAGACGAAGGCACCGAGGATCGACGAGACGAGGAAGAACAGGAACGCGCGGTCGCGGGCGATCGTCCGGATCCCCTCGCCGCGCCGCTCCTCTCCGCGGCGGGTGCGAACGCCTTCCGGCAGCGCGGCGAGCGCGAGCACGCCGAACACGATCGATGTGAGCGCGTCGCCGACGAAGAGGTACGTGAACGAGCGGTCGGCGAGGAGCCCGGCGGTTGCGGGGCCGGCTGCGAAGCCGAGGTTGATCGCGAGGCGATTGAGCGCGAACGCCGGCAGGCGCTGACCGGCGGGGACGAGATCGGCGAGGAGCGCCGCCGACGCGGGCCGGTACATCTCGCCCGTCAGCCCGGCCAGGACCGTGAGGGCTCCGATGAGGACGATCTCGTCGGCCTGGGAGAGCGCGAGCAGCGTCGCGGCGGAGCTGAACATCGAGATCGCGATCGCGTTCCGGCGCCCGAGCCGGTCGGCGACCAGGCCACCGACCGCGGCCGCCACGACGTTCCCGGCGCCGTAGAGGCTGACGATGAATCCGGCCTCGGCGATCGAATAGCCCTTCTCGCGCAGGTAGAGGATGAGGAAGACCGCGACGAAGCTGCCGAAGCGGTTGACGAACGAGCCGGCGCAGAGGATCCAGACCGGGCCTGGGAGCGATCGGATCCCTGCACGTAGCGTCGGCCGCTCCTCCGCCATTGCCTTACTGAACCAGTTGGCGCTCGGCTCGCGTTAGATGGGAGGCGCCGCGGGGGTAAGAGCTTCGGAATGGCCCGCTGGTCACCACGGCGCCGCCGCCGCGCGACGGAATATCGCGAGGAGCGCGTCGCCGCCCCGCCTCAACCGAAGCCGTTCTGGCCGTGGCTGCTGCTGCTCCTGCTGCTCGTCCTCGGCGCGCTTGGCGCCTCGTGGTACTTCGCGAACCGCGGCGAGACGGTCGACGCGGCCGAGGTGCCGAACGTCGTCGGCGATCAACGGGGAGAGGCCGAGGGCCGGCTCGAGGAGCGCGAGTTCGTCCCCGAGGCCCAACGCGTCGTCAGCGAGCGCCCTCCCGGGACGGTGATTGCGCAACGGCCGGAGGCGGGCACGCTCTACGGCGAGCGCGGCATCGTCGTCATCGCGGTCGCGCGCGACCCGCTTCGGACCGAGGTTCCCGACGTCTCGGGCCTGACGACACCGCAGGCCCTCGCCCGCCTGCGGGCCGCCGAGCTCCGCCCGCGCGCGCAGGCCGTCCAGTCGCAGGAGCCGAAGGGCACAGTGCTTCGCCAGCTGCCGGCGCCGGGCACCGAGGTGCCGACCGGCTCTCCCGCGATCGTCGTCGTCTCTTCCGGCCCCGATCTCGGCACGGTCCCCGACGTGGTGGGCAGGCCTCTCGGCCAGGCGACGTCCCAGGTCTCGCAGGCCGGCTTCCGCGTCCGAGTCGTGCGCGTCCCGAGCTCGGACGAGGAGGGGACGGTTGTCACTCAGAATCCGGTCGGCGGGGCCCGGGCGGACCGCGGAACCGTCGTCAGGCTCAACGTCTCGCAGGGCCCGTCCGGCACCACGACGACGGCGTCGCAGGCCGCGGTGCCCGACACGGTCGGGCAGGACGAAGCAACTGCCCAGGCGACGCTCGAGGGAGCCGGGTTCACCGTCCGCGTCGTCGATCAGCCGACGACGAGCACAGAGCAGGACGGCATCGTCGTGCGCCAGGCGCCGGCAGGCGGTGGGTCGGCCCGCACCGGCTCGACGGTCACGATCTTCGTCGGCAGACTCTCCTAGGTGCGAATCGCTTTGCTTGCCGCCGCGCTCCTCGGCGTTCTCGCCGTCGTGCTCGGTTTCGTCCTCAGTCGTGAGGACGACGAGCCCGCGTTCCGCGGCAGCGTCCCGCCGGAGGGACTGGTGCTGCCTCAGGCGGTGGCCGACTCGCCGGGCGTGGCCGGCAAGGCGCTGGCGGTGACCTTCCTGGACACGCAGTGCACCGAGGCCTGCCCGATCGCCGCCTCCCAGGTGGCCGAGGCGATGCGGCTGCTCGGGGAGGACCGGGGCCGCGTCCTCGCCCTGGGGTACAGCGTCGATCCGCTCAACGACACACCGGCGAGCATCCGCTCGTTCCTGGCGAAGAACCGCGCGACCGGCGAGATCCGGTACGTCGACGGGTCGGTCGCCGAGCTCCGCCCCCTCTGGACGGAGTTCAAGATCATGGCCTCGCACGGGACGGGTAGCAGCAACATGCATTCCGCGCCGGTTCGCGTCTACGACGCGGAGGGCCGCTGGCGCTCGACGCTCCATCCCGGCGTCGACCTGACGGCTGCAAATCTCGCGAACGATCTTCGGGCGGCGCTCGAACGAACCTGAAGCCGGCCGAGCCGACGACTTAGCCCGAGCTGCCCGTCTCAGCGTGCGGCGCGCCGACGCGCTCAGAGGTGGACGAGGCCTACGGTCGCGTACAGGACAATGCCCGTCACGATGACGAGCACGTAGACGACGAACATTGTTCCGATGCGGCGACGCTAGCGCCGCAGCCGGACGGTTCTACTCGGATTTCGAGCGAGCTGCGGCGCTGAGCGCGTCGAGGCCTTCGGCGAAGGTGGCCGGCGCAGTCTCCTCGACGGGAACCACCTCGCCGTTTCGACGGGAAAGCAGGCTCTGGCCCAGCCGCGCGAGCGCCTGCTCCCGCTCCGCAAGATCGGCGGAGTGCCGCTCGAGGCGCTCGGCCGCCGCCGATTGGCGCTGCTCGTCCTTGTGGAGCCGCTTCTCGCGCGCTGCCAGGTCCTCGAGCCTGGCCGTCACCTCGGCCTCCTGCGACGAGAGGAGATCCTCGCGCTCACCGACCGACCGCTCCAGCTCCGCGGCGCGCTCCTCCCGCCCGGCAAGCCCTTGCTCGCGCGTCGCGAGGTCTGCCTCGCGCTGCTCCAGCTCGGTCCGAATCCTGGTCGCGTCCTGGTTGAGCCGGCCCGACTCGCCGTCCCGCGCGTCGAGCTCGAGCTCGCGCGCCACGAGTGCCTCGGTGCGGCGGTCGAGCTCGGCGGCCTTCGCCTCGAGCTCGAGAGCCTGCCGCTCCAGGTCGCTCTCGCGTCGGCTTACGCGCTTCTCACCGCGGTCGACGTCGGACTCCTTGCGCTTCTGCCGCCCCTTCAGGAGCTCGGTCTCGGAGACCTTGGCGCGCAGGGACGAGATCCGATGCTGCCGCTCGCGCCTGGCTTCCAGCTTGCGGGCGATCCGGTGCATGCGCTGCTCGAGGCGCTTCTCGCGCTCCGCGAGCTTCTGCTCGCGCTCTGCGAGGCGCCCGGCAGCCTGGGCGAGCTCGCGCTTGGCCCGGGTGAGGTCCTCGAGGGCAGCTGCCCGGTCGCGCTGCCGCTCTTCGATCGTCTGCCGGTCGAGCATCGTCCGTCTCTGGGTCGGGAAGGGAACGTAGCACCCGTCGTTAGAAAGGAGAGGGATGCGCGCCAAAGTCTGGATCGCGCTGGGGACGATCTACGTCGTCTGGGGATCGACGTTCCTGGCCATCGCCGTCGTTGTGCGCGACCTCCCGCCGTTTCTCGCCATGTCGTTGCGCCACCTCGTCGCCGGGGCGCTCCTCTTCGGATGGGTGCTGGTCCGGCACCGGAACCGCGACCCGATCGGCTGGCGCCAGTGGCGGGCGGCGTTCGTCTTCGGCGGCGCCCTCTTCCTGCTCGGCCACGGCTTGCTGGCCTGGGCGCAGCAGGACGTCCCGTCCGGGATCGCCGCGCTCCTCGTCGGGACGATTCCGCTGTGGTTCGCGATCCTCGCGTGGATCTTCATGGGCGAGCGGCTCGGCGGCCGGGCCTTCGCGGGCCTCGTCCTCGGGTTCGCCGGCCTCGCGCTGCTCGTGGATCCGTCGGGTGAGCAGGGCGCCGAGCCGATCGGCGCGCTCGCGATCGTCGTGGGTGCGCTCGCCTGGTCGGCGGGCTCGATCTACTCGCAGCGCTCGGCGCTCCCGAAGGACACCCTCCTGGGCGCTGCCATGGGGATGCTCGCGGGCGGCGCGCTGCTCGCGGTCGTCAGCGGCGGGCGAGGGGAGTGGAACGACGCGACGTTCTCCGCCGACGCGCTGCTCGCGACCGCCTACATGGTCGTGGTCGGCTCCCTGATCGGCTTCAGCGCCTACGTCTGGCTGCTGAAGACGGTGCCCTGCCTCGACGGTCTCCACCTACGCGTACGTGAATCCAGTGATCGCCGTCCTGCTCGGCTGGGCCTTCAACGACGAGGTGATCACGGCCCGAACGCTGATCGCCGGTGCCGCCATCGTCGTCGGCGTGGCGCTCATGGTGAGCCGGAGCACGGAGAAGCAACAGGCGGATAGCCGGGAACCCGAGGCCGAGCCCTCATTAAGCTCGGCCCGTGGCTGAAGTCCAGGACGTCCTCGCGCGCCTCTCTCTCTTCGCGGACCTGGCGCCCGCGCAGCTCGAGGCGATCGCCCATCGCTTCGACGAGGAGGTCTTCGAGGAGGGCGAGCGGGTTCTGCGCAAGGACCTCAAGGGCTCGGGGCTGTTCGTGATCCTCCACGGCGAGGCGGTCGTACGGATCGGGGACATGGAAGTGACCCGGTTCGGGCCCGGCGAGTTCTTCGGCGAGATCTCCCTGCTGACGGGGGATCCGCCGGTGGCCGACGTCGTGGCCCTGACCATGCTCCGCTGCCTCGTGGTCCCGGGGCCCGACTTCGAGCGCTTCCTGCTCGAGAACCCTCGAGTGCTGTACCGGATGCTCCAGGCGGAGGCGCGCCGGCTCCGGACCACCACAGAGTGGAAGAGCGGCTCCTGAGCCCGTTTCCGCCGGGAGACTACGACGCGGTCGTCGTCGGCACCGGGCCCGCCGGCCTCCAGACGAGCTACTCCCTTTCGCGCGCCGGAGTCGCCAACCACGCGCTGCTCTCGGCCGACGAGGCGCCCGGCGGGATGTTCCGGAGGTTCCCGGTCTTCGAGCGGCTGATCAGCTGGACGAAGCCGGACGCCCCGTGCGAGCGCGATACGCGGGAGTACGAGTGCTACGACCACAACAGCCTCATCGCCGACGAGCCGGAGGCGCGCGGGCTGGTCGCCGGCTTCATGGATCGCAGCTTCGACGTGCCGGCGCGCGGCGAGATGGAGGCGGCGATTGCCGACTTCGTCGAGCGTGCGGGCATCCAGGCTCGATACGGGTGCCGGTGGACGGGGACGAGGCGCGAGGAGGACGGGTTCGTGCTCGAGACGACCGACGGCGAGTACCGCTGCCGGGTGGTCGTCTTCGCGATCGGGATGACCGAGCCCTGGTCGCCGCCGCTCAAGGGCTCCGAGCATGCGACGCACTACGCCGACGCGGGCTCGGCCGACTCGTACCGGGACAAGCGCGTCGTGATCATCGGAAAGCGCAACTCGGGCTTCGAGCTCGCGTACGGGCTGCTCCCGTGGGCGCGCGAGCTGACGCTCGTCTCGCCGCGGCCCGTGGACATCTCGGTGCTCGCGCAGTCGCCGCTCCGCGCCCGGTACCTCCAGCCGTACGAGGAGTACGTCCGCGGGAGCTTCGGCACCTACGTCGTCGACGCATCGATCGTGGGGATCGAGCGAGGCGCAGACGAGTTCCGCGTGACCGCCGATGCGACCACGTGGGACGGCCGCCTCGTCTTCGTGGGCGACGAGGTGATCCTGGCGACGGGCTTCAGGGTGCCGCTCGGCGACCTCCGCGAGCTCGGCGTCGTCACGGTGATGAACGACCGAGTCCCGGCCCTGTCGCGGTTCTGGGAGAGCGTGTCGGTGCCCGGGATCTTCTTCGCCGGGAACATCACCGTTGCCTCGCGCGGGCTCGCGAAGGACGGCGTCGCCGCCAACTCGAGCTCGGTGAACGGCTTCCGCTACAACGCGCGCGTCCTGGCCCGGCACATCGCCGAGCGACTGGGTTTCGAGCAGCCGAGGCCGACGCTCGCGGGCGACGAGGTCGTCCCGCTGCTGCTCGATGAGCTGGCGCGAGGGCCCGAGGTCTGGATCCAGAAGGGCTATCTCGCCCGCGCGCTGTCCTTCTCCGACGACGGGATCAGGGACGAGGGAATCCTGCCGCTCGAGCACTTCGTGGACGGGGGCGGCGGCGGGCGAGATGCCGCGGCCGTCGCGGTCGAGATGAGCGCGAACGGGACGATCTATCCGGCTGTCTACGTGCGCCGGGGCGGGGAGCTCGAGGAACACGAGCTCGACCCGCACCCGGTGCGTGCCTTCGACGGCGACGGGTACCGCCGAGACGTCGAGCGGCTCGTCCGGCCGCTGCTGAAGCGTTAGTTACAAGTTGTCACTAACCCCGAACGCCCTGAGTGAAGGGGCCTCCGGGAGCTAGTAACAAGTTGTTACTTGGCGTTTAGCGCTTCTTCGCCGCCGCCTTGCCGCCCTTGCGGCCGGCTGCCTTCTTCTGAGCCGTCGTGCCACCCTGGCTCGAGTTCGAGCGGGTGGAGCCCGAGCCCGACTTCTTGCCGCCGCGGCTCGACGCGCCCGGCGAGTTGGCGATTCTCGCCGCGCGCTCCTTGGACATGCCCTTGTCCTTCAGCGCCTCGTACTGCTTCTCGTTCTTGACATTGGCCCTCTTGCTGGGCATCGGAGCCTCCTTTCGACGGGTGGTCCGCTCCTTTCCAGGAGATTCCCGGCCGAAACGTCTGCTACCGCGTGATGGTCTCGAGGTAGGCCAGGACGTCGTTCAGGTCCTGGCCCGAGACGAGGTCGGCCGGCATGATCCCGCTCCCGTTCTCGATCGTCGCCTGCGCGTCCTCGGCCGAGACGCCGCTCCCGGCAAGCGTCGGGCCGACGCCGCCGCCGGCGCCTTCCTCTCCATGGCAGCTTGCGCAGTGCTCGGCGAACAGGGTCTCACCGCGAGCCGCGTCCCCTGCGACGACCGCACCGGCCGGAGCCGGAGCCGAGGCCGCCTCGTCCTTTGCAGGGTGGAGCTCGGCGAGGGCGTAGACGCCCGCCGAGACGGCGACCAGCAGGATGGCGGGGACGACGATGAGGCGAGCGCGCCTCGACATGCGGCGATCGTAATAAGGTCGCGCCGTGCCGGTCGCGAGCGTCGAGTCCACGTACACGGACATCGTCACCTCGGTGTTCTCGACGCCGATCGCGTTCAAGGCCTGGTTCGCGACCGCCGCCGCGCTCCTCGCGATCGTCCAGGTGCTGACCGGCGCGCGCATCTTCGGGAAGCTGCAGCGGTTCGTCCCGGTCGCGCCGCCGAAGGTGAATCGGATCCACCGCTGGTCCGGGCGCCTCGCGGTCCTCGCCACGATCCCCGTGGCGTTCCACTGCATCTTCATCCTCGGCTTCCAGACGACGGACGCCCGTGTGTTCGCGCACTCGCTGCTCGGGTCGTTCATCTACGGCGTACTGGCCGTCAAGCTCTGGTACGTCCACGACCGCGACCATCCACGCTGGCTCGTCCCGCTCGCCGGCGGGACGCTGTTCACGGTCCTGGTGGCGCTCTGGAGCACCTCGAGCCTCTGGTATTTCACAGAGGTCGAGTTCGGGTTCTAGCGGCCGCAGCGCCGGGCGCGCGGGAGGCGCCGGCCGAGCGACGTTGCCGCAGCCCACTGGACGAGCCGGGCAGTCCGCGGCCGGACGCCGGCCGGCCTGCCGCCCATCAGAGGCGCCCTGAAGAGCCGGCCGTAGACGACCAGCGCCGCGGTGTACGTGCCGAGCTCGCTCGGGTGGAACCCGTCCCGCCCGTACAGCGGAGTCCCCGGGTCGCAGTGCCAGGCCCTTCGCCAGGCGTCACCGCCGGGCAGCAGCTCCGCCTTCGCGCTGGTCGCGGCTCGCCGGTACGACGCGATCACCTCGGTGAGCGCGCTCCGCCGGTAGGACTCGGGCCACACCGTCAGCAACGCCAGCCGCGCGCCATGTGCCCGAGCCTCGGCCGACCAGCGCAGCGCAAACTCGCGCAGGTTCGCCTGGCTCTCCGGTAGCGCAGACGGGCCCTGCTGCATGACCACGACGTCCCAGCGTCCCCCGGCGAGGGCGGCCCGCGACTCGTCGTGGTTCCAGTGATCCTCCAGCGCGTACCCGCCCGGCGCGACCGTCCGGTACTCGAGCCGCCGTCCTGCGCGGCTCGCGATCCGCGCGACCATGGCCGGAAGGTCATTCGTCGCCGTCAGGCTGTTGCCGAGGAAGAGCACGCGCAGAGGCGACGGCGGCTGGGCCTCCGCGGGCCCGCCCAGGACTGCACCGAGCGCGACGGCCGTCGCCGCAACGAGACGAATCTTCACGGACCAACTCTAGAGCTCCTCTCACGGGCCTCTCATTGCGCCCTCCTACCGTCGTGATCGATGCACACGCGGACAGGAGGACCGGGATGACACGGACGTGGATCGCAGCCCTGCTCGCGGCCGGCGCCGCAGCGGCCGTCGGCGTTGCAGCGTTCGTCGTGCTCGACGTGGACGGCGGCGCTGCCGGTCGTGCCTCGGGAGCACCCTGCCGGGAGAGCGCGTCGACGAAAGTCCCGCAGCCGACGGCGGCGCAGCTCGAAGCGGCGGGGCTCGCCGAGCTTCCCCTTGCGCGGGAGAGCGCCAGGGTCGACCTGACCGCGCCGCCATTCTCGAATTCGACCGGGGTCTCCAACCCGCTGTTCCCGATCAGCGACCTGCGCTCGGCGATCCTGAACGGCACCGTCGATGGGCAGCGGTTCAAGACCGAGACGACGCTCCTGCCCGACACGCGGATCATGGAGTGGAGCAACGGCCAGTGCGTCGAGGTGCTCGTCTCGCAGTACCTGGCGTATCTCGATGGGCGCATCCACGAGGTTGCGCTCGACCTCTACGCCCAGGCCGACGACGGCTCGGCGTGGTATCTGGGCGAGGACGTCTTCAACTACGACGGACGGCGCGATTGCGGACACCGCAGGCACCTGGTTTGCCGGCATCGACGGGCCGGCGGCGATGATCATGCCCGCGGACCCGAAGGTCGGGAACGCGTACCGGCCCGAGAACATCGCCGGCCTGGTCTTCGAGGAGGTGACGGTCAAGGAGGTCGGCAAGACCGTCGCCGGTCCCCGCGGCCCGATCCAGGGCGCGATCGTGACGCGCGAGCTCCATGACGACGGGAGCTTCGAGGAGAAGGTCTTCGCGCCGGGCTACGGCGAGTTCTTCACCGGGAGCGGCGGCGACGTCGAGGCGCTTGCTCTCGCTGCGCCGACGGACTCGCTTCCCGGCGGCGTGCCGGCAGCGCTCGCGACGATCTCGACCGGTGCGGACCAGGTCTACGCGGCGCCAGGATCCGCGGCTCGCGCAGAGGTGAGGCGGATGAACGACGCCTGGGCCACGTATCGCCGCTCCGGTGATGTTCCGGTGAGACTCGTCGACCCCACGGAGCAGGCGCTGAAGTCGCTGTCCGGCGCCGTCGCCGGCGGCGACCGCGCAGAGGTGCGCCAGGCGGCGCTCGATGCCAAGCAGGCCGCACTCGACCTGGAGCTCCAGTATCGACCCGCGTCGGAGGTCGATCGCGGGCGGTTCGATGCCTGGCTCCGGCAGCTGCTCGTCGACGCACAAGCGAAGGACGGCGGTGCGGTGCTCGGAGACGTCGCGACGCTGGAGTGGATCAGGGACCGGTTCGAGGCCGATCTCGACCCGGTCGACAGGACCCGGCTCGACACGCTGTTGACCGAGCTCCGCGAAGGCGTTCGGGACGAGGACTTCGCGGCGGTTTCGGAGACTGCCGCCGAGCTGCGCGAGCTCGTGGGCGCCTAGCCCCGGGTAGAGCAGTAGTCGCGGTGGGATGAATCCGAAGCTCATGTAGCGTCGCGGAGATCCTCGAATCGGAGGTGATGCATGGTCCGCTGGCGCCGTGAGCCGAGCCGACAAGAGGTGTACGGGCAACTCCTCGACCGCTTCCGCGAGGAGCACGCGCGGGCATCGAAGTCGCCCGAGTGGAAGGCGCTCGAAGCCGAGCTCGAGGCACGCGGGATCGATGCGACGGACTTCGGGATCTTCTCGTCCGTTGCGCCGACGACGTTCGACGCAGAGGCGGCGGCTCCGCTTCTCGTCGAGTGGCTCCCGCGAATGCGGGACTCGGTTGAGAAAGAGGTGATCGCGCGCTCCCTCACCGGCACGAAGACGGCCGCTCCCGCCGCGGCGCGGGCGATCCTCGTGGAGTTTCGGAGCGCGCCGATGGACGACGAGACCACGAAGTGGGCGTACGGGAACGCGTTGGCGACGCTAGCGGACGCGGGAGTCGCTGACGATCTGATCGAGCTGCTCGGCGACCCCCGTCACGGCCAGCGCCCGCGAGATGCTCTGCGACGCCTTGAAGCGGACAAAGGATCCGCGCGCGCCCGATGTCCTGATCGAGCTGATCGACGACGACGAGATCTCTGGGCACGCGATCTCCGCGCTCAGGAGCTATGGGCCGAAGAGCGCCCTTCCGCATCTTCGGCGTGCACAACCGAAGCTCGCCGCCGTCCTCAAACGACCAAGCGCAACCGACCTCGCGAAGCGGCAAGCGGGTAGAGCTCTCGAGCGCATTCAGGACACCCCGTCAGCGGCCGACCGCGCGGCGGTAGCGCCACACCGACAGCACGCTGAAGACGGCAATGATCGCGAACGACCAGGCCACCGCGAGCCAGATGTCGTTGCCGGCCGGGGTCCCGACGAAGAGGGCGCGGGCGGCGTCGACCATGGTCGTGAACGGGTTGTGTTCCGCGATCGGTTGCAGCCAGTCCGGCATGGTGTCCACGGGCACGAACGCGGACGAGATGAACGTGAGCGGGAAGAGGATCGTGAAGCCGTAGGCGTTGGCGGCCTCGGGCGACGACGCCGACAGCCCCATGAACGCGAACACCCACGAGAACGCATAGCCGATCAGCAGCAGGAGCGCCATGCCGGCCACGATCTCCGGGAAGCTCGTCGCGAAGCGGAAGCCGACGATGATCCCGACCGCGAACATGATCACGAGCTGGATCACGTTCGTCCCGACGTCGGCGAGGATCCGGCCGGCGATCACGGCCGGCCCCCACATCGGCAGCGACCGGAAGCGGTCGATCAGGCCTTTCTTCAGGTCTTCAGAGAGCCCGAGCGCGGTCACGAAGCCGCCGAAGACCATCGACTGGACGATGATCCCCGGAATCAGGAAGTCCACGTAGTCCAGGTCGCCGGTATCGATCGCGCCGCCGAAGACGTAGACGAACAGCAGCACGAACATGATCGGCTGGACCGTGAAGCCGACCAGCAGATCGGGCTGCCGCGGGATCCGCTTCAGGCTTCGCTTGGCGAGCACCAGCGTGTCCGCGATCGCGTACTGGACGGCCGTCATCGCCGCTCCACCTCAGCGGGCTCTTCCTCCTGCTCGACCGCGTGACCCGTCAGCCGCAGGAACACGTCGTCGAGCGTGGGTCGCCGCACGGCGATGTCGTCGATCGTGAGGCCGGCGTCGTCGAGGCGCCGCACGGCCTCCGCGATCGCTCCGCTTCGCTCGCGGAGCGGAACGCTGATCACACCGTTCTCCGCCGACGGCGACTCGCTGGCGATCGGGGCGAGCACGGGGATCGCCTCCTCGCCACGATGGCCGTCACAGAGGTGGACCTCGAGGCGATCGCCGCCCACCTGGGCCTTGAGCTCGTCCGGCGTCCCCTCCGCGATCACCAGTCCGCTGTCGATCACGGCGATCCGGTCCGCCAGCCGGTCGGCCTCGTCGAGGTACTGCGTCGTCAGCAGAACGGTCGTCCCGCCGGCGACGAGCGCCTCCATCGCGTCCCAGAGCCCGATGCGGCTGCGGATGTCGAGCCCGGTCGTCGGCTCGTCGAGGAAGAGGACAGGCGGGCGGGCGACGAGCGCCGCGGCGAGGTCGAGGCGGCGCCGCATCCCTCCCGAGTAGGTGCGGACGAGCCGGCCGCCGGCCTCCGTGAGGTCGAAGTCGGCGAGCAGCTCGTCGGCCCGCGCCTTCGCGGCGCGGCGGCCGAGGTGGTAGAGGCGGCCGACCATCTCGAGGTTCTCCCAGCCGGTCAGGTTCTCGTCGACGGCCGCGTACTGGCCGGCGAGCCCGATGCGCTCGCGCACCTTCGCCGGCTCCCGCGTCACGTCGAAGCCCGCGACCGAGGCCGACCCGTCGTCGGGCGAGAGGAGCGTGGTCAGGATCCGCACCGCGGTCGTCTTCCCGGCGCCGTTGGGGCCGAGGAGCCCGAACACGCTTCCGGCGTCGACCGCGGAGGTCGATCCCCCGGAGCGCCTCGACCTTGCCGTAGCTCTTGCGGATCCCGTTCGTCTCGACGGCGTGCACGGGCTTCAAGCTACCGACCGCCTGCGAGTCGGAGAATGGCCAGCGCATGCGGGCCCGTCTCCCGCAGTCCGAGCTCGCCGGGCGGGAGCTCGACCACGAAAGCGCGGGAGGCCGGCATCGCGCCCGCCTGCCACGCGGTCGCGGCGCCGGGCGGCCGCCGGAGCCGGGCGAAGCGCATCCCGGAAAGGCGCGCGTACCGCCTGGCGATCGCGACGCTCCGGCCCCAGGCGCGCACGAGCCCCTGCGGCTGGTGGAACCAGATCGTCACGTCGGGCCGGAGCCGGCGGATGAGCTGCATCGCGAGCCTGGTCTCCACCTCGGAGGCGGGCGCGGGGCCGGCTGTGGAGATCCGCCTCCAGGTGCCCGGGAAGTTGCGATTCAGGTCGACACCTCGCGCGTTCGAGCGCCGCTTCGCCGCGTGTCCGTCCGGGTTCAGATCCTGGACGACCGTGATCGAGCCGTGCCTCGGCGGGCGCGCGTGGAGCAGGCGCGTGGCCACGACGCTGCCCGCGCACTCGTTTCCGTGGATGCAGCCGACGACGAGGATCCGAGGCCGGCCCGAGCCGAGCGTGAACGCACGGATCGGCAGGCCGCGCGTGCTGGTGCCGACCGGCGCCGACGAGACGCCGTCCCCCGGTAGTCGTACGTGGAGGTGGTTGTCGTGGTGGGAAGGCAGCACCTCGACGATCGCCGGCGGGCCGCGCAGGCCGGTGTTCGGCCCGACGAAGACCTTCGCCGCGCCTGCTGCGACGAAGCGGTCGACCAGGTCCTGCGCGAGGGGCCTGTCGATCTGACGCGGAAACCGCGGCGGGAGCTCGCGACGGTCGCGCCGCGGGTAGTAGACGTCGACGTCGAGCCCATTCTGGTGTGATGCGTGGCCGATCCCGCCGTACCGTGCGCTGAAGTCGCCGCCGTGCGGCCGCGAGAGATCGCCGACGCCCACGCGGGGCGCTCCCGGATGGGCCGCCGCGTATTCGGCGAAGACGCCGAGCGTCGTCCTCACGAGCCGCGCGTTTCCGTACCGCCTCCACTCGCGGCTGGGAGACCGCTTCCGGACGGAGTCCCACGTGAAGTGGTGCTCGCTCTGCGGCTCGAGACGGACGCCGCCTGCGAGGGATCCCGCCCAGGGGAGACCGAGCGAGCGCGAGCGGGGCTCTGCACCGACGGCGCCGCCGGCGACGGCGAGCGCGAGAACGAGGCATCCGGCGATCCCCCCGAAGCGCATGACCCTGGACTATCAGACTTCGTAGGATGCGCCGGTGAGCTTCGACGACTGGATGCTCGCGCTCCACGTCCTCAGCGCGTTCTCGTACATCGCCGGGGTCGTGCTGTTCTGGGTGCTGATCGTCGCCGTCCGCCGCACGGACACGCCCGAAGGGACACTTCGCTTCGCCCCATTCACCCGGGTCGCTGACGCGGCGATCGGGATCGGCGCAGGCGGGACGATCGTGCTCGGAATCTGGCTCGCGTTCTCCGTCGGCGACTACGACATCTGGGACCCCTGGATCGTCGCGGCGCTCATCCTGTGGGTTGTCGCCGCCGGGATCGGCCAGCGGACTGGCAAGGCCTACCTCGTCGCCGTGAAGAAGGCGCAGGAGCTGAACGCGGCCGGCCAGACGGGGCCGAACGGCGACCTGCTCGCCCTCAACCGGACGTCGCAGGGGCTTGCCCTGCAGTCCCTTGCGAGCCTGGTCCTCCTCCTGCTTCTCGTCGACATGATCTGGAAGCCGGGCGCGTGAGCGCGCTCTTTGCAGCCGTCCGCGCGGACGAGCAGAACTTCCCGCTCTTCGTCCACGTGCTCGGTGCGACGATCCTCGTGGGCGGGCTCCTCAGCGCCGCCACGATTCTCGCGCTGGCGCGCGGCGATGCCCGCTCGCTCCGGCTCGGCTACTGGACGCTGCTGGCGGTGTCGTTCCCCGGCTGGATCATCATGCGCGTCGGAGCCCAGTGGATCTACTCCGAGCAGGGCTGGGACGACCTCCCCGACGACTTCGAGGAGCCGGCCTGGCTCGAGATCGGCTACTTCGCAGCTGACCTCGGCGGGCTCATCCTGCTCGTATCGCTGATCGTCGGCGGAATCGGCGTGTACCGGCTGCGCGCGGACAAGGGCGCAGGCCTCCTGCGGGCGACGATGATCCTTTCGCTCATCCTTCTCGCCGCGTATGTCGTCGCCGCCTGGGCGATGGCCGGCAAGCCGAACTAGGAGGGCTTGGCGAAATACCGACTGTGCCGCCAGGCTGCGCTGCTCGCCCCCAGGCGGCGTCCTCAGTCGCGCCCGTATCGCAAGGATACGAACGCTCCCTGCGTCCTTGCCTGGGAACGAGCATCGCACCCTGGCAACGAGCGCTATTCCGCCAAACCCTCCTAGTCGGCCTCCAGCGCCGGCGAGGCTTCCATCGACTCGGCCTCCTCCCCCGGGACGCCGACGCGGAGCAGCGTTCCACCGATGACGGCCGCCGCCAGCGCGAAGACGGCTCCTGCGAGGAACGCCGCGTGGTAGCCGCCGGTGAGCGCCTCGAGCGGGCCCTCGCCGGACGCGGCGAGCGTTTCCGTCCGGGACGCGGCCAGGCTGGCGAGGACGGCGAGGCCGAGTGCCCCACCCATCATGAAAGCGGTGTTCACGACGCCCGATGCAAGGCCGGCGTCGCTCGGCTCGACGTCGCTCATCGCGGCTAGGAGCACCGGGTTGAACGCCATTCCGGCACCGAGCCCGAGCAGGATCATGCTCGGGAGGACGTCGACGACGAAGCTCCCGTCCACCGGCGCGCGCGCGAACAGCAGCAAGCCCAGGGAAGCGAGCCCCAGGCCCACGGCCAGCGGCGGTCTGATCCCGAAGCGCATGACGAGCTTCGCGGAGAGCCCCAATGACAGGAGCCCCATGATCAGGTTCCCCGGCAGGAACGCGAGCCCGACCTCGAGCGGGCTGTAGCCGAGCACCAGCTGGAGGTAGAGAGCCGAGAGGAAGAACCACGCGAACATCGCGGCGGCCCAGAGCACCCCGACCACGTTCGAGATCGCGAGGTTGCGCCGCCGGAAGAGGCCGAGCGGCACGAGCGGGGCGGAAACCCGGGCCTCGATCGCGAGGAAGACGCCCAGGAGCACGGCCGCTGCGCCGAGCACGCCGAGCGTTCGGGCCGACGTCCAGCCCTGCTCGTTGCCGTTCACGATCCCGTAGACGGCGAGCATCAGCGACGCGGTGATCGTCACCGCGCCGGCGACGTCCAGCCGCCCGCTGGGCGCCTCGCCGCGCACCGCCGGGATCAGCACGAGCGTGAGCGCGAAGACGGCGATCCCGATGGGGAGGTTGACGAGGAAGATCCAGTGCCAGTCCAGGACGTCGGTGAGGATCCCGCCGAGGAGCACGCCGATGCTGCCGCCGCCGGCGGCGACGAAACCGAAGACTCCCATCGCCTTGGCGCGTTCCCTCGGCTCCGTGAAGAGCATCACGATCAGCGACAGGGCGACGGCCGAGACGACCGCGCCGCCAAGGCCCTGCACGGCCCGAGCGACGATGAGCGCCTCCTGCGACGTCGCGAGGCCGCAGGCCAGCGAGGCGACCGTGAAGAGCGCGATCCCGATCAGGAACAGGCGCTGGTGGCCGAAGAGGTCGCCGAGCCGGCCGCCGAGCAGGAGGAAGCCCCCGAAGGTCAGCAGGTAGGCGTTCACGACCCAGGCAAGCGACGTCTCGGAGAAGCCGAGGTCCTCGCGGATCGAAGGCAGCGCCACGCCGACGATCGTCACGTCGAGGACGATCATCAGGTCGCCAAGGCACAGCACGACGAGTGCCAGCCAACGGTTGCGTCCCTCGAGGCTCAACGGTCGTTCATCTCCATGTCTAAGAGACAGGCGAAGGGTCGAAAACTCATCGCTCGAGCTCCTTGCCCAGCGCGTCGAGGAGGGCTCCGGTGCCGTTCTCGCGCTGCGACGGGTCGTCGAGGCCGTCCAGGAACGCGCCCTGCTCCGTGAAGACGAGCTTCGTGCCCTCGCCGTCCGGCGTGAGCTCGACCGTCGCCAGCGAGACCGAGATCCGGGCCTCGCCCATGTGCATGTCGTACGCGTAGACGATCCGCTCGTCCGGGACGATGTCCTGGTAGCGGCCCTCGAACGTGAAGACGGTGCCGTCCATGGTCCCGGTGCTGACCTCGCGGCCGCCGACGCGGAAGTCCAGCTCGTGCTGCCAGTCGTCACCGCCGAACCAGCGGGACTTGGCGACCGGGTCGGCCCAGGCCTCGAAGACGCGCGCCGGCGGCACGGCGTAGCTCCGCTCGACGGCGAAGGTCGCGTGGGTGACGGTGCGTTCGCTCATGACGTTCTCCCTTGTTCGTCGGCTTGCTGCTCGATGTAGTCCCCGAGCCGGTCGAGTCGCCGCTCCCAGTCGGCACGGCGGGCAGCGATCCACTGCTCCGCGGTGCTCAGCGCCGCCGGCTCGATGTGGCAGGTGCGCACCCGGCCGACCTTCTCCGTCCGGACGAGGCCGCTCCTCTCGAGCACCCTGAGATGCTGAAGCACAGCCGGCAGCGAGATCGTCAGCGGTCTGGCAAGCTCGCTGACAGACGCGGCTCCGCGGCTCAGGCGCTCGACGATCGAGCGCCTGGTCGGGTCGGCCAGCGCATGGAAGACGGGGTCGGCGGCGGCGATGGGTTGGTTAAGCAACTACTTAAGTATTAGCAGACCGCGAGATGGCCACGAGCCGGGCCGGCTCCTCCCCGTCGTTGTGGATCCTGCGCAGGGGGAGCCCGGCGAGCCAGAAGGTCTCGCCGCTCGCAAGGCGGCAGCGCCGGCCGTCCCGCCACTCGAGCTCGATCTCGCCGCGCGTGACCAGGACGAGAGCATCCCGCCACTCGGGGTCGTGGTAGATGCGGTCGCCGCCCGGCTCGACCGACACCGCCCGGCACTCGAAACCGGGCGGGACGTCCATCAGAGCCTCGGCGGGAGCGCGAGCGCCTCGAGGAGCTTCTCGTCGAGGCTGAACGCCGTGATCTCGGCGACCACACCGTCCTCGATGCGGAGGACGTCGATCGCGAGCGGCCTGTACACCGTGTCGCCCGCGCGCTTGACGTAGCAGGCGACCGCCGGCTGCTGGTTCGCGCTCGTCGCGACGCAGCGCAGCGTGCCCCAGTCGTCGTCTCCGAAGCCTCCCTGCACCCAGGCGTCCACGATCTTCCAGTTGCCGACCCACCACGACGGGTCCGGCGGCATCGAGCAGAGTGCGTCCGCACGGAGCAGGCGGACCATCGCGTTCGCGTCGCCTCGTTCGGTCGCCTTCATGTAGCGCTCGAGGAGCTTGCGCTCCTGCTCGCTCGGCTCCGAGCGGGCGTTCCATTCGAGCCGCCGGCGTGGGAGGTGCCGCTTCAGCGTCGCACGGGCCCGCTGGAGCGCGCTGTTCACGGCGGCGACGCTCGTGTCGAGCAGGGACGCGCACTCCGCCGCCGACCAGCCGAGCACGTCTCTCGAGATCAGCACGGCCCGCTGTTTCGGAGGGAGCAGCTGGATCGTCGCGATGAAGGCCAGCTCGATCGTCTCCTTGGCGACGACCTCGGCGTCGGGCTCCTCGTCGTTCGAGGCGACATCTTCGAGCAGCCGGTCGGGATAGGGCTGGAGCCACGGAACCTCCGCGAGCGGCCGCCCGTCCTGCGGGGGCTCGACCCGCGGCCGGCGCGCGAGCGCGTCCAGGCACGCGTTCGTCGCGATGCCGTAGAGCCAGGCCCGGAACGACGAGTCGCCGCGGAAGGTCTCCCGCTTCCGCCAGGCGCGGAGGAAGGTCTCCTGGACGGCGTCCTCGGCGTCTTCCAGCGAGCCGAGCATCCGGTAGCAGTGCACCTGGAGCTCGCGGCGGTACCGCTCGACGAGCGCCGAGAACGCCGTCTCGTCGCCGGCCCGCGCAGCCGTGAGGACGCCTGATTCTG
This sequence comes from uncultured Actinomycetes bacterium, assembly GCA_963733215.1. Lineage (GTDB taxonomy): Bacteria > Actinomycetota > Thermoleophilia > Gaiellales > Gaiellaceae > JACDAN01. The sequence goes on from CAVTCN010000003.1 coordinate 20,329, forward strand.
CCACTTGGCTCATCTTCGAATATGACGGCCGGTCGGCGGAAAACTCATCGGCCCACCCTGGCACGGCTTGCCGTGCCGCGCTGTCTTCAGGAAGAGTCGAGGTTGGTGGTCGACGACCTGCCCATCAAGGTCTTCGCGAGCCAGGAGACCTGGGAGCGATGGCTGGACCGAAACCACGCCAAGGCGGAGGGCATCTGGCTCAAGCTCGCGAAGAAAGCCTCGCGCAAGCGGACGGTCTCCTACACGGAGGCGGTCGAGGTCGCACTCTGCTACGGCTGGATCGACGGCCAGACGAAGGGGCTCGACGACGACTACCACCTCCAGCGCTTCACGCCGAGGCGCGCGCGGAGCAACTGGTCGAAGAGCAACCGGGACCGGGTCACCGCGCTCATCGAGCAGGGCAGGATGCGGCCGGCGGGGGTCGCCGAGATCGAGCGGGCGAAGGCGGACGGCCGGTGGGACGCCGCTTCGGTGGCCTGACGGGAAATTGGCATCCTGAGGGCGATGCCCCCGGACCTCGCCATCCGCCTCCGCGGAGCCGTCAAGCGCTACGGCCAGATCACCGCCGTCGACGGCCTCGACCTGGATGTGCCGATGGGAACGTGCGTCGGGCTCCTGGGTCCGAATGGGGCCGGGAAATCGACGACGATGCGGCTCCTCACGGCCCAGTCGATCGCGGACGAGGGCGAGATCGAGGTGCTTGGGTTCAAGCTCCCGGAGGAGTCGAAGCAGGCGCGTGCGCAGCTCGGCGTCTCGCCACAGCTCGACAACCTGGACACGACCCTGACGGTCGAGCAGAACCTGCTCGTCTTCTCCCACCTGTACCGGATCGACCGCTGCGATCGAAAGGAGGCGATCGAACGCGCCCTCGTCATGGCCAAGCTCGTCGAGCGGCGCGGCGACCGCGTCGACAAGCTCTCGGGCGGGATGCGGCGGCGGCTGCTCATCGCCCGGTCGCTCATCCACCGGCCGCGGCTCGTTCTGATGGACGAGCCGACGGTCGGGCTGGACCCGCAGGTTCGCCAGGAGCTCTGGGCGCTGATCGATCTCCTACGCTCCGACGGCACGACGATCCTCATGTCGACCCACTACATCGAGGAGGCGCAGCGGCTCGCCGACACCGTGCTGATCATGTCGCACGGCACTGCGGTCGCCTCGGGCACGCCGTCTGAGCTCGTGCTCGAGCACGCCGGACGCGACGTGCTGGAGGTCTACGGCCCGCCGGCGCGGCTCGCGGAGGTCGAGGCCGAGGCCGGGTCCGCCGGGCTCAGGACTCGCCGCACCGGGACCAGCGTCTCGATCCTCGACGTCGACGGCTTCCGGGGCTTCGACGGCGTGCGCCGCGCGGCGAACCTCGAGGACGTGTTCGTGCTTCTCACCGGCGAGGAGATCGCTTAATGGCGGCGGCCGCCAAGGCTCCCCGGATCGGCCGCCTCGAGCGCCGGGCGCTGACCGGCGTCCTCGTCCGTGAGGTCGTCAACTACTCCTCGTACTGGAAGTCGAGCACGTTCTCGTCCACGGTCGAGCCGACGATCTACCTGCTTGCGTTCGGGTTCGGCTTCGGCTCGATCGTCAGCACGATCAACGGGGTCTCCTATGTCGACTTCGTCGGCACCGGGACGGTCGCCACCGCGGTGCTCTTCTCGAGCGCCTTCCCGGGGATGTTCGGGACGTTCGTCAAGTACCAGTTCCAGCGCACCTACGATGCGATCCTCGCCGCGCCCGTCGACACCGAGGAACTGGTCAGCGCGGAGGCGATCTGGATCGCGACACGCGCCGGCGTCTATGGGTGCGTCCCGATGATCGTGGCGATGTTCTTCGGGCTCGACCCGGCCTGGGGCATGCTCGCCGTGCCGTTCATCGCTTGGATCGCCGGCTTCGGCTGGGCGAACTTCGGGATCGCGATCGCCGGCTTCTCCAAGTCGTTCGAGAACTTCAACTACGTGGTCAGCGCTGTGCTGACGCCGCTCTTCCTGCTCGCAGGGTCGTTCTTCCCGCTGGACGGATTCCCGGACTGGCTCCAGGCGCTTGCGCAGCTGAACCCGCTCTACCATCTCGTCCAGCTCCTGCGCGACGCCGTGCTCTACGGCTGGGCCGGCTGGGTCGACGTCGCACACCTCGGTTTCCTCGTCGGCTTCGGAATCCTGATGTGGCGCATTGCGATCATCGGGATGACGCGCAAGCTCGTCGACTGAGCGCCGAGGTCCTCAGCCGCCGCGAGTTGAACCGCGCGCTGCTGGAGCGGCAGCACCTGCTCCGCCGCGTCGACATGCCGGTGCTGGACATGGTCGAGCACCTCGTCGGGCTCCAGGCGCAGGAGATCATGCCGCCGTACATCGGGCTCTGGTCGCGGCTCGAGGGCTTCGACCCGAATGAGCTCGGTCGGCTGCTCGAGGAGCGGAAGGTCGTACGGCTCTGGCTCATGCGCGGGACGATCCACCTGGCGACGGTCCGCGACGCGCTCGCGTTCAAGCCGTTGACGCAGGTCGTGTCGGAGCGGCAGCACCGGGGCGGTCATTACGGCCGTCGGATGGGCGGCGCCGACATCGAGGCGCTCCTGGAGACGGCGCGTGAGCTGCTGGCCGAGGAGCCGCTCGGCGGGCGGGAGCTCGGTCGGCGCCTCGTCGCTCGGGGGATCGGCGACGACGCCGAGGCGATCGGCAACGCGGCTCGCACGCACCTGCCGCTGGTTCAGGTCACTCCCCGCGGGGTCTGGGGTCAGCGCGGTCAGGCGAAGCTCGCGACCATCGAGTCGTGGACCGGCCGCGAGCTCGAGTCGGAACCGTCACTCGAGGACTTCGTGCTGCGCTACCTCCGCGCCTTCGGCCCGGCGTCCGTGCTGGACGCTCAGAACTGGTCGGGCCTCACGAAGCTCAGAGAGGTGTTCGAGCGGCTCCGCGAGCGGCTGGTCGTCTTCGGCGACGAGAGCGGCAGAGAGCTCTTCGACGTGCCCGACGCGCCGCGGCCCGATCCCGACGTCCCGGCGCCGGTGCGCCTCCTGGGCGAATACGACAACCTCCTCCTCGGGCACGCCGACCGGACCCGGATCATCCCGGCCGGCTTCCCCTGGGCGGCGATGCTGGCGCCCGGCCGCTTCGTGAGCAATCTCCTCGTCGACGGCGAGCTCCGCGCGACCTGGTGGATCGAGCGCCAGGGCAAGGCGGCGGCAGTCCTGGGAATCAGGCCGTTCGGACGGCTCTCCAGACGCGAGCGGGACGAGGTCGAGGCCGAGGCGCAGCGGATGGTCGAGTTCGCGGCGGGTGACGCGAACGTGCGGGACGTGCGCTTCGAAGACCCCGTCTAGGAGATCCGCTCGTCGACGAGGGTTCCGCCTACGGTTGGGCTCACCACCCCACGGCAGCGCGGCGTACGCTTGGAGCCCTGGAACAGCGGCGGCCCAAGCACCTGGTTCTCATCCTGGCGCGCGAGTTCGCGTCCAACCTTGCGACCCCCACGCTGATCGTGAACGAGGCGGGGCGGCTCGTCTTCTTCAACGACGCGGCGGAGACCCTCTTCGGCCGGCCCTTCGCCGGCGTCGGCGAGGTGCCGATCGACGAGTTCACGGCCAGCTTCAGGCCCCGGACACGGGACGCTGAGGTGCTGCCGCCCGAACGCAGGCCCGCCCGGATCGCGCTCGACGAGCGCCGGGCGGTGCACGAGAAGTTCGTGATCACGAGCGCGGACGGCATCGACCGGGAGATCTCGGTGACCGGGTTCCCGCTCTTCGCCCACGCCGACGAGTTCGTCGGGGTCATGACGATCTTCTGGCGGGAGTAACGTGGAGGCCGTATGCAGCTGAAGATCTGGGGCTGTCGCGGATCGGTGCCCTCGCCGGGCCCGACCACGGTGGTCTGCGGGGGCAACACGTCATGCGTCGAGCTCTCGCTCGACGACGGAACGGTGATCGTGCTCGATGCCGGCACCGGGATCAGAGATCTCGGCGACGACCTCGTCGAGCGAGGAGTACGACGCATCCACCTCTTGCTGACGCATCTGCACCTCGATCACGTCGAGGGGCTGCGGTTCTTCGGGCCGATGTGGGACAAGAACGTCGTGCTCGACGTCTGGGGGCCGCCGTCGACCGTGCTGAGCCTCGAGGACTCGATCGCGCGGACGTTCTCGCCGCCGCTCTTCCCGATCGATCTCGGCGTCGTTCCCGCGCAGGTGGCGTTCCACGACGCGCCGCGCAAGCCGTGGAAGGTGGAGAGCGCGCTCGTCACGGCGGCGCTGGTCGTCCATCCCGGCCCGACGCTGGGCTACCGGATCGAGGCCGACGGATCGTGCATCGCGTATCTGCCCGACCACGAGCCGGCCCTGACGGGCATCGAGGAGCGGCCGTCGGACTGGATCTCCGGAGCCTCGATCGCAGAGGGCGCCGACGTGCTGCTCCACGATGCGCAGTACTTCGAGGACGAGTACCAGCAGCGGATCGGCTGGGGCCACTCGAGCGTTTCCGACACGATCGCGTACGCCCAGGCGCTCCAGGTGGGGCGACTCGTGCTCTTCCACCACGAGCCGCACCATTCCGACGAGGTCCTCTCGGGGCTCGAGGATCGCGCACAGGAGCTCGTCCGCGAGGACGGGAGCCGGCCGACGCTGGCCCGCGAAGGGATGGTGGTGGAGCTCTCCTAGCGGAGGTCGCCGAGGAAGCCGAGCACGCGCTGCTTGACCAGCCCGGCGGCGGTCTCGTCGTAGGCGGGCAGGCTTTCGTCGGTGAAGAGGTGCCGATCGCCGGGGTAGACGAAGAGCTCCGCGCTGTCGACCGCCTTGTCGAGCTCGCGCGCGGCGTCGAGGTCTCCCTCGAGCGCCCACTCGTCCTCCTCCATGATGTGGATCTGCACCGGGACGGCCTCGGGCCACGGCCCGCCGAACTCCTCGGGCGGGAAGCAGCTGTGGAACAGCAAAGCTCCCTTCGCCCCTGGCCTGGTCTGGGCAAGCATCTGCGCGGGCATGGCCCCGAGCGAGAACCCGGCATAGACGATTTCGTTCGGCAAGCCATCGGCGGCAAGCCGCCCACGCTCGTTGAACGTGTCGAACCCGATCTCCTTGGCGTAGCCGACGCCGTCTTCGAGGTCGGTAAAGGTCTTGCCGTCGTAGAGGTCAGGGCTGTGGACGACGTGCCCCGCGGCGCGCAGCTCGTCGGCGAACGAGAGGACCCCGGCCGTCAGACCATGCGCGTGATGGATCAGGAGAACCTCGGCCATCGCGGCGGCAGCGCTACTAAGTGACCAGGCGACGGGCGCCGACGAGCCGGCTCCCGTAGTGCGACCGGCCGAGCGGGACGATCTCGACCGTCCTCCCCGATTGCGGCGCGTGCACCATCCTGCCGCGCCCGATGTAGACACCGACATGGCCGAGCCCGGAGAAGAAGAGCACGTCGCCGGCCTTGAGCCGCGACCGCCGCACGCTCCTCCCGAGCCCGTACAGCGCATACGAGCTATGCGGAACCGAGACCCCCAGCCGTCCGTAGGCCCAGTAGACGAGCCCGGAGCAATCGAAGCCGCTCGTCGGCGACGAGCCGCCCCATCGGTACGGCACGCCGACGGCCCGCAGCGCGACCTTGGCGGCACGCTGGCCCAGCGTCGGCTTCGGCTTCGGGGGCTCCCGCCGCGGCGGGCCGTCGAGCCTCGCAGAGGCGGCCGGAGCCACGCAGGCGAAGACGATCGCAACAAGGGCGAACGCAAGCAGACGGCTGCGAAAACGGGGCGGCATAGAGGGGAGAGGAACGTCGGGCTGCGCGAGAAGAGGCGCGAGTGCGCGGCCCTGGCCTGTTCGTCAGCGGCGCATGGTAGTTACAAGATCGGATTTGTCCACTCAGACGACGTAAAGAGTCGGTTAGGCCGCGAGTGACCGTACGCTGCTGGACGTGGCCTGGCTTCCCGATGGATTCAGCCATCCGCAGCGCCTCGACCTCCCGACCGGCCATCATCTGCGCCCGATTCGCGAGGCGGATGTGGACATCGACTACCCGGCGGTGATGGGCTCGCGCGAGCGGCTGTGGGCGAAGTACGGCGACGCCTGGGGCTGGCCGCCGGCGGACATGTCCTACGAGGCCGACCGGCAGGATCTCGCCCGCCACGAGCGCGAGATCGCGGCACAGGAGACCTTCAACTACGCCGTGCTGGACGAGGCCGAGACAGCGCTCGTCGGCTGCGTCTACATCGACCCGCCCGACGACGGGTCGCCGCCGGGCACCGACGCCGTCGTCTCCTGGTGGGTCGTCGACGAGGCCGTCGGGACCGACCTCGAGCGCGCGCTGGAGGAGCTCGTCCCGCGCTGGCTCGCCGAGACCTGGCGCTTCAGGTCAGTCCACTACCACCCCTAGCGCGTCGCCTCGGCCGGGACGGCGAGGGGCTCCTCGCCGTCGTGCGGCGGCTCGATGGTGATGTTCGGCAGGAGCCGGTCGAGCCAGCGCGGCATGTACCAGGTCTTCTCGCCGAGCCAGGTGAAGAAGGCCGGCACGAGGGTCATCTTCACGACGAGCGCGTCCGTGAGGATCGCGACCGCGAGCACGAGGCCGAACTCCTTGGAGATGCGGTCGGACGTGAGGATGAACGCCGCGAAGACCGTGCCCATGATGAGCGCGGCGGCGACGACGACCCGGCCGATGGCGGCCATGCCGTGCTCGATGGCCTCACGGGTGTTCAGGCCATGCACGTGCTCCTCCCGGATCCGGCTCATGAGGAAGACCATGTAGTCCATGAAGAGGCCGAACAGGATCGCGAAGGCGATCGGCGGTACGAACGTCTCGATCGGTCCGGTCCGGTCGAGACCCATCACGTCGAGCAGGTACCCCTCCTGGAAGACGAGCGTGAGTACCCCGAACCCGACGAACGCCGAAAGGATCGTCGTCACCGCGGCGGTCAGCGAGACCACGATCGACCGAAACGCCATGGCGAGCACGATGAATGTGACGCCGATGATGTAGAGCAGGAAGAGCGGCAGCCGCTCCATGATCCTGTCGCCGATGTCGATGAACGCGGCGTTCAGGCCGGAGACGTACACGGCTGCATCGCTGCCCTCGGTCGCGGCGGGCACGACCTCGCCGCGCAGCCGGTCGACGAGTTCCTCCGTCTCCGTGTCCTGTGGCGCCGAGTCGGGTGTCACGAAGACGATGGCGACCGTCTCCTCGTCGTTGAACTGTGGCTCGTTGGCCGACGCAACTCCGTCGAGGTTGCGCACGCCTTCGTAGACGCGCTGCGGCGCCTGCTGGTCTCCGTTCGTGTCTACGACGATCGGGATTGGCCCGTTGAACCCGGGCCCGAACCCCTCGGCAAGCAAGTCGTACGCGCGCCGCGCCGTTTGCTCGGTCGGCTGCGTCCCCTGGTCGGAGGCGCCGAGCCGGACGAGCCCCGATGTGCCCGCGACCACGACCGCCGCCAGCAGGACGACGACGAACACCGGCTTGTGGTTCCTCGTCACGAATCGGCCCCAGCGCGCGATGAGCGTCCGCTCCCTCGCGGTCTCGGCGTCGTCGATCGGGGGAAGGAGCGGGACTTTCAGCCGGTCGATGCCAGGCGCCGGCTCGGCTAGGTCCGGGTCGCTCTCGGCGAAGCGGTTCATCGCCCCCTGCACCTTCCACCACCAGACGAACGCCGGAACGATCAGGAGGCCGAACGGGAAGAGCCAGAGGCCCGTCCAGCCCGTCAGTCGTGTCTCCTTTCCGGCCTGTCGATACATCCGGCCGATCTCGGCGGGGATCACGAACGCGTTGATGGGATAGAACAGGATCCAGAGGACGAGGCCGAGGGGACCACCGAGACCCTGCCCAGTCCGCTCCTTGGTGGTCTTGTGCGTCTTGTACGCCCAGTACCACCAGTAGAGACCCAGCGTGAGGATGCCGAACACGATGTGGCGAACGATTCCGCGCCGCTCGCCGAGCCTCGCGAGGATCGCGATGAGGAGCGAGTTCGCCAGGAGGACCGTCGTCACGACACCGAGCGCCGAGCCGACGCCGAGCTTCGTAACGAAGTCGAGGCCGAAGAAGGCCAGGCCGGAGACGGAGATCGCGACCGTCAGGCCCGCGAAGATCGTGGCTCGGCCGGCGGACGCACCGGCCTCGGCCGCGGCGTCGCGCGGCGACAGCCCCTCGTGGAGGAGTTGCCGGAAGCGCGTGACTATCAGGAGCGAGTAGTCGATGCCGACGCCGAGCCCGATCATCGAGACGAGCAGCGGCGTAATCGTGTTGATGTCGGTGAAGCCCGCGACGATGAAGAGGAGCAGGAATGCCGTCATCAACGCGACGAGTGCGAGCGCGATGGGCACCATTCCCGCGACGAGCGTGCGGAACACGATCAGGAGCACGATCAGCGCGGCAAGCAGGCCCAGGAGCTCCTGGATTCCCTGCTCGATCGGCGGGAACTCGGCGTCGCCGTTGAACTCGACCGTGACTCCGGCAGGCTCGACCGCCTCGCGCATAGCCTCTTGCACGGCCTCGACCTGCGGCCGATCCTCCGTATAGATCACGCGGTCGAACTGCGCCTCCGCGTACGCGATCCTGCCGTCGTCGGAGAACGTGTTCTCGTCGAAGGGATCGCCGACGCTGGTGATGCCGGCGTCCCCGTCCGGCGCCTCGCCGGTGGGGGCGAACTCGTCGGTCTGGAGTTTCGCGATCGCCGCCTCGATCGCCGCCCGACGCTCAGGCGTGTCGAGCCGCTCGCCCGGAGGCGCCGCGAAGACGAGGTTCAGGACACCGCCCTGTTCCTCGACGAACTCCGCCTCGATGAGGTCGGTCGCCCGCTGCGTGTCGGAGCCGGGAATCGAGAACTCGTCCTTGAGGCTGCCGCCGAAGGAGAGCACCGCGAGGAACAGCACGACGATGATCCCGATCCAGGCTAGGACGACGCGCCAGGGGTGCGAGGCGCACGCGCGCATCCAGCGCGCCAAGCCGCCGGTCGAGAGTCGTTCGTGCGCCAGCCGTCGGTCGGCCATGTGCGCTTCAACGTCAGGCCGCACCGGAGGATTCCCTTCGGGGTGCTGGTTCTCGCTCATAGGGGATCGCCCTTCGTCGTCGTTTCCGTCGCTGTCGTTCTACCTAAGACGACCGAACGGGCCGGAACTCATCGGTCGGTCGGCGCGCTGGATTCGAGGAATTTGCGCACGTCACCCCGTCCGGGCGTCCTACTGAGACGCCCGGACGGGGCGACGGCCAGACCCGCTCAGGTCGTCAGTCCTCCACGACGATCGTCCACTTGCGCTGGCCTCTGAGCTTCTCGAGGATCGTGGGGTCGCGCACCCACGTGGTCGCCTGGCTCATCTCGACGGCGAGCCGGGCGCCGTTCGTGAGCTCGAGCTCAGAGAGGTCGACGACGGTCCTGTCATCCCATTGACCGATCGGACTGCCGTCGAGCGTCCATCGGGTCGTCCACGACGCTCCGACGAGTGTCGGCAAGTCCAGATCGAGGACCGCGGTCGAAGGAAGTGTGCTGTCGTTGTTCGTCTCGAGGACCTTCGACAGCTCGAAGAACTTGCCGGTCATGGCCTCGCGCTGGACCTGGTCGAAAGGCCAATTGACGTAGCGCATGAGGGAGCCCCAGCTCGGCCTGTAGACGCCGAACTGCGCGTAGATCGCGCCCTCCCACGTGGTGATCCGCTCGAAGCCGGTGATGCTGGCCTCGCCCATCCACCGCCACCACTTGCTCTGCGTCGCGAGTTGAATCCCCTCGGTCAGCGTCGAGACATTGATCTGGGTCGGCTCCTTGCCGGTGTAGACCGTCCCGTCGGCGTAGTCGTACTCGTCGTGCAGCTGTCCGATGCTGTGGCCCAGCTCGTGCGCGACGATCTCGGCCGAGAACTGATTGCCGCCCGAGAATGTGACGAGGTCGCGGTTCCAGTAGCCGGCGCCGCCGTACTTGGTCGAGTTGGCGATGACGAGCATGTGGTCGACCTCCGGCGCGCGAGTTGCGTACGCGCGGGCCTTCGCCGTTGCAACGCAGAGCAGCCGCTCGATTCCCTCGCAGAAGAAGTACGAGTCCAGCGCGGTGTCGCGGTCGATCCCGAGGCTCGGGTCGTTGTCGACGCCGGAGTCGGGCGACAAGACGTTGACCGCCCACACGTTGAAGAAGTTCTTGTATCGGGAGTAGGGCGAGATCGCGGTCAACTGAGCCCATCGAGCCCTGACCTGCGCGAGATAGGCCTCCTGCTCCGCCGCGGTGTAGCCGTCCCCCAGGAACACCACGTCGATCCGATTCTTCGATGGTCCGGTTCTCTGGATCTCGGTCACCGTGCTCTGTGCGAGCTTTGTCGACGACACGGTGCCTGAGTCGTTGACGCGGACGGTCGCACGACTGATCTTGCCGTTGGGTGCGAAATCCTCGACGCTCTCGGTAAGCGCCGCGTCGGCGCCGGCGGCGGCGACGTCGGTGGAAATCGCCCCCACTGCGAACAGCGCCAGAGCGCCGCCCGCGATCACTGCTGCAGAGAAACCTCGTCTGACGGTCAATCGAACCCTCCTTAGCTGTCGCTACGAGCGCCGCAGACGATGTGACGCGCGAATATAACCGCCTCGGGATGCGTTCTCGTCCGCGAGGATCGGCGTAATGCGCACGAGCCCGCGCCACGCGCTCGCGTCCTACGGACGCTCGATCGTCCCGCATTCGCTGGCGGACGTAGCGCCGGGACTGGCGATGCTCGTGCACTACCCCAGGGCGTACCTGCGCTCCGATGTCCTGGCCGGCCTCACGGTGGGAGCCGTCGCCGTCCCCGCGTCGCTGGCGATGGCGGAGCTGGCGGGGGTGCCCGTCGTCTACGGCCTCTACGGCACGCTCCTTCCGCTCGCCGTGTACGGACTGCTCGGGAGCTCCCGGCAGCACGTGATCGGCCCGGACGCGACGCTCGCCGCGCTCACGGCGGTGACCGTGGCGCCGCTGGCGGTCGTCGGCGGCGAGCCGGATCCGGGTCGCTACGTCGCTCTCACCGCAGCGCTGGCGCTGACCATGGGGCTGCTCCTCTTCGCGGCCGGCGTCTTGCGGCTGGGGTTCGTGGCGGACTTCTTCGGCAAGCCGGTCCTGCTCGGCTACATCAACGGCGTCGCGCTGATCGTGATCGCCTCACAGCTCGGCAAGCTCTTCGGGATCACCGTCGACGTCGACGAGTTCTTTCCGATCCTCAGGGAGGTCATCGGGGACCTCGGCGACGCGAACGGGCCAACCGTGGTCCTGAGCGCGGTGCTGCTGGCGGTCGCGGTCGCGGTCAAGCGTTTCTTCCGGTCGTGCCGCCCTCGCTCGTCGTCCTCGCGCTGGCCCTCGCGATCGCCGCCGCGGTGGACCTCGAGGCCCGCGACATCGCGGTCGTCGGTGAGGTGGAGGGCGGTCTCCCGTCCGTTCGGCCTGCCCGACGTCGGCGTCGGTGACTTCGTCGACCTGCTCCTGCCGGCTGCCGCCTTCGCGCTTGTCGCCTTTGCCGACCTCATCGGAACCGTCCGCACGTTCGCCAAGAAGCACGACTACGAGATCGATCCGAACCGTGAGCTCACTGCACTCGGGAGCGCGAACCTCGTCGGCGGCCTGTCGGGCGCCTTCCCGGTTTCTTCGTCCAACTCGCGCTCGGCCGTCAACGACGCCGTCGGTGCGAAGTCCCAGGGAGCGGTCATCGTCGCCGCCGCGCTGGTGGCGATCTTCCTGCTCTTCGCGATGCCGCTGATCGAGCCGCTGCCGAAGGCGGCGCTCGGGGTGATCATCGTGGTCGCGGCCGCCGGGTTGATCAACGTTCGCTCGATCTGGCGGTTGCGGCACGTCAGGCCCGCCGAGACAGGGCTCGCGCTGGTTGCCTTCGGCGGGGTGCTCCTGTTTGGAGTTCTCGGTGGCGTCGCGGTCGCGATCGCGCTCTCGATCGGCGTGTTCCTCTATCGGGCTGCCCGGCCTCACGATGCGGTGCTCGGCCGCGTCGAGGACGTGGACGGCTATCACGACATCGAGCGCTGGCCCGGCGCCGAGGTGGTGCCCGGCCTGCTGGTGTACCGCTTCGACGCGCCGCCCTTCTTCGTCAACGCCGAGTACCTTCGGAATCGTGTGCTTGCACTGGTCGACGCCGCTGACGACCTCAGGTGGCTCGTCCTCAACGCCGAGGCCTGGACGTACCTCGACGCAACCGCGATCGACACCCTGCGGCAGCTGCACGCCGATCTGGAGAAGCGCGGCATCACGCTCTGCTTTGCGAGGCTGAAGGGGAGGCAGCGCGAGATCTTCGAGGAGACGGGGCTCACCGCCGAGATCGGAGCCGCGCGCTTCTTCCCGACCGTGCGGGCCGCCGTGGCCGCGTTCGAGTCGGGTGCTGCGGACGAAGGCGCCGGCTGGGACAATCGGTGAGTGGGTGAACTGACGGCTGAGGAGGTCGCCGCCGTCGAGGCCGCTGCCGACGCGTACGTGGCGGCGATGAGAGCCGGCGACTGGGCGCTCGTGGCACGCTCGTTTGCGGACGACGCGGTGCGAATACCGCCGCACGAGGAGCCTCATCGAGGCCGCAATGCGATCGAGGCGTGGCTCGGTGGGATCGAGGAGCTGAGCTCGTACGAGCTGACGCGCGACCGCATCGAGGGCGCCGACGGGCTCGCCTACGTGCGCGGTCGATACGCAATCACGCTTCGTCCCGTCGGCGCTCCGGGGCCGGTCTCCGACGAGGGTGACTTCCTCGAGGTCTGGCGGCGAGAGCCGGACGGCGCCTGGCGGGTGGCGGAGGCGATCTGGAACACGCGTCTGCCGCGCGACGCCTGACCCGCTCCTCTCCACGAGTCGCTACGGGAACCGTGCGAGGTTCGGATTGAGGTCGAGGCGGTCGCCGTTACGGCAGTCCGGTGGGACCCGATACGCGGGGCTTGCCCGGCCGCGACTGGCGTTCTCGACCAGCTGCCGGCGCATGATTTGTTGGGCCCGGCTCGCCGAGAGGCCGAGCCGCTCTCCGAGCTCGACGCCGCTCTGCAGTGCGTAGCACTCGGTCGTCCCCTCGTCGGACACACCGCGTAGGTGCCAGGCCTCGTGGGCGAGAACGGCGAGGGCGAGGGCGGTCCGGTTCGACCTCACCTCGTCCTTGAACGCGAGCCGGTAGAGGTCGAGGCAGCGCTCCGGCGTCAGGTACGCGAGGTCGCCTCCGACGACCGCGACGCCGTCCGCGTGCTGCACGGCACCGACGTAGTCGCCGGCCTCGTCACACCGGATCGTGACCGGCTTTCCCGCGACGCGTGAGGCCTCCTCGGAGAAACGTGCTGTCGCCTCGGCTCTCGTGTTCGGGTCGAGCCCGTTCCAGCCGGTGCGGCTCTCGACGAACCAGAAGGCCAGCGCGAGCGCCCCGATCAGGCCGAGCCCTACGACGAAGCGGCGAACGGGCAGCCGCCGCTCGAGCTCCTGGTCTGCCACGACCGGCGGCGGGGGTTCCTCCTCCGGCAGCTCGCGAGCGTCGTCGAGCAGCTCCTGCAGCTCCTCTTCCGTCTCGCCCGAATAGGGAATCCAGAGCTCCCGGTCCTGGTCACGGACGAGCAGCAGCTCCTCGGCCTCGTAGCCGTACCGCTCGCGGTCGCTGGTCTGCGGCCCCCGGTCCGGGCTCTGCGCGGGAGGCGGGCGGAGAGCACCGACGAAGAAGTGGACCTCGAGGCCGAGCGCGATCAGAAACGGAAGCCAGATCGGCACCGCCGACCGCAGCGCGTACGGCCCGAAGAGCCAGGCGAGCACGAAGGCCACCAGCCCGACACGCACGAGCGTAGGCGGGCTCGGCAGGCGATCTGCCAGTTTCCACACGCCTCGACGGTAGCCCCGGGAAGCACCCGGCGGCCGGAGGCGTAGCATCGGCGCCGTGGCCTACGACGAGGAACTTGCCGACCGGATCCGCGACCTCATCGGCGACGAGCCTTCGCTGACGGAAAAGAAGATGTTCGGCGGCCTTGCCTTCCTGATCGGCGGCAACATGGCCGTCGGAGCGAGCGGCCAGGGCGGGATCCTCGTGCGCGTCGACCCGGAGGAGTCGGCCGAGCTCGTCGCGACCACGAACGCGTACCTGATGGAGATGCGCGGCCGCCAGATGCAGGGCTGGCTCCGAGTTGACGCGGACGCCCTCGGCACGGACGACGAGCTGGCCAAGTGGGTCGAGCTCGGGACGACGTATGCCCGCTCACTGCCTGCGAAGGCGTGATCCTCGCCTACGCGGTCGGCTTGTCGCCGTCGAAGAGCCCCGTCTCGTAGGCGAGCACGACCGCCTGGACGCGGTCGCGAAGGTCGAGCTTCTGGAGGATGTGCGTGATGTGCGTCTTGACTGTCGCCTCGCTGATGTAGAGCTCCTTGCCGATCTCGGCGTTCGAAAGGCCACGCGCAACCAGACGGAACACGTCCACCTCGCGCTCCGTCAGCTCTTCGAGCTGCTCCGGAGGCTCGACGCGCGGGATGCGCGTGAACTGCTTGATCACCCGCTTCGTGATCGAGGGAGAGAGCAGCGCGTCTCCGCCGGCCACGACCCGGATCGCCTCGAGGAGCTGCTCGGGCGGGTCGTCCTTGAGGACGAAGCCGCTGGCGCCTGCCCGGAGCGCCTCGTAGACGTACTCGTCCAGGTCGAACGTCGTCAGAATCAGGACCCGGGCACCGTCGTTGGCGGCGAGGATCCGCCGCGTCGCTTCGAGCCCGTCCAGTTCGGGCATGCGGATGTCCATCAGCACCACCGTCGGCTCGAAACGGGCGGCTTTGTCGACCGCCTCGCGCCCGTTGCTGGCCTCGGCGACGACCTCGATGTCCGGCTCCTCGGCGAGCAGCATCCGGAAGCCCGCGCGAACCATCGACTGGTCGTCTGCGACGAGGACGCGCACGCTCATGCCCGGTAGCGCTCGATGGGGAGGCGGGCGCTCAAGACGAAGCCGCCTTCGGGTGGGGTGCCTGCGTTCATGTCGCCGCCATAGATCTTGACGCGCTCGCGGATCCCGACGAGCCCGTGGCCCAGACCGTCGCTCGTTGCGACCCCGGCACCGTTGTCGACGACTTCGATGCCGAGCTCGTCGTCGCGATAGCGGACCGTCACATCCGCGCGGGTGGCGTTGGCGTGTTTCAGTGAATTGGTCAAGCCCTCCTGAACGATTCGGTAGGCCGAGAGGTCGATTGCACGCGGAAGCTCGTAGGGATCGCCTTCCACGTGCAGCTCAGCCGGAAGCCCGGCGCGTCCAACGTCCTCCAGCAACGAGTCGAGCCCGTCGAGGCCGGGCTGCGGCGCAAGATCGAGGCCGTCGCCGTCGCGGCGCATCGCTCCCAGGAGGCGGCGCATCTCCGCGAGCGCGGTGCGTCCGGCGCGTTCGACGCGCCCCAGGGCGTCGCGGTCCTCCTCGCGCCCCGGCGGGAGCTTGTGACGGACGGCTCCGACCTGGAGCACCATCACGCTCATGGCGTGCGCGACGATGTCGTGGAGCTCGCGCGCGATGCGCGCACGCTCCTCCGCCACCGCGACGCGTGCCGCTGCCTCGCGCTCGCGCTCGGCCCGGGCCGCGCGTGTCTCTGCCGCCTCGACCTGCTCGCCGCGCATACGGAGGGCGTAGCCCGCGGCCCAGGCGATTCCGAATTCGACGGGAATCAGGATGAGCTCCGCCGTCGTGCGCCCGGGGACGTTGTAGACCACCGCCGTGATGCCTGCGAGCACGATCGCCAAGCCGATCCACGCGTGCCTCGCGTTGCGCAGGTTCCCGAGCAGGGCGGCGGACGCCAACCCGACGAGGAACAGGCTCTCGACGGACGGGATCAGTAGCCCGTCGACGAAGGACAGCGCCGGCGCGAGGATCCAGTAGGCCGCCGGAGCGCCGAAGGGAAACCACCGGCGGGTGAACAGCGGCAGCATGAGGAGCGCCAGTGCGGGTACGGCGAACCACCGGCTCGTCGTCGGCGAGCCCGGCGAGACGACAAGTTCGGCGATGCCCGCGACGGTCAGAGCGCCGATTAGGAGCTCGAACCAGTACTCGCGCGTGGCCTGCCGGATCCGGCTCATGCGCTGAAAGTACTCCAGCCGCTGGCGCACCGCCTCATACCGGAGTCGGAGGCCGAATCGGCGGCGGGTCGGAGTGCGAATCAGGCCTTCTGCCGATGGCGGCGCGGCGCCGCGGTCCTACCGTCGAGGCATGCAACTCGACCAGCAAAGGAGGAAGCTCATGACGGGCACGAAGCCCAACAACCTGGCGGCGCGCATGGGACGCTGGAGCGCCGCCCACTGGAAGACCGCGACCTTCGGCTGGCTCGCGATCGTCGTCGGCGCGTTTGCGATCGGCGGCGCGGTCGGGACGAAGACCATCGATCCGAACACCGCGGGGCCGGGCGAGTCCGGTCGCATGGACAGGATTCTCGAGGCCGGTTTCAAGCAGCCCGCCGGTGAGAGCGTCCTGGTCCAGAGCGAGTCGCTCCGAACGAGCGATCCGGCGTTCAAGGCCGCGATCGAGGACGTCGTTGCCGGCGTTTCCGCGCTGGACGTCGTGCAGAACGTGCAGTCGCCGCTCGAGCCCGCGAACAGCGGCCAGATCGCCGAGAGCGGGCGCGCGGCGCTCGTCGAGTTCGAGATCCGCGGTGACAAGGACGAGGCGGTCGACAAGGTCGCCCCGGTGCTCGACCGCGTCGCCGAGGCGCAGAGCGCGAACCCCGAGCTCTTCATCGGCGAGTTCGGCGACGCCAGCGCCGTCTATGAGACGGACGCGCTGTTCGCGGACGACCTGGCGAAGGCGGGCCTCTACTCGCTCCCGATCACGCTGATCATCCTCGTGGTCGCCTTCGGCGCGCTCGTGGCGGCCGGCATCCCGCTGCTGCTGGGACTGACCGCCGTCATCGGGACGTTCGGGCTGATCGCGCTGGCGAGCCAGGTGCTGCCGATGGCGAATGAGGTCTTCGCGATCGTGCTCCTGATCGGCCTCGCGGTCGGCGTCGACTACTCGATGTTCTACTTGAAGCGGGAACGCGAGGAGCGGGCCGCCGGTCGCAGCGAGCGGGCGGCACTGGAGGCAGCCGCGGCGACTTCAGGCCGCTCGGTGCTGATCTCCGGCGTGACCGTGATGGTCGCGATGGCCGGGATGTTCCTGACCACGGACTCGACGTTCGCCTCGTTCGCCGTCGCGACGATCATCGTCGTCGCGCTGGCGATGCTCGGCTCGCTGACCGTGTTGCCCGCGCTGCTCTCGCGGCTCGGCGACAAGGTTGACCGGGTGCATGTCCCGTTCGTCCGGCGCCTCCGCCGCGACGACGGCGAAGGACGGATCTGGGGCGCGATCATCGACCGCGTGCTCAGGCGGCCGGTCGTCTCGACGGTCCTCGCGGGCGGACTGCTGCTGGCGCTGGCCGTGCCCGCGCTCCAGCTCAAGATGGTCAAGCCGGGGCCGGACACGTTCCCGCAGTCCCTCGACGTCGTCCAGACCTACGACCGGATGCAGGAGTCCTTCCCGGGTACTGCGCTGCCGGCCAACGTCGTCGTCAAGGCGGCGGACGTCAACGCACCCGCGGTTCGCGATGCGATCGACCGGCTGGAGCAGCAGGCGCTCGCGAGCGGCCGGATGCAGGAGCCGATCACGGTCGACGTCAGTCCCGATGCGACGGTCGCCAACGTCACGATCCCGATCGCCGGAACCGGAACCGACGACGCATCGGTCGCTGCCCTCGAGGCGCTTCGTGAAGACATCGTCCCGGCGACGGTGGGCGCACTTCCGGACACCGAGGCCGGCGTGACCGGGCAGGCTGCCCAGTGGAAGGACCAGACCGACGAGATGACCTCGAAGCTGCCGCTCGTGGTCGCGTTCGTCCTGGTGTTCGCATTCGGGCTGATGCTGGTCGCCTTCCGGTCGCTCGTGGTGGCGGCGAAGGCGATCGTGCTGAACGCGCTCTCGGTCGCCGCGGCCTACGGCGTCCTGGTGATCGTGTTCCAGTACGGCTTCGCCAAGGATCTGCTCGGCTTCAGCTCAACGGACGGGATCGACCCCGTCGTGCCGCTGTTGCTGTTCGTGATCCTGTTCGGCCTTTCGATGGACTACCACGTCCTGGTGATCGGTCGCATCCGCGAGGCGTTCAACGGCGGCGCGTCCATGGACGACGCGATCTCGCTCGGGATCAGGCGCACGGCCGGCGTGGTCACGAGCGCGGCCGTCGTGATGGTCGGCGTCTTCGCGATCTTCGGCCTGCTCTCGCTGCTGTTCTTCAAGCAGTTCGGCGTCGGGCTCGCAACGGCGATCCTGATCGACGCCACGATCATCCGTGCCGTGCTCCTCCCGGCGACGATGAAGCTCCTGGGCGAGTGGAACTGGTACCTCCCCAGCTGGCTCGAATGGCTTCCTCGGCTCGAGGGCCGCACGTCCGAGCCGGCGCCAGAGCTCGGGCCGGCTCAGACATCTGCCTAGGTCCCAAGGTGGCCCGCCTCCTACTTCGGTAGGAGGCGGGTTCACCGTTTGTGACGGCGGCCTGGCCGGTTACTCCATTGCCGGCCGGGCCATCGCCGGCGGCTCGCGGCCAGAGAGAAGCCAGCCGGCCGCGGTGGCCGACGCGGGGATGCCCACGACCATCAGGACGAGGTAGAGCACCGGGATCTGACCGAGATAGTCGAGCTTGTCGTTGTATATCGCCCCGAGCATGAGGTAGGCGCCGGCGACGCCGAGGAGCGCGCCCAGGAAGGCGAGCCCGCCGGCGGTGGCGGCCGTCAGCGTTCGGCGGATCCTGCTCGTCGCCCCGGTCGCGGTCAGGGTCCGGAGATCGCCGGCGGCTTCGCTGCGGATCAGCCCGACGGTCATGGCGAGGATCGCGAGCGCGAGGAGGGCGCCTGCGGCGGTTGCGATGGCGATGAGTGTCGTGAAGGAGTCGCTCTCGCGCCGTGTCTCGATCACCAGGC
Source organism: uncultured Actinomycetes bacterium (assembly GCA_963733215.1). Taxonomy (GTDB): domain Bacteria; phylum Actinomycetota; class Thermoleophilia; order Gaiellales; family Gaiellaceae; genus JACDAN01. The sequence continues at coordinate 39,136 of CAVTCN010000003.1, forward strand.
CACCGGCGGCAGCAAGGTCGCGGGCATCGGAGACCTGCTCGGTCGTCAGCGGCCGGCTCGGCTCGACCATCCACCCGGATGGAACTTGCTTCCAGCCGCGGCGGCGAAGACCGTCGAGCGTGATGAACGACGTCGGCGCCATGCCGGTCTCTCCTTCGGGAGCGCCGAAGAGCTTGCGGCTGTCGATCCTCTGGATGTTCGTGACTGCCCTTGGGATGAGCTTTGGCTCTCCGCTTTCCTCAAAGCGAACAGTGTCCAGCCCGTCGGTGCGGACGCTCTTGTCGACCAGGAAGTCCGTGTTCGGCTCGACCTCGGCCGGGTCGATCCCGAGGTACCTGAGCAGGGCGGGCGTGGCGATGTGGAGGCGCGATTCGTAGATGTAGCAACCCGATGGTGGGGGCGCGCAAATGAACGCCCCTGCCTTGTCTTCGGGGTCGGCGACTTTCCGTACGAGGACCTCAGTGCGAAGGACTCGCAAGTTGCCCTCCGGCCGAGCCGGTTCGCCCGGCTCATAGGCGTTGTCGAGCGGGATGACGGCCGCGTCATCGAGATTCGCCGCGATCCGGCGAACGCGTGCAGCCATTCGTTCGAGCTGGCCTGGCGTCCGGATCGCGACGGCTTCCGGGTCCGGCGTCGCGCCGGTGTAGACGCGGATCTGCCGGTTGGACAGGTTGGGCGGCTCCCCGGCTGACTTCCTCTCCTCGGCCGCCGCGACGATGACGACGGTCGCGGCGATGCCGAGGGCAAGGGTGATGGCCGCGAGTGCCGCCCCGGAACGAGCTTGGTAGCGGGCGAGGTCTCGCAGCGCCAAGCGTACGGCGATCGGGGCATGCCGAGCCGTCCGGGCGAAGAGGCGAATCACCAGTGGGGCTAGGAGCAGCGTCCCGAGGATCGTCGCGACGATCCCGGCCACGATGAGGGGCGCTCTGTCTCGGTTCGATAGCACGAGGCTGCCGATTCCCGCCGCGATCAGCACGACCGCGAGAATTGCCGAGTGGCGTGCAGGCTTCGGCCTGGGCGGTCGCGCCGAGAGGGCGCGCGTGACGGGGACGCGGGCGACTGCTCGCCCCGGCCACCAGGCGGCGGCTGTCGCACAGAGGACCGCGACGACGGCGATCATGGCGAGCAGTGCCCAGGGGAGGCTGAGCCGGTCGAGACGAAAGTCGAGCGCGGGCTCGAGTGTCGGCTCGACCGCGAGCCAGAGTGCGAGACCCGCGATCGTTCCGATCAGTGCGCCGACTGCGCCGACGACTGCGCCGTTCGTGAGCAGCACGAGTCGAAGGTGCTTTTCGGTCGCGCCGATCGCAGCGAGCATGCCGAGCTGGCGGAGCCGTCGCTGCGCGATGACGGCGAAGCCTGCCGCGGCAACGAGCGAAGCCAGCAGCATGAAGACGGTGGCCACGGAGAACATCGCCAGCTCGGGTGCCGGCTGGTAGCTGCCCCGACGGCGGGCCCCCATCGCGGCGGACCGGTCGCCCTGCGCTCAATGAACGCGTCAGTCGCCGCGCTGTCGGCGTCGACCAAGACCGTGACGGTGTCCGGTGCTCCGGCGGACGAGGGTGAGACGAGGGCGAACTCGTCGCTGAGCTCGACGCGGGTTCTCGACGATGCCGACGACGGTTCGGCGGCGGCCGTCGAGTGCGAGCGTCTTCCCGATCTCGAGCCCGAGGAGCGTCGCGACTCCGTCGGTGACGGCGACCTGGCCGGGGCCCTCCGGGTAGCCGCCTCGGCGGAGCGCAAGCGGTACGTACGGTCCGCGGGGGTCCTGGGCCCGGAACTCCACCGTGTCGACACTGCCCGGCACGGGCAGCGTGCGGTGGCCGATGACGTCGGTCGTCCCGAACCGTTCCTCGGCGGCGGCGAGGCTTGCCTCCAGCTTGCGCGGATCGGCGCCGTCAAACTCGAACAGGGCGTTTGCGGAGCCGAACTCCGCATAGTCCAGGGGGCCCGAGTTGTAGGCGATCGTGACGCCGCTGACCGCGGCCGCGACGGAAACGGTGATCAGAGCGGTCACCAGGATCTGCTGGCGCCACTCGCGGCGGAACATGCGCCACGCCCAGCGGATCAGTGGACGGCGCGCGGCGAGTCCGCTGCCGCGCGGTCGTCGCAACGCAGAGCCGTGCGCGAGCGACGTCATCACCGGTCTCCGGCGGCGAGGAGCGACTCCGGGCCGGGCGGCGCAACCGTCTGGTCGACGACGTGGCCGTCACGTAGGAAGACGACGCGGTCGGCCCAGGAGGCCAGCTGCGCCTCGTGGGTGACGACGACGCCCGCGATGCCCCGCTTCGTAGCGGCGCGCAGCAGTCGCATGACCGCCTCGCCGTTCACGGAGTCGAGTGCGCCCGTCGGCTCGTCGGCGAGCAGCAACCCGCGGTCGCCGACGATCGCCCGGGCGATCGCAGCCCGCTGGCGCTCGCCGCCCGACAGCTCGTCGGGGTAGCGATCGGCAAGGTCCGCGACATCGAGCTCCTCCATGGCCTCGAGGCCCGCCGCGCGTGCGGCCTTGGCGCGGGTTCCGTCGAGCTCGAGGGGCAGGGTGACGTTCTCGACCGCCGTCAGGCCCGGGAGCAGGTTGAAGTCCTGGAAGACGTACCCGATCGACCGGCGGCGCATCTGCGCCTGCTCCGAGCGCGAAACGATGGCGAGGTCGACCCCGTCCACGAGCACCTGGCCACTGGTCGCCTGCTCGAGGCTTCCGGCGATCGTCAGGAGCGTGCTCTTGCCCGAGCCGCTCGGGCCCATGATCGCCACCAGCTCGCCACGCTCGACGGAGAGGTCGACGCTCATGGAGCGCGCGCACCTCGGTCGGCCCGGAGCCGTAAACCTTGGATACCTGTCGCAATTCGAGTGCGCTGGTCATTGGGAGACCTCCTTCGCGCGTGATGGTTCGAACGAAACGTCAGCCACGGCGGCCGGCGCCGGCGACGGCCGCTGCTTCAGGCGAACGTCGGCGGCATCGAGCCAGCGGACGATCGCTTCCAGCCGGAAGAGCTCGGCGTCGACGACGAGCGCCAACGCCATGTCGTCCTCTCCGGCCGCGGCCTTGACCTGGGTGTAGCGCTGCATGACCTCGATCACGTGCCGGCGGTGCACCTGCAGGATCTCGTGGACGTCGGTCCCGGGGACCTGCAGCGCAACGAGCACCTTGATCACGAGCTCGTCGCGCGGCGGCGGCTCGAGGTCGGGCGGGGTGCGAAGCCAGTCGGCCAACGCACGGTCGCCGGCGGACCGTGATCCTGTACCGCTTCCGCGACCGCTCGCCTTCCCCGTCGTCGGTCTCGACGAGCCCGTCCCGTTCGAGGCGCTGGAGCGTCGTGTAGACCTGCCCGACGTTGAGGGGCCAGACCTCGCCCGTCCGTGCCTCGAACTCGTTCTGCAGCCGCAGGCCGAATTTCGGCCCTTCGGTGAGGAGTGCGAGGAGGGCGTGAGGGACGCTCATGAAGGGCTCACCGGAAACAACATACGCGGTACTATACCGAGTATATAACGCCGAGCGCAAGTGCTTTAGGCGATCAGCCTCCCCGGCCGCCTAGTAGTCCGATGCGGCGATGGTGTGCCGAGTCGTCGATCAGCGTGGCCAGCCGGCGTGCACGCGTTTCCTCGCGCTTCGCGCTGACGACCCAGAAGATCGCCGTCTGGCGGTAGCCGGGCGGCTGCGCCTGGAAGAACTCCCACGCTTTTCCGTTCGCCTGGAACTGTTCCTCATGCTCCGGGCTGAGCTTGGCCTCGTGCCGGTTCTCGTACGTGTAGACGCCCGGTCTTCTCGGGCGTCCGAGCCTCGAACGCTTCGATCCCGGCCGGGCGCATGCGCCCGGCCCGGGTGAGCTCCTCCACGTGACGGACGTTGACGAGGCTCCAGTTGCTGCCTCGCTTGCGCGGCGTGAAGCGGATGGAGTAGCTGTCGTCGTCGATCCGCCGCCTCACGCCGTCGATCCAGCCGAAGCAGAGCGCCTCTCGAACGGACTCGGTCCACGTCAGCGAAGGGCGGCCCGTGGGCTTCTTGTAGAAGCCCACGACCACCTCGCTCTCCGACTCGTGGTTCTCCTCGAGCCAGGCGCGGAACTCATCGGGCGTCGCGAAGAACCGCGGCTTCACGCCGCGTAGTCTCGCGCGGCGCAGGTGCCGCCGCGTAGGCCGCGAAGAAGCCCTGCCGCCAGCTCGGGTAGCGCAGCGTCCAGCCAAGCTCACGCTTCGCCTTCGCGTTCGATGCGCCGCGCACCTCCGTTCCCATCATCACGGCGACATCGCCTGCGAAGAGCCGCGCCAGCCAAACAGGGAAGTGCCGCGGCGGCTTCGCTCCGAGCGCTTTGGCCACCACCGGCAGCCACTCGCGGACCGGAGCCGGCTCGTCGTCGACGATGTTGTAGATCGCCGGGCCTTCGTGCTCGAGCGCGAGCACGGTCGCCGCGGCGGCGTCGTCGAGGTGGATGAACGAGGAGACGCCGCCGCCCGTGCCGACGATCGGGAACTGCCGCTTGCGCACGGGCTCGATCAGCCCGTCGTTGTGAGCGCCGTAGAAGGCTCCGTAACGAAGAGCAATCCCTCCGGCCTCAGTGACGGCCTGGTCGAGATAGTTCATCGCCGCGCTGGTCTCGCGGATCGCCGGCAGCGGCTCCGGGTCGAGCGGATCGTCCTCCGTCTTGACCGGGCCACCCTTTCGCACGTACCGCAGGCTGGCGAAGCTCTGGGCAACGAATCGGCGCACGCCTGCCTCGCGCGCAGCGGCCAGCAGCGCGTCGATGCCCTCGGTGCGAAGTCGGTTCGTCTGGGCGAACGCGCGGTCGAGGTTCTTGGAGAACTTCACGTCCGCCAGCGCGGTCGCCTGGTGCACGATCGCGTCGGGCTCCGCTTGCAGGACTGCCTCACGCACCGCGTGGGCGTCGAGTAGGTCGAGCACGATCGTCTCCGCCCCCAGCGCCCGAACGCGCTCGGCGTTCTCAGCCGACGTCGAGGTGCCGACGACCTCGTGCCCCTGGTCGATCAACTGAGGAACGAGCCGGGTGCCGATCGCACCGCTCGCTCCGGCAATGAACACGCGCATCGTGTTCTCCTTTCGCGTCACATCCGCGTGGTCTCGCGGGTCTACTTGTATGACCCGGCGAGACGGAGGAACGTGACCGATGGACGAACGCGACTGGTTGGCTGAGCGATTCGAGGAGCACCGCACCCATCTGCGGGCGGTGGCGTATCGGATGCTCGGCTCGTTGAGCGAGGCGGACGACGCCGTCCAGGAAGCCTGGATCCGGCTCAGCCGAACGGACGCGAGCCAGGTCGAGAACCTCGGCGGTTGGCTGACGACTGTCGTCGCGCGGGTCTCCCTGAACATGCTCCGTTCGCGCAAGGTGCGGCGCGAGGAGCCGATCGGCGTTCGCGTGCCCGAGCCGATCCTCGACCGCGCCGACGGGATGGATCCCGAGCACGAGGCCGTGTTGGCGGACTCGGTCGGCCTGGCGCTGCTCGTCGTCCTCGAGAACCTGTCGCCAGCGGAACGGCTCGCGTTCGTCCTGCACGACATCTTCGCAATGCCCTTCGAGGAGATCGCGCCGATCGTGGACCGCTCGCCCGAGGCCGCACGGCAGCTCGCCAGCCGGGCGCGACGCCGCGTACGCGGCGAGTACGCAGTTCCCGACACCGACCTCGCCACGCAGCGGAGAGTCGTCGACGCCTTCCTCGCAGCCGCACGCGACGGCGACTTCGAGGCGCTGCTCGAGGTGCTGGATCCCGACGTCGTGCTACGCGCGGACCTCGGTCCTGCCGGCGAATCGAGGGAGCTCCGCGGGGCCAGGGCGGTTGCAGGCCAGGCGCTCTTCTACTCGCGGCTCGGCCTGGTGACGAGGCCGGCGCTCGTCAACGGCGCCCTCGGAGGTGTCTCGACCAAGGACGGGGAGCCGTTCGCGGTCGGCGGCTACACGATCAGGGGCGGGAAGATCGTCGAGATCGACATCCTCGCCGACCCGGAGCGGCTCCGGCACCTGGACCTGACGATCCTCGACGACTAGCCGGTCGTCGGAAGGCCCTCGCGCGCGCTCAGGGCTCGATGTTCTGGTTGAGCCTGAAGAAGTTGGTCGGGTCGTAGGCGCGCTTGAGCTCGACCAGCCGCTCGTAGTTGCGCGCGCCGTAGGCCTGGCGAACCCGGTTGCCGCCCTCTTCGCCGAGGAAGTTCACGTACACGCGCCCCCTGGCGTGCGGTTGCAACGCGTCGTAGAAGTCCCGCGCCCAGGCGATGTGGCGTTCTGCGTCCGGATCCTCCTCGGTCCAGACCGCGTTGATGGCGACGTTGTGAGCGGCATCGCGCTGGCTGAAGGCCGTCTCGTCCTCACCCACGCGGGCCAGCGCCCCGCCGAGCTGGAGGACGATGCAGTAGGACTTGGGCGAGGTTTGCACTGAGGCGTGCTCGACGAGCGTCTCGATCGCATCGTCGGTAAGCGGCGGCAGCTCGACCGACTTCCAGTAGCGGTGCCAGCCGTGCGGCACGAACGGGTCGAGCATCGACTGCAAGGCCGTGTAGGGCTTCGGCTCGAGCAGGTCGACGATCGGGCGGCCGAACTGCTTGAGCGGGCGGACGACCTCGGCGCCCTCGTCCGGAGATCCCGCGTAACAGGCGCCCACCATCAGGATCGGCTTGCCGTGCACCTCCTCCGGCAGGAAGGGGGCCGGCGGCGCCATCTCCAGCTCGAAGATCGTGGTCAGCTCGTCCGGGGCCGCGGCGACGAACTCGCGGTAGAAGCGCAGGACCTCCGGCGCATCTTCGAGGGGGTGGAAGACTGGTCCCGCGAGGACGATCGGGCCGACGGGGTGTAGTCGGTACTCGAACGAGGTGACGATGCCGAAGTTGCCGCCGCCGCCGCGGATCGCCCAGAAGAGATCGGGGTTCTCCTCCTCGCTCGCGGTGACGATCTCGCCCTGCGCGGTCACCACGTCCGCGGAGAGGAGGTTGTCGACCGTGGCTCCGTGCTTTCGCATCAGCCAGCCGATCCCCCCGCCGAGCGTCAGGCCCGCGATCCCCGTGTGGGTGACGATCCCGCCGACTGTCGCCAGCCCGAAGTGCTGCGTCTCGCGGTCGAGCTCGCCCCAGAGCACGCCGGCCTCAGCGCGCGCGGTGCGCGTCGCCGGATCGACTCGGATTCCCTTCATCGGCGAGAGGTCGATCACGAGCCCGCCGTCACAGAGCGCGTGGCCGCCGACGCCGTGGCCGCCGGAGCGCACGCGCGACCAGCAGGTCACGCTCGCGTGCGAAGCGGACCGCCGCGACGACGTCGGCGACGCCGGTGCAGCGGGCGATCCAGGCTGGGCGGCGGTCGATCGCCCCGTTCCAGATCGAGCGGGCCTCGTCGTAGCCTTCGTCTTCCGGGCCGATCACCGGGCCGTGGACGGAGTTGCGTAGACGCTCGTCGTCGGTGGCCGTCGCCACCTTTGCCGTTTCCGTGGCCATGCGACCGACGGTACGCAGATGCGTCGCGACGCGGCTAGACCGAATTTCGAACTAAGCGGTCCGAATTTCGAACCTACTGCCGATCCGGGGCTAGCATTCCTGGAGCGTGCGGAGCTACGCCCAGTACTGTCCGATCGCCAAGGCGAGCGAGATCCTCGGCGACCGCTGGACGCTCCTGATCGTGCGCGAGATGCTGGGCGGTGCGAGAGGGTTCAACGAGCTTCAGCGTGGCCTGCCGGGGATCTCGCGCTCGGTCGCTCACGGACCGCCTGCGCTCACTCGAGCGGGCCGAGATCATCGAGCGGCGCACCGGTCCCAAGGGCAGGACGCTCGAGTATCGTCTGACGCGCGCCGGTCGCGATCTGGAGGCGGTCGTGCAGGCGATGGGGGAGTGGGGGGTTACCTGGTCGTTCACCGATCCCCGCCCCGAGGAGCTCGACCCCGACCTCCTGATCGTCTGGATGGCCCGACACGTCGATCGCGAGCAGCTTCCCCTGGATCGCACCGTCGTCCAGTTCGACTTTCGCGATCCGGCGAAGCGCTACTGGATGGTGCTCGAGCCCTCGGAGGTCTCGGTTTGTCTCCAGCATCCCGGGTTCGACGTCGACCTCAAGGTCAGGGTCGACACCGCCACCCTCTACCGTGTCTACCTCGGGCGCGTCGAGCTAGGCGGCGCGATGCGGGCGCGCAAGCTGACGCTGAGCGGCCCGAGGGTGCTCCAGCGCGGCTTCGGGCGCTGGTTCGCCTGGAGCGCGTTCGCCCCTGCCAGCCGCGAGGCGGACGAGCGCCGGAGGGCGGCGTCGCGACTCTCGAACCCGGAAAGGGTGCGGGTCGAACAGCCGCTGCGTCCCGGACCCATGAGCGGCAGCTGACCGGAGGTCATTCGTTGCCTGACCGGATCTTGTGCGCCTACGTAAACCACCCACCTACAGGCGCTTCGAGAGACGGGAGCGACGGGACTCGAACCCGCGACCTCCGGCGTGACAGGCCGGCGTTCTAACCAACTGAACTACGCCCCCTAGCGCAGGTACGCAGTCTAGCGGCGCCTAGATTGCGGTCAGGCCGAGCTGGCGGAGCAGCGTGACGCCGTCCGAGTAGACGTCCTTCCGGGCGACGAGGCCGTCGGCGATCGGGATCACGTCCATCCCGCGGTACTCGACGCTCTTGCCGGTCGGCTCGACCTCCATGCCGGCGCGGTTCATCTTCCCGAGGTGCGTCCCGCGCGCCGTCCACTCCTGGACGACGAGGTCGTCGCGGATGTAGCGCCTGCGGGTCTCGAACTCGAGGTCGGGGAAGACGGTGAAGATGCCGCGGATCGCATTGCCGATCGCCTCCCGGCCGACGTTGACGTCTCCGGTCGTGTGGTTCTCGAACACCGAGTCGGCGGTGTGCAGGTCGACGATCGCGTCGACGTCGTGCTCGTTCCACGCGGCGTTGTAGCGATCGATCAGCTCCTCGAGGGCCGTCCCGTCCATGAGGCTGGCTAGCGTACCCCGCACGTGACCCGCCTCGACTGGATCATCCTTGCGGTCGTCGTAGGCACGGCGCTTCTGGGGTTTTGGCAGGGACTGACGCTCAGCGTGCTGTCCGCGGCGGGCGTGGTCGTGGGAGCCCTCCTCGGCGCGAGGCTGGCGCCGCACGTGCTCCCTGCCGGCTCGGAGTCGCCCTACACGCCGCTCGTCGCGCTGGTCGGCGCCGCCGCCGGTGCGATCGTGATGGAGCTGATCGCCTCCTCCGTCGGCGTCGCGATCAAGCAGCGGCTCCGGGCGAGCCCGCTCCGGCTCGTCGACACCGTCGGGGGGCTCGCGTTCGGAGTCGTGATCGGGCTCGCGGTGATCTGGATCCTTGCGGCCGTGGCGCTGCAGCTGCCGGGACAGGTGGAGCTCAGGAGGGACGTGCAGCGCTCGGCGGTCGTCCAGGAGCTCAACGAGCTGCTTCCGCCTCGCGACGTGCTGAACGCCCTGGCGCGGGTGGATCCGTTCCCGTCGATCACCGGGCCGCTGCCTGCGGTCGATCCGCCGGATCCGCAGGTCGTCCGCGATCCGGAGATCCGGGCGGCGCTGCCGAGCGTCGTTCGCGTGCTGGGGACGGCGTGCGGCCTCGGGATCTCAGGTTCCGGCTGGGTCGCCGGTCCCAACCTCGTGGTGACCGACGCGCACGTGATCGCCGGCCAGACCGACACGAGCGTGGACGGTAGGCCGGCGGTCGCGGTGGCCTTCGATCGCAGGAACGACATCGCGGTGCTTCGCGTCAGGGGTCTGAACCGCCGGCCGCTCCGGCAGGTCGATGCAGCACAAGGGACGCCGGTCGCGATCGCCGGCTATCCGGCCAACGGCCCGCTCACGGCCACACCGGGGCGTCTTGGTGGTACGGCGACGGTCCTGAGCGAGGACGCGTACGGCAACGGGCCGGTGACGCGGAGGATCACCAGCTTCCGCGGCCGGGTGCGCCGCGGAAACTCGGGCGGGCCGCTGCTCGACGGCGACGGCCGCGTGGTGGGCACCGTCTTCGCCTCGCGTACGGGCACCAATGCCGGCTACGCCGTCCCGCCCGACCTCGTTCGCGGGGCGCTGGCCGGCGCGCGGGGCCGAGTGTCGACAGGCCCCTGCGCTTCCTAAGCGGCGTCCGCGAGCAGCTCGAGGATCCCGAGCGGTCGCCGGAAGGGTGCGACGAGGTAAACGCCCTCCGCCCGGCTCCTTGAGGCCTCGACGAGCTCCCGCGCCAGCTCCATCCCGACTTTCGGCCCGTCCGGACCGGCTTCTCGTAGCGCTTCCTGGATGTGATCAGGGACGACGATCCCAGGCACCTCGTTGTGCAGCCGCAGCGCGAGCGGGTGGCTCCACACCGGGAAGACGCCGACGAGCACGGGGATCGGCGAGGGCTCGCCGAACCGCTCGAAGAACTGGTCGAGCAGCTCGAGGTCGAAGATGATCTGCGTCATCGCGAAGTCGGCGCCGGCGTCGAGCTTGCGGCGGAAGCGCTCGACCTCGACGTCCAGGTCGTCCGCGGTCGGGTTCACTGCGACGCCCGTGAAGAACGACGTCGCGGCGTCGATGGCGCGCCCGTTGAAGTCCTCGCCGCGGTTGAGGTGGGAGATCAGCTGGGTGAGCCCGATCGCGTCCACCTCGTAGACGCCGCTCGACCCCGGGTAGTCGCCGACCTCCGGCGGGTCGCCGGTGACGGCGAGGATGTTGCGGATCCCCTCAGCGTGCGCGCCGAGCAGCTGGGACTCCAGCCCGAGGACGGTCGCGTCGCGCGTCGTCAGGTGCGGGATCGTCTCGAGGGCGGTCGAGCGCTCGATCGCGGTGGAGAGCATCAGCGCGCTCATCCCCGCCCGGGCAGTGGCGTTGTCGTTGATGTCCACGAAGGAGGCGCCGCCGTCCTCGAGCGCGGCGGCGATCTCCAGCATCCCGCGGTGGTTGCCGCCGAGCGGCGGGTCGAGCTGCACCGACGTGACCCACTGACCCTCGCGGAACATCCGCGCCAGGCGCGTGTCCTCAGCCTGTTCGACGATCGAGAGGGTGACTTCCCGTTCCTGGATCACGAGCGGGGATGAGGCCGTTCGCTCCTCCTTCACGGCCGCGGCGATCGCCCCGATCTCGGTCGGGGTCGTGCCACAGCAGCCGCCGATGATCTTCGCGCCGAGGTCGCGGGCGTGTGCGGCGAAGTCGGCGAAGTAGTCCGGAGTCGCGTGGGGGAAGACGACTCGGCTCCCGGCCAGGCTCGCCAGGCCCATGTTCGGCATGGCCGCCAGGGCGAGCCGGCCGTCGGCGTCGTGCATCTCGTTCAACGCCGTCAGCGCCGCGTGAACGCCCACGCCGTGATTGGCGCCGACCGCGGCGAGGCCCGATTCCGCAAGCGCCTCGACCGCCTTCCGTGCCGTCACGCCGCCGAGCGTCTCGCCCTGCTCGTCGAAGGTCAGCATCGCCACGACCGGGAGCGACGAGATGCTCTTCACGGCCGCGAGCGCCGTCAGGAGCTCCTCGAGCTCGAAGAATGTCTCCACGAGGAACAGGTCGACGCCACGGGCCTGGAGCGCGCTGGCCTGCTCGGAGAAGATCTCGTGGCGCTCTTCCTGTGTCAGCTCGCCGTGGTCGCCGAGCGGGCCGATCGAGCCGCCGATGTAGATGTCGCGGCCCGAGATCTCGCGCGCCTCCCGCGCAAGCTTCGCGCCCGCGCTGTTGATCCGGCCGACCTCGTCCTCGAGTCTGTGCGCAGCGAGCTTGCGGCGGTTCGCGCCGAAGGTGTTCGTCTCGATCAGGTCGGCGCCGGCGTTGATGAAACTGACGTGAAGCGACACGACTGTCTCGGGCGAGGCCAGGTTCGCTTCCTCGGGGAAGCGCAGGCGGGGGACGGCGCCGGAGATCAGCGTGCCCATGCCTCCGTCGGCGACAACAATTGGGCCGTTTTGCAGGCGTTTTTCGAAGGGTGTCGCCACCGAATCCAGTCTATGCCGAACCGAGCTGGGCGGTCATCTCGAAGACGTTAAGTGAAGCGCCGTAGTCAACCGCCAAAGGGTGATGGATCAACCGACCCCGCATGCCCGAAAGTAGGTCTACATCCGATGCGGGCCCGATGCGGCGGGGCCTAGTCGGACGAAAAGACCGAGAGGGCCCGATGCGGCGGGGCCCATCGGACGAGCGGGGCCCGTTGCGGCGGGGCCAGCTCGAGACTCAAAGCGGCTCTCTACTCGAGAGAATCAGGCGGGGCCGGGCGGCGGCCCTGCCTGAGTTTTTCTTGGAGCCCCTCACGGGGCTCCTCGCTTTTTGGCTGGAAGTCTCATCGGCTTCCGGCCACCTTCTCGAGCCGGGCGCCGCTGGCGCGGCGCGGCGGCGCACCGTCTCCTTGTCCCTTTCGGCCGTGTCCTGGTGTCTGACACCAAGACGTGTCTCGGGAGGCCAGTGACGCAACGCCGAACGCACAGATCATGCGGCGGTGGTGTCCTTCGCCGCCGTGTCTTGGGGTCTGACCCCAGGACACGCCCCTAGTGGAGGGTCCGGCCCTCCATGCCGCCCGCGACGACGACGATTTGGCCGGTGACGTGGCCTGAGAGCTCGTCCGAGCTCAGGACCACCACCTGGCGGGCGATGTCCTCGGGCGTCGCGATCTTGCGCAGGGCCATCGTCCGCGTGACGCGGTCGATCACCTCCGGGTCGTCGACCTCCGGCCGCGCCATCGGCGTCTTCGTCCAGCCCGGGCAGACGCAGTTGACCCGCCCCGCCGGGGCGATCCGCACGATCTCGTTCTTCAGGCTCAACAGGAGCCCGTAGGCGACGGCCGACTTCGCCGCCGCATAGTCGGCGTGACCCGCCTCGCCGAAGATGCCGGCCGTCGAGCCGACGAGAACAAGGCTCCCGTGGCCGGTCCGCTCGACCGAGCGAAGGAACCCGCGCGCCGTGAGGAAGGTCGTAGGTCAGGTTCTCGCGCAGCGTCTGCTCCCAGCGCTCGAGCGGCAGCGACCAGACCGGCGCGTCCTCCGACGGCCAGACCCCGGCGACCGCGGCGCACACGTCCAGTTCGCCGGCCTCCTCGAACAGCCGCTCGGCCTCGTCCTCCCGGGTCAGGTCCGCCTGGATGAGCCTGACGTCGCCGAGCGCCTCCGCCCGCTCGCGGCCGCGGTGGTAGTGCGCAACGACCTCGGCTCCCTCAGCGAGGAACGCCGCCACGCACGCGGAGCCGATCCCTCCCGAGGCGCCGGTCACCAGGACGCGCTTGCCGCGCAGGCCGGTTTCCACATTGTGAAACTACAGCCATGCGCGTTCACATCATCAGCGACATGGAGGGAGTCGCCGGAATCATCCGCCCGGAGCAGACACTCGGCGGCCACGAGATGTACGAGGAGGGTCGCAAGCTCTACACGGAGGAGATCAACGCCGCCGTCCGGGGCGCGAAGGCCGCAGGGGCGAAGGAGATCGTCGTCATGGACCACCACGGCGCGGGCAAGGCCTGGAGCTTCAACTCACTCGTGCACGACATGCTCGACCCCGCCTGCGAGTACGTCGTCCAGTCCAGCTGGACGCAGTACACGGAGTTCCTCGAGGGAGGCTGCGACGCATGCCTCCTCGTCGGTATGCACGCCATGGCGGGAACGCCGGACGGGGTCATGAACCACACCGTGTCCGGCCGCGAGTGGCACAACCTCCGCTTCAACGGCGTCCTCGTGGGCGAGTCGGCCATCAATGCCGCGATGTGCGGGAACTGGGGGTGTCCCGTCCTGCTCGTCACGGGAGACGAGGCCGCCTGCCGCGAGGCCAAGCAGCTGCTCGGCGACGGGCTGACCACGGTCGCGGTGAAGAAAGGGCTCGGCTCACGGGCGGCGCGAAACCTCGCCCCCCAGCTGGCCCGCGAGGTGATCGAGGAGGGCGCGCGGCGCGCGCTCAAGGACCTGAGCGCCGTGCAGCCTTACGACCCGGGCCGCCCCGCCGAGATCGAGGTCGACTTCGTCGGCACGGGCGAGGTCGAGAAGTACCGTGGCCGAGCCGGCGTCGAGATCACGGGCCCGCGGTCGATCGTCGTCCGCGCCGACGACTGGTGGACGGCGTGGCGCAACCTTTTCCTGGAGCCGTCCCTGCCCTGATCGTAAGCTATGGCTGATGGATGCGGTTCAGGCGATGGGTCTGCGCGTGGAGCTGACCGACGCTCAGCTGGTCGCCCGGTGCCGCACCGGCGACCACGACGCCTGGCGCGAGCTGGTCGACCGCTTCTCCCGCTACGTCTACGCGATCGCCGTTCAGGGCTTCAAATTCCCCGAGCACGACGCAGAAGATGTCTTCCAGGAGGTCTTCACCCGCGCCTACGAGCACCTGCACAAGCTGCGTGACGACGAGGCGATCCGCCCCTGGCTCGCACAGCTGACGCGGCGGCTCTGCATCGACCGGCTGCGGGCCGGCTCGGCCGAGCAGCTCGACGACGACGTCGAGATCGCCGACGCCGACGACACGATTGCGCGGCTGGACGAGTCCCTGGCGCTGCACGAGGCTCTTTCGACGCTTCCCGACAACTGCCAGGAGATCCTCGATCGCTTCTTCGCCCGGGACGAGAGCTATCACACGATCGGCGACGCCCTCGAAATCCCCTCAGGCACCATCGCGAGCCGCATCTCCCGCTGCCTGACCAAGTTGCGCGTCGAAATGGAGGGAAGAAATCTCGGCGCTCCCGCGTCCTGAGCTTTGGTGACAACTATGCCCAGGTACGACGAAGAAATGCTTGGTGAGATCTTGAGCGCGCTCCCGCCCGCCCCCGAAAACTGGGTCAAGGCCGCGCAGGACATCCCGCTCGCCCGGCGGGGACTCGACGAGATCGTCGAGCGTGCCGACGCCGACGACGACTACCGCCGTCGCGTGATCGAGGATCCGGAGGCCGCCCTGGAGGAGGCCGACGTGGTCGCGCACGCCGAGACGATCGAGATCCTGCGCCGCCGGCTCGACAAGTAGCGCAAAATCCAGCCCGTGGAAGCCACGGGCGACCTTCTCGATCTCTCCCTGCGCGATTTCCTCGAGGCCGTAGCCTCCGAGGATCCGACGCCCGGCGGCGGGACGGCGGCCGCGCTCGCCGTGGCGATCTCCGCCGGGTTGACGACGATGGTCGCCCGCGCATCGGGCGACTGGCCCGAGGCGGGGTCGGCCGTGGCGCAGGCGGAGCGCATCCGGAAGCGGATCTCACCGCTCGCACAGCGTGACGCCGAGGCCTACGAGGAAGCGCTCGTGTCGATGACGCTGCCCGAGCGCGTGGAGCCCGTCGTCCGGGACATGGCCGTCGGCGCGGCGCTCTGGCGCGCTGCCGAGGTCCCGATGGCGATCGCGGAGGCAGGGGCCGACGCCGCCTGCCTGGCGTCGCTCGTCGCCGACCGGGGCACGCAGGCCCGCCGTGCGGACGCCGTCGCCGCGGCGCTGCTGGCGGAGGCGGCGACCTGGGCCGCCGCCGGCCTCGTCAAGGTCAACCTCACGATCACCGCCGGGGACAAGCGGACCGAGCAGGCCAGGCGGCTGGGCGAGACCGCCTCGACCGCCGCCCGCCAGGCCGTCCAAACACTGGGCGCGGCGTAACATCGCTCTATGGCCGAGCCGGCACCAGAGCGCCCGCTCCCGGCGTGGAGCCTCCCCGCGGGAACCGCAGAGTCCCTCGCGCTGCCGACCGAGTGGCCGGGCCGCGTCACGCGTGAGTGGGCGTGGGGCGGGTCGACCGGCAAGGGCGTGAAGGTCTGCATCCTCGACAGCGGGATCGAGGCCGACCATCCCGACGTCGGCGAGCTCGCGGGCGCCGTCGCAGTCGAAGTGGGGGAGGGCGACGAGATCTCGGTCGTCGACGACGTCGAAGGCGACCTCTGCGGCCACGGAACGGCATGTGCGGGGATCGTCCGCTCGATCGCGAAGGACTGCGAGCTCTACAGCGTCCGCGTCCTCGGCGCGGGATTCACGGGCAGCGGGACGGCGCTCCTCGGCGGCCTTCGCTGGGCGGTCGAGCACGGGTTCGACGTGATCAACATGAGCCTGTCGACGACGAAGAGCCAGTTCGCCGGCCTGCTCCACGAGGTCGCCGACCTCGCGTACTTCCGCCGGACGGTGCTCGTCGCCTCGGCGCACAACATGCCGGTCGAGAGCTACCCGTGGCGGTTCTCGTCCGTGATCTCGGTGGGCAGCCACGAGGAGACCGGGGCCGAGACCTTCTACTACAACCCCAATCCACCGGTGGAGTTCTTCGCGCGGGGCGTCGACGTCGAGGTCGCGTGGCTCGGCAAGGCCAGGGCCCGCTCGACCGGGAACAGCTTCGCGACGCCTGCACATGAGCGGGATCTGCGCGCTGATCCTCGGCAAGCACCCGGAGCTGACGCCGTTCCAGCTCAAGAGCGCGCTCTACCTGACGGCGAACAACGTGGAGGATCGCGATGACTGATGAGGGGCTGCGCGCAGCGGTCGCCGCGGGGGTGCTCGCCTCGGAGGACTCGCACCGGGCGCTGCTGCAGGCGACCGTCGAGGTTGCGCGCGGGATCTTCTACGCCAAGGCCTCCTCCGTCCTCCTTTACGACGAGCGGACGGACGAGCTCGTCTTCGAGGCGGTCGCCGGCGAGGGCTCCGACAACCTGATCGGTGAGCGCCTGCCGTCCAGCACGGGCATCGGCGGTTGGGTGCTCGTGACGCGGCAGCCGATCGTCCTCGACGACGTCTCGCAGGATCCGCGCTTCGCCGAGGATGCGGCGAAGAAGACGGGGTTTGTCCCGAAGGGGCTGATGTGCGTTCCGCTGATCCACGGAGAGGAGCCCCTGGGGGTGCTCTACGTGCTCGACCGGCCGCAGCAGTCGCGGTTCTCGCTCGAGGAGATGGAGCTCCTGGGCCTCTTCGGGAACCAGGCGGCGATCGCGCTCGACCTGCTCCGGAAGGCGCGCCGCGCCAAGGCGGTGCTCGAGGACGCGGACACCGACTCCGCGCTCCTCGCGCGGGTCGCCGAGAACCTCGAGGAGCTCGACGGGCAGCGCCGCGCCGCCGGCGTCGAGCTGCTCCGCTCGTTGGAGGCGCTCTTCAAACACTGAAGCCGGGGTATGTCCCCGGCCTCAGGCAACGCGGAAATATCTCGGTCTAGGCGTCGGGTGCGTCGTGCCGCTCGATCTGGTCCATCGCCTCGACCTGGTCCATCTGGTGCGCGAAGACGTCGTCGCCCTCGTCGTTGCGAGCGGCGGCGGGCGCGTCGGCCCTCTCCACCTGTTCGACCTGCTCCATCTGGTGCGCCTCGACCTGATCGGCACGAGTGGCCTCGTCGGCCCGCTCCCTCTGATCCCTCTGATCCTCCGACATTCCCTGGTCTCCTTTCACGTTGGTCGACCGCATTTGAACAACAAGACGGCGGTTCGCACCGGAATCTTCCCACGTTCGAGTCGAAAAACACAGTCGGCCGTGGGATGCTGCGCGGCGTGAGAGCGCTGCGGAGACGCTTCGAGGACTCTGCACGCTCGTTCGGCCAGGTTTTCGCGAATCCGAACATCCGGCGGATCGAGGGGGCCTGGGCGGCGTCGATCATCGCCCACTGGGCCTACGGCATCGCGCTCGCGGTGTACGCGTACCGCGACGGCGGCGCCGCCGCGGTCGGCCTGGTCGGCCTCGTCCGGTTCCTCCCATCCGCGGTCGCCTCGCCGTTCGCCTCGGTCCTCGGCGATCGGTACCGGCGCGAGCGCGTGATCGTCGTCGCAGAGCTGGTTCGCGCCGTGCTCCTGGCGGCCACGACCGCGGTGGTCGTGCTGGAGGGCTCCGCCGGTTGTCGTCTACGTCCTCGCCGGCCTGGTCGCCATCGCGTACTCGGCCGTTCGTCCGGCACAGGCGGCCCTGCTCCCGACGGTGGCGAAGACGCCGAAGGAGCTGACGGCCGCCAACGTGACCTCGAGCACGATCGAGAGCCTCGGGATCTTCGGCGGCCCCGCGATCGGCGGCGTGCTGCTGGCCGCGACCAGCGAGCAGGTGGTCTTCGGGGCCACCGCAGCTGCCTTCCTGCTCGCCGCGGTACTGGTCAGCCGCGTCCGGGTCGAGACGCAGCCCGAGCCCCGCGAGCGGCGAGACGCCGTCTGGCACGAGTTCACGGCCGGCTTCGTCACGATCTTCCGCGAGCCCGGGCTTCGCGTCCTGGTGACGCTGCTCGCCGCGCAGACGCTCGTCGCCGGCGCGCTCAACGTCCTGATCGTCGTCACGGCGCTGCAGCTGCTCGACCTGGGTGAGGACGGAGTCGGGTTCCTCAACTCGGCCGTGGGGATTGGCGGGCTGATCGGGGCGCTGGTCTCGGCGCTGCTGATCGGACGGCGCCTGTCGTCCAACTTCCTCGTCGGAATCGTCCTGTGGGGCATCCCGATCGCGCTGATCGGCGTCTTTCCCAACCCCGTCATGGCGCTCCTGCTCCTTGCAGTGGTCGGGCTCGGGAACACGCTCGTCGACGTGTCGGCGTTCACGCTCCTCCAGCGCGCGGTGCCGGACGACGTGCTGGCCCGCGCCTTCGGCGCCGTCCAGGGTCTCTGGGTTGCGACGATCGGGATCGGCTCGATCGTGGCGCCGCTACTCATCGCCGCGGTGGACATCCGCGGCG
This sequence comes from uncultured Actinomycetes bacterium, assembly GCA_963733215.1. Classification (GTDB taxonomy): domain Bacteria; phylum Actinomycetota; class Thermoleophilia; order Gaiellales; family Gaiellaceae; genus JACDAN01. The sequence goes on from CAVTCN010000003.1 coordinate 57,629, forward strand.
CGCTGCTGATTACCGGCGCGCTGCTGCCGATCCTGGCCACGCTTCTCCGCCGGCGGCTCGCCCAGCTCGACGCGGTGCCCGTCCCGGAGCGGGAGCTCGAGCTGCTCCGAGGCATCGAGCTGTTCGCGCCGCTGCCGCAGCCGACACAGGAGAGCCTTGCGCAGGTGCTGAGCCCGATGCGGCTGGCATCGGCCGAGGAGCTCTTCAGGCAAGGCGACGTCGGCGACCGCTTCTACATCGTCGCCGACGGCGACGTGGAGATCGTCATCGACGGGCGCGTCGTCCGGGAAACAGGTCCGGGCGGCTACTTCGGCGAGATCGCGCTCCTGCGGGACGTTCCGCGCACGGCCACGGTGCGGGCGAAGGGAGACGTCGACCTCTTTGCGCTCGACCGCGACGACTTCATCGCGGCGGTCACTGGACACGACGCAAGCGCCGAGGTCGCGGACTCGGTGATCGCGACGCGGCTCGGTTCGCTCCGCCCCGGGATGGCCTCCGTCTAGAGGTCCTTCCCGACGCTGATCCGGAGCACTGACGGGCAGTAGCCGAGGTGCTCGTTCAGCGCGAGCATGTCGGAGTTCGTCGTGTCGTTGGAGGTGACGATCGTCCGGATCCCGGCCTCGGCCGCCCAGCGAATCGTCGCCTCCTTCGCCAGGCGCGCAAGCCCACGCCGGCGGAAGTCCGGCGCCGTGCCGGTCATCTCGTTCGCGGCACGAGCTCCCTCCCGGTCGGAGGTGAGCCAGGCGAAGGCCGCCGGCCGGCCGCCGACGAGGACGACGGCGCTCAGGTCGAGGTCGAGCTCCGGGTTGCCGAGCGTCTCGGGGAGCCAGTCCTCGAACGCCATCGCGTGCGTGTAGTCGTCGGGCATGTCCCGCTCGGCGGCGTCGTACAACTCGAAGAGCTCGCGTTCGCGGTCGCGCACCTCGCGCAACCGGACGACCGAGACTTCGCCCGCGAACTCGGCTTTCGCGTCGGCCGCGGAGCCGACCTCCAGCTCCCAGTACTGCTCGCTCCGTCCCTCCTCGAACCCGAGCCGCCGGGCAAACGCCCGTGCGTCCGGCTCGTCGTCCCGGACGGTCGATTCGAGCCTACGGGCGCTTTGCCGGACGATGTGCTCGGCGGCCGTCTCGAAGAGGCGCGTCCCGAGGCCGCGACGGCGGAAGGCGGGCAGCACACCCGACCAGATGCCCGCGATCCCCTCCGCCTGAAGCGCCCAGCGCAGACGCGAGTTGGCGAACCCGACGATCTCCCCGCGGGCCTCGGCTACCCAGGCGCGCATCGCGGCCCGCTCGGGTTGCTGCTCGATCCAGTGGACGAGGCCCACCGAGGTGACGACCTCCTCTGCCCAGAGCTCCCGGAAGAGCGGCATCGTCGCCTCGGCGTCATCGCGCACCCAAGGTCGGATCCCGGGCTCAGCCAAGGCCCTTGGAGCGCAGCTCCTCGCGGGCCTGCTCGGTCTTCTCGAGCCCGTCGAGGCCCATGCCCTGGAGGATCTCCGGCGCCTTCGTGAACTGGACGTCCTCGTAGCGCGACCACCTCGACGTTGTTGCCCCACGGGTCGCGGATCCGGTTGCCGCGACGTCGGCTCCCGCCTCCTGGGCGGCCCGGAGCGCGCGCTCCTTGTCGTCGACGACGAGCCCGAAGTGGCGGTGGTCGTCAGGTGCCTGGCGCCGGCCCTCGGCGAGCGCGACGAACTGGTCGCCGATGTCGACGAACGCCATGCGTCCGGCTCGGCCGCGCAGCGAGAGCTCGAAGATGCGGCCGTAGAACTCGAGCGCCTCCTCGACGTTCCCGACCTCCAGCGCGACATGGTTGATTCCGACAAGCTTCGCCCGCATGATCGTCTCGCTCCACATTGCCACGGGAGCCCTGGGCGGCGCTCTCGTTCGCTCGCCCGTCGCGGCTGCGGTGCTCGGGCCCGTCCTGCACTTCTACGGCGACCGCGTGCCGCACGAGGACATCGACTCGAGGCGCTTCGAGATCGGCAGCGGCGTCGCCGGCGTCCTCGCCCTCGCCCTCGTGCGCGGGCCGTTCGATTCCGCGACGGTCGGGGCGATCGCCTCGTCGGTGCCCGACATCGAGCACGTGGTTCGGCTTCCGCGGCCGGGAGGGCGCAAGCTCTTCCCGAGCCACCGGATCCCGGGCTGGCACCGGCCGGGCGGCCTGACCACTGAGATGCAGCTGCTGATCGCGGGCGCCTTGCTCGGCGCTGTTCTGGCTGCCCGCTTCAGGCGCTAGCCGCGCCGGAAACCTAGCCATTTGGGGGGCGAACGTCTGCGGCAATGACCCACAATGCGAGGACGTCCCCTTTGGGGGTTTGCGGCAAGGGGAGGTATGCGGCGCTATGGGCACGATCAGGGTGATCCTCGCGGAGGATCACGCATTGATGCGGGATGCGATCAAGCTCGTCTTCGACGGCGTCGAAGACGTCGAGCTGGTCGGTGAGGTCGCGAACGGACACGACCTGCTTCCCCTCATGCGACAGGTCGAGGCCGATTTCGTCCTCCTCGACGTGCAACTGCCGGGCGCCGACGGCCTGGAGTGTCTCGCGGCGCTGGCGAAGCACTACCCGCAGGTGAAGGTCGCCATGCTCTCGGCGGTCGAGGATCAGCAGGTGATCGAATCGGCCTTCCGGCGCGGGGCGAGTGGCTACATCCTCAAGTCGGTCAATCCGTACGACCTGCCCGGCGCCATCCGCCAGATCGTCGAGAAGACGGTCATCCATCTCCCCGTGGCCGGTCCCAACGGCGCCGCGCCGGCAACCTTGCCGGGAGGCCTGTCGGCGAAGGAGGTCGCGGTGCTGGCAGAGCTCTCCCACGGGCACACGAACAAGCAGATCGCAGCCAGCCTCTGGCTGAGCGAGCAAACGGTCAAGTTCCACCTTCGCAACGTCTATCGGAAGCTCGGGATCAACAGCCGGACGGAAGCGCTCCGGTACGCGTACGAGCACGATCTGACGGCGCTGGCTCCGGCCTAGCTCGAACTCGACGCCCCACCAGGGAATACCCCTTTCGAGGGAGGGCGAGCGCTCCCGTGAAACCGAGGTTAGTTCGGGGTCGTCCGACGAGAGTCGCGCTCGGCACACAACGAGCGACGGCCGTCACCTGGACTGGCAGCCCTGATCTCGTTGCAAGCCGTCACCTGCGCGAGACCGCCGCCGCGCCCCACTCGAATGAGCCTCCGTCTGACAAAACCCGTTCTCGCGTTCGCGCTCGCACTGGTGCTCTTCTGCTGCGTCCCCAAGATCGAGGCAGAGGCGAAGGTGCACGGCCCCTCGAAGGTCGTCGCGGCGAAGGTGAAGAAGAAGCACCCGAAGCCTCCGCGCAAGAAGCGCAAGCGGCTGACGCACGAGCAGAAGGTCGAGCGCAAGGCGAAGAGGGTCGTCCGGATCGCGAAGCGCTACCTGGGCGTGTCCTACCGCTGGGGCGGTTCGTCACCCCGGTCGGGCTTCGACTGCTCGGGGCTCGTCAGGTATGTGTACGGGCGTGTCGGCATCCGCCTGCCGCGGGTCGCCGCCGGCCAGTTCCACCGCGGCCATCGCGTCAAGGCCAGCAACCTTCACCCCGGCGACCTTGTCTTCTTCAATCGGCTCGGCCACGTCGGCATGTACATCGGCCGCGGCAAGATGATCCACGCCCCGAACAGCCGCTCCACGGTCAGAATCGAGAGCCTGCGCGGCTACTGGGGCGGCGTCTACGTCGGCGCCCGCCGGCTCGTCTACTAGGCGCTCCGGCTTACAGCGCTAGACCGCGAGCTCGCGGAGGACGTCACCCTCGGCTAGACCGAGGCGTTCGCACTCCCCGAACCACGTGGCGACGCGGCAACGGCAGACGAGCTGGCCGTCGGCACGCGTGACCTGCACGCAGTCCGCCACACCTCGATTGTCGCCGTGCGGCCGGTGGCCAAGTGAGCCGAAGGGGTGGTCCCGCCTACCCCTCTGCGGTGCGGATCGGCGCGCGCGACACGGCTGAATGGGTTCAGTCGAAGCAGCGCCGGGACCCCTGGCCTGCGAATCCAACAGGAAG
>CAVTCN010000004.1:0-21949 GCA_963733215.1 uncultured Actinomycetes bacterium
CAGGACGCGGAGTGCACTCGCCGTGATCGCGCTCGTGGCTACGGGCTTGCTCGCCACCGGCGCGGGCGGCGCTGTCGATTCCGGTACGCGGACGGGCGGGACGCTCACGATCGGCCTGGCAGAGGACCCCGACGCGCTCGACCCGACGCTCGCGCGGACCTTCGTCGGGCGGATGGTCTTTCTGCACATGTGCGAGAAGCTCTACGACCTGAACGCGAGGCTTCAGATCGTTCCGCAGCTGGCTGCCGCGTTGCCGAGCCTCTCGGGCGACAAGAAGACGATGACGATCAGGATCCGCCGCGGTATCCGCTTCAACGACGGATCGCCGCTGAACGCCGCAGCGGTGAAGACCTCGCTCGACCGGCACAGGACGCTGGCGGGCTCGGCCCGAGCCAGCGAGATCTCGCCGATCACCGCCGTACAGGTCGTGAACAACTACACGGTGCGGCTGAGGCTCAACGCACGCTTCTCGCCGCTGACGGCCCAGCTCGCGGACCGAGCCGGGATGATCATGTCGCCGAGGGCGCTCGCCCAGCTCGGGACGCGCTTCGCGTCGGCCCCGGTCTGCGTCGGCGGGTTCAAGTTCACGAGCCGGACGGCCGGAGACCGGATCGTCCTCGACAAGTCGCAGTTCTATTACGCCCGGAGTCGCGTGAAGCTGAACCGGATCGTCTTCCGGATCATCACCGACACGAGCGCACGCGCCGCGAACCTGCGCTCGCACGACATCAACGTGCTCGACCGCATCGCTTCGACCGACCTGCCTGCGATCCAGCGGGACCGGAGCCTGCGCGTCCTGAAGGCGACCTCGATCGGCTACCAGGGGATCTCGATCAACATCGGGAACAAGAACGGGATCGGGAAGCCGTTCGAGAACACCGGCGCGCCGCTCGCCGCCCGCAGGGCGCTGAGGCAGGCGTTCGAGCTCTCGCTCGACCGGAAGGTGATCAACCGCGTCGTGTTCGGAGGGACCGTCCTGCCCGGATGTCTCCCCGTTCCGCCGGCGAGCCCCTACTACGACCCGTCGATCAAGTGTCCGGCGCGCAACCTGTCGCGGGCCCGTTCGCTGATCAGGAGCACGGGAATGTCGACGCCGATCCGTGTTCGGCTGATGATCGGCACGGACCAGGTCGCGGCGCGTCTCGGCCAGGTGATCCAGTCGCTGGCGAGGGAAGCGGGCTTCCAGGTCGATCTGCAGCCGACCGAGTTCGTGACCGCGCTCCGGCGGCAGGACCAGGGCAACTACGAGGCGTTCGCGATCGGCTGGTCCGGACGTGTCGACCCGGACGGCAACATCTACCAGTTCGTCCACTCGAAGGGCTCGCTGAACAACCTCGGGTGGGGAGCTGGACGGATGGACCTCCTGCTCGACAACGCCCGCAAGGCCGCAACGGAAAGGGCACGGAAGACGCTGTACCGCGCCGCGTTCCGCGTCCTGCGGACGGAGCTGCCGTTGATCTACCTCTGGCACCCGGTCAACCGCCACGGGGTGACTGCGAACGTGAAGGGCGTGCGACAGTACGGCGACGGGCTGATCCGCGCCTACTACGCCGAGTACAGGTGATCTAGGAACTCGAGACGACGATCATGGGCGTCTTCATCCTGCGCAAGTCCGGAGCCGCCCTGATCGTCGTCTTCCTGGCCAGCGTGCTCGTCTTCGTGGGCGTGCGCGCGATCCCGGGCGACCCGGCCCTCGCGTACGCGGCCGAGGACCGGGATCCCGAGGTTCTCGCCGCGATCCGGGAGAAGTACGGGCTCGACGATCCGCTCCCGATTCAGTACGTGAACTGGGTCGGGCTCGCGCTCCAGGGCGATCTCGGAACCGACACGCGAGGGCTGCCGGTTGCGGAGACGATCGTCACCCGGATTCCGCTGACGCTGGAGCTCACCTTCCTGGCGATGCTGATCGGGATGGTGCTCGGGATCACGGCAGGCGTGATCGCCGCCGTGCGACGTGGAAAGGCATCGGACTACGCGGCGACGACGACCGCCCTGCTCGGCCTCTCGGTGCCGCACTTCTGGCTCGGGCTGCTGATGATCATCGTCTTCGCGGTCAACCTGAACTGGCTGCCGGCGAGCGGCTACGTCCCCTTCCGTGAGGATCCGGTGGAGAACCTCAAGCACATGCTGATGCCGGCGATCGTGCTCGGCACCGGCCTGGCCGCGGTGCTGATGCGCCAGATGCGGTCGGCGATGCTCGAGTCGCTCAGCGCCGACTATGTGCGGACCGCTCGCGCCAAGGGGCTCAGCGAGTGGTCCGTCGTCGGGAAGCACGCGCTCCGCAACAGCCTGATCACGGTGACGACAGTGATCGGCCTTCAGCTCGGCGCCCTGATCTCTGGCGCCGTCGTGACCGAGCAGATCTTCGGCATCGCCGGATTCGGACGCCTGACCGTCGACTCGATCGCGCAGCGCGACTACGCGCTTCTCCAGGGTGTCGTGCTCGTCGTCGCCGTCGGCTATGTCGTCATCAATCTCTTCGTCGACGTGGCGTACTCGCTCATCAACCCCCGCATCCGGGTCGCGGGAACCTCCAATTGAGCTACGTCGAAGCGCAACCGCTGGGACCCAGGGCGCGGCGCCGCAGGATCATGCGCCGGCGCTTTCTGCGACGGCCTGCGGCCGTCGCTTCGCTCCTGATCGTCACGGGAGCGATCCTCGCCGCAGTGTTCGCGAAATGGGTCGCCCCGTACTCACCGGACGAGACCGACTTCAACGCGCTGCTTGCGAGCCCGTCGCGCGAGCATCTGCTCGGGACCGACGATCTAGGACGCGACACGCTCTCTCGGATCATCTGGGGCGCGCGCGCGTCGATCCAGGCGGGGTTCCTGGCGACCGTCCTCGCGATGGTCGTGGCGGTGCCGATCGGGCTGATCGGCGGCTACTACCGAGGCTGGCTCGACACGGTGATCGCGCGGGTGACCGACGTGCTGCTCGCCTTTCCGTTCCTCATCCTCGCCGTCGGCCTCGCGGCGATCCTCGGCCCTTCCCTGTTGAACGCGACACTGGCGCTGGGAATCGCGGCCATTCCGCCGCTCATCAGGATCTCCCGAGGCGAGACGCTCGCGCTCCGGGAGGAGGACTACGTCCGCGCCGCGGTCGCCAACGGCGCGAACGACGCGGTCATCATCGGACGTCACATCCTTCCGAACATGACGAGCACGCTCCTCGTGCAGGCGACGCTGACGATCCCTGCAGCAATCATCGGCGAGGCGGTCCTGTCTTTCCTCGGCCTCGGCGTACAACCGCCCACTCCGTCGTGGGGCGTGATGCTGAACGCCGCCCAGCCGTACCTGAACGAGGCGCCCAGCCTTGCCGTCTACCCGGGCCTCGCGATCGTGATCGTCGCACTCGCGTTCAACCTGCTCGGCGACGGCCTTCGCGACGTCCTCGATCCCAAGACCGAGCGTTGACCGAGGCCCTCCTCGACGTCCGTGACCTCTCGGTCCGCTTCGACACGGACGAGGGCAGTGTCCATGCCGTCGACCGCATGTCGCTGACCCTCGAGCCGCGCGAGGTCCTGGGAATCGTGGGCGAGTCCGGCTGCGGGAAGAGCGTGACGGCCCTCTCGATCCTCGGCCTCCTCCCGAAGACGGCGCGCGTCTCCGGGAGCGTGCTCCTCGAGGGGAACGAGCTGCTCGGAGCGGCCGGGTCTCGCCTGCGGAAGGTCCGTGGACGGCAGATCTCGTTCGTCTTCCAGGAGCCGATGACCTCTCTGAATCCGGTGTTCAGGATCGGACGCCAGATCGAGGAGGTCGTGAAGGAGCACATGAACGTGTCCAAGCGTGAGGCCCGGGCGCGGGTGGTGGAGCTGCTCGATCTCGTGCACATCCCGGACCCGAGCCGCCGGGTCGAGGAGTACCCGCACCAGCTCTCCGGCGGGATGCGCCAGCGGGTGATGATCGCGATTGCGCTTGCGTGCGACCCGAAGATCCTGATCGCCGACGAGCCCACGACGGCGCTCGACGTGACCATTCAGGCCGGGATCCTCGACCTCCTGCGCGAAGTTCGAGAGCGGCTCGGCACCGCGATCATCCTGATCACGCACAACCTGGGCGTGGTCGCAGACCTCGCCGACCGCGTGGTGGTCATGTACGCCGGCCGGAAGGCGGAGGAGGCGCCGGTGCAAGACCTTTTCGCCCACCCGCAGCACCCGTACACGATCGGGCTGCTCGGGGCGGTTCCGCGGGCGCGCGCAGCGCGGAACGGCCGGCTCCAGGAGATTCCGGGCCGCGTGCCCTCGCTCGCCGAGCTTCCCGCGCACTGCGCGTTCGCGGACCGGTGCTCGCGCGCAGACGAGCAGTCGTGGTCGGCGGTGCCGGAGCTCCGCGAGGTTCGGCAAGACCATGCCGTCGGCGTGTTTCCATCCGGGAGAGCGATGACGGACGCGTTGCAGCCGGTGCTCGAAGTCGACGGGCTGGTCAAGCACTTCACGGTCGGCCAGGGAGTGGCCGGCGGCGGCCGCGTCGTCCACGCGGTCGACGGCGTGTCGTTCTCGATCGCTCCAGGGGAGGTGCTCGGCCTCGTCGGCGAGTCGGGCAGCGGGAAGACGACGGTCGGCTACTGCGTCAACCGGCTCTACGAGCCGACGGACGGGACGATCCGGCTCGACGGCGCCGACATCACGCACCTGTCGCGCCGCAGCCTGCGACCTCACCGGCGCCGGATGCACATCGTCTTCCAGGACCCGTACTCCTCGCTCAATCCACGCATGACCTGCGCACAGATCGTGGGGGAGCCGATCCGCCTCCACCGGCTGGCCAGGCGCTCCGAGATCGACAAGCGCGTCGTCGAGCTCTTCGACTCCGTCGGCCTCCGGCCGGAGCTGCGGTTCCGCTATCCGCACGAGCTCTCCGGTGGTCAGCGGCAGCGCGTGGGCCTGGCCCGGGCACTCAGCGTCAACCCGAGCCTGCTGATCGCGGACGAGCCGGTCTCGGCTCTGGACGTCTCGGTCCAGGCCTCCGTCCTCAACCTGATGCGCGACCTGCGGAGCTCAGCTCGGGTTCTCGTGCCTCTTCATCAGCCACGATCTCGCGACCGTCGAGTTCCTGTGCGACCGCGTCGCGGTGATGTACCTCGGCAAGATCGTCGAGGTGGCGCCGCGCGAGGAGCTCTTCGCGCGGCCGCAGCATCCGTACACACAGGCGCTCCTCTCCGCTGCGCTCGAGCCGGACCCGGATCTTCAGCGCACCCGGAGCCGCGTCGTGCTCGAGGGAGACATCCCGAGCCCGATCGAGCCTCCCTCCGGGTGCCGGTTCCGGACACGGTGCCCGCTCGAGCACGAGTCGGCGCCCGCGCTCGACGGACGAGGAGCCGCCGCTGGTCGACGTCACCGGGAAGGGGCACCTCGTGGCGTGCCACCTGGTACGTCGCGGAGCCGAGGCGCCGCGCATCGTGGAGCCCTCGCCGGAGCTGGCAGGAGCGCCGGACGCTGAGCTTCACGACCCGACCCGAGCTGCGCGGCACCTTCGGGATGGTCGCGTCGACCCACTGGCTCGCCTCCGCGACGGGGATGGCGATGCTCGAGCGCGGCGGCAACGCCTTCGACGCCGCGGTCGCGACCGGCTTCACGCTCCAGGTCGTCGAGCCGCACCTGAACGGGCCCGGGCGGCGACCTGCCGATCGTGCTGTGGAGCGCCGAGCGCGGCGAAGCCCCTGGTCGTCTGCGGCCAGGGCACCGCTCCGGCCGCGGCGACCATCGAGCGCTTCCGGGAGCTGGGCCACGAGCTCGTCCCCGGGACCGGGCTGCTCGGCCGCCTGCGTCCCGGGCGCCTTCGACGGCTGGCTGCTCCTGCTCCGCGAGTTCGGGACACTCGACCTCGACGACGTGCTCGAGCACGCGATCGGGTACGCGGAGAACGGCTATCCGGTGATCCCGGGCATCACTGCGACGATCGAGCGGACCGAGCCGCTTCTGCGGACCTGGCCGGGCGTCGGCGGAGCTGTACCTCCCGGCACCGCGGCCGGGAACGCTCTTTCGCAACCCTGCGCTCGCCGCGACCTATCGGCGAATCCTCGACGAGGCCGGCACCGGGAGCCGCGAGGACAGGATCGACCGGGCTCGAGACGCCTTCTATCGTGGCTTCGTCGCCGACGAGATCGACCGCTTCAGCGCGGCGAACGGCGGTCTCGTCGCCGGCAGCGATCTCGCCGGCTGGGAGGCGACGATCGAGGCGCCGGTCGCCTACGACTACCACGGCTACACGGTCTGCAAGACCGGGCCGTGGGGGCAGGGGCCGGTCTTGCTGCAGCAACTCGCCCTGCTCTCCGGGTTCGACCTCCCGTCCCTCGGCATCGGCTCGGCCGAGTACGTCCACACGATCGTCGAGTGCGCGAAGCTCGCGTTCGCCGACCGGGAGGCGTTCTACGGCGACCCGAGCTTCGTCGACGTGCCGCTCGACCGCCTGCTCTCGCGCCGAGTACAACGACGAGCGGCGCCTGCTCGTCGGCGAGGCGGCCTCGGGCGAGCTCCGGCCGGGCGGCGGCCGGCTCCCGACCGTCGTCGACGCGCCAGAGACGGTCGGCGCCGGCGAGCCGACGCGGGGCGACACCGTCCACCTGGACGTCGCGGACCGCTTCGGCAACCTCGTCTCCGCGACGCCGAGCGGCGGCTGGCTCCAGAGCTCGCCGGTGATCCCCGCGCTCGGATGGCCCCTCGGGACGAGGGCGCAGATGTTCTGGCTCGAGGAAGGGCTGCCCGCATCGCTCGGCTCCGGGAAAGCGGCCCCGCACGACGCTCTCGCCGACCATCGCGCTCCGAGACGGCGAGCCGTATCTGGCGTTCGGGACGCCCGGAGGCGACCAGCAGGACCAGTGGTCACTCCACGTGTTCCTCAACCATGTCCACGGAGGGCTCGACCTTCAGGCCTCCATCGACCGGCCCAACTTCCACACCGACCACTTCCCGGCGTCCTTCTATCCACGGCAGGTGGAGCTGCGCTCGCTGTCGATCGAGGATCGGTTCGGCCGCGACGTCCTGGACGACCTTCGGGACCGCGGGCACGACGTCGAGGCCGCGGGCGACTGGTCGATCGGTCGCGTCAGCGCGGTCGGGCGCGAGAACGGGACGCTGAAGGCCGGCGCCAGCCCGCGCGGGATGCAGGGCTACGCGGTGGGACGATGACCGCCGTCGAGCACGTGGTCGCACGTGAGGACGTGATCTGGGCGTTCGGGCCGGACCTCGACCCGGTGCTCGAGGTCGAGCCGGGCGCGACCGTCCGTTTCCAGACCAACGACTGCTTCAGCGGCCAGATCCGAAGCGAGGACGACCTGGTGACGGAGATCGACTTCGAGCGGGTGAACAGCGCCACGGGCCCGGTGGCGGTCCGGGGCGCGGAACCAGGCGACTCGCTCGTCGTGGACATCCTCGACGTCAGCCCGATCGAGTGGGGAGTCGCGACGCTGATCCCGGGCTACGGGCAGCTGATCGACAAGGTGGAGGCGCCGGTCACCCGCGTGTTCAGAGGTCGAGGACGGCATGGTCGAGATGAACGAACGGGTGCGGTTCCCCGCCCGGCCGATGGTCGGCGTCGTCGGTGTCGCGACGGGTGGAGAGACCTTGACGAACGGCCTCGCGGGCCAGCACGGAGGGAACCTCGACAACCACATGCACGGACCAGGATCGAGGATCTACTTCCCGGTTCGGCAGGAGGGCGGGCTCTTCGCCGTGGGGGACATGCACGCCTCGATGGGAGACGGCGAGATCTGCTTCACGGGCGTCGAGATCGCCGGTGAGGTCACGGCGCGCTTCGACGTCCTGAAGGGAAAGCAGGCACGTTGGCCGGTGACGGAGCTCGCCGACCGATGGGTGGCTCACGCGACTGCCGAGGACTTCCCGGATGCGCTGGAGCGCTGCTCGGAGGAGGCCGCCCGACTGCTCGTCGACGAGTGGGGCTTCACCCTCGAGGACGCCTTCATCTTCCTGTCCGTCGCGTGCGACGCGGGCATCGCTCAGGCCTGCAAGCCGGCGCCGCATTTCGGCGCGATCGCCCGCTTCGCGATCCCGAAGCTCGACGCGACGCCGAGCCCGTTCTCGCCGCCGGCCTAGCTGGAGCTCGTGGAACGGCGGCGGCGCGGCGCTGCGGTCTTCTCGGCGGACGGGGCGGCCTTCGCCTTGTCGCGATCCTTCTTCTTGCGCTGGCGGTCTCGCGCCCAGCGCACTTTCGGCCTGCTTCCGCGTCCCATCCCGCGGCATCCTATATAGTTCACCTTTAGGTGAACAGTTCGCACGAGCTCGATCGCAGCTTCCTCGCCCTCTCGCATCCCGCCCGGCGCACGATCGTCGAGCGGCTTGCGGAAGGGCCGGCCACGGTGGGCGAGGCCTCGAAGGGCCTGGGCCTCTCGAAGCCGGCCGTCACCAAGCACGTACGCGTGCTCGAGGACGCGGGGCTGATCCTGCGGGTGATCGAGGGCCGGGAGCACCGTCTCCGCCTCGAGGGCCGCTCGATGACGGAGGCGGAGCGCTGGATCGAGCGGCACCGCGAGCTGTGGGAGCGCAAATTCGACGCCGTCGAGCGCTATCTCGACGGGGAGGGAGGAACCGCATGACGCAGCAGGCTCAGGACGTCGTTCTGCAGATGAGCCGCCGGTTCGACGCGCCGCGGGAGCGCGTGTTCGAGGCCTGGACGAGCCCGGACGTGCTCCTCGATTGGTGGCGCGCCGGCCCCCACTGGGAGACCCCGACCGCCGAGGTCGATCTCCGGCCGGGAGGCCGCTACCGGCTCGCCATGACCGACACGGACAAGAACGAGACTCACGTCGTGGTCGGCGAGTACAAGGAGATCCAGCCGCCGGAGCGGCTCGTCTACACGTGGGCGTGGGAGAGCAAGACCGACGAGATGTCCGGGAGCGAGAACACGCTCGTCACCGTCGAGTTTGCAGAGGCCGACGGCGGGACGGAGGTCTCGCTCACGCACAGTGGATTCGCGGGCGAGGAGATCCGGGACCTCCACACCCACGGTTGGGAGGCGGTCCTCGCGAACCTCGAGCGCTACCTGTCAGACGCCGCGAGCTAGATCAGGCCGCACACGCGGGCCGTGTTCGGCCAGGGGTAGAACCCGCGACCGGCCCGCAGTGCGCGCTCCGCGACCCACATCTGCTCCACCGGCGTCCAGGTGTTCGCCCAGCCGCGGCGGAGGAGGTGGCGCGGGGCGTATGCCCGCATGAACGAGCGATCCATCTGGAGCCCGCCCCAGTACGGATCTCGTGCGTCGCGCCACGGCCCCTCGTGGCGCTGGAGGCAGCGCCAGTGGCGCTCGTGCGGCGGGTTGTGCGCCTTGACCCTCGCGCGAATCGCGCGGTGGCGCCACTGCTTCAGCACGAGCAGCCTGAACGTGATGTTCCGGGTCCGGACGTAGCGGCCGCGGTTCGGGGTCCTGGCCACACCCATCAGGCGCTGCCAGCGCCACGTCGCGCGCTGGAAGCGCTTGATCTTGCGGACGACGACCTTGCCTTCCGGCATGGCACGAGCCTGCTCCGACGCCTGGCCCGCAGGCACGCTCGTCGCGGCGGCGAGGCCGAGCAGCAGTGCGACAGCAGCGAGCACTCCGACGAGTTTTTCGGGCAAGAGATGAGCCTCCGTTTCGTGCGGAGCTCGGGCCGGGCGCGATGTTCCGCAGTGCGCTCCGGAGCCGACGTGCGCTCCGTCGATTCCTGGATCCGGTCGGTTTCGGCCGCCGGGCGGCGCGTATTGTTAGCAGACCCGCGTGCCTACGTAGGCAACGAAGACGCGCGTTTTCCGCTGGAAATCGTAAAACCTCCGTAAAGAAGAAGCGAAGATATCGCAAGAAATGCCGCAGTTTGCGCAACTCCGAGCCCGGCAACCGCGCTTCCCACCGCGGCAACGGCCACGCCGGCCAGGATCAGGCTCATCGCCAGCGGCCGGCGGCGGATCGTGGCAATTGCGACCCAGACGACGGCCACCGTTCCGGCGGTGTTTCCGGCGATGGCGAGGATCCTCAGCGGGAAGTAGTCGAGGTGCTCCTGCGCTTCGGGGATCTCGTCGCCCGACACCGGAGCCGTCAGCGGCTCCGAGATCGCAGCGCCCGTTGCAAGGCCCACGTAGACCAGCGCGACGGGGATTACCCAGCGGTGGCCGCGCAGGAGCATCGAGCCGGCGCCGAGCAGGAGCGCGGTGAGCAGGCCGCCGAACAGGTAGTAGAGCCGGAACGAGGCATCGTTCCACCCTGCGGCCGATCCCCAGGCCAGGGCGGCGGCGGCGAGGGCGAAGGCCGCGAGCGACACGGCCCACGCGAGCAGCTCGGGCGCGCGCCGCGCGCGCCAGCGGCCGGCCAGTCTTCCGGCGAGGCGCAGAGCCAGCAGGGCGGCTGCAAACGCAAGCAGTGCTTCCATGCCGCGCGAGGGTAGTACGACCCACGCGCTAGCCTCCAAGGCAGTGGCCGACAAGCGCTACCTCTTCACGCCGGGCCCGACCCCGGTGCCGCCCCAGGTGCTGGAGGCGATGAGCCGGCCGATCATCCACCACCGAAGCTCGGACTTCCGCGAGATCCTCCAGCGCACGTTCGACCGGCTCAGTGACGTCTACCGCACCGAGGGCGATGTCTTGGTCTACACGTCGTCCGGGACCGGCGGCATGGAGTCCGCGATCTCGAACCTCACGCGGCCGGGCGACCGGGTCGTCGTCGTGTCTGCGGGCCACTTCGGCGAGCGCTGGGCGGCGATGGCGGAGAAGTTCGGTTGCGAGGTCGACACGATCGAGTACGAGTGGGGTGAGACGCCGTCGTCGGACGACCTCTCCGCGCGTCTCGCCGAGACGGGCGGGGCAAAGGTCGTGTTCCTTACACATTCGGAGACCTCGACAGGCGTCGTGGCCGACGTCCAGAGCCTGGCGGCCGTCGCGAAGGAGGCGGGCGCACTCGTCGTCGTCGACGCCGTCTCGAGCCTGGGAGCCGTCCCGCTCGAGACGGACTCCTGGGGGCTCGACGCAGTCGTCTCGGGATCGCAGAAGGCGCTGATGACACCTCCCGGCCTCGCCACCGTCTCGGTGTCGAACGACGCCTGGGCGGCGGTCGAGAAGGACGCACCCGGCCGCTACTACTTCGACTGGCAGGAGACGCGCGAGCGCCAGGAGCAGTTCGACCCTGCGTTCACGCCCGCCGTGTCGATCGTTGTCGGCCTCGACGTCGCGCTCGGGCTGCTCCTCGAGGAGGGCCTGGAGCAGGCGTTCGAGCGCCACACCCGCCTGGGCCGCGCCTGCCGCGCTGGCGTCCGCGCCATGGGCCTCGAGCTCTTCTCGCCGGACGACGACCGCTCGGCCGTGGTCACCGCGATCAACGCGCCCGACGGGATCGACTCCAGCGAGCTCGTTCAGACCCTGCGCGACCGCCAGGGGATCGTCCTCGCGCCGGGTCAGGGACCGCTGAAGGGCAAGGTCTTCCGCATCGGCCACATCGGCTACTACGACGTCTTCGACATCACGACCGCGCTCGCCGGGGTCGAGCTCGTGCTCGCCGAGCTGGGCGCGGACATCGAGCGCGGCGCCGCCATCACCGCGGCACTCGAGGCGTTCGAACACTCACGGGTGTGACCGAGCGCCTCCGGGTCCTCATTCGGGAGCCGATCGCAGAAGCCGGAGTGGAGCTCCTGCGGGAGCAGTTCGAGGTCGACGTCAACGGCGACCTGCCGCTGGAGGAGCGGATCGGCGACTACGACGCGATCGTGATCCGCTCTGCGACGAAGCTGACCGCCGAGATCCTCGAGCGTGCCGACCGACTGAAGGTGATCGGTCGGGCGGGAGTGGGGGTCGACAACGTCGACGTCGACGCCGCGACGCGCCGTGGGATCGTCGTCGCGAATGCCCCCGAGTCGACGGTCGTCTCGGCGGCGGAGCACGCGGTCGGGCTGCTCGTCGCGCTGGCGCGGCACATCCCTCAGGCGCACGCCTCCCTCAAGCAGGGCCGGTGGGAGCGCGCGAACTACGGCGGAATCGAGCTCGAGGGCAAGACCCTGGGCGTGCTCGGCTTCGGACGGATCGGTCAGCAGGTCGCGCGCCGTGCCGTCGGTCTCGGGATGGACGTGGTCGCGCACGACCCGTTCGTCGCCAAGGATCGCTTTCGCGAGCTCGGAGTGACGAGGACGGACGAGGTGGACGACGTTCTCGCGGCCGCGGACTTCCTGACCCTCCACCTGCCCCTCTCGGACGACACGCGGGGCTTCATGGACGCTGGGGCCTTCGCGAAGATGCGGCCGGGGGCCCGACTCATCAACGCCGCCCGCGGCGAGCTGGTCGACGAGGACGCGCTGCTCGAGGCGCTGCGGTCCGGCCATCTCGCCGGCGCCGCGCTCGACGTCTTCTCCGCCGAGCCTTACACGGGCCCGCTGCTGGAGCTCGACAGCGTGGTCGTCACCCCGCACCTCGCCGCGTCCACGGAGGAGGCGCAGGACCGCGCCGGCGTGATCGTCGCCGAGCAGGTCGCCGCGGCCCTTGCAGGCGGCCTCGTCGCGAACGCGGTGAACATCCCGGCGATCGGCCGCGACGACCTCGAGGTGCTGGGCCCGTTCGTGCCGCTTGCGGCCAAGCTCGGCCGGCTTGCGATGGAGCTGGCAGAGGGACGCGCGGAGCGGATCGAGCTGACCTACTACGGTCACCTCGCCGACTACGACACGCGGCTCCTGACCGCCGCCGCGCTGAACGGGGCCTTCCAGGGCCGCTTCGAGCAGCCCGTCAACTACGTGAACGCGCCGCTCCTCGCGGACGAGCGCGGAATCGAGGTGGTGGAGCAGCGCCGGCGCGCCTGTCGCGACTTCACGAACCTCGTCCGCGTTTCCGTGGGGACGAACGGAGAGCAACTCCGTGTCTCAGGCACGACG
Organism: uncultured Actinomycetes bacterium; assembly: GCA_963733215.1. GTDB lineage: Bacteria > Actinomycetota > Thermoleophilia > Gaiellales > Gaiellaceae > JACDAN01. Next base: position 12,829 of record CAVTCN010000004.1, read on the forward strand.
ATCGGCCGCGACGACCGAATGTGGCTGGTCAGCGCGCTCGGCTTCGAGCTGGAGATGGAGCTCGCACCGCTGCTCGTCCTCTTCCGCTACGACGACGTGCCCGGTGTGATCGGCAAGGTCGGGACGCTCTTCGGCGACGCCGGCGTCAACATCGCCAACATGGCGGTGTCCCGCACGCGGCGCGGCGGTAAGGCGCTGATGGTGCTCTCCGTGGACAGCGAGCCGGAGCCGGGCCTGGTCGAGCGCGTCCGCGCCGAGGGCTTCGACGACGCGCGCCTGATCAGTCTCTGAGTACGCTTCGATCGTGGAGCCGCGTTGGCCAGAGCCGGTCGAGCGCGTGGCCGCATTTCTCCGCCAGGGCGGGGTCGAGGGCAGGATCGAGGAGTTCGAAGCCGGCACGCCGACCGCCGAGGACGCCGCCCGCGCAGTCGGCTGCAAGCTCGGCCAGATCGTGAAGTCGCTCGTCTTCGACTGCGACGGCTCTCCCGTCGTCGTCCTGGTTCCCGGAGACCAGCGGGCGGACTCCACGAAAGTCGCGAGGGCCGCCGGCTGCGGGCGCGCGAAAATCGCGGGCGCCGACCAGGTGCGGGAAGCGACGGGATTCGAGCCGGGAGCGGTCGCGCCGTTCCCCCTGCCGAAGGTCTCGAGGGTCTTCGTCGACCGCCAGCTTCTCGTCCACGAGCGGGTCTGGATCGGCGCGGGCTCGACCAGCCACATGGCGACGCTCTCGCCCACCGACCTCGTCCGGCTCTCGAAGGCAGAGCAGATGGACGCTGTCGCGGAGGCCGCCTAACATTCGGCCCAGGGAAACCGGAGGAGGCGCATGATCGCTACCGACAAGATCTGGATGAACGGCGAGCTCGTTGACTGGGGCGACGCCAAGGTTCACGTGGGTGCTCACGGCCTGCACTACGGCACCGGCGTGTTCGAGGGGATTCGCTGCTACGAGACTCCACAGGGCCCGGCCGTCTTCCGCCTGACCGACCACGTCAAGCGCCTCGACGCCTCCGCCAAGCTGCTCTACATGGACCTCCCGTACTCGGTCGAGCAGATCCGGGACGCCTGCCTCCAGGTGATCGGCGTCAACGGCCTGCCCGAGTGCTACATCCGGCCGTTCGCGTTCTACGGGTACGGCGAGCTCGGCGTCTCCACCGCGGGGAACCCCGTCGAGGTCGTGATCATGAGCTGGCCGTGGGGCGCGTATCTCGGCGACGACGGGATGAAGAACGGGATCCGCTGCAAGATCTCCAGCTGGAAGCGCGTCGGTGCGAACACGATCCCGCACGCCGCGAAGGCAACCGGCATCTACCTGAACTCGATGCTGGCGGTGATCGAGGCCAACCGCGCCGGCTACGACGAGGCGATCCTGCTCACCGACGACGGCTACATCGCGGACGGCTCGGGCGAGAACGTCTTCGTCGTCAAGGACGGGAAGATCACGACGCCGCCGCTGTCCACCTCGATCCTGCCGGGGATCACGCGCAACTCGATCATCCAGATCGCGCAGGACCTCGGGTACACGGTCGAGGAGACGCACCTGATCCGCACCGACCTCTACCTGGCGGACGAGATCTTCATGACCGGGACGGCAGCTGAGGTGACGCCGATCCGTTCGGTGGACGACCAGGAGGTCGGACCGCCCGGCGAGGTGACCCTCAAGCTCCAGAAGGCCTATCTCGACACGGTGCGCGGCGGGAGCGAGCGCTGGTCGCACTGGCTGGAGTACGCCTCGATCCCTTCGCAGTCGCCGGCTCCGACGCCGGCCGCGTGACGCAGGCCACCCGCCGGGTGCCGCTGGCGCGGCCCTGGGTCGACGAGCGCGAGGAGGAGCTCGTCCTCGAGGTGCTGCGCTCGGGCCGGCTCTCGCTCGGGCCGACGATCGACCGGTTCGAGGAGCTGATCGCAGAGCGGGTCGGCGCGCCCTACGCGGCCGCAGTCTCGAGCGGGACGGCGGGGCTGCACATGCTTGTTCGCGCAGCGGGGATCGGCGAGGGCGACGAGGTGATCACGTCCACGTTGTCCTTCGCCGCGAGCGCCAACTGTTTCCTCTTCGAGGGCGCCACACCGGTGTTCGTCGACGTTGACCAGCGGACATGGAACCTCGATCCGGCGGCGGTCGACGCGGCGATCACCGAGCGGACGAAGGGAATCGTCGCCGTGGACATGTTCGGCTACCCCTGTGAGCTCGACGAGCTGTCGGCCGTCGCCGAGCGCCATGGGCTCGCACTGATCGAGGACTCGGCCGAGGCGCTCGGGGCGGAATACAAAGGCAAGCCGATCGGGTCGCACGGACCGCCAGCAGTGTTCGGCTTCTATCCGAACAAGCAGGTTGCGACCGGTGAGGGCGGCGTGGTCGTCACCCATGACGAGGAGACCTGGAAGCTCGTCCGCTCGCTCCGGAACCAGGGCCGCTCCTACGAGGGCGGCGGCTGGTTCAACCACGTGCGGCTCGGGTTCAACTACCGCTGGACCGACGTTCAAGCCGCGATCGGGATCGCCCAGCTCGAGAAGCTCGACCGCGCGCTGGCGCTGCGTTCCGAAGTGGCGGGACGATATGCCGAGCTGCTCGCGGGCGTCGACGGTGTCGAGCTGGCGCCGGAGGACGACGCCGACCACAGGCGTTCCTGGTTCGTCTACGTCCTCGTGCTCGCGCCGGAGATCGACCGGGCGCGCGTGATGGCGGATCTCCGTGAGCGTGGGGTGGACGTGGCCGAGTACGTCCCCTGCATCCATCTCCAGACCTACATGCGGGAGCAGTTCGGGTTCGCCGAGGGCCTCTGCCCCGTGGCCGAGGACATCGCGAGCCGAACGCTCGCGCTGCCGTTCTTCCCGCAGATCGAGCGCGGCGACCAGGAGTACGTCGTCGACTCGCTTCGCTCGGCTCTGACCTAGTCGCGCACGTAGAACGGGTCGACGCTCTGAGCGACGGTCTCGAGCATGTCCGCGGGCAGCGGATAGACGTTGAGCGAGGCCTCGTCCCCGAGGACCTCCACGGCTCGGCCGCCAAGGTCGTCCGCGATCCGCCTGAGGTCTGCACCGTCGTCGAGGTCGAGCCCAAGCGTGAGGAGAGGCTCCTCGCCCTCGACGACGATCAGCAGCTGGAACAGGTAGGCGGACCGCAACTCGGGATGGTGCGGCGCTCGTTCCCTCAGCGCCTCGACCAGCTCCGTCGGCGGATCGTCCGCCGGAGCGCCGATGAGCATCTCCGCGCCCGGCTCGACGGACATCTCCTCGCCGCCCATGTCCTGCGGGTACCCGCGTCCGGCTGGTCATAATCGCTGCATGGCGAACGGCGGGAACCGGATGGTCTTCCTCGGGTTCGGGAAGTACGCGCGCGCCGACAAGATCTACGCGCTCGAGCCGCTGACGGGGGACGATCGCGGCGGCGGCCGCCGGACCCGCGTCTGGATCGAGGGCGTACCGGACCCGATCATCGCCGGCCGCACGGAGCGGACGATCCTGCACGAGATGGGCCAGGAGGCCGCCGCGAACACCCAGATCATCGACAGCGCCCTCGACCTCGCCGAGCGGATCGCGACAGGTGCGGAGAGCGGCCGGGTCGATCTCGCCGACCTCGGCCGGCGGGCACGGCGCCTGCTCGAAGCGACGGCCAAGCCAGAGGACGACGAAAAGCTCTTCTAGTTGACGGAAGGCCGAGAGCCGCCGCCCGAGCGCAGTCTGTTCGCACGCATCGCGGTGGACATCCGGCCGCTGCGCGAGTCGCGCGACTTCCGCCGGCTCTGGTTCGGGACGGGGATCTCGGCGATCGGCAGCCAGATCACCGCGGTCGCGATCCCCTTCCAGCTCTACGAGATCACCGGCTCGACGCTGCTCGTCGGGCTGCTTGGCATCGCCGCCCTAGTTCCGCTTCTCGTCGTTCCGATCTACGGCGGTGCTGTCGCGGACGCCGTCGACCGCCGGCGCATGCTCCTGCTGTCCGACGTCGCGCTGTTGCTCGTCACCGGCGGCCTGCTCGTCAATGCGCTTCTCCCGAATCCCAGCGTCTGGTTTCTCTTCGTCGCGGAAGCACTCGGCACGGCCGCGTACGGATTCCAGCGCCCGGCTCGAAACGCCCTCACCCCGCGGCTCGTCCGCGAGGACCAGCTCCTGCCGGCGATCGCCGTCGAGGACGTGATCTTCACGCTGGCACGCGTCACCGGGCCGGTGCTGGGCGGCGGGCTGATCTCGGTCGTCGGCCTCGGCGGCGCCTTCGCGATCGACATCGCGACCTTCGGCGCCTCGCTGTTTGCCATCTGGCTCCTGCCGCCGGTCCCGCCTGCTCCCGACGCCGACCGGCCGAGCCTTCGCTCGATCGCGGACGGGTTCCGCTACGTCTTCCGGAGGAAGGTGCTGCTCGGGATCTTCGCGGTCGACACGAACGCAATGATCTTCGGAATGCCGCGCGCGCTCTTCCCGGCCCTGGCGGAGAAGCTGGGCGGCGGCGCGGGCACGCTCGGGCTGCTCTACGCGGGAACCTCAGTCGGGGCGCTGCTCGCCTCGCTCACCTCCGGCTGGATGATGACCGTCCGCCGCCAGGGCGTGGGCGTCTGCATCGCGGCGGCCGCGTGGGGCGTCGCGATCGTGTTCGTCGGCTTCGCGGAAGCCGTCTGGGTCGCGATGGTCTTCCTCGCGGCTGCAGGCGCCGCGGACTACGTCAGCGCCGTCCTCCGCTCGAACATCCTGCTCACGGTGACGCCGGACTCGATGCGCGGCCGGCTGTCGGGCATCGAGCTGGCGCAGGTGGCGGGAGCGCCGGAGATCGGGAACGTCGAAGCCGGGATCGTCGCCTCGCTGACGAGCGTCCGCGCCTCGATCGTCTCTGGCGGGATCCTCACCGTCGTCGGCACGGCAGTCGTCGCCGCACTGCTTCCTGCACTCGTCCGTTACGACGCCCGCCGGGCGCAGGACGAATGACGTTACGCAAGGACTTCTTCGCGCGGTCGGTGCACGAGGTCGCGCCGGACCTGGTCGGCGTCACGCTGCTCGTCGACGGCGTGGGCGGCCCCATCGCCGAGGTCGAGGCCTACGACCACGAGGATCCCGCCGCGCACGGCTACGGTGGACGCACGGAGCGCAACGCCTCCATGTTCGGCTCGCCCGGCCACGCCTATGTGTACCGCTCGTACGGCATCCACTGGTGCCTCAACTTCGTCTGCGAGGAGGAAGGCTCGGCAAGCGCCGTCCTGATCCGCGCTCTCGAGCCGGCGCACGGTCTGGAAGCCATGCGAGAGCGCCGCGGGCTCGAAGACCCGCGGCTGCTCTGTGCGGGGCCGGGCCGCCTCTGCCAGGCGCTCGGCATCACACGGGCCTACGACGGCCACGCGCTGGACGAGCCGCCCTTCGAGCTCCTCGCCCGCGAGACCGAGCCGAAGATCGCCGTCGGCCCCCGGATCGGCATCACGAAGGCGATGGAGCAGCCATGGCGCTACGGCCTGGCGGGCTCCTCCTATCTCAGCCGGCCGATGCGATCAAGCGAATAGGAAGCCCCGGCGCGGCCGCGACGCGACCACCTCTCGGCTTCTGCCTGACCACGCGGCCGATCTGCGACCCGCCCACGACGGCAGGCTGGAGCTTGAGCCGCTCGAGGCGCTGCACCGCTCGGGAGACGGGCATGCCGACGACGTTCGGGACGATCCCGAACCGGGGCTTGGCGAGGATCAGCGTCACGTTGTCGTAGGCGGAGAGCGTTCCGCGCCTCGGCATCTGCCCGAGGACGACGTCGAGCCGTTCGCCAGGCTTTGCCGGCCGGTAGATCAGGTCGTACCTGAGCGGCTGTGCCGCCAGCCGAGCCTTGGCATCGTCGAGGGTGTTGCCGACGACCCGCGGCACCTCGACCTCGTTCGGCTTGCAGGCCGCCTCCCGCGGGGTCTCGCCCGAGAAGTACCAGACGCTCTTCGGCCCGCGGCAGAGCCCGTTGTCGGCGAGGATCCGGCCCCCGCGCTGCACGACGTTCAGCGGCACCGCATAGGGGAGGCTGGGCGGGTCGAAATACGCGGGCTCCTCTTCCAGGCGCTTCAGCGCAGAGTCCATGAACGACTTCCAGATCAGGGCGGGATAGGTGCCGCCGGCGACCGCGTCATCTTCGTACTCGGTCAGCATCGGGATGAGCTCGTTCGGGTAGCCGACCCAGACTGCGACCGCGAGCTGGGGCGTGTAGCCCACGAACCACGCGTCGCCGTAGTTCTCCGTCGTGCCCGTCTTGCCGGCCGCGGGCCGGTCTCGGAGCGCCGCCTTCGTCCCGGTTCCCTGCCGGACGACTCCCTGGAGGATGTCGTTGATGAGGTCGGCCTTCTCCGGGTTGAGCACCGGCTTCTGAACGGGAGCGTTCGCTCGGCGCTTCTCGCCGACGCGGTGCACCCACGAGACCGCGCGCGGCTTGTTGCCGAAGATCGAGCCGTCCACGCGGCGCCCACGGTTGGCGAACGTCGAGAACGCACGGGCCATCTCGAGCGGATTGACCGCCTCGGTACCGAGACCGATCGAGAAGTAGTCGTTCAGGCGGCTCGAGATCCCGAGCTGCTGCGCCTCGCGGCGGACGTTCTTCGGCCCGACGAGCGCCGTGAGCTGAGCGTAGACGGAGTTGTCCGAGTGGATCGTTGCCGTCTTCAGGTTCGCGGAGCCGAGGTATTCGTCCTCGTAGTTCGAGACGGGCCAGTACCTGTCACCGAGGAAGATCGTCGTCGGCTTGGACACGAACGTCGTCTCGGGGGAGATCCCCTGTTCGAGCGCGGCGGCCAGGACGAAGGGCTTGAATGACGAGCCGGCCTGGCGCTCGCCCTGGACGGCGAGGTTGAACTGGCTCTCCCGGAAGTTCGAGCCGCCGATCATCGCCTTGACGGCGCCGTCCCTGGGGTCGATCGCGACGAGCGCTGCGGCCGGGCCGTTGTCGTCTTTGAGCCAGCGGGCGATCGCGCGGTGGCCGAGCTTCTGGAGCTCGAGGTCGAGCGTCGTGTGGACGACGAGGCCCCCGCCGAAGACGCCCCGCGTCTTGTAGCGGTCGACGAGCTGCTGGGTGACGTAGTTCGCGAAATAACCGCCGGGCCCGCGGGTGTCCGGCGTCGTGATCTTCTTCGGCAGCGGCTCGCGGTCGGCGCGCCGGAACTGCTCGGCGTCGATCGTCCCGAGCGCGAGCATGATGCGGAGCACGGTGCGGCGGCGCAGCTTCGCGGCCCGGGGGTTCGCGACCGGGTCGTACCGGCTCGGATCGGCCGGAATTCCCGCGAGCAGCGCGACCTCCCAGAGCGTCATCTTCTTCGCGCGATGGCCGAAGTACGTCCGCGCGGCCTGGTCGACGCCGTACGCCCCGTTCCCGAAGTACACGGTGTTCAGGTACGCGGTGAGGATCTTCTTCTTCGACCAGCGCTGCTCCAGGCCCCAGGCCAGGGTCGCCTCGCGCACCTTGCGTCCGATCGTGCGGCCGGTGTCGGAGCAGGAGTTCTTGATGAACTGCTGGGTGATCGTCGAGCCGCCCTGGACGACGCCCTGCTTCCGGATGTCCGCCCAGAGCGCTCGGCCGATTGCCCGCATGTCCACTCCGCGATGCTCGAAGTAGCGCCGGTCCTCGACGGCGATCATCGCCTGCTTCATGAGCGGCGAGATGTCGTCGTAGTCGACGAGCACACGGTTCTCCGATCCCCGGAGCACGGCGAGGATCTTGTGGCCGGTCGAGTCGTAGATCCGCGTGTTGACCTGGTGTCGCTGACGGGCCGGGTCGCACTTGGGTGCCTCGCTCGCCACGGCCGTGACGAGGCCGAAGGTGAACGACGAGAACGCCAACGCGGAGAGGGCGACCGTGAGGACCAGTAGGCGGAGCTTCCTGATCCTGCGCCTCTTGGCCGGCGCCGCTGGATCTCTGCGGCGAAGCAAACGCAAGATCCGGGGAGTGTAGTGTCGCCAGCCGGACATGGGAGTCCCGGAGCTCACCCAAAACGCGGTCGACGTGCTGCCTGCCGGGGAGCTCGAGCGGAAGCTCGCCCAGGGGCGGCCGCTCCGGGTCAAGCTCGGAATCGACGTGACCTCACCGGACATCCACGTCGGGCGTGCAATCCCCTTGCAACGCATGCGGGCGTTCCAGGACGAGGGCCACACCGGGGTGCTCATCGTCGGCGACTACACGACGCGAATCGGGGACCCCTCCGGTCGCTCGCTCGAGCGCCCGGTTCTCTCCGACGAGGAGATCGACGCGGACGCGAAGACCTATCTCGAGCAGGCGATGGTCGTGCTCGACCCCGACCGGACGGAAGTCCGCTACAACGGCGAGTGGCTCTCGAAGCTGACCTACGCCGAGGTGGTGCGACTCGCGCGGACGATCACTGTCGCCCGAATGCTCGAGCGTGACGATTTCGAGAAGCGCTTCAGGGCCGGCGACCCGATCTCAGTCTCCGAGCTTCTGTATCCGCTCATGCAGGCCTACGACTCGGTCGCCGTCGAGGCCGACGTTGAGCTCGGCGGCACGGACCAGCTCTACAACCTGCTCGCAGGTCGCGAGGTCATGCAGGCGTACGGCCTCGAGCCGCAGGTCGTCCTGACCACGCCGCTTCTGCTGAGCTGGGATCGATGTCACCGCGCCGGACGTGACCCTGGGAAACGGGATCCCGCTCCAGCGCATGGCTGCCTTCCAGCGGGAGGGGCACACGGGCGTGCTGATCGTCGGGTGACTACACGACGCGAATCGGCGACCCGTCCGGGCGCTCGGCGACGCGCCCGGTGCTCATCGGACGAGGAGATCGACGCGCAACGCGCAGCGCTTCCTCGAGCAGGCCTCGACGATCATCGACCCGCGAGCGAACCGAGGTTCGGTTCAACGGCGAGTGGCTCGCCAAGCTCGACTTCGCCGAGATTCTGCCGCCTGACCCGGATCGCCACCGTCGCGCGGCTGCTGGAGACGCGACGACTTCTCGAAGCGATTCGCCGCCGGGACGCCGATCTCGGTCCTCGGAGCTGCTCTACCCGCTGATGCAGGGGTACGACTCGGTGGCGGTCGCGGCTCGGACGTGGAGCTCGGCGGCACCGACCAGCTCTACAACCTCCTGATGGGGCGGGAGGTGATGCAGGCCTACGGCCTCGAGCCGCAGCTCGCGCTCACCGTCGAGTACCTCGTGGCCTGGGACGGGCTCGGTAT
>CAVTCN010000005.1:0-66186 GCA_963733215.1 uncultured Actinomycetes bacterium
TAGTGACAAGTTGTTACTTGCGTTCGAGGCGAGCTACGCGACGTCGTCGGATTGGCCGCCCTCGCCTGCGTGGGTGCTCGGCTCGTTGTCCTCCCAGCCGCCGACGTCGACCGGCTGGTCGCTCGGCCCTTCTTCGTCGATCGCTTCCTGGTTGGGATTGGGCTCGCGCTCGCGCGTGCCCTCGGTGTCCTGCTCGCTCATCTCAGCCTCCGCGTCGAAGGAACGTGCGAGGGCGCCGGCCGGCGCCCTCGCAGGTAGGAGTCGTCAGCTGGCCTCGGTGCCGCCGCCCGTTTCCTCGTCGTCCGTGCCGCCGCCCATGCCGCCCTCCGAGCCGCCGCCCATGCCGCCTTCGCTCTCGGTGCCGCCGCCCATGCCGCCCTCGGAGCCGCCCCCCATGCCGCCTTCGTCCTCGGTACCGCCGGCCATGCCGCCTTCCTCCGTGGCGCCGCCCTGGCCTTCCTCGTCGAGATTCGACATCACGCGCTCCTTCCAGGAGTAGGTGACCGCAGTGTTTCGCGAAGAGGCAACCGTAAAACCTGACGCTAGGCTCTTCGGTATGGATTCGCTCACCGACGGCTGGGGGCGCGAGATCAAGAGCGTGCGGGTGTCCGTGACGGACAAGTGCAACTTCCGCTGCCGCTACTGCATGCCGGCCGAGGGGTTGGAGTGGCTCGGCCGCGACGAGCTCCTGACCTTCGAGGAGCTCGCCCGCGTGGTCGCAGTGCTGGCGCAGATGGGCGTCGAAGAGGTACGGCTGACCGGCGGCGAGCCGCTCGCCCGCCGTGACCTCCCGGTCCTCGTGTCGATGCTCTCGGGGATCCCCGGCGTGACCGATCTCTCGCTGACGACGAACGGCGTCTTACTCGACCGCTTCGCCGGGCCGCTCGTCGAAGCCGGGCTGCGGCGTCTGAACGTCTCGCTCGACTCGCTGTCGCACGTCCGTTTCGCGGAGATCACGAGACGCGACGCGCTCGACCGGGTGCTCGCCGGACTCGAGGCGGCGGAGGCGCATCCTCAGCTGCGGCCGATCAAGGTCAACTGTGTCGCGATCCGCGGCTTCACCGAGGAGGAGGTGCCCGCGCTCGCCGAGCTCGCGCGCCGGAAGCCGTACGTCGTCAGGTTCATCGAGTTCATGCCCCTCGACGCGGAGGAGCGCTGGGCGGGGGACGACGTCCTCACCGGCGCCGAGATCCGGGCGCTGATCGAGGAGCGCTGGCCGCTCGAGGAGATCCCCGCCAAGGCGTCCTCCACGGCGCGCCGGTTCCGCTTCGCCGACGGCAAGGGCGAGATCGGGTTCGTAAATCCGGTGTCGGAGCCGTTCTGCTCGTCGTGCGACCGGATCCGCCTGACCGCGGACGGCCAGCTCCGCACCTGCCTCTTCTCGCGCCGGGAGTGGGATCTCAAGACGCCGCTCCGCGAGGGCGCGGGCGACGAGGAGCTCGCGGGCCTCATCCGCTGGGCCGTGAAGCACAAGGAGCTGAAGCACCACATCAACGACCCGGGCTTCGTCCGGGCCTCGCGCTCGATGTCCCAGATCGGCGGCTAGCGGACCCCGAGTCGGGCGCGATAGCCCCGGACGGTCGGCACCCTCCGATTGCCGATCACCCGGCGAACGGTTTCGTCGAGCGCGGTGAGGCCGAGGTCGTCTTCGGAGACTCCCAGCGCGAGCAGTTCCGGCACGAGGCCGAGGCTCCGCGCGAACCCGACGATCTCGTCGGCGCCCGCTTCGAGCTCGTCGTGCACGACGAACTCGCGGGTGTAGGAGAAGAGGCCGCTCTCGCGGATGGCGTCGAGATGGCCGGACTTCGGCGTCCGCGTCCAGCCGGCGTCGACCTTGTGCTCGTCGCGGTATCTCCGACGTAGCAGGAGATACGCCTCGAACGCTGCGTCGACCTGCGGATCGATCAACGCGTAGGCGTCGTAGTCGTACGCGGCGAAGACGCCGCCTTCGCGGAGGATCCGTGCTGCTTCGGCGAGGACCGGCCCGCGCTCCATCCAGTGAAACGACTGCGAGCAGGTGACGAGGTCCGTGCTCGCGGATTCCAGACCTGTCCGGTCGGCAAAGGCTTCGACGTAACGCACGTTCTCCTGCGAAGTCCGGACCTCCGCCGCCTTGCGCATCTCGGGATTGGGCTCGATCCCGACGATCTCCTCCGCTTTCGCGGCCCATGCTCGGGTCGAGAGCCCGGTTCCACTCCCAAGGTCGACGACGCGCCGAAGCGGCGACGTGCCGGCGTACCGCGACAGGGCCTCCAGCAGGACTGACGGAGGCGAAGGCCTGAATGCGTCGTACTGGTCGGCAAACCCCGCTCGGAGGTAGCCGCTCTGGCGAATTGCCTGGCGTGAGAAGTCCGTCATCGCAACGCTTTCGGCACCTCCGTAGCCGACAGTAAACTTGACGCCTTGAGCGCCGCTGCCGCAGCCGTCAGCCGTCAGCTCCCCCGCGGATGGCTCGATCTCTTCCGCCAGCTCCTGATCTGGTTCGGATTCGTGCTCGCGTACCAGGTCGTGCGTGGCGTTGCCGACCGGGACGACCGGGCCGCGTTCGACAACGCCCGCGGGATCGTCGACTTCGAGCGGCGCGCGACCGGTCTCTGGGAGCTCTCGCTCCAGAGCTGGGCCGAGTCCTCGTACTCGGTCGCGGTCTCGATGCAGTGGACGTACTGGCTGTCGCAGTTCGCCGTTGTCGGGATCGCGCTGCTCTGGGTCTACCTCCGCCGGCACGAATCGTTCATCCGGTTCCGCAACGTCCTCATCCTCACGAACGTGATCGGCCTTGCCGGCTACGTGCTGTTGCCCACGGCGCCGCCGAGGATGCTGCCCGAGTTCGGGTTCTCCGACACGCTGGCCGCGCTCGGCGCGCCGAACCACGGCTCCAGCTTCGTCCAGCTCGCCTCGAATCCCTACGCCGCGATGCCGAGCCTTCATTCCGCTGATGCGCTGATCGTCGGGATCGCACTCGCCTTCTTCGTGCGGTCGTGGATCATGAAGGCGATCTGGCTCGCCTGGCCGGTCTGGGTCTGGATCTCGGTGATGGCGACCGGCAACCACTTCTGGCTCGACATCGCCGCCGGGATCCTCGTCGCCGGCGTCGCGGCGCCGATCGTCTACCGGGCCGAGGTGCGGCGCTTCTTCGCCCGGCGAAGAACAGCGCCCGCGACCTAGGCGTGGCGCGCGAGGGCGCGCTCGTGCGCGTCAAAGAGGGGTACACGACCGGCGTGCGCCGTCTGGCGTCCCGCTCGATGCGCGGGCTCGCGCGGACCCGGGTCACGCCCGACGCGCTCACGGCCCTCGGGCTCACGATCTGCTTCCTCGCGGCCGTCTCGGTCTACTTCGAGTACCGCAACGAGATCCTCTGGTTCTGGGCAGGCGCGATCCTCTTCTGGGCGGGGTCGCTGCTCGACGTGCTCGACGGAGCGCTGGCGCGGCAGAGCGGACGCGGAACCCCGTTCGGCGCCTTCCTCGACTCCACCACCGACCGCATCGGCGAGGCGGCGATGCTCGGGGCGATCGCGCTCGTCTTCTCCCGGGACGGAAACGAGTGGGCGCTCGGCGCCGCCTTCGCGGCGATGACCGCCTCATTCCTCGTCAGCTACACGCGGGCCCGCGCCGAGGCGCTCGGGTTGAAGGGCGATGTCGGGCTGGGCAGCCGGGCCGAGCGGGTGGTCGTGATCGTCACCGGCCTCTTCCTCGCGCCCTGGGGTTTGCTCCCCTGGGCCGTGTACCTGCTGAACGTGACTGCCTGGACGACCGTCGTCCAGCGCGTCCTCCACGTCCGCCGGCAGCTGAAGCTGCGCTGAGGTATCCTGCTAGCACTTGAGTGCTAGCAGGAAGGACGTGCTCGTCCGGATGCCGGGCGAGCTGAAGGCTCGACTGGCCGCCGAGGTCGCCGACCGCGGGAGCAACCTGAACGACGTCGCGGTCGGGATCCTCGCCTCGCGCTTCGCCGTCCCCTTCGAGCCGAGCGGACGGAAGGGCGTGCCGCCCAAGGGCGAAGGCGATGTCCTTCTCCGCATGCCTGCCGACCTCAAGGACCGGCTTCAGCAGCGCGCCGCAGACCGCGGCGCGAACACCAACGAGCTCATCAACGAGATCCTGGCCGAGAGCCTTTCGGCAGGAGAGGGGAGCACCCGACCAATGGCAGCAACGAACGGCAAGGCGCCGCGCAGCGAGGACAAGGTGCGCGTGGCGATCATCGGCGTCGGCAACTGCGCCAACTCCCTGCTCCAGGGCGTGGAGTTCTACAAGGACGCACCGGCGGACGAGTTCGTGCCCGGCCTGATGCACGTCGACCTCGGCGGCTATCACGTCCGCGACATCGAGTTCACGGCCGCGTTCGACGTCACGACCGACAAGGTCGGCAAGGACCTCTCCGAGGCGATCTGGGCGCACCCGAACGACACGTACAAGTTCGCCGAGGTGCCGAAGACTGGCGTCACGGTCTCGCGGGGCATGACCCACGACGGGCTCGGCAAGTACATCTCCGAGGTCGTCGAGAAGGCGCCTGGCGACACGGACGACGTCGTGCGGATCCTCCAGGAGACGGGCACCGACGTCGTCGTCAACTACCTCCCCGTCGGCTCGGAAGAGGCGACGAAGTGGTACACGGAGCAGATCCTGCAGGCGGGCTGCGCAATGGTGAACTGCATGCCGGTCTTCATCGCGAAGGGCGGCTACTTCCGCAAGCGCTTCGAGGATCGCGGCCTGCCGATCATCGGCGACGACATCAAGTCGCAGGTCGGCGCGACGATCACGCACCGGGCGCTGACACAGATCTTCCGCGACCGCGGCGTCAAGCTCGACCGGACGATGCAGCTGAACGTCGGCGGCAACTCCGACTTCCTGAACATGCTGGAACGTGAGCGGCTCGAGTCCAAGAAGATCTCGAAGACGAACGCCGTCACCTCGGTGCTCGACTACGACATGGGCGAGAAGAACGTTCACGTCGGGCCGTCGGACTACGTGCCGTGGCTGACCGACCGCAAGTGGGCGTACGTCCGGATGGAGGGCTCCAGCTTCGGCAACGTCCCGCTCAACGTCGAGCTCAAGCTCGAGGTCTGGGACTCACCCAACTCGGCCGGCATCGTGATCGACGCCGTCCGGCTCGCGAAGCTGGGCCTGAACAACGGGATCGGCGGCGCGCTCGCCGCGCCGAGCGCCTTCCTGATGAAGTCGCCGCCGAAGCAGATCGACGACGACGACGCGTTCGACGGCGTCGAGACGTTCATCAAGCAGAACGCGCGCAAGAAGGCCCGCGCGAAGGCGACGGCCTAGCAAGACGAGAGAGGCCCGGCGCCTGCCGGGCCTCTCTCGATTGCGGTTCAGCGACGACTAGTCGTCGCCGTCCTCGGCCGGCTCCGCACCCGAGACGTGGTGCTCGCTCGAGTACACCTGGAGCTCCGCCGCCCGGACGTCGTTCGCCCGTGGCGGGAAGTTCACGAGGTTGTGCGGTGAGCCGGTTCGGCAGTCCGTGAACATCACAGGGTCGTTGTCCTGATCACCCTGGAAGGCGGTGTTGCCGGTGCACTGGTTGTCGAGGACGACGAACTGCACGTGCGTCGCCCACTGGGCGCCGAAGTCGAACCCTCGCAGGAGTAGCTCGGGCGCGACCGGCCGCGGCGTGTCGCCCGGGAAGAAGCTCTCCGAGCTGCGGTAGATCGACTCCCAGCCGGCCGCGTTCGTCCCGTCGCACGTCGGGTTCCCGCTGTCCTCGCCGGCCCGGCAGGCACGGAGCTCGAACTGACGCAGCGCCGTGAACCGGTTCTGCGTCGCGCTTGCCATCTCGTCGTTGCCGACCGTCGGGAACAGGTAGGCGCTGACCTTCGCGCGGTCGAGCTTGTGCTTCCCCGGAGCGAGAGCGACGGTGACCGTCGGATGCGGCGCGACGTTGACCGGACGGCCACTGAACTCCCAGTTCGAGTTCTCGGTGTCGTCGATCAACGCGTCGAGCCGCGTTCCCTCGCCCGTCGCGACAGCGCCCTTGTGCCGCGAGGCCCAGTTCGTCGCGAAGTGCAGCATGATCATCCGCGACTGGCCGGCCTTCAGGTCGGCCCGGAAGCGCAGGTGTCCGTAGCCCTCGGCGTGAGCGACGAACTCGTACGTCCGGGACGTGAAGGACGCGGTGTTGTCGAGGTTGCTGGTCTCGGCCGTTGCGGCGGTGCCGTCCGCGGGCCCTGTCGCCGGGTTCGTGTCGGCGATCGGCGAGACGCGAGCCTCGTAATGGCCGACGTACACCCGCGCGTTGACGGGGGCGTTGCCCTCGTCCCGAGCGACTGCCCGGAAGCGGACCACGGTCTCGTCGTGCTCCGGCGAGTCGAAGGCCGCCTTCGGCTGTGGGTCGTCCGCCGGAGTCCGCGGGCCGCCCGGCGGCGGCGGCGGCGCCGGCGGCGTCGAGACGGTCGCCGACAGGCCGAAGCCGCGGGTCGCGAACGCGTACCAGAGCTCTTCCTGGTTCGCGCCGCCGAAGCGGATCACGTCCGCTGCGAGGATCGCGTTCCTGGCGTCGAGCATCGACGGCCGCGTCGGCATCAGCGCCATGGCGTCGTAGTAGAGCTGGAACCAGCGTCGATTCCCCGGACACTCCTGCGGCGGCCTCTGACCGTCCGCGCACTCGCGCTGGCGGCTCGAGCTGCCCGGGTACTTGGCGAGCAGGAGCCGACGGATGTCGAAGTTCGTCGCGCTCCAGATCTCGCCGTCGGCGTGCACCTGGGCGCCGACGAAGTCGTACCCGATGTCGCTGAAGTTCAGCGCGTTGATCAACGGGTACCTGCCCGGCCGCGGGATCCCGCCCGAGTACGGGAAGTTCATCCCGTAGTTGCGGATCGCGCGGTACTTGTTGGACGTGACATACGGCCCGACGGAGAAGGGGTTCTCACCCGAGACCGGCACGAAGCCGTACTCGTTGAGGTACTCCATCCCGTTCAGGTCGCCGAAGGACTCGCCCATCGCGCCGGCGTGATGGCCGGAGCGCTGGTCGCCCTTGCCGATCATCCGGTTCTCGATCATGTGCCCGTACTCGTGGCCGATGACCGACATGTCGTAGTCGCCGTCCACGCAGGGCGCGTAGAACGTCCCGGCGAGCGGCTGCCAGAGGAACATGTTCGTGGTCGACCGCACGCCGTCGTCGCGGGTCGTCATGTTCGCGTTGTCGCGCCCGCCGTAGTTCGGCGGCCCACCGCTGATGGCAGCGGCCTGGGCGTTGCCCTGGACCTCGTCCTGCGGGAGCGACGGCGTCCCCGGCCCGTTCCACGGCCGGCGCGGCGGGTTGTTCGTGTTGACCTCCTGCGCGTTCCAGCGCTCCTCGTCGAAGCCGAGGTGGAACGAGAAGTCGTGCACGCGGTTGTGCATCGCGAACAGGTTCACGATCGCCGCGTTCAGGTCGTTGGTGTTACCGGTGGCCGCAGTCGGCGGCACCGGGGTGAGGAGCGTGGGGCTGCAGAGGCCCGCGAACCAAGCGTTCGTCCACGGGTAGAGGTACTCCCTGGTCGTGCTGACCGGCCGGTACGAGTTCGGCCCCGGGAAGCCCTGCGGCAGCGCGATCCACGCTTCCTGGTTGGTCGCGTTGTTGCCCATCGTGGTGAAGGTGGGCGTGCCGGGCATCCCTGGTCCCGGCGGGATCGTGTCCCACGGAACCTGCAGATGGGGTGACCCGCCCGAGACCGCGAGCTCACACGCGGGACCCGCGTTCCAGCACCAGATGTCCCGAGTGTCCGAGGTCGGGTAGTTCCACGGGTACGCGTTTCCGCCGATCGGCGGATTGGCCGGGAACACGTCCCAGCGAGGGTTGTCGGAGAGGTGCTGGACGAGGCTCCGCCGGAGCACGACCTTGCCGGTTCGCGCGTCGACGATGATCCGATACGCCTTCGTGTCACCGCTCGACTGGTCCTCGACGACGGTCTCGAACGCGGGCACGACGCCGACCTTCGGCAGCGGGACGAGCGCCCGCCGCACGGTCTGTACGCCGTCGAGACCCGAGGCACGCATGAGCGTGTAGCCCTGCGGGTTCGTGCGCAGGTCGACGACCCGGGCGACCCGGTGCCCGACGCTGCGCGCGGCTCGGAGCCACGCCTCCTTCGCGCCGAGCCGGGCCGATCCGCGGATCGTGCTCTCACCGGTCAGCGTGGACGAGACGTGGACGACGGCCCAGCGCTTCCCGACACGGCGAAGGCCGACCGTTGCCAGGCCGCCCTCGACGAGCGGCGACCCGCCGACGACCTGCCGGAAGATCACGACGTGGCCGTTTCGCCCGAGTGCGGTACCGCGGACGAGCCGGAGGCCGGCCAGCGAATCGAGCCTGAAGAGACGCTTGTGGGCAGCCAGCCAACCGCGTGCGGCGGCGGCCGCCGTCCCTGCCTGCGGCCGTCCGAGGAAGCCGCCGGTTCGGTAGATCGACTGTGGGGTGCCGTACGCGTTCCAGCTCACGCCGGCACGGAGCGTGCGAGCGAGCGCTCTCTGCGCCGCAGAAGGCGCGACGGCTCCGCCGCGCGCATCGAGATCGCTCAGTTCTTGGTGCTGCGCGTCGCGAACGTCTCCGACCGCGTGGCCTGCGGACGGAAGCGCGACGGCCAGCAGGATGAGGGCGACCGGTGTGACGACGCGCCACAAGCGCGCCCGGCCGCCGGGGCAGGTCCTGGCCATTGCTTCTCCCCCTCGTTTGACGACGGGGTATTAACCCCGTGACCCCTTGTGGTGTCAAGACGAGAAAGACCCAGGTTTCGTGACCTAGAGAGAGGCTCGGCGCGGGCGATCTCGTGGCTTTGCACATCTACACTCGCGCCGTGGGTCTCAGGGTATGTCTGGTGACGCCGTTCTCCTGGTCGCAGCCCCACGACGTCAACGAGCACGTGGCGGGCGCGGCGACCGAGCTCCGCCGTCTCGGCCACGAAGTCACCGTTCTCGCCCCCTCAGGGCGGGCCTCCGACCTGATCGCGGGACGCCGCGCGCTCGACGACGGTGCGAGGGGTGAGGTGATCGCGGTCGGTCCGGCCGTGCCGATCTCGCGCCGGAGCCGGATCGGGCTCCCGGTCGGCGTTCGCGCCAACCTGTCGCTCGCACTCTCGCGCGGCGGCTACGACGTCGTCCACGGCTTCGAGCCTGGGCTTCCGAGCCTTTCCTACGTCGCGCTGCGCGACAGTCGCGCTCTCGCCGTTGCGAGCTTCTTCTCCCCGGAGCGCCTGAGCTACCCGCCGGGCAAAGCCCAGCGCGGCCGTCTGCTCTCGCGGGTCGACGCGCTGCTCGCGGTCTCTCCGGAGACGGCCGCGGCTGCGGCGCTGCGCTTTCCCGGCGACTACCGGCTGACGCCGCTCGGCATCGACACGGAGCTCTTCCACCCCATCGAGAAGCGCGACGTGATCGTCTGTGAGTGGCGGCCGGGCGAACGGCTCCTCACGAAGGCGCTGTACTCGATCATGAAGGAGCTGCCGGGCTGGGAGCTGATGCTGCTCAGGACGAAGGCGCTGGCCGGCCGGCCCTCGATTCCCTCTGCGCTCCGCGGCCGCGTCCGCGTCCGGACGGCTCGGTCGGGTCAGGCGCGGGCTTCGATTCTGAACGAGGCGCCGATCTTCGTGCCTGCCCTGGCCGGGCTCCGCCGGGTAAGGGTCGAGGCGAGCGCGGCGGGCGCGGCGATCGCCTCCCCACCGGGCGTGCACGAGCAGCCCGCGCTGGCGGCCGCAGCCGTCGCCCGGCTGGCCGAGAGCCCAGAGCTCCGCGGCGACGTCGCCGCCGAGGGACGCCGGGGCGCCGAGGGCGAGAGCTTCGCCGAGCTCGGGCGCGAGCTGGACGAGCTCTACCGTTCGCTCGCCGGCCGTCGCCGCCGCTCGAAGGAGTCCGATCCGCTCGCCGACCGCCAATGGATCACCGTCGACCTCCACATGCACACCTCGTGGTCGCACGACTGCCTCGTCGAGCCGGAGGAGCTCGTCGAGCACGCCCTCGCGGAGGGGCTCGGCGCGATCGCGGTGACGGACCACAACGCCTTCGGCGGCGCCCAGGCGACAGTGGAGGCCGCCCGCGGGACGGATCTGCTCGTGATCCCGGGCGAGGAGGTCAAGACGGACAACCAGGGCGAGGTGATCGGCCTCTTCCTCGAGCGCGAGATCCCCAGAGGCTTGCCGTTCGCGGACACGATTGCCGCGATCAAGGAGCAGGGCGGCCTCGTCTACCTTCCCCACCCGTTCGACCGGATGCACTCGATCCCGGACGCGAAGACGATCCACCGCCACCTGTCCGACATCGACGTGTTCGAGGTCTACAACGCCCGGCTCCTGTTCGAGCAGTACAACGACGAGGCGCTGCGCTTCGCGCGCAAGTACAACCTGACGATGGGCGCGGGGTCGGACGCGCACGTGCTGCAGGGAGTCGGGACCGGCGGCCTGCGGATGCGCGCGTTCGGCGACCGTGACGAATTCCAGGTCAGCCTGCGCACCGCGGAGGTCCTCCGCCGCCCGCGCTCGCTGGCGTACCTCCAGGCCCTCAAGTGGACCGCCCAGGTCAAGGAAAGGGTGTTGGAGAGCAGAACCTGAACCGTGCCGCCTGTGCCTGCCACCGACGAGATCCAGGAGCGCTACCTCCAGAAGGCGATCACCGAGACGAACGAGCTCGGTGACGAGATCCGGCGGGCCGGCGAGGGACGGGTTCCGGCGATCGGCTCGGGCCATCCGCTCGCCGACATCTTCCTCCTGAAGTTCCGCCCGCAGCACTCGGAGATCCAGGAGGGCGTGGCGTTCTTCGGGCGGGCCGGACAGGCGCTCGTGAAGTCGCTCCAGCGGCTCCACATCGACCCGCTTGCGGTCTACGGGACGAACTGCTTCAAGTTCGACGGCGGCGACGAGGAGCAGGCGGCCGGGTGGCTGCTGCGCGAGCTGCACATCGTCCAGCCGAAGCTGCTCGTGGTGATGGGCGAGGACGCGCTCGCCTTCCTCAACGAGCTCGGTTTTCCGCTGGCCGGCGAGCTGGAGGCGAAGCCCGGGGAGCTCCAGCAGTGGACTCCGACGGTCGAGGCGCTCTACGTCCCTGACATCGACGCCTCGCTCGACGAGCAGGCGGCGAAGACACGCTTCTGGCGGGCGTTGAAGGCGCTCGGCCCCTGGTGGGCAGAGCTGCCGCCGTACTGAGGCGCGTCGCGACCCCCCGGGTCGCGGCGTTCGCCGTCTTCGCCGTGGCGCTCGGGGCGTACTACGCCTGGCACGAGCAGCTCGTCGATCTCTCGAAGTGGTGGAACATCGCGTTCCTCGCGCTCTGCCTGATCCCGTCGATCTTCGGGCTGGTCTACCTCGCGCTGCCGTTTCGTAACGCGCACGGGCTGCTGCTGCTGGCCCTGGCGCTCTTGGTGCTCGTCGTGCTCCTGGAGCTGGCAGAGCTCGAGTCGCTGTCGAGCTTCGCGAAGCTCGCGCTGATGACCACGCTCGGGTTCTGGTTCCTGGAGTACTTCGAAAGCGTCCTCTGGGTGGCGCTCGTGGCGCTGTTGATCCCTTGGGTCGATGCGTTCTCTGTGTGGCGCGGGCCGACGGGTCACATCGTCGAGGAGGAGCCCGGACTGTTCGACCGCGTCGCGTTCGAGTTCCCGCACCCAGGGGAGCCGAGCGCCGCCTTGCTGGGGCCGCCCGATCTCTTGTTCTTCGCGCTGTTCCTGGCGGCGGCGGCGCGCTGGAACCTGCGCGTCGGCTGGACGTTCGTCGCCCTGACGCTCTCACTCGGGCTCACGCTGGTGATCGGCGTCGTCTGGGAGTCGGCAGGCCTGCCTGCGCTCCCTGGGCTGGCCTTCGGGTTCCTGATCCCGAACGCGGATCTCCTCTGGCGCGAGTTCCAGCGCTGGCGCCGCGAGCGCGGTGAGCCGGCGGGCTCGTCCGCGTGATGGCGCAGGCCGCCCAGATCGTCGGGGCCCTGTTGATCCTCGCCGCGTACGTGCTGGCGCAGTTCCGCGTGCTCGACCAGCAATCGTGGTGGTACCTGTGGCTCAACCTGGTCGGCGCGGGTGCGCTGACCGTGCTCGCCTGGCACGAGCGCCAGTGGGGCTTCCTGCTCCTCGAGGGCGTCTGGACGCTCGTGACCGCATGGTCGCTCTACGCCCGGCTGCGCCCGGCCACGCGGTAGTCCACAGCCCCGCCCGCCGGGACGTGGCCCGGGGTCAGACCCCAGGACGCGGCTGGAAGGGAGAGCCGAGCTGTGGATTGCGCTACCGCGCGCGGCACGCCGAGCCATCGCCGGCCGGTCGTCCACAGCTCGAGGTCGCTCGCCGGGACGTGTCCCGGTGCCTGGCACCGGGACACGTCCCGAAGGGCCGCGCCTGTGGATTACGCGGAGGCGCGCTCGAGGAGCGAGACCGACTCCACATGCGGGGTGTGCGGGAACATGTCCACCGGCCGCGTCCGCTTGAGCTCGTAGCCCCAGTCGTCCCTGAGCAGCTTCGCGTTCCCGGCCAGCGTCGTCGGGTTGCACGAGACGTAGACGATGCGCGGCGCGCCGATCCGGCCGAGCCGCCTGATCGCCTTGTTCGACAAACCGGCCCGCGGCGGGTCGACGACGACGACGTCGGGATCGCCGGAGCGGTCGTGGAGCTCCTCGACCGCCTGACCCACCTCGCCGGCGAAGTACGCCGCGTTCGCGATCCCGTTCAGGTCGGCGTTCTCGAGCGCGCACGCGATCGACTCCTCCGAGACGTCCACGCCCCAGACCGTCAGCGCCTCCTTGGCCATCGAGAGCCCGATCGTCCCGGTCCCGCAGTAGAGATCCCACACGGTCTCCTCGCCCGTCAGGGCCGCCGCATCGATGGCGAGCTCGTAGAGCCGCTCCGCCATCTCCGTGTTCGTCTGCAGGAACGCCGTCGGCCGCACCCGGAACCGGAGCCCGAGCACCAGCTCCTCGATCGCCTCCTCGCCCCAGAGCAGCGTCGTCGGGAGGTTCGTCACCTCCGCCGGGCGGTCGTTAACGGCGTGGTGGATCGACCGCACCTCGGGGAACCGCCGCAGCGCCGCCACGAAGCCGTCGGCGTCGAGCTTCCCCGGAGCCGTCACGAGCTGGAGGAGCACCTGCCCCGTGTTCCGCCCCTCGCGGTAGACGAGATGTCGCAGGAAGCCCGTGCCGGCCTCCTGGTCGTATGCGGGATGCCCGCTCTCGCGGGCCCAGGCGCGAGCCGCCTCACGGATTCGGTTGCCGAGCTCCGTCGTCAGCCAGCACTCGGCGATGTCGATCACCTCGTCCCAGCGGCCGGCCTTGTGGAAGCCGAGCACCGGCCCGGACGGCCCGGGCGCGAACGAGTACTCGAGCTTGTTGCGGTAGTGAAAGACCGAAGCAGCCGGGACGATCGGCTCGAGCGGCGGCTCCGGCAGCCCGCCGATCCGCACGAGGGCGTCCCGCACCTGCGCCTCCTTCGCCGCGATCTGAGCCTGGTAGTCGAGATCCTGGAAGCGGCAGCCGCCGCAGGCCGGGTAGTGGTCGCACGGCGCCTCAACCCGCTGCGGGCTCGGCTCGAGCACCTCGACCGCGAGCGCCTCCGCGTGGCGCCGCTGCACCTTCGTGACCCGCGCGCGCACCTTGTCGCCCGGCAGGCCCCGCCGTACGAACACCACGAAGCCGTTCATCCGGGCGACGCCGTTCCCGCCGTAGGCGAGCGACTCGATCTCGAGCTCGAGCTCGTCGTCCCGGGCGAGCGGCGCAGCCATCGTTCGAGCCTAGCTCAGGTGATGTCGCGCCTCCTGAGCCGCTCGGTGCCCGCTGCGCCGAGGGCGGCGATCCAGGCGAGCGAGACCGCGACTCCCGGCCAGTAGGACAGGAGGTCCTCGCCGCCCGTCCCGTCGACCGCGTCGAGGGCTTGGATCGGAAGGTAGGGCAGGAGACCGTCAAGGTCGAGCCAGTTGAAGATGCCGAGCAGAAGCGTCTCGACGAGGAAGATCCAGACAAGCGTCCCGACGAGCGCCGCGACCTGGCTCTGGACGAGGACGCCGATCGCGACGCCCAGCAGCCCCCAGAGCACGACGAGCAGCAGCATCTGGGCGGCGCGTACCGCCATGTCGGACTCACCGAGTTGGAGCTCGACGCCGAGGGCAAGCAGCCACGGAATCCCGACCACGGCGACGACCGCGAGCCCCACCAGCGCAAACGCGAGGGACAGGATCGTGGTCGCGACGGCCTTGGCTGCGGCGACCAATTCGCGACGCGGCTCGACGAGCACCGTTGGCGTGATCGTGCCGTGGCGGAACTCGGTCGTGACGATCGTGATCCCGAGGATGATCGCGATCAGCGACGCGATTCCGGCCGCCTCGACGAGACCGAGCTGGAACTCGAGCAGCGGCCGGCGCTCGTCCTCCGCCGCCCCCGTGTCGCCTGCGACCGCGATGCCGGTGAGCAGGACGATGACGCCGAGGTAGTACCACCATCCCCGGGTCGTGCGCACCTTGAGGAGCTCAGCGCGGATCAGGTCCGTCACTCGGTCGTCTCCCCTCCGGTCAGCTCGAGGAAGACCTCCTCGAGCGTCGCGCGCTCGACGCCCAGCTCGTGGAGGACGATCCCGTTCGCAGCGGCGAGCTCGCCGACGCGCTCGGGCGGCGTCTCGACGAGGAGCACGCCGTCGGCCTCGTTCACCGTCGAGCCCGTCGCCCGCGAGCAGCTCGCGCAGCCTGCCTGTCTCCGGCGTCCGGACCCGCGTGGCTCCCTGCGCGCCTGCGAGCACCTCCGCCATCGCCGCCTGCTGGATCAGCCTGCCGCGGTGGATGATCACGACGCGGTCCACGGTCTGGGCGACCTCCGCCAGCACGTGGCTCGAGATCAGAATCGTCCGCCCCTGGCCGGCCAGGGCGCGGAGCAGGTCGCGGAGCCAGCGGATCCCGGCCGGGTCGAGGCCGTTGGCCGGCTCGTCGAGCACGAGCACCTCGGGATCGCCGAGGAGTGCAGCCGCGAGCCCGAGCCGCTGCCGCATCCCGAGCGAGTAGCCCTTGACCCGGCGCTTGGCGCCCGCGCTCAGCTCGACGAGCGAGAGCACCTCCTCGACGCGCGAGCGCGGAAGCCCCGAGGCGGAGGCGAGCACACGAAGGTGGTTCCGGCCGGAGCGACCCGGATGCACCTCACTCGCCTCGAGCACCGCGCCGACCTGGTGGAACGGCCGCGACAGCTGCCGGTAAGGGACGCCGAGGACGACGGTCCGCCCGGCGTCGGGGTGCACGAGCCCGAGGATCGAGCGCAGCGTCGTCGACTTGCCTGCGCCGTTCGGCCCCAGGAAGCCCGTGATCGTGCCGGGCTCGACCCGGAAGCTCAGCCCGGCGACGGCCTGGGTCTTCCCGAACCGCTTGCTGAGGTTCTCGACCTCGATCACGAGAGCAAGGACACCACAACGGTGCGGTCGCGGGGCCCGTCGAGCTCGCAGAAGAAGATGCCCTGCCAGGTGCCGAGCGCGAGCCGTCCGCCCTCGACCGGGATCACGACCTGCGGCCCCATGAGCGCCGCGCGGATGTGCGACGGCGCGTTCTCCTCCCCGGCCTCGATGTGCTCCCAGCCCCACCCCTCGCCGACCAGGCGCTCGAGCGCGCGCTCGAAGTCGCGGGCGACCGCGGGATCCGCGTGCTCGTTGATGGTCACTCCGGCCGTCGTGTGCGGCACGAAGACGAGCGCCGCTGCGGCGTCCGTCCCGTCCACCGCCTCCTGCACCTCGCGCGTGATCTCGAGCAGCTGCGTGCGCCGCTCGGTGCGGACGGAGATCTCACGCACCCGACTATCCTAAGGGCGTGCCTCTACAAGCAACACACGCCTGCTTCCCGCCCGCGATCACGCGGCGCTGGAGCCGACCCTCCGCCTCACCAAGGCTCAGAGCCTTGGCTCGGCGGAGTGCGCGCTCCAGCTTGGTGCTCGCGACCGGGAAGCGGGGCAGTGTCACTTGCAGAGGCACTAGTGGCTGCCGCACCTCCGACCAGCCGTGAGCTGGACACCTACCGCGAGCGCATCGACCGCTTCGTCGCCGAGCTGGACGAGGAGTACTACCTCCACTACGCCGGCCACAAGGACACGCTCGACCTCAAGGCCCTGTACGAGTCCTACCCAGACCTCTCGCAGCTCGAGCAGGCCCAGGCGCTCGGCGAGGCGGCGAGCGGCGACAGCGGCATCTCCGAGCTCTGGCGCTTCGCCTCCGAGAACTACCTCGCCGAGCTGACCCGCGAGCACGCGGAGAAGAGCGCGGCGCTCGAGGCGCAGCTCGAGGCCACCGTGGACGGCGAGACGATCGGCTACCGGATGATCCGGCCGACGGTCGCGAACGAGGAAGATCGCGCCAAGCGCGAGCGGCTCGAGGAGGCGCGCAACCGGCTCACGGTGGAGCACATCAACCCGATCCACATCGACGGCATCTCGACGCTCAACGAGGCGGTGCCGCGGCTCGGGTCGCCGACCTACGCCGACCTGTACCGCCGCTTCGGCTTCCGGCTCGACGAGCTCGCCGACCAGTGCCGCGCCGTCCTCGAGTCGACCGAGGCGCTCTACGAGAAAGAGGCCGACAAGCTGTTCCGCGCGCGAGCCGGCGTCGGGCTGAGCGACGCCGAGCGCTGGGACGTCGCGCGCGTCTTCCGAGCGCCCGCCTGGGACGAGGCCTTCCCCGCGGAGAAGATGATGCCCGCGCTCGAGGTGTCGCTCGCCGACCTCGGCATCGACCTGCGCTCGCAGCAGAACGTCGAGCTCGACATCGAGCAGCGGCCGAAGAAGAGCCCGCGCGCGTTCTGCGCGCCGATCGAGGTCCCGGGCCGCGTCGTGCTCGTCATCCAGCCGATGGGCGGCGCCGACGACTGGCGCGCGCTCTTCCACGAGGCCGGCCACACGGAGCACTACGCCCACGTCAACCCGGACCTGCCCGTCGAGGCCAGGCGGCTCGGCGACGTGTCCGTGACGGAGGCGTGGGCGACCCTGATGGAGCACTTCCTGCTGGAGCCCGGCTGGCTCGCGAGCCGCCTCGACTTCCCGCGCCCGGACGAGTTCGCCGCGGAGGCCGCCGCCGGCTCGCTCTACCTCCTGCGCCGCTACTGCGCGAAGCTGCTGTACGAGCTCGAGTTCCACGCGGCGACGGACCTGGACGAGAAGGCGATGTCCTCCCGGTACGTCGAGCTGCTAGGAGACGCCCTCAAGATCGAGCCCAGCCCGACGGACTACCTCGGCGACATCGACTCCAGCTTCTACGTCACCGGCTACCTCCGCTCGTGGGCGCTGCAGGCGCAGCTCCGCAACCACTTCCGCGACCGCTTCGGCTCGGCTTGGTTCTCGAATCGCGAGGCGGGCAGCATGCTCCGCGAGCTCTGGGGCGAGGGCAGCCGGCTGAACGCGGACGAGCTGCTCGCCGACGTCACCGGCGAGGAGCTCGAGATGGAAGCCTTCGCCGAGAGCCTGCGCGAGCTGCTGAGGTAGTGCAGAGGCAGTTCGGACGCCGGTTCGCCTCGGCGGCCGTCGCCGGAGTGTGGCTCTACCACGGGGCCTGGTGCAAGCTCCTGGGCGGCTGCCCGGAGCAGGTCGACGTCGTCGCGTCCGTGCCCTGGCTTCGAGGCAGCCGGGCGAAGCCCGTGCTGCTCGCGATCGGCGTGGTCGAGACGGCGCTCGCCGTCTGGGTCGCCAGCGGCCGGCGGCCTCGCGCGGCGGCCGCCCTCGGCACGGCGCTGGTGGCAGGGATGAACGCCGGCGGATTCACGTTCGGCCGACGCCACATCCCGGCCCCGAAGACGATGCTCGCGGAGAACGCTGCGTTCCTCGCGCTCGCATGGCTCGCCGCGGAGGAGGATGCCCGCGCCTGAGACGCCCTGGCAGGCAGGGCGGATCGACCGGCGGGCGGGTGGCCCGGAGCTGCTGTTCGGGCAGATGTACGAGGACAGCGCCGTGGAGCTGGAGGCTTTCGAGCCGGGCGGACGAGTCTTCTGCATCGCCTCGGCGGGATGCACGTCCTTCGACCTGGCCGCCCGCGGCGACGATGTGACCGCCGTCGACATCAATCCGGCGCAGGTCGCGTACGTGCGCCGGCGCCTCGCCGGCGGGGCGATGGAGCGGGGACGGATCGACAGGCGGTTCGTCCGGATGCGGCAGATTGCCCCGGCGCTCGGCTGGACGCGCGCGGCGCTCGAGCCTTTCTGTGAGCTCGAGGGAACGGGCGAGCAGCTCGAGTTCTGGCGGCGCCGCCTCGACACCCGCCGGTTGCGCCTCGCGCTCGCGGCCGCCTTCAGCCCGAGGCTGCTTCGGCGCATCTACGACCTGCCGTTCGTGGACGTCCTCCCGCCTCGATTCGATCGCGTCCTCCGCCGCCGGCTCGAGCGAGGATTCGGTCGTCACCCGAACGCCACCAACCCGTTCGCGACCGCGCTGCTACTCGGCCGTCCGAGGGCGACCATGCCCGCGCCGCTCGCCCTGGAAGCGGCTGACGCGACCGAGTTCCTCGAAGCCTGCGCGCCGGGGAGCTTCGACGGGATCACGCTGTCGAACATCCTCGACGGCGCGGACGGCGAGTACGGCGCCCGCCTCTTCGACGCGGTTCGCCGGGCGGCTGCCCCGGGAGCCGTCGTGATCCTGCGGAGCTTCCGCGAGCCCGCCGACGACGAAGAGGCTGGGTGGGCCGCCCGGGACCGGGCTCTCTTCTGGGGCAGCATCCGGGTCGAGCGTCTCTGATGGGACATCGCCTACGACGCCATCCGTTTGCGGTGTCGGCGCACTTCCGGCACAGCCTCGTGCTCGCGTACGCGCTGCCGGCGTCTGCCCTCGAGCCGCTGCTGCCGCCGACGCTGGAGCCCGACCGCCATGGAGATCTCGGCTTCGCCGCGGCAGCGTTCGTCCAGACGGAGCGGATGCGACCGTGGCCGCTGCCCGGCGCTCTCGGCCTCGACTTCTTCCTCGGCGGCTACCGGATCTTCGTGAGGGTGGCGGATCGGCCCAGCCTGCGCGGCCTCTACATCCTCCGCAGCGACACCGACCGCCGGCTCCTGACGTTCTTCGGCAACCTCTTCACGTCGTACCGGTACCGCACCGTCGACGCCGGGTTCCGCGTCGACGGTGAGCAGCTGCACGTCGACGTCAGGCCGGGCGTGAGCGTCACCGCGGACCTGAGCCGGATGCCGGGGCCGCTGCCGGAAGCTTCGCCGTTCCCCAGCCTCGAGGAGGCCCGGCGCTTCGCTGGGCCGCTTCCCTACACGTTCCACCACGAGCAGGAGACGGGCCGCCTCCTCAGCGTCCGTGGCACGAGAAGCGCGTGGGATCCTCAGCCGGTCGCCGTCGAGGTGCGCGAGCTCGACTTCCTCTCCGCCGGCGCGATTCGGCGCCGAGCCGATCCTCGCCAACGCCTTCTACGTGAGCGGCATCGACTACCGCTGGGAGCGCGGCCGGCTCGTCTAGAGCCGCACTTGGGAGAGCTAGAACGAGTACGGAGTGAGGTTCCAAGCCGCGGTCGCGTACCAGATCCCGAAGGCAAGGCTCGCCCCGCCTAGAGCGGGCGCAACGGCACCGAACGCAGCCCGGGCTGGACGCGAGGCGAGCATCGAGCCGAGCCCGCTCGAGAGGACGGTCATTGAGACGGCCGTGAAGACTGCGAGGACGGCAAGCGACGTGAGCGCGATGCCCGTCGACCGAACCGAGGCGACGACGAGCACGCCGACGCCCGCGCTTCCACCCATGCCGTGCACGAGCCCGATCGCAAACGCTCCTCTGCGCGTGCGTGCATCGTGCGCGCGCGGGTGCGCGTGGAAGCTGAGCTCGCCGCGGCGCCAGCGAACGAGGAGCCGGAGGGCGAGGTAGACGATGACGCCTCCCACCACGCTCTCCGTCGCCTGCTGTACCCGCTGCGGAAGAACGCCGTTGAAGAGGATGATCGGAACTCCGAAGGCGAACAGCGTCGCCGCATGGCCGAGGCCCCAGGCAAGCCCGAGCTCCCCGGCGCTGCGGGCGCGCTCTCCTCCACTCGCAACGAGCGTCGTGACGGCAGCGAGGTGATCCGGGTCGGTCGCATGCCGGAGTCCGAGAAGAACCGCCACGGCGAGAACGATCCAGATCGAAGCGCCGCCGGCCGATGCCGCGATTCTCTCGTCGAGACCGAACATCGGATCACCTCCTGCCCGGGCCCGGCCTAGTCCACGTAGGGCCCGTTGAACACGGGTGCCTCTCCGTAGGGCCGCCCGGCCATGAGCAGGTACCGGGTGCCGGGGGAGGCATCCGTGACCCTGAGCTCATCGCCACGACCGAGGAGAACGAGTTGCGGGGGTCTCGCCCGTCGCCGGTTGGCCCCGAACGCGGCCTCGCCTTCGAGCACGTACGCGAAGCCCTGGAACTCGGGCGGGACGGTTGTGGTGACCTCCCCACCCGTCGGCAGCTCGATGTCGAGGATGAGTGCGGGCGTTCCGAGACGAACGGGAGACCCCTCGCCTACCAGGATGCGAACCGACGCGTCGCCCTCCTGCCGCACCGGGATCTCCTCCCGTTGCAGCACGAGTGCGCTCGGCTCCATCTCCTTGTCCCGGCGGGCGAGGTTCACCCAGAACAGCACGCCCCGGAACACGGCGTCGGTCTGGCCCTCGGCGAGCTCATCCGCCCCGATCGCCTCGGCGTGCCAAGCGCCTCGCCCAGTCCTGAGCGCCAGGAGCGCTCCCTCGGAGAGCCGCGCTCGCTCCATAACGCCGCCCGGCCCCGTGCTGTGGCCCGTGCTGGCCGAGCCCTCGATGACGTACCACAGGTTGTCGAACCCTCGGTGTGGATGTTTCGTGTCCACGCCCTTCATGTCCGACAGCCGGAGGCGGCCCTCGTGGACGAGGATGAACGGATCGACCTGTTCGTACGGCACCGCCCGCGAGGGCAGGGCCTCCAAGACAGGAAATCCCATCATCCGGATCTCAGCGGCGTCTTCCACCAGGACGGCTTCACGTCCTGTTGCTTGAGCCTGCTCAGTCATGCGCTTCTCCTCTCAGCTAGCTGATTACTAGCGACTTCTATAGGAGAAGTAACGACGATGGTGCTAGCGTAATTCCATCGCCAGCTCCTCGAGAACCCCGCCGCAGCTCGACCCCGAATCGTGTGGGCGTGCTGACGCGGCCCTGGCGCGAGCGTTCGACCTTCTCGGCAAGCGTTGGACCGGCGTCGTGCTGGGGACGCTGAGCGGCGGACCTGCCGGCTTTCGTGCTCTAGCCCGCGCGGTCGAAGGGATCAGCGACTCGATGCTCTCCGACCGGCTCGGTGCGCTCACCGAGGCCGGGCTCGTCATGCGCACCGTCGACGAGGGGCCGCCCGTCTCGGTGACCTACGAGCTCACCGAGTCGGGCCGTGCTCTGCTGCCGGCGCTCGAAGAGATCAGCCGCTGGGCGGAGGAGCACCTCCATTAGCGCGAGCTGGCCAGCTAAAGCGCTCCGCCGGCTGCCGGCGGCGCGCCGGCCTCGAGCGGGCTCTCGTGGTCGCCGGTTCGCGCCAGGATCTCCTCGACGAGGAGCAGGTTGTCGCCCGCCCGCTCCATGGTGGCGAGCAGGTGCGACATCGACGAGACCTCCTCGCGCTGCTCCTGGAGGAACCAGTGCAGGAACTGCTCGCCCGACGAGCTTCCCCTCCTTCCGGGCCAGCTCGACGAGCGCGACGATCTGGTCGGTGACCCGCTTCTCCTGCTCCAGCGCGATCGCGACCGGCTCCCGCGCGTCGCCGAAGTCGGTCTTCGGCGCCTCGACTCCCGGGATGTCGACGGTCTCGTCGGCGTCGAGCAGGAACTGCACCATCATCATCGCGTGGTTCCGCTCCTCGACCGCCTGGCGGTAGAAGTGGGCCGCGAGCTGCGGCAGCGACTCGGCGTCGTAGTGCACCGCGATCGCGACGTACTGCTGCGAGGCTGCGTACTCGTACGCGATCTGCTCGTTGAGCGCCTCGGCGAAGCCGGCCATGCGGCGACTTTACTGCGTCCCCACCTGGCTATTCGAGCCGTGTCCCGGTGCCTGGCACCAGGACCTGTCCGATTGGACGGTTCATGCGGGATGCGACTGCGACGTCCTGCAAACTGAATAGGCTTTATTCATGGATCGAAGACGGCTCCTGATCGTCGGCGCAGCGGGTCGCGATTTCCACAACTTCAACCTCGTCTACCGCGGCCGTGAGGAGTACGAGGTCGTCGCGTTCACGGCGACGCAGATCCCCAACATCGACGGCCGCCGCTACCCGGCCGAGCTCGCCGGACATCTCTATCCCGCCGGGATCCCCATCCACCCGGAGTCCAAGCTCGAGGAGCTGGTGCGCGAGCACGACGTCGACGAGGTCGTGTTCTCGTACTCCGACGTGACCCACGAGCACGTGATGCACATCGGCTCGCGGGTCCTCGCAGCCGGCGCCTCGTACAGCCTGCTCTCGCCGCACCGCACGATGCTCACCTCGTCCAAGCCGGTGGTCGCCGTCTGCGCGGTCCGGACCGGCTCCGGCAAGAGCCAGACGACGCGCCACATCGCGAAGCTCCTGCGGGACGACGGCAAGCGGGTCGCCGTCCTCCGGCACCCGATGCCGTACGGCGACCTGACGAAACAGGCCGTCCAGCGCTTCGCCGACTACGCCGACCTGGACGCGGCCGACACGACCATCGAGGAGCGCGAGGAGTACGAGCCCCATATCGCCGAGGGCAACGTCGTCTTCGCGGGGATCGACTACGCGGCGATCCTCGACGAGGCCGAGCAGGAGGCGGACGTGATCCTCTGGGACGGCGGGAACAACGACACGCCGTTCATCAGGCCGAACCTGCACGTCGTCGTCGTCGACCCCCACCGCCCCGGCCACGAGCTGCGCTACCACCCGGGCGAGACCAACCTCCGCATGGCCCACGTCTGCGTCGTGAACAAGGTCGACACCGCGCCGCCCGAGGGCGTCGAGACGGTGTTGGACTCGATCCGGTGGGCCAATCCCGACGCGAAGATCGTGCGGGCGGCGTCGCCGTTCCTGCTGGAGGAGAACGGCGAGACGATCGCCGGCAAGCGCGTGCTCGCGATCGAGGACGGGCCGACGCTGACGCACGGAGAGATGGCCTACGGCGCCGCCGTGCTCGCCGCCAAGGCGAACGGCGCCGCGGAGCTCGTCGATCCCCGGCCGTTCGCGGTCGGCTCGATCGCAAAGACCCTGGAGGAGTACCCGCACATCACCGAGCTGCTCCCGGCCATGGGCTACGGCCGCAAGCAGATGGACGAGCTCAAGGAGACGATCGCGCGCTCGGACGCCGACGTCGTCCTGATCGGGACGCCGATCGACCTGCGACGCGTCATCGACTTCGACAAGCCGGCGCTCCGCGTCACCTACCGCCTTCAGGAGCTCGGCGAGCCGACCCTGGCCGACCTGCTCGCCGAGCGCGGGCTCACCACCGGGAACACCGAACCAGCCGTCGCTTGACGACCGTCGTCGCGCTCGGCGGCAACGCGCTGATCCGCGCGGGCGACCGAGGCACGGCGGCAGAGCAGGCTGCGCGACTACGGGAGACCGCGGATGCCCTGGCGCCGCTGCTCCGGGAGGGCAACGTCGTGATCACGCACGGAAACGGGCCGCAGGTCGGAAACGAGCTCCTCCGGCAGGAACGCTCGGCCGACGAGGTCCCGCCGCTGCCGCTCTACCTGGCCGTGGCCCAGACGCAGGCGGAGATCGGCTCCATGATCGAGACCGAGCTCGGGCCGGCCGCCGGACGGCCGGTCGCCTGCCTGCTCACGCACGTCGTCGTCGAGGAGTCCGACCCGGCGTTCGAGCGGCCGACGAAGCCGATCGGGCCGTTCTACTCGGCCGAGCAGGCTCGGGCGCTCGAAGCGGAGCGCGGCTGGCAGGTCGTCGAGGAGGCCGGTCGCGGCTGGCGCCGGGCCGTCCCCTCCCCCATGCCGCTCGAGATCGTCGAGGCCGACCAGATCCGCGCGCTGATCGCCGCCGGCACCGTGCCGGTCGCGTGCGGCGGCGGCGGCATCCCGGTCGTGCGGCGCGGTGGGCGGCTGCACGGCGTGGACGCCGTGATCGACAAGGATCGCGCGTCGGCGGTGCTCGCCGCCGAGCTCGGAGCCGAACGGCTCCTGATCCTCAGCGACGTGCCTGCCGTCAAGCGGGGCTTCGGGACACCGGCGGAGGAAGAGCTCCGCGAGCTGACGGCAGAGCAGGCCGAGGAGCTGCTACCCGACCTCGCCGAAGGCTCGATGCGGCCGAAGGTGGAGGCCGCGATCTCGACCGCCAGGGCGGGCGGGGAGACGATCATCACCTCGCTCGACGGCGTCGAGGCGGCCCTACGCGGAGAGGCTGGTACGAAGATAGGGCCGTGACGAGCCCGGTCACCACGTACGCACCCTCGGAAGGCGGCTACGTCGCCTACCAGCTGTTCGGCTCGGGCTCGACGAACCTCGTGTTCGTCACGAGCTGGGCCAGCAACGTCGACGTGATGTGGGAGGAGCCGCGGGTGGCGGCGTTTCTGAACCGCCTCGGGTCGTTCGCGCGGGTGGTCGCGTTCGACAAGCGAGGCGCCGGCGTGTCCGATCCCGTGCCGCTCGGCTCGCTGCCGCGCCTCGAGGAGTGGATGGACGACGTCCGAACGGTGATGGACGCCGCCGGAATGGACCAGGCAGCGTTGCTCGGCGACGCGGAGGGTGGCCCCATGGCGATGATGTTCGCCGCCTCGCACCCCGACCGCGTGCCGGCGCTCGCCCTCGTCAACACCTTCGCGCGCTGGCGGCGAGCCGACGACTACCCGATCGGGATGCCGGACGGGACGTGGGAAAAGCTCGTCGACCGCTACGAGCAGAACTGGGGCCTGACGAGCGAGATCCTGGGCCTGACAGCCCCTTCGGTGGCGAACGATCCCGCCTTCACACGTTGGTACGTCCGCTACCAGCGGGCCGGCATGCCGAGAGGAGCAGCGACGGAGATGTACCGATGGGTGACGAACATCGACGTGCGCTCGATCCTCCCGACGATTCGCGTTCCGACGCTCGTCGTCCAGCGCGCAGGCGCACGGCACCACCGGCCGGCGTTCGGCCGCTACCTCGCCGAGCACATCCCCGGCGCAAAGTACGTCGAGCTGCCCGGGGCCGACACCTTCCCCTTCGGAACCGGCGACTTCGCGCCGCTGCTGGACGAGGTCGAGGAGTTCCTGACCGGCGCACGCTCGCGGCCCGTGCTCAACCGGCAGCTCGCCACAGTCCTCTTCACCGACATCGTCGGCTCGACGAGGCTCGCGGCCGAGCGCGGCGACGCCGCGTGGAGCACGCTCGTCCGCGAGCACGACGAGGTCGTTCGGGAGCACCTCCGAACGTACCGCGGGCGTGAGATCGACCGCACCGGCGACGGCTTCCTCGCCACCTTCGACGGGCCCGCACGGGCGGTCACCTGCGCGGTCCGCCTGCAGGAGGCGCTGAGCGAGCGCGGGATCAGGATCCGGGCCGGCGTCCACACCGGCGAGGTGGAGCTGGCCGAAGGAACGCTGCGCGGGCTCGCGGTGCACATCGGGGCCCGCGTGATGGGCGCCGCGCAGGACGGCGGCATCCTCGTCTCCAGCACGGTGCACGACCTGGTCGTCGGCTCGGGGATCGAGTTCGCCGACCGCGGAAAGCACGAGCTCAAGGGCGTCCCAGGGAGCTGGACGCTCTTCGAGGTGGCCGCCGCGCCCTGATCGAACCGGTCCGGCGGGCGCGCCGAATCAGCGGCGACCCCAAGGCGCCCCCGCACGGCGCCGAACCGAAAGGAGCCGCAGACAATGCGCACGCTCGTACTCGCGATCCTCGGGATCGCGGTCGCCGCAGCGGTACTCAGCGTCAGAGCGCTCGCCCCCGAGGCGGGCCAGGCGTCGAGCCACCGCGAGGCGCCGCTGATCGCCGAGGATCCGTCGGCCGACACGACCGACGTCTACGCGTTCAGGAGCATGGACGCGCCGAACTCCGCTGACCGTGATCGCCAACTGGATCCCCGCAGAGGATCCGGCAGCCGGCCCGAACTGGTACCGCTTCTCGCAGCGGGCCCGGTACGCGATCAACATCGACCGGAGCGGCGACGGCAAGGCCGACGTCACCTACCGGTTCCGCTTCAAGAACCGCGAGGAGACGCTCTTCCTCGGCAACACCGTGCAGGACTACACGGTCACGCGGGTCGTCCGCGGCCACGAGACCGTGGTCGCGCGCGGCGTGACTCCGCCGAACAACATCGGCCCGCGCTCCACGCCGAACTACCGGCAGCTGGCCGACGCGGCGGTCAAGAACCTCGCGGGCGGCGGGAAGGTCTTCGCCGGCCAGCGTGAGGACGCGTTCTTCGCGGACATCGGCGCGATCTTCGATCTCGTCGCGATCCGCAAGGGCACCGGGAACATGGGCGGAGGCAAGGACTTCTTCGCCAACTACGCGACGCACGGGATCGCGCTCCAGATCCCGATCTCGCAGCTCGACGACTCCGACCACACGGTCGGCGTCTGGGCGACGACGGAGCGGCCTCGGATCAAGATCCGCGAGTACCGCCGCAACGGCGTCCGCCGCTTCCACGAGGAGAAGCAGTGGGTGCAGGTCTCCCGGCTCGGGAACCCGCTGATCAACGAAGTGATCATCCCGACCAAGCTCAAGGACAAGTGGAACCGCCTGAGCCCGGCCACGGATGCGCAGTTCGAGCAGTACTACCGGACGCCGATCCTCGCGGCGGTCATCAACCAGCTGTACGGCCTCGGCGTCCCGGAGACGAACCGTGACGATCTCGTCGCCGTGCTGCTGACCGGCGTGCCCGGCCTGAACAACACCGGGCCGAAGCTCGCCGACATGCTGCGGATCAACCTCTCGATCCCGCCGACGGCGATGCCCGAACCGGCTCGGCGTCTTCGGCGGCGACCTGGCCGGATTCCCGAACGGGCGCCGGCTGACAGACGACGTCGTCGACATCGCCGAGCGCGCCGTCGCCGGGAAGCTCAAGGGACACCCGGCCGGCGACCTCCTCGGTGACGGCGTCGACGGGAACGACGTCCCGAACCTGGGCTTCTTCCCGTACGAGAACGACCCGCCGAGCGGGTTCGACAACGCGAAGGGCCAGCAGAAGCCGTGACCCGGCGGACGCTGACAGGGGCGGCGGTGGCGGCGATAGCCGCCACCGCCCTCCTCGTCGGAGGCGCTCTGCGCATGAACGGCGAGGAGACCTCGAGGGCCCCGACCAACCAGCTCGTCAGAGCCGGCCTCGAGGAGCAGAGCCTGGCCCGCCGCACCGGCGAGCCGACGCACTACACGCGTTCCGAGCGGGCGCTGCGCCAGGCGCTCGCGCAGGATCCGAACGACGTGCGGGCGCTGATCGGCCTGGCGTCGCTCGCGAACACCCGCCACCACTTCCGTGAGGGCCTTGCCCTCGCGAGACGTGTCCGGTCTCTGGCACCGGACATGGCCCTCGCGTACGGCGTGATCGGCGACGCCCTCGTCGAGCTCGGCCGCTTCGAGGCGGGGTACCGCGCCTACGAGCGGATGGCGGAGCTCAAGCCGAGCATCGCGGCCTACGCGCGCGTCGCGCAGGTTCAGGCGGGCATCGGCGAGAACGACTCGGCTCGGCGCACGATCGGCCTCGCCCTCGACTCCGCGGTGGACGCCGAGACCCGGGCGTGGGCGTACGTGGAGCTCGGGCGGCTCGACCGCGGCGACCTCCGGTTCGAGGCCGCCGCCGGCCACTTCCGTAATGCGCTCGCCGTCTCGCCCGGCAATCCGCTCGCACTCGAGGCATGGGGCGAGACCGAGGCCGCCCGCGGGAACCTGAAGCGGGCGATCTCCCTGCAGCGGCAGGCGGTCGCCAGGAGGTTCTCGCCGGAGTTCGCGGCGTCGCTGGGCGACCTCTACACGGTCGCCGGCCGGCCGAAGGCGGCCGCGAAGGCGTACGACCTCGTCCAGCGGCAGGAGCAGCGGCTGGCCGAGAACGGCGTCGACACGGACCTCGACCGGGCGATGTTCCAGCTCGAGCACGGAATCGACCTGGCGGGCTCGCTCGCTCTCGCCCGACGCGGGTACGCGCAGAGGCCGGGGACGGAGGCGAGCGAGGTCCTCTCCTGGGCACTCGTCCGAAACGGACGGTGCAAGGAGGCGGTTCGCTACTCGGACCAGGCCCTCCGCTTCCCGGACGGGCACCGCTACTTCCATCGCGGGATGATCGAGAGCTGTCTCGGCCGGAAGGCCGCGGCGCAACGGCTGTTCCGGCAGGCGCTCGACACCGACCCGAACTTCTCACCGATCTGGGCGCGGTTTGCCCGGTTGCAGCTGGACTGACCGAACCACCGGGCTGGGTCGTGCGAATAAGAATGATGCGCATGGCCCAGTCCGAGATCCACGACCAAGCCGCTGCGTACGCCCTCGACGCCCTCGATCCGGAGGACCGGTGGACGTACGAGCGGCACCTCGATACCTGCGACCGATGCCGCGAGGAGGTTGCCACCTTGCGTGACATCGCCGGCGAGCTCGCCTACGCCGCCGAAGGGCCGGAGCCGTCGCCCGAGCTCCGCGACCGCATTCTCGAGGCGGCCAAGTCCGAACCGCGCACGGCCGACGGTCGTGCCGCTGCGGCGCCGCTGGCAGTTCCCCGCGACAGCTGCCGCGGCAGTCGCCGCCGCCTGCGCGGCTGTGGGCCTCGGCCTGTGGGCGAACTCGCTCCGCGACACGCAGCCGCGGGTCGTCGCGATGAACGGCGGCGGAAGCCTCGTCGTCGAGGGCGACCAGGCGACCCTGGTCGCCTGCGTCGACGATCCGCCGGCCGGAAAGGCGTACGAGGCCTGGGTGATCGAAGACGACCAGCCGCGTCCCGCAGGCCTCTTTGCGGGCGGCTGCCATCACGTTCCGCTCGAGGAGTCGGTCGAGCCGGGGAACACGGTGGCCGTCACGCTCGAGGACGCTGAGGGCTCCGACCAGCCGACGAGCGACATCCTGATGAGCGCCGATGTCTGAGTACGCGGTCACGCTCTCCCGCGCCGTCGGCCGGCAGGAGCACGACGCGGCTCGAGAGCCTTCCGACGAGCAGGTGCTCGAGGCCGTCGGCCACGGCGACGACGACGCGCTCGGGGTGCTCTACGACCGGTTCGGACGGCTCGCCTACCGCCTCGCCTTCCGGATTCTCCGAGACCAGCGCGCTCGCCGAGGACGCAGTCCAGGAAGCCTTCCTCGCCGTCTGGCGCTCGGCCGATGCCTACAAGCGCGAGCGCGCGAAGCCGTCGACCTGGATCCTCACCGTCGTGCACCGGCGGGCCGTCGACCTCGTGCGCCGCGAGCAGATCCGGCGCGGCGAGCCGCTCGAAGTCGCGCCCGAGCCGGTCTCCGGCCCGGCCGACGAGGACGCGGTGCTCGAGGACCGGCGCGCCGCGGTGCAGGCGGCGCTGACCGAGCTCCCAGGCGAGCAGCGGCAGGCACTCGAGCTCGCCTACTACGGCGGCCTGACGCAGTCGGAGCTCGCCGAGCGTCTCGGCGTCCCGCTCGGGACGGTCAAGAGCCGCATGTTCGCCGGCCTCGGCCGCCTCCGCGAGCTCCTCGCAGCCGAGACCTAGCTGCAGACGTACGATCCGGCCCGTGCTCGACCTGCCGGACACGCTGAGAGGGCGCCACTTCACGCGCGTCGCGGACTTCTCGTCGCGACGAGCTCGAGCTGGTGCTCGACACCGCGGCCCGCATCAAGGACGCACCGCGCGAGGAGCAGCGCGTCCTCCCCGGCCGCTCGCTCGGGATGATCTTCCAGAAGCCCTCGACCCGCACGAGGGTCTCCTTCGAGGTCGGCATCGCGCAGCTCGGCGGCCACGCGCTCTACCTCCGGTCCGACGACCTCCAGCTCGGCCGCGGCGAGACGATCAAGGACACGGCCACCGTCCTCTCCCGCTACCTCGACGCGATCATGATCCGCACCTTCGCGCAGTCCGACGTCGAGGAGCTGGCCGAGAACGCCTCGATCCCGGTGATCAACGGCCTCACGGACTCCTCGCACCCGTGCCAGGCGCTCGCCGACGTCCTGACGATCCGCGACCGCCTCGGACGCGTCGAGGGCGTGCGCGTGGCCTACCTCGGGGACGGGAACAACGTCTGCTCGTCGCTGATGGTCGCCGTCGCCAGGCTCGGAGGGAGCTTCGTCGCCGCCACGCCGGAAGGCTACGAGCCCGACGACCGGGCCCTGGCGATCGCGCGCGAGTCCGGCGCCGTCGACGTCACGCACGATCCGGGCGACGCGGTCCGCGGCGCCGACGTCCTCTACACGGACGTCTGGACGAGCATGGGCCAGGACGCCGAGCGCGAGCAGCGCCTCCGCGACCTCGACGGCTACGGCATCACCGCCGACCTCGTGGAGCAGGCGGGCGACGGCGCGATCGTCCTCCACTGCCTCCCCGCCCACTACGGCGAGGAGATCACCGAGGACGTCCTGTACGGCCCGCAGTCGGCCGTGTGGGACCAGGCCGAGAACCGCCTGCACGCCCAGAAGGCGCTGCTGGCGCTCGTCGTCCGCTGATGGACGAGCCCGAGTTCACCGCACACGTCCGGGCGGCGCTCGACGACGTCCCGCCCGAGCTCGCGCGTGCGCTGCAGAACATCGCGATCGTCGTCGAGGACGAGAACCCGGACGATCCTGACCTCTTCGGCTGGTACGACGGGCTGGGCCCGACCCGGGACCGGGCCGGCGCGCTTCCGGACCGCATCGTCATCTACCGGCTCCCGCTCGTGGAGTCGTTTCACAACCCGGAAGAGCTGCGCCGCGAGATCCGCATCACGGTCCTCCACGAGGTCGGCCACTACTTCGGGCTCGACGAAAAGCGGATCGAAGAGCTCGGCTACGGCTGAACCTCAGCTCAACACGTCGAGGGAATGACGAGACTCAGCGCCTCGTTTTCACCGGTGTGAAGACGATTCAGGAAATCCGTGGCGAGATCGAGCGCGCCAGCGAGGACCGCGCCGTTCTCCTTCAACGCCTGTCCGCCGGACGGGACGTCGTCCTCGCCGCGGAGCTCAAGGAGCTGGACGATCGCATCGCCCGGCTCTGGGACGAGCACCGTGAGGCCCGCGTGCGCCTTCGCTTCGGCGACCGCAACGAGATCATCCGTCGCGCCCGCCTGGAAGAGCGCATCGACAGGGCCGCCTAGACCCAACCCGAGACTCTCTCCCCGCGAAAGCTGAAGGGGCGGTCAGCCGCCCCTTCAGCGCGTGAAACGGCCTCCGTTGCCTGAAGTTCCCGTTTGCGAGTAGCCATACCTGTACTTGCATCCGGGAGAACCACGTCAGGTCCGTTCTCAGGCTGCTCGAACGGCTAGCTCAACCTAAACGACGGCCGAAACATACTGGGGTCAGCGCGGCTCTCCGAGCCCTGCCATGCCGAAAACCGAGGAGTGAACGGACTGCAGCCCCGTACCTGCGCGACCCTGATCCTGGCCCTCTCGGCTGCGCTCCTGCTCGCGTTCGGCGGCAGCGCCCGAGGCGCGGCGGCCGACCCGTGCGCAGGCGCACCGAATCCCGTCGTCTGCGAGAACGCCAAGCCGGGGAATCCGGCGAGCGAGTGGGACATCGCCGGCTCGGGCGACCCGACGATCCAGGGCTTCGCGACCGAGTTCAGCGTGGCGGACGGCGAGGACGTCTCCTTCAAGATCAAGACCGACGCCGTCGACTACCGGGTCGACATCTACCGGATGGGCTACTACGGCGGCGCCGGCGCCCG
Source organism: uncultured Actinomycetes bacterium (assembly GCA_963733215.1). GTDB lineage: Bacteria > Actinomycetota > Thermoleophilia > Gaiellales > Gaiellaceae > JACDAN01. The sequence continues at coordinate 31,588 of CAVTCN010000005.1, forward strand.
CAAGGTGGCGACGATCGCGCCGCTCGCGCCGCTGCCGCAGGTGCAGCCGCCGTGCCTGACCGATGCCGGCGACGGGCTCGTCGACTGCGGGAACTGGGCCGAGTCCGCGCGCTGGCAGGTGCCCTCCGGCGCCGTGTCGGGGATCTACTTCGCACGCCTCGTCCGGACCGATACGGGCGGCGACAGCCACATCTACTTCGTCGTCCGCGACGACGACGGCGGCTCCGACCTGCTCTTCCAGACCTCGGACACGACCTGGCAGGCGTACAACCGCTACGGCGGGAACAGCCTCTACGTCGGCGCTCCGGCCGGGCGCGCGTACAAGGTCAGCTACAACCGTCCGTTCACGACCCGGGGGTACGCGAGCCCGTCCTTCGTGTGGGAGGACGAGTACCCGATGGTGCGCTGGCTCGAGCGGAACGGCTACGACGTCAGCTACTTCAGCGGCATCGACTCCGAGCGCCGCGGCGCCGAGCTCCTGGAGCACGAGGCCTTCCTCTCCGTCGGCCACGACGAGTACTGGTCGGCCGGGCAGCGAACGAACGTCGAGAACGCCCGCGGCGCAGGCGTCAGCCTCGCCTTCTTCAGCTCGAACGAGGTCTTCTGGAAGACGCGGTGGGAGAGCTCGATCGACGGCACCGGCACGCCCCACCGGACGCTCGTCTCCTACAAGGAGACGCACGCCGGCGCGAAGATCGATCCCACGCCCGACGTGGACGGGCACCTGGCGCGACGCGCGCTTCAGCCCACCCGCCGACGGCGCACGGCCGGAGAACGCACTCACCGGCCAGCTGTTCACGGTCAACGCCTACCGCAACGACCCGATGCGCGTGCCGGCCGAGTACGGGTCGCTTCGGCTCTGGCGGAACACGTCCGTCGCCTCGCTCCTGCCCGGACAGGTCGCCACGTTCGCGAACGGGATCGTCGGCCACGAGTCCGACGAGGACGTCGACAACGGCCACCGGCCGTCCGGCCTCTTCCGGCTCTCCGAGACGACGATCGACGTCGACAAGCACCTGATCGACGAAGGCAACACGTACGTGCCCGGCACGGCGACGCACTCGCTGACCATGTACCGCCACGCGAGCGGCGCCCTCGTCTTCGGCGCCGGCACGTCCCAGTGGTCCTGGGGCGCTCGACGGCGAGCACGACTACGCCGCCGGCGCCGGCGACACGACGCCTGACCAGCGGATCCAGCAGGCACGGTCAACCTGTTCGCCGACATGGGCGTCCAGCCGGCGACGCGCCAGAGCGACTCGTCGCGGCCGCCGCGTCGACGGACTCGACCCGGCCCGACGTCCACGATCACCTCGCCCGCTCCGGCACCGAGGTCCACGCCGGCGAGACGCTCGTCGTCAGCGGCACCGCCTCGGACAGCGGCGGCGGCGTCGTCGCCGGCGTCGAGGTCTCCGTGGACGGCGGCGCCACCTGGCATCCCGCGAACGGCACGGGCGAACTGGAGCTACACCTGGACGGTCTCCGGCTTCGGCGACTTCCAGATCAAGTCCCGCGCCGTTGACGACAGCGGGGAATCTCGAGGTCGCCGGCGCAGGCGTCACCGTCTCGATCAGCTGCCCGTGCAGCATCTGGAACCCGTCCGCCGTCCCGGCCGCGCCGTCGACCACGGACACGAAGGCCGTGAACCTCGGCGTGAAGTTCCGGCCGACGTCGGCGGCTACGTCACCGGGGTCCGCTACTACCGCGGGCCGGCGAACGGCGGGGACGCACGTCGGGAGCCTGTGGACCGCGGGCGGAGCGCTCCTCGCGCGAGCGACGTTCACCGGCGAGACGGCGAGCGGCTGGCAGGAGGTCTCGTTCGACAGCCCGGTCGCAGTGACCGCGGGCACGACCTATGTCGCCTCTTACTTCGCGCCGGTCGGCGGCTACGCGCTCAACGCCTTCTACTTCTCGTTCTTCGACGTCCACAACCCACCGCTGCGCGCGCTCGCCGACGGGGTCGAGGGCGGCAACGGCATCTTCACGTACGCCTCGGCGAGCAGCTTCCCGAACCAGAGCAACAAGCAGAGCAACTACTGGGTCGACGTCAGCTTCGACCCGATCCTGAGGGTCGACACCAAGCCGCCGACCGTCACGGCGGCCGCGCCCGCAGACGGCGCCGCGTCGGTGGACAACCGTGTCGACGTCACGGTCACGTTCAGCGAGGCGATGGACAGCGCGACGATCGGGCCGGCCACGCTCTCGCTCAGGGACAGCGGCGGGACCGCCGTCCCGACCTCGGTCAGCTACGACTCCGTCGCGCGTACGGCGACGATGACGCCCAGCACCGCGCTGGCCTATTCGTCCGCCTATACGGCCACGCTCGTCGGCGGCCCCGCCGGCGTGAAGGACCGGGCGGGCAACCCGCTCGCGAGCGACCGCGTCTGGACGTTCACGACCCTTGCGCCGCCGGTGTGCCCGTGCACGCTCTGGAGCGGCGCCGACCAGCCCAGCCTCGCCTCCAGCAACGACCCGAAGGCAGTCGAGGTCGGCGTCAAGTTCCGGTCGGACGTTGCCGGCTACGTGAGGGGCGTCCGGTTCTACAAGGGCGCGAAGAACACGGGCACGCATGCCGGGAGCCTCTGGTCCGCCTCCGGGACGCGGCTCGCCCGGGCGACGTTCACGGGCGAGACGGCGACTGGATGGCAGGAGGTCGTCTTCGACGCCCCGGTCGCAGTGACCGCGGACACGACCTACGTCGCTTCCTACTTCGCGCCGAACGGCGGGTACAGCGTCGACACGGGCTACTTCGCGTCAGCCCGCGTCACACCCGCCGCTGCGCGCCCTCCGCGACGGCGTTGCCGGCGGCAACGGCATCTTCGTGTACGCAAGCGCCAGTGCCTTCCCGACCCAGACCAACCAGGCGAGCAACTACTGGGTCGACGTCGTCTTCGACACGGTCCTCGGGCAGGACGTCGACACCGCCGCGGGTGGCCGAGACCTCACCGGCAGCAGGCTCGACGGGCGCGGATCACCGCGGCTCGGTCACGGCGAGCTTCTCGGAGGCCATGAACGCCGCGACGATCAACGCCGGCACCTTCGAGCTCCGCGACCCGGCAGCGGGTCTGATTCCGGCGACGGTCACCTACGACGCAACCGCGAGGAAGGCGACGTTGAAGCCGTCCGTCGACCTCGTCTACGGGACCGTCTACACCGCACGGTCAAGGCCGGCGTGGCAGACACGGCCGGCAACGCGCTCCTGGCCGATTACACATGGACGTTCACGACCTCGCTGCCGCGAGCCTGCCCGTGCAGCCTCTGGAGCGACGCTGCGCGGCCGGCTACCGCCTCCAGCTCCGACTCGAGGGCGGTCGAGGTGGGCGTCAAGTTCCGCTCCGACTCGGGCGGGTTCATCACCGCAATCCGGTTCTACAAGGGCGGGACGACGAACGGCGGAACGCATGTCGGGAACATCTGGTCCGCGACCGGGTCGCTGCTCGGCCGCGCCACCTTCGTCTCCGAGAGCGCGTCGGGCTGGCAGACGGCGTACTTCGAGACACCAGTCGCGATCAACGCGGACACGACCTACGTCGCCTCGTACTTCGCCCCGCTCGGCCGTTACTCCCTCGACACCGACTACTTCGTGGCGCAGTTCAACAACGCGCCGCTGCGTGCTCCTTCCGGGACGAACGGCGTGTTCAGCTACGGCACGACGACGCTGTTCCCGACCTCGTCGAACCGCTCGAGCAACTACTGGGTCGACGTCGTGTTCGAGCGGGCACAGATCCTCTCCACCGCCCCGGGGACGGCGGTGCAGTCCGGCTCGTCCACCCCGGTCGCGACAGGGACGGGCAGCGCGATCAGCCTCGACTTCGGCAGCAACCCGGCCGTCAACACCTTCGGCGACGTCTTCAGCGTCATGAACATCAGCCCCGAGCCACAGACGCTGACCCTCTCGGTTGCCAGTGTGCACCAGCTGGACTCGGCGACCTTCGCGGAGACGGGGACGAGCTCGGCGACGCTGCAGCCGGGCGGTTCGACGACCGTCTCGGTCCGCACCTCGGAACAGGCAGCGGGAGGCGGCTCCGGCCGCGTCGAGATCGCGGTTGCGGGCCTCGAAGGGCCGGTCCGGAGCTTCCCGGTCACGGTCGAGACGGCGCCCGCGGCGGTGTCCGGCCTCACCGCACGAGCGGCGCGCGCCGGACGGATCGACCTCGCCTGGCCAGCATCGGTGACGACGGAGAACCTCGTCGGCTACAACCTCTACCGCTCGAGCGGAGGCGACTTCGCGAAGGTCAACGGCGCGCCGCTCACATCCCCGTCCTACGGAGACACGGCCACGAGCGACGGCACCGCCTACACGTACTTCGTACGCGCCGTCGGCACGGGCACGACAGTCCCCGAGAGCCTCGACGGCCCGCAGTCCGCCGCACAGGCCGACGCGACGGTCCCGACGGCCGGCTCGCCGCTTCCGGCGCCAGGATCGAGCGACATCGAGACCGGCGCACCGCTCACGATCGCGTTCAGCGAGGCGATGGACGCCGCGAGCCTTGCGTCCGGCTTCCAGCTCCGGGACGACGACGGCGACCCTGTCGCCGCGACGGTCTCCTACGACGCCGAGACCTCCACCGCGACGCTGACGCCGAGCGCGCCGCTCGCGAGCTGGCGCGTGTTCTACGCAACGAACAAGGGCGGTACCGGCGGCATCACCGATCTCGCGGGGAACCCGATCGCGAACGACTACACGTGGACGTTCTCGACCCGGACGCCGTTCCTCGTCGAACCGGGGCCGGCGGTCCAGGACGGCACGTCGACGCCGATCGCCCAGGTCGGCCCCGACGGGCTGCGCCTGGACTTCGGCCTCGTGCCCGAGGCCCGAGAGTTCCTCGGTGTGCTCCGCGTGACGAATGTGTCCGGGGCGGAGCAGGACGGCCGCTTTGCGCTCCAGGGGCTCGGGCAGGTCAACTGGGTGCACTTCGACAGCTCGAGCGGTTCCGGAGCCACGCTCGCGCCGGGCGAGTCGACGCTCCTGAACGTCGAGACCTCATCGCTCGTTGCCGGTTACGGCGCCGGGTCCCTCCGACTCGAGCTCCAGGCCGGCAGCGGTCTCCACGAGGACTATGCGACCACGATCGCGCAGGCGCCCGAGGCGCCGGGCACCCTGACGGGTCTCGCACGCGCGGGTGGCGCGATCGGCCTCACGTGGGCAGCCTCCGGCACGACGGCGAACGTGATCGGCTACGACGTCTACCGCGCGATCGGAAACGGCGCCTACACGAAGCTCAACATCGTGCCGATCAGCGGCACCGCCTACGACGACACGTCCACCGTCGACGGCACGAGCTACCGGTACGTCGTGCGGACGCTGTCGACCGGCGTCCCGCAGCTCGCGAGCGTCGACAGCCCGATCGCGACCGTGGCGGCCGATGCGAGCCCAACCACAATCCAGTCAGTGACACCGGCGGCCGGCGCGACGGGCGTCGCACAGAACACGACGGTCCGCGCGACATTCAACGAGCCCATGAACGCCGCGACCATCAACTCGAGCACGTTCCAGCTGCGGAATCCCAGCGGCGCCGTCGTCGGCGCAACCGTTGCCTACAACGCGACCACGCGGGTCGCGACGCTGACGCCGACCGCGAATCTCGCCGCCGCCGCGACCTACCAGGCGACCCTCAAGGGCGGCGCGGGTGGCGTCGCGGATCTCGCCGGCAATCGGCTCTCGTCCGACTACACGTGGTCGTTCACGACACGCCTTCCGTACACGATCGCGCCGGGAACAGCGGTGCAGCCTGGCACGTCCACGAGGATCGCCACCGGCGATGCAAACACGCTGCAGCTCAACTTCGGCCTGGTGCCCTCGGCACGGACGATCACGAGCGTCTTCACGGTCACGAACACGAGCGGCGCCTCGCTGCCGATCAGCATCGCCCCGGTCGCCGTCGGACAGATCGCGTCCACGCGCTTCGCTTCCAGCGGCAGCTCGTCGGCGACCCTCTCCAACGGCGCCTCGACGAGCGTCACCGTGGTGACCTCCTCGACCGTCGCAGGCTACGGCTCGGGCTCCATCCGGCTGACGACGACGGGGACGAACGCGATGACGAAGTCGTACCCGGCGCAGATCCGTGAGGCGCCGCAGGCACCGACCGGCGTGACCGCCGCAGCCCGTGCGGCCGGCGCGATCGCAGTCTCGTGGACGGCGTCCACGTCGACGACGAACCTCGCCGGCTACGACGTCTACCGCTCGAATGGAGGGGGCGCGTACGCCAAACGGAACGCGGCCCCGGTCACCGGCACGTCCTACACGGACACCGGGACGACGAACGGCACCACCTACACCTACCGCCTCCGCGCGCTCTCCACGGGCTCGCCCCCGCTGCAGAGCCTCGACAGCACGACGGCGTCCGCGAGGGCCGACAGCGCCGCGCCTGCCCAGCCGAGCTCGGTCACTCTGGCCAACGGCGGCGGGTCGGGCAACGCGTACATCAACCTCGCGAACCGTGCGAGCATCTCGGTCGGCGTCGGAGTTCCGTCCTCGGCGCTCTCGTCCGACACGCTTACGGTCACCCTCACCAGCGGATCCCAGTCGGTATCGAAGACCTCGCCCTCACGGACCGGCTCGGGGACGGTCACCGTGACCGGGGTCAACGCGACCTCGCTCCCGGACGGAACGGTCACGATCTCGGTCACAGCCCGTGACGTCGCGGGGAACGTCTCCACTGCCCGCACGCGGACGAACACCAAGGACACGGTCGCCCCTGGCGTCCCGACCGCGAGTTACGTCGACCGAACCAGCCCGACCACCGACCAGATCACGGGCACGGCTGCGGCCGGCTCGACCGTGCGCGCCACCCGCACCGCACCCTCGACGCTCGGGCCGTACACGACGACAGCGAACTCGGGCGGTGCCTACACGGTGACCGTCGCCGCCGCACGAAACGTCACGGTTACCTACACGGTCAATGCGACCGACGCGGCCGGGAACACCGGCGCGAACCGAACGCTCACCTTCATAACGCGGAACTAAACGCAGAGGGGGCGCTTCCGCGCCCCCTCCGTGCGTCAGCTTGAGCGTCTGTCAGTCGTCCTGGTGCTTTCCGAAGGTGACCGCCCTCAGCGCGTCCACGATGCCGTGGCCGTACACGCCGTTGTAGACCGGCGTGCCCTTCACACCACGTCGTGTAAGCGGCTGGACGCCCCTTGTGGGTGTACGTGAACGGGTTCGGCGTCATGCACGGCGTGTCGGTCGCCGAGGCCTCGAGGTAGGCCTGGGTGAAGAGCGGGTGCATCGTGGCCCCGCCTCCACGCCGGTCGCCGTACTTCGAGACGATCAGCGCCGCCACGCCTGTCGCGTGCGGAGCGGCCATCGACGTGCCCTGGATCCACTGGTAGTAGGCGCACGTCGAGCCCTTGCAGCTCTTGACGACGAAGCCGTTCGTCGGGTTGCCGTTCGCGTCGATGTCGCCGAACTCCCGGGCCACGTTCTCGGGATAGGCCGCGAGGATCAGGTTCGGGATCGATGCCGCGGTCCGCTCGGCGGGCGTCATCGACAGGTTCCACGGCTCGTCGCGTGACCAGCCGCCCGGCGCGGCGACAGCGATCTCGCCGTAGCCGTAGTTCGAATAGTCGGCCTTGATCTTGCTCGGCCCGACCGAGGAGACGCTGATGACGTTGTTGCCCTCCGTCGGCAGGTCGAGACAGCCGTTGTTGACGTTCCGGGGGTGGTTCATGTGAAGCGGGAAGTTCGGGCTCTGCGTGTCCACGACCGGCTTCGGCATGGTCAGGTCGGTCAGGCCGTTGCCCGCCGCTCCCACCAGCGTCACGCCGTGCATGTGCGCGTAATCGAGCGCCCGCTGAGTCGCCTCGATGATCGCGACCTGGTCCGCCGTCTGCGCCGGGGTGTCCTCGGCGAGACCGCGGCAGTTGTAGAGCCACGGGTCGATGAAGTAGCTCATGTTGACCACGTCGATCCCGTGGTCACCCGCGTACGTGAGGGCGTCGACGCTCGGCTGCAGGAAGAAGAAGCCGGAGTCCTGCCCACCACGGAGGTTGACGAGCGTCACCTCGGGAGCCACGCCGGCCATCCCGATGCCGTTGATCGGCGAGCCGACCGTGCTGGCGACGTGCGTTCCGTGCGAGTTCTCGTCGACGTCGTTCGGGTCGTTGCACGAACCGTCCGGCTCGGCCGCGCACGGGCCGTCGATCGGCTCCCCGCTGATCGGGTCAGTGGGGATGTCGACCGTGAAGTTCCGGCTCAGGCTCTTGTTGAAGTTCGGCGCGATGTCGGGATGACTCCCGTCCACGCCGGTGTCGATGATCCCGACGAGCACCTTCCTGCTACCGCGTTCCTTCCGGTACGACCCGTCCACGGTGGCGTGGATCATCCGCATGTCCCACTGGTGCGCCGCGAGCGGCTCCGGGCGGGACGAACCGTGCTGGAAGCTGTACGTGCGCGAGGCACGGCGCGTCGCCTTCATGCCGCGCGCCGCCTTGCGGGCCGAGCGGAGGAACTCCTCCGAGAACCGCGGCGCCGCCTTCGCCCGCGACTTCGCCGGGGCCCGCCCGATCACGCGGTCGCGCGCCACGCCCTGCACGATCCTCGAGGCGGCGATGCGCGTCCTGAAGCTCGGCTTTGCCGAGGACACGGTCGCGACACCGATCTTGTCGTTCGCCCTCAGGACCTGACCGCCGGCCGCATTGACGGCCGCCTTGAGCTCCTTCGTGGCGTTCGGGCTGTAGACGACGATGTAGCGCTGCGGCCGCGCGTCGGCGCCGGCCTGGATGCCGACGGCGAGCAGCGCGACGATCACGGTTGCCGCAAGCGCGACAACCGCGAAGCCTGTCTTTCGCATTCGGGTCTCCCTCCCCTTGTCGATTCTCCCGCTGTCAGCCGAAGCCGCGGGAGGCAGCCGGTTTTCTACGGGACCGGCAGAGGAAAGTCAATGGACGTTCGTCTATCTCGATTCCGGTCCGACGAGACCCGGCTCCCGCATCTCGCGTCGGGCCGCCATGAGGATTCAGCATCCTCCTCGAGAAGGATTCCGGCAACCGCCTCTACACTGTGAACCGACCTGGGGCGTTAGCTCAGCTGGGAGAGCGCCGGCTTTGCAAGCCGGAGGTCGCCGGTTCGATCCCGGCACGCTCCATAACTCGAACCGCCAGCAAACCGGCTGTTTTTGCGCCGGCGGCGGTCACTCGTCGCCTTCGGCTGACGCGAGATCAACGCCAGAACGTCCGGCCTCGCGTCGAGGCGAGCGTCTTCGACCTCGTCGAGGATCCGGGCGAGAAGACTGACCTGGTCGACACGGTCATGGACTGCGCTTTGGGTCCTAGGACCGGTCAGTCAGCGTGTGGGCGCGCTCATGCAGAGCATGGCCCAGTACCCGAACGTCAAGCCGGGTGAGGAATTCACCGGTTACGCGTGAACTCTGTCTGAGTGAGCGAGCAGCGATCAGGGCTGGGTGACGCGACAGGGCGCGCGGCCCTGTTCCCTGCTCGTGCGGCGGCACGAGTCTGGCGCGATCAGCTCGAGGCGGCGATGGACGAGGTGCTGTCCGCCCCGGAGATCGCGCGCGTCATCGACAGAGCGCTCGCCGGGCCTCTTCCCGAGGAGATCGCCCGCTCCGTCGTTCGTCATCGCGTTCTCGAGCGGGTGGTCGACGAGCTCGCCGAGAGCGGCGAGCTCGAGCGTCTTCTCACCGCGGCACTTGCCAGCCCCCGCACGCTCGAGCTCACTGACCAGGTCCTCGCCAGCGATGAGACACAACACGCCCTGCGGCAGGTCGCTTCCAGCCCCGAGCTGCGAGATGCGATGCGATCGCAGACGGCTGGGCTCGCCGAAGAGGTCGTGGCTGGCCTACGCGCATCGGCCGTGCGCCTCGACGACCGCGTCGAGCATGCCGTCAGTCGACGTAAGCGTGTCGCCCGCCCAGCCTTTGGCGGCGTCGCGACGCGCGCGCTTGCGCTCGCGACCGATGCGATCGTGACGACAGCGATGTACATGGGCGTCGTCGGGGTCGCCGCAATCGTGGCGTCGCTCGTCGGCGGCCTCCGGCCGGAGTGGCTCGTCGGCACCCTGCTCTCGGTCGGGTGGATCCTGATTGCCGGCACGTACTTCGTGCTCTTCTGGAGCACCGCGGGGCACACCCCCGGGATGAGGCTGATGCGTCTTCGCGTCGAGACCCGGGCCGGCGGCATTCCTTCCGTCGGCCGGTCGATTGTGCGCCTCGTAGGGCTCGTGCTCTCCATCGCGCCGCTGTTCCTCGGCTTCGTCCCGGCCCTGTTCGATCAGCGCCGACGCGGCCTTGCGGACTTTCTCGCGGGGACCGTGGTGCTCTACGACGACGCTACGACGTCGTCTCGGGTGTGACCTCCTCGACGTCTCGGTGCTTGCGCCACAGCCCGGCTGCCCACCCGTGCGGGCGATGAGCGAGCGGCAACCTGGTCGCGAGCCGGCCGCCTTCATGTCCTGCCTCTCGTCACCGTGTGGTCTACGCGATCATGTCGCGTCGCTTGACACCAAGGAGGGACGAATGCCCGTGAAGGAAGCAAGCTCGGAAGAAACTCCGTACGGCCGCTACGTCACGTCGGACGGATGGTTCGTCCTCAACCTCGCGGACGCGCTCGCGGTGCGCAACGAGGAGAAGGGCGGCGCGATGTACCCGCTCGAGCCGCAGGAGCCGCCCTTCGGCGACTTCGGCGCCAGGGTGCGCGTCCTCTGGCCGGGCGAGCCGAACGCCCTCTACCACTCGGAGGACGCGCAGGAGGGGTTCCTGGTGCTCTCGGGGGAGTGCACGCTGATCGTCGAGGAGGAGGAGCGGACGCTGCAGCAGTGGGACTACTTCCACTGCCCGGCCGACACCCGCCACGTGATGGTCGGCGCCGGCGACGGCCCCTGCGCGATTCTCATGATCGGGGCGCGGCCCGAAGTCGAGACGCTGCGTTACCCGGCGAGCGAGGTCGCGGCCAAGTACGGCGCGTCCGTTGCGAAGGACACCGAGGAGCCCGACGAGGCATACGCCGACTGGCCGGGTGAATACCAGCCGGTTCGCCTTCCGTGGCCGCTCGATTCCGCCGCCGAGCGATGAAGAACCCTCCGGCCGCGCCCTGGTGGGCCCGCCGCAAGTGGCGCTAACGTACGACTGCGGGTAAGCAGCGTTTTCGCCCTCATTCAGGAGCGCGCCACGACGCCGATACAGCTCTTCGTCCCGCTCGACTACATGACAGCCTGACCGTGTCGCCCGACAGCACATCCGTCAGCCCCGAGCTTGCGCTCGTCGACCCGGGACTCGGCGAGTGGGCTCGCGAGCGCCTCCCCACACCTCCGGACACGCTCGAGGCACTCCAAGCCGCCCGAGCGAGGCGGGCCTCCGCTCCCGCGACCCGCACGCGACGCCCGCGGCGATGGCGGAGCCGTGTCATGACCTTGGCCGGGATGTTGGTCGTCCTCGGCGGGACGGCATTTCTGGTCGGGAGCCGAGCGGACGACGAGACACCGACGGCCGCGCCGCTCACCGCGATCGTGGCGCCGCAGCCGCCGGCGACAGAGACCGGGGCTTCGGTACGCGAGCCTCCCGCTCCGGCGCCTTCGCCTTCGACCGGAGCGGCGGCCGGCGCACGGCGTTTCGCTTGGCCGCCGGCCGTCGGCGCAACCGGCTACCACGTCGAGCTGTTCAAGGGCTCGGCGCTTGTCTTCCGCTCCGAGACGAAGAAGCCGGAGATCCTGATTCGGAGTCGTTGGCGCTTCGGCGGCCGACTTCGCACGCTCGAGGCGGGCGAATACCGCTGGTACGTCTGGCCCCTGGTCGACGGACAGCGCGCGGCGAAGGCGATCGTCCAGGCCGAGCTCGTGGTGCCCGGCTAAGTGGTCGTTTGGCGCTTTCTCGGTACCTGAATACGCTCCAGAACATGTAATCCCCGAGATTTTTGTCGCTTATTGCGAGCGGTTCGGCTGGTTGAGGCGATGTCCGTCTTCCCGCCCCGTTAGCATCGCGCGCCAGCAACGCTCGCTCAGAACGCGACCACGTCGTCCAGAACCGGGGGGAACAGCGTGATCCGTACACGGAGCTGCCCGCATGCGGCGCGAGAGACGCGCTCACTCTTGCGGGGGACACGAAGGAACGGGCGCCCGGCCGACAAAACACCTGCTGTGTCCGCCGCCCGGATCAACACGGCCCTCACAAGGGCTTCGTTCGTCGCAGTTGTTGTCGCGTCCTTGCTCGCCGGAGCAGCGAGCGGAGCAAGTGCCCGCACCCCTCGCGTCGACAGGAAGGCCCCAACCGCGCCGACGAACGTACGCGTGTCATCGGCGACGACGTCCCAGGTCTCGCTCGCCTGGACTGCATCGCGGGACAACGTCGGGGTCGAGGGCTACACCGTCAACCTGGACGGCAATGTCGTGGCAAGGCCGGGTCAGCCTGGCGCCACGATCTCGGGGCTCTCCTGCGGCCGCGCGTACACATTCGGAATCGCTGCCTACGACGCGGCAGACAACCAGTCGTTGGAAGCGTGGGCGACCGTGGCGACCGCTGCCTGTGCGGATCGACAGGCGCCGGGCGCGCCGACGGGCTTTCGGCAGCAGGCCGCCACACAGAACGAAGTGGTGCTGGCCTGGGATCCGTCGGCGGACAACGTCGGCGTCGTCGGCTACGGCGTCTATCGCAACGGGCTCCTGGAGACATCGACCGTTGCACCGACGGTGACGCTGTCCGGCTTCGTGTGCGGATCGGTCTACGAGGTCGGGGTCGACGCCGTGGATGCCGCCGGCAACCGCTCGCAACCCAGCTCGACGTGGGTCGAGACTGCCGCCTGCAGCGACACCCGGCCCCCGGTGAAACCCGTCGTCTCGCTCGGGTCGGCGACGGAGACGAGCCTCGTCCTCAACTGGCAGCCGGGCGTGGACGATGTCGGCGTCGATCACTACAACGTGTTTCTGAACGGAGCCAAGGTCGCCCAGACGACCGGGCTCACGTGGACGTACACCGGCCTCTCCTGCAACACGGACTATGCCCTCGGCCTCGAGGTCGAGGACGCGGCCGGGAACACGTCATCGCTGGCGGAGGCGACCTTGTCGCCTGTACGCACGAGCTCATGTCCCGCGCCGCCGGCCGTCGACAGGACGGCTCCTTCGCAGCCCGGCAGTCTCGCTGTCGCTGCGGCGACGAATACAACGGTCACGCTCGGCTGGACCGCCTCGACCGACAACGTCGGAGTCGCGGGCTACGGCGTGTACGTCGGCGGCGCGAGCGTCCAGACGAAGAGTCAGCCCGGCGCGACCGTGTCCGGGCTGGAGTGCGGAACCGCCTACACGCTTGCGGTGGACGCCTATGACTCGGCCGGAAACCGCTCGACCAAGGCGTCGCTGGTCGGGACGACCGCGCCGTGCGCCGACACCCAGGCGCCGTCGGCGCCGGCGAACGTGGCGGTGATCTCGCGCACCGCGACCAGCGTCGCCCTCTCCTGGTCTGCATCGTCCGACAACGTCGGGGTCGTCGGCTACGGCCTCTACCGGGGCGCCGCGCTCACCGGCACGACAGCGGTGACGACGGGCATCTTCTCGAACCTGCCTTGCGGGAGCGCGTTCACCCTGGCGGTCGACTCCTATGACGCGGCCGGAAACCACTCGGGCACGGCGCCCATCTCGGCCTCGACGACCGCCTGTCCGGACACGACTCCACCGTCGGCGCCAACCGGCCTGTCGGCCTCGAACGTCACCGATTCGAGCCTGACACTGGGCTGGAACGCCTCGACGGACAACGTCGGCGTGACCGGATACGACGTCTACAGCAACGGCGCGAAGGTCGGTTCTGTCACCGGAACCTCCTCGAGCCAGACCGGCCTTGCCTGCGGTACCTCATACGCCTTCACCGTCGTGTCGTACGACGCGGCAGGCAACCGCTCGGCGCAGGCGCAGCTGACAGCTCCGACGGCGGCCTGCGCTGCCCAGGCCGCCACGCGGCCCGCGGTTCAGCCGGGACAGTCCTGGGACGCGGCCTGCGAGGCTGCGAGCCCCGGCGAAGTGATCCCTGTCGCCGCTGGGAACCATCCTGCCCAGGCGATTTCGTGCAGCAAGAGCGGAGAGGTGCGTTTCGAGGCGCGGGCCGGCGTGGTCGTCTCCTGTTCGTCGACCGGGAATGCGCTGTCCGTTACGGGCCGGAACGTCACGGTGAGCGGCGTGAAGACGGCGTACCTTTCGTCGATTCAGCAGTGTCCGGTTTCAATCGGCCGAGGGTCCTCGCACTTCATTCGCTTCGTGAACGTCGATGCGGGCGAGATCTGGATCGGCGCGGACGACACGTCCCTGATCGGCGGCGATTACGGCCCCTCCAACGGCCAGCCGTCCAAGATCACAGAGGACACCCGCAACGCGGGTTGCCCGGCGCCGTGCTCGCCGAAGAACATCCTGATCGACCGAGCGTTGTTCCACGATCACGTTCGCCAGAACACGCCCGATCACACCGAATGCATCTCGCTGGACGGTGCCGACGGGGTGACGATCCGCAACTCGACCTTCACGAACTGTGCGGTGTTCCACATCTTCGTCAGCGGCCCCAGTGCCCAGCTGTACCGCAACCTCTTGATCGAGAACAACGTGTTCAATTGTGGCGGCGAGACGGTCTCCAATGCCGTCAAGTTCTCCGACCACGGTGCCTCGTATGACGCAATCGTTCGCGGCAACGTCCTGAATTGCCAGGAGTTCTATGTCGCCGGCAGCGCAGGCCAGCTGATCCAGTTCGTCGGCAACAGGGGCCGCATCGACGCTCTCGTGTGCAAGGACTGCCAGTCGGGCTCCTACCAGCAGGGCGGCCAGAGGTTCACGATCTCCGGCGGCACCCCGCCGCCGCCGCCACCGCCTCCTCCGCCCCCACCGCCTCCTCCGCCTCCGCCGCCGCCTCCGCCACCGCCTCCGCCACCGCCGCCGCCACCTCCGCCCCCACCGCCTCCGGGCAACGTCGCGCCGATGCCGTGCTTCACGCGGACGCCGAACCCGAGCCGCGCAGGTGAGACCGTCACCTTCAACGCCTCGTGCTCCCGCGACCCCGACGGCGACTCCCTCACGTACACGTGGGACATCGCTCCGGGCGGTGACGGCATCTACGAGCGCTCGGGCGTGCAGACGTCGTACGCGTATCGCGGTGCGGGCACCAAGATCGCGAGGCTGCGTGTCGACGACGGCCACGGCCACGTCGTGACGCTTCCGCAAACGTTCACGGTCAATCCCTAGAGAGGGACTGACTCAGGGTCGCGGCGTGGCTCAGGGAGGACACCTGAGGTTTGTCCCGATGCCGAAAAGGGGCAGAGGGGGATACAAGCGTGAAGGGAGACGCCGGTGGACGGGCTCAGGGAAGAACGGATCGCACGGAACAACGCGACGTTTCGCGACGCGAACGAGCACATCGGCGCCGCAGCCGGCGTCTACGGCATCGACTCGCCGGTTCCCTTCATCTGCGAATGTGCGGATGCGCGTTGCTCGGAGATCGTCCGACTCACCCTCGAGCAATATGAGGAAGTTCGAGCCGACTCTCGTCGCTTCTTGAACGTCCCGGGCCACGAGGATGCGGCGGAGATCGTCGAGAAACGGGAGGGCTACGTGATCGTCGAGAAGCTCGGCCGCGCAGGTGACATCGTCGATGCCCTCGACGAACGAAGTCCCGAAGACCGCGGTCAGATATTCAAGGCGTAGGATCCGCAGCGTGGACGAGCGCAAGCGGCGAATCGGCCTGAACGAGGCGGTCTTCCGCGAGGCGAACGAGCGCATCGAGGAGCTGAACAAGACCTTCGCGACGCTCACCGACAAGCTGGTGCTGGTCTGTGAGTGCGGCTTCGCGGATTGCGTCGAGAAGATCTCGATGACCGTCGAGGAATACGAGGAGCTCCGCGCGAACTCAGCTCATTTCGCGATCGTTCACGGCCACGAGATCCCCGATGTCGAGAGCGTCATTGAAGAGCACGAAGGCTATGACGTCGTCCGGAAGGACGACGGGGTCGCGCGGAAGGTCGCCGAGGTGACCGACCCCCGCTAGCGTGCCTACGTGGGGATCTCCTCGTCCGGGTCGGCCACGCCGCACCCCTCCAGCACCGGCGGCCGATCGGCCAAGCAGAGCCACGGCCCCGGCCTGCCGGGATCCCGGTAGCGGCCCTGACCCGCCGGTGAGCTCGGGGCTCTGCTCGTGTCGCAGTACGCGCCCGCGAGGATGCAGGTCTGGCGGCCCCACCGTCCGGGAAACGCGTTCCACGAGGCGGCGAGACCGTCGGCCGTGATCGGCATCGGCTCGAGGCAGTCGGTGGCGTTGTCGCCGTCCTCCGCCTGCGAGCACGTCTCGTTGTAGTTCCACTCGAGCTTGCCGTCGTGCGGGCCCTCGTCGCGCTTTTCGTCGACGAAGGGGAAATCGATGTTGAGGAGCGGGTAGTTCGCATATTGCTTGCACGCGTCGGCGCAGGGGGCCGGGTACGAGGCGTGGCTGTCCCGTGCGACGAAGACGAGCGGGCGTGCGGGATCCCGGCGCTGCACGCTCCGCCAGAGCCCGGTCAGCGTGGGCCACGAGTACGAGACCAGATGCTCGTGCTGCGCGTAGCGGACGGCGAGCGGCGCGTAGCGCTCCTCCCCGCTCTGGACGCAGTGTTGGCTTCCATCGGGACACGGGCCTAGCACGACCGTGATGCCTTCCCAGTCGCTCGGGTGGTCGTGGCAGGTGACGCCCACCCAACGCGCACCCGGTCCACAGCCGACGGCGGCGCCGATCGGCGACGGGTTCCGTGTGAAATACCACCAGTAGTCGACGTAGATCCGGTGCGGCCGGTCCTTGTCGACCACGTGGTAGTAGTAGGCGCTGCCCGGCCCTCCGCCCCGCTCGCCGGTGAAGTCTGCGATCTCGACGAAGTTCGCGGACCGGTCCAGGGCGGCGGCCCGCCGCACCCCCTTGCACTCGTCGCCGCTGCAGCTGCTGATGCGGCCAGCGCGGGCCGCATCCTCGATGTCCAGCGGGAATCGCGCCTCCCTCCGGTCGAAGAGGAGGTACGGGCGCACGAGGCCGGCCAGCTCCGCATGTTCGGCGTTCTCCTGGGCGGCGAGCGGCAGGGCTCCGGGCTCCGCATCGTTCTCCGCCGGTGAGGGCACCGCCTGGACGAGCAGCAGCAGGGCGACCATCCCGGCGACCGCTGCCGGCCACGCGCGCGGCTTGTACTCCTTGTCTCCCGCGGAGGTCTCGAGCGCCTGGATCCCGCGGAAGATCGCGAGCCCGACCAGTGGCGCGAGCAGGAACAGGAGCCCGCGCCACCCCCGATCCCCCGCGACCGGCAGCGCGACCAGAGCGAACGTCGCCCAGAGAATCGCCCGCCGGATCGTGAACGGCCGGACTCCGAGGCGCACGAAGAGCCGATCGACGAGCGTGGTCTGAGAAAGCGCCCAGAGGGCGACGCCCGTGACCAGGATCGCGTATGCGAGCTCGCCCCAGAGGCTCCGCAGCAGCACGTTGAGCGCGATCAGCAGGGCGAACGCGCAGGCGAGGAGCACGGGCATGAGGACGTACGCGAGAAGCCGGCGGTCCGTGACGGCGTCGCGGACGCGCTGGTGCCACGAACGGCTCGGAGCAGCCTCGCCCATCCGACGCATCCTTCGCAGGTCGGGCGATTGCTGTCAAAGAACGTAGTGAGGCCGGCGAATCGCCGGCCTCGCTACGTCGAAGTGTTATTCGAGCGTTACTTGCTCAGGGTGCCCTGAACCTGCCCGTTAGGGAACGTCTGCGTGTGGACGTTCACGTAATAGGCACCAGGGTTCCGGACGATCTGCAGCAGCAGTGCCTTCTCGACGGCGCCGCAGCCGCTCGACGTGCCGGTCGTGGGCGTGGTCAGCGGAACGACGACGGCCCCTGTCGACACGAGATGGATGTGTGCAGCGTTCACGTTCGTGAGGCCGCTCACGGTGAGCGTGTGACAGAGCTGCGCCGAACCGGTGCGGATCGTGATCGAAGCTGTTCCGGATCCACTCGGCGCCCCCTGCACCGGCTGCAGGTTGGCCGAGAGCTTGACGCCCTGGCCGGGCGTGTTGCCGGACGGACACGGCGTGACGCCCGGCATCAGCAGGTCACCGGTGTGTCGCATGTGCCCGCGGAGCAGCTTGCCCGATTCGGAGCTCGGATTCGCCACTGCCCGGCTCGAGATCGTGATCCGCCGGTACGGGTTCGCATCCGAACCGGTCTTGTGGCAGATCGTGATCTTCGTGGCGGGCGTGCTGGTGGGTGCCGGGGTCACGGACGCCGACGGGCACGCAGCATTTCCGACCACTACCGCGTCGCCCGTGTGCTTGAGATGGGCGCGCAGCAGCTTGCCCGACTGCGACTTCGGGTTCGCCATTGCACGGCTCGAAACGGTGATCCGGCGCCACGGGTTCGACGCGGAGCCGGTCTCGTGACAGATGGTCAACTTGGAAGGAGCCGCGGCGGTGTGCGTCGCAGCACCTTCTCCCTGTGCGGTCACCACCGCGCCGGCCAGCAGCACCGGAACGGCGGCGGCGATCGCGATGAATAGACGCTTCACTTTTCAGACCTCCCTTGATCTTTTCTTGTGCCGGTCGGAGTCTTCCCCGGCTTGCGGCGTTTAGGGGCCTGCGACTACCGGTTTTTCAGTTCCTTTACAGCCGTTTCCTTGCAAATTCCTTACATGACAGCCAACGGGTAGACCTTCACGGTGATCCGCGCGCTGCTTTTCGACTTCGACGGGCTCATCGTCGACACCGAGACGCCGTCGTACGCCTCCTGGCAGGAGGTGTACCGCCAGCACGGCCAGGAGCTCCCGCTTGATCGCTGGGCCGCGATCATCGGGACGATCGGAGGCTTCGAGCCGCTCGACTACCTGGAGGAGCTGCACGGGCCGATCGACCGGGAAGCCGTGCGGACGCGCCGTCGGGAGCACGAGCTCGAGCTGCTGGAGATCGAGGACCTTCGGCCGGGGATCCTCGACTATCTCGAGGAGGCCGAGCGCCGCGGGCTCAAGACTGCCATCGTCTCGAGCTCTTCACGCGAGTGGGTCGACCGGCACCTGATCCGCCTCGAACGCGCCGAGCACTTCGACGAGATCGTCACCGCCGACCGCGATCCGGAGCGCTCGAAGCCGCGCCCGACCCTGTACCTCGAGGCGCTCGACCGCCTCGACGTGGCTGCCAACGAGGCAATCGCCTTCGAGGACTCGCCGAACGGCGTCAAGGCTGCGAAGGCGGCGGGGATCTTCACGGTCGCCGTGCCCAACGGAGTCACCGTTGCTCTTGGGCTCGGCGAGGCCGACCTGCAACTCGAGTCGCTCGCGGAGCTGTCGCTCCGCGAGCTTCTCGAGCGTGTGGGTTCGCCCTACAGCGGGTCCCGGTAGCCCTTGCCGCCGGAGCCGTAGTAGCCGCCGACTTCCTCGCGGTACGCCGGATCACGGTAGGTGGACTCGTCGAACTCCGGGGAGTCCTTGATCTCGTCCTTCGTGCGGTTCACGTAGACGGTCTCGTTCTCCGTGTCGACGCGGTCGATCACGCCGGCCGGAAGGAGGACCTTCTTCCCGAAGATCCAGGGGCCCGTGTCGACGACGAGGTAGCTGCTGCCGACCTCGTTCGTCGCCTCGTCGATCTTGCCGATCGAACCGTCGATCGCCTCGATGCTGAAGCCTTCGAGGTTCATCGTGCTGATGTCGGTATCTCCGTGAGTCCAGAGATCTGTGCTGGACATCAGTCCCTCCTTTTCTCGATTGCGAAGGTCCCTTCTTTCCAGCCCTTGTGTCCGCAAACCTGGAGGGTTCGGCGAAATACCGGCTGTGTCGCCAGACGTGCTGCCTGCCCCCAGGCTGCGTCCTCAGTCGCACCCGTATCAACTGATACGAGTGCTCCCTGCGTCCTTGCCTGGGAACAGGCATCACGCCCTGGCAAGAGCGTATTCCGCCAAACCCTCCGTGCCGATAAGAACCTGATGCAGCAGCCAAACTGGGACGAGCTCGACCTCGAGGCGCTCGGGCAAGAGCTCCGAAACACGCTTCCCGCAGCCGAAGCCGAGAAGATGATCTGGGCGTTCGAGCGAGCGCTTACCGTCGCCCGGATCGACGGCGACCTGCTCCGCTACCTGCTCGGCGCGGTTGCGTCACTCGTCGCGCGCGCGGACGACACCACTCCCCGAGCCGTGTTCGAGGCGTACTTCCGCCGCTCGGTCACGGACGAGGAGTGGCGCGACCGCTACGCAGAGCTCTTCGCTTAGCTCCTAGCTCACCTTCCTGAACTGCGCGAGCCAGTAGTCGAAGTCCGGCGGTGGCGGCGTCGGCCTGAACCGCGCGTTGACCGCGTACAGACGCTTGCCGAAGTCGTCGATCGTCGTCGGCACGTCGAAGTCCGGGTCGGTGATGTGCATCTGCACGTCGCCGGAGCGCAGCCCGCGGGAAAGGCGTACCACCGCGACCTTGTTGTCCCGGTTCTGCACCACGTACAGCGTGCGGCCGTCGAGCAGGATGCCGTCGCCGTTCACGACCGGCTCGTCGAGGAGGATCTCGCGCGTGAGTCCGGTGCGCCGGTTGACGGTGAACAGCTTCCCGACGTTCGTCTGGACGATGATCAGCGTCCGCCCGTCGCGGGACTTGTCGATGCCGTTGGCGTTGTTGCCTTCGCCATAGACGATGGCGCCGGTGAGCGGGATCGCAGTCGCCTCACGAGGATGGCCGTGCCCGTGGTGTCCCTTCCCGTGGCCCCCGATCGGGACCCGGTAGAGGAACGGACGCCGGGAGTCCGTGAAGTACGCGGCGCCACGCGCCACGACGACGTCGTTCACGAAGGTACTCGTCTCGGTCGTGAAGCGATACGTCTTCAGCAGGCGGCCGCTGCTCGCGCTGAAGACGAAGCCGCTCCCGGTCGGCCCTCCGGCTACGTACAGGCGTCCGCCGTGGAGCTCGATGCCGATCGATGCTCTTCCGGTCGCTGCTCCCGGGTTGATGATCTGGCCCTCGCCCGTGATCAGGCTCCCGCGGTAGATGGCACCGGTCGGGATCGAGCCGACATAGAACGTTCCGTTCTGGCTGATCGCAATCCCCTCCGGCCTGAAGCCGTCGGGCAGCGCGATCTTCTCCGGCAATGCCCCGCCGGCCCCGAGCGGCGCAGCGAGCACTGAGGCCGCAACCGCCATCCAGGCTGCCAGAAGCGTGATCCGTCGCATGTAGAAGTCCCCCCTTGTCGATCGTTTCCGCTTCTCGAGGTCCCTACGTTCCCGACGCTCGGTCGGATCACACTTGCGTGGCAGACTGCCCGTGATGACGAAGATCGAGAAGACCGACGCCGAGTGGCGCGCCGAGCTCTCGCCCGAGCAGTACCGCATCCTGCGCGAGAAAGGCACCGAGGCGCCGTTCACCGGCGAGTACGACCACACCTTCGAGCCCGGCTCCTACCACTGCGCGGGCTGTGGATCCGAGCTGTTCCAGTCGGAGGCGAAGTACGACTCGGGCTGCGGCTGGCCCGCCTTCTACGCTCCGGCGGAGGAGGAGGCGATCGACGAGGAGCGCGACGCGACGTTCGGGATGGTGCGCACCGAGGTCATGTGCTCGAACTGCGGTGGCCACCTCGGCCACGTCTTCCCGGACGGGCCCCACCCGACCGGCCTCCGCTACTGCATCAACTCCGCGGCGCTGAAGCTCGAGGAGCGCTAGAAGTAGGGCCTCGCGGGGCTCTTCAACCGCGTGCCGGGCCGATCGGTGTCGGACCCCGATCGGCGTCAAGGGGCGAATGCGCCGAAGAGGTGACGATCCATCCCCGACGGTCGGGTGCTATGCGGACGGGATCGTGTACTCGATGTCGCGGACGTCGAGGCCGAGGGACGAGGCGATCTTGACGCCCTCCTCGACCTCTTCCGTGACCCGCTGGATGTCACGGGTCCGCATCGCGCTCGTGATGAAGTCGCGCTCCTTGGGCCGCCACAGGACGTGGTCGACGAAGATCGGGAGCATCTTCTCGGCGCCCTTGATCATCCGCTCCTTCGTCTGCTTGGACGCCGTTCGGAGCAGCACCCGCTCGTAGGCCATGCCCGAGCTGTGGTGGATGCCGTCGTCGATCGTCAGGCGCCGGCAGAGGTCGGCGAGCACGGTATCCGGCGCCGAGCGGGCGATCAGCCGGAAGCGCGGGATGATCATCCGCTCGAAGAAGACCTGCATGAGGAAGACCTTCTCCTCGAGCGAGTCGAGCCCGAGGAAGATGTTCGCGAGCTTGTCGAGGTACGGATCGCGCTCGGTCGGCCCGCCGGCCTCCCCGATCAGCTTCAGCCAGGCCTCCACGTGGCGCGCCTCGTCCTGCGCCATCGTCGAGTAGTAGAGCTTCGCGTCGTGGTGGCGCGCCATCTCGAGGAGCTGCGCCGCCATCTCGACTGCGAGCGAGTCCGCCTGGAGCTGCTGCGTGATCACCGAGCGCCAGATCCCTCGGCGCTTCTCCACCCGCTCCTTCGAGCCCGTCGCCTCGGGAATCGGCGGCAGATCGCCCCAGGGCATGTCCCGCACCTGCCACTCCTGCTTCTTCGCCAGCTCGTAGTAGCGGAAGACCTCGGGCGCCTGTCCGCCCGGCGCGACGTCCTCGACGGTCATCTTCTCCTCGAGCGTTGCCATCGCGGTGGAGGATAGAGCTAAGGGCCTGCTGGCCGGTCGCCCAGCTCGAAGGTGTGGACCTTCTCGCCGCGGAACAAGCGCCGCTCCGGGTCCCACGGGAAGAAGATGACGACGCCGAACTCGACCGCGTCACCCGTCGCCTGGAAGTCGAGCCAGTCACGCTCGTGCGTGCCGGTCACGCGCGCCTCCTCGCAGACACCCTGCGGGCCGACGACGATGTCCGTCAGCTGGAAGTCGATGTCGGGAAACGCGGTCAGGAGCCCGGTGTAGAACCGGGTCGCGCCCTCGTGGCCCTCCCAGCGGTGCGGTGTGCCTGCGAGCTCGTACACGCAGTCCTCGGTCAGCGTCGCCAGGAGGCCGGCGATGTCGCGGTTGTCCTCGGCGATCGAGTGCTGCTTCCAGAGCTCGCGAACCGCGTCGACCTCGGCCGGGTCTACCTCCCGTTTCAAGAGCTCTCGGACATCCATCAGCGTCAATACTCTCAGGCTGTGAGCCACCTCTCGGCCGTAAGGGCTCGAAACCGCCGGACGCTTGCCTACGTCCTCGCCCTGACGGTCGCGATCACGGCCGTGGAAGTGGTCGGCGGGTTGCTGACCGGGAGCCTCGCGCTCCTCGCCGACGCGGTGCACATGCTCTCGGACAACGTGGCGCTCGGCCTCGCGCTGGTCGCGGTCTGGCTCGCGGGCCGGCCGAGCACGCCTGAGCGCAGCTTCGGCTACCAGCGGGCCGAGGTTCTCGCTGCCCTCGTGAACGGGCTCGTGCTCGTCGGCCTGGCGATCTGGATCTTCGTGGAGGCGTACGGCAGGCTCAGCGACCCGCCGGAGGTCATGGGCGGCTGGATGCTCGCCGTCGCCCTGGTCGGCCTGGCGGGAAACCTCGCAGCGGCCTGGATGCTCGCCCGCACCGCGCACGGGAGCCTGAACATGCAGGCGGCTCTGCGCCACGTGACCGCGGACGCGCTCGGCTCGGGTGGGGTGGTCGTCGCGGCGCTCGTGATCATCACGACCGGCTGGCGCTACGCCGATCCGGCGGTGGGCGCCCTGATCGCCGTCCTCGTGCTGGCCAGCTCGTGGACCGTGCTGCGGGACTCCATCCACATCCTCCTGGAGGGCACGCCGAGGGGGATGGACGTGCGCGGCCTGGCGCGCCGCATGACCGGCATGGACGGGGTCGTGGACGTGCACGACCTCCATGTCTGGACGATCACGTCCGGGTTCGTCGCCCTCTCCGCCCATGTTCTCGTCGAACCGGGCGACGACTGCCACGCCCGACGACGTGAGCTCGAGCACGTGCTCGCGGAGGAGTACGGCATCGAGCACACGACGCTCCAGGTCGACCACGCCTCGCCGTCGAGCAGCGTGGTGTCGATCCGCCGGGCGGGCACGTGAGCAACGACGAGAGCAAGGAAGAACGTCTCAACCGAGAGCTCATCGAGCTCCTGAACGAGCTCCGGGTCGTCCTGCCCGGAGTGCAGGTCCTCTTCGCCTTCCTGCTGACCGTCCCGTTCACGAACCAGTTCCGACGGATCACCCACGAGCAGGAGGCCGTCTTCTTCGTCACGTTCCTCCTGACGGCGATCGCCACGATCCTGCTGATCTCACCGTCCGCCTACCACCGGTTGCGCTGGCGGCAGAAGGACAAGGAGCAGATGCTGCAGACCTCCAACCGGCTGGCGATCGCCGGCCTGGCGTTCCTCGCCGCCGCGCTCACCGGCGCCGTCTACCTGCTGACCGATCTGCTGTTCGCGTCGGCCGCGGTGGTCTACCTCGTGACCGCCGCGGCCGCCGCGCTCGTTCTCTGGTTCTGGTACGGGCTTGCCCTCATCCGGAGGGCGCAGGACCCGGATACGGGCTAGCCCTGGTGCATGGGGGCTTCGGCCCCCGGCAGGTGCAGCAGGTTCTCCACCTCTTGGACGCCGTGGATGCTCCGCGCCCGCTCCTCGAGGTCGCGGATCATCTCCTGCTCGCCGACCTCCCCCCGAAGGTAGATCTTGCCGTTCTCGGCGTTGACGTTGATCTGGCCCTTCGGGACCTGCTCGTCCCGGAAGAGCTCGCTCTCGACCATGTGCGCGAGCGTGACGTCGTCAGGCTGCGGCTTCGGTCCTTCCTCGGCGCGCGCCAGCAAGGCCTTGATGTGGCCGGCGACCTTGGCGCGGCGCCGCTGACCCTCCAGCGGGTTGAAGAAGTACGTGAGCGCGGCCCCGAGGCCGACAAGTCCGAGCAGCTTTCTCATTCGGCTCCCCTCTCTCGTTCTCGTTTTCGGTTCGGGTGAGCCTACCCCGTCGCAGGGGCCTGATAAACGGCGGCAGAGACGGGCGGGCTAGTCGCCCCAGTCGAAGTCGCGGGACCGGCCCCAGAGGCCGTCCTCGTCATGCACTGCGACCGCCTCTGCGGCGACCGCCTGCGGCTCCGGTGCGACTCCGGGATGGCCGTCGAGTGTGTCCTCGATCCGCGCCTGCTCCTCGGTCTTGAAGAGCGGGTGGTTCACGAATGGATCCTCGACGCGATAGCTGTCGATGGGCATGTCACCCTCGAGCTCGGAGTTCTTCCGCTTCAGCTCGAGGTGATCCTGAATGACGTCGGCGAACAGTGAAGGTGTCTCTACAGGCATCGATCCTCCGGGTTGATTTCCAGGCGGTTCGTGGTTCGGCGGGGGATTGTAACGAGGAGACAACCCGCTCGTAGCCTACGCGGGCGTCGTGACAGCAGTGGGCTCGGAGACGACGACCCGGTCCTTGCCCGACCTTTTCGCCTCGTACAGCGCCGCGTCGGCGGCGGCGACCAGCTGGTTCTGGCCGGTGACCAGCGGGAACGAGGCGACACCGAAGCTGGCGGAGACGCCGATCGGCGTCCCGTCGGGCGCCGCGAGCCGCTGTTCCCTGACGAGCTCCCGGATCCGCTCGGCGAGCTGCCGCCCGCCCTCGAGGTCGGTGCCGGGCAGCAGCAGGGCGAACTCCTCCCCGCCCCAACGCCCAGCGAGGTCGATTTCTCGCACGCTCTCCTGGAGCCGCCGCGCGAAGGCCTTGAGGACCTCGTCGCCGGTCGGGTGTCCCCAACGGTCGTTGATGCGCTTAAAGTCGTCGATGTCCGCGAGAACGAGCGTCAGCGGCTCGTCGAAGCGCTGCGCGCGCGCCAGCTCCTTCTCCAGCGCAGCCGTGCAGAGTCGGCGGTTCGCCAGGCCGGTGAGGCTGTCGACCAGGGCCTGCTGCTCGACCGTGCGGTGCTGGCGCGCGTTGCTGAGCGCGATCACCGCGTGACCGACGAGCCAGCCTGCGCTCTCGCGCTGGTCGGAGCTGAAATCGTCGCCGTAGAGGACGAGCGTGCCGAAGCTCTCGCGACCGACGGCCAGCGGAAACTCGAGCTTGACGGGAGCCCGCTCGCCGCCGTCGGCGATGAGCACGACCCCACCGTCGCTCAGCTCCCCGCGCGAGGCGCCGGTCGCCTGAACGGCGGTGTCGACGATGACGCGGAGCAGCTGGTCGATGTCGTGGGTCGCGGCGAGAGCCTCGCCGAAGCGGAGCGTCGTCTCCCTCAGCCGGCGCCGCTCGTCCTCGAGCTCGGTCATGCGCGCCTGCAGCTGGTCGGCCATCTGGTTGAAGGCGTGCGCCAGGGACGCGAACTCGTCGCGGCCTCGGACGTGCACGCGGTCACCGAGCCGGCCGCGGGCGATCCCTCTCGCGGCATCGGCGAGTCGGCCGAGGGTGCCGACGATCGAGCGGCCCTGGATGTAGGCGACAGCCGCGATCAGCAACAGCGCCGCGAGCATCGCAAGGAAGAGCCGTGAGCGAAGCCAACCGATGGACTCGTCGATCCGCGCCTGCGGAGCGAGCACGACGAGCGCAATGTTCCTCGGGCTGGCGAGACTGTGCGAGGCGAGTGCGCGGAAGCGCCGGCCGGAGACCTGGACCTCGGCCGGCTGGGCCGGCGTCCCGACAGTCCCACGGATCGGTGCTGAGGCGGTGAGGACACGACCTCCCTCGACGAGAGCGAGCTCGCCGCCGTCCGCCAGGCCTGAACGCTTGCGCAGGTCCTCGGCGAGGCGGCTGTCCATCGCGACGGGCGAGATCACGCGGCCGAGGCGGCCACGCCGACCCACCACTGCGATCGAGCGGACGACGGAGGGCTTCCTGACGGTTCCAATCGGGCGGCCGCCGCGCGGCTCAATCCGCACGCCGTTGCGCGCGGCGAGGCTCTGGAGCCGGCGCCGGTCGCGGGTGGCCAGGGCCCGCTGGAAGGACGGATCGCCGGCGAGCCGCCTCGCAACGCGCTCGGCCTGGTCGACCTCCTCGACGAACGCCGCCTGCGCGGCCCGGACGCTGGTCTCCAGCGTGCCGTCCACCCGGCGCGTCTCGTTGTTGTCCGTCACGGCTTCCAGGCCGCTGAAAGCCGCTGCAAAAGGCAGCAAAGCGATCAGCGAGAAGTACGCGACGAGCTTGAGCTTGAAACTCCCCATCCGATTCCCCTCAAGGCACCCGTGTTCGCTTCCGATAGGTCTTGTGGGAGTTGTCGGCAGCGAGGGGGTCGAGCATGAGGGGAGCTGTACTTCACGTCACAACCGGCTTATTGCTCGGGCTCGCGCTCGCGGGCCTGATTCACGCTCCCTCCGAGGTCGTCGCGCAGCAGGAAGCGCGCGCGCCGTTCGTTCAGCCGCAACCCGGCGCCGCCGGCCCCTGGGCGCAGGAGCAGACGGTCAGGCTGTCGCCGAGAGGTCGAGCGCGACCTGGAGCGTCGCCGCCGCGAGCTGCTGGCGCCCCCGCCGAAGCTTCAGCCCCCTGCGCTGCCGTCGCTGCCCTCGCTCGTCGCGCCTCCTCCCCGCGCGGATGTTGCGATCGCGCTCGCTCCTGAACCTGGCCCGGCGACTCCAGGGCCGGCCCGAAGGCTGAAGCCCGATCCGCCGGAGGCCGATCCGCCGCCGCCCCCGCCTGCGCCCCAGCCTCCGCCCCCCGCCCCCGACGCCCCCACCGCCTCCCGCCCCTGCGGCCCCGCCGCCGCCCCCCGCGAAGGCAGTCGCCTCCGCACCGAAGCCTGCGCCCGCCCCCGACGACGAGGACGGCGGCCGCGCCAAACGGCGGAAGCACGAAAAGAAGCACAAGGCGAAGGAGCACAAAGCCAAGGAACACAAGGGCAAGGAACACAAGGGCAAGGAGCCGAAGCCCGAGCGGAAATCCGACCGAAAGTCCGACGACGATGACGACCGCGACGACCGCCGCCACGACGACAGGCGTGGAGACGACCGCGACCGTGATCGCGGCGGCGACCATGATCGTGACCGCGACCATGATCGAGACCGGGACGATGATCGAGACCGGGACCGCCACGACGACCGCGACCGCGGTGGCGACGATGACGACTAGGATGCCCGCGTGCCTCCGCCCTCACATCTCGTCACCCGTCGCATGGGCGCCGTCGGGCTCGCGCTGACCGCCTGGGACATCTGGCGCCACATCCCCAAGGAGCACCGCCGGCGAATCACCCGTGAAGCGCGAAAGCATGCGCCGGTCGTCGCCATGGCGATCGCCCGCCAGGTCCGCAACGCCCGCGAGTACCGCGCGGCGTGGAACAAGCGCTAACTACGCGAAAACGTCTCTGACGATTCGATCTTGCTCGCGGACGTGTGCGGTGGGATAGCCCTCGCTCGGGCTGGCTCTCCACGGACGGCCGACGTAGCGAAGCGGGACGCGGCCCGCGATCGACTCCTCCAGCCGGTGCCTGATCGCCCGCCAGGCGCCCATGTTCTGCGGCTCCTCCTGCGCCCAGACGACCTCCTGGAGCGAGGGGTAGGAAGAAACGAGCGCGGTCGCGGGATCGACAGGGAAGGGGTAGAGCTGCTCGATCCGGGCCACGGCAACCGCCGGATGCTGCTCGCGGAGGTCGTGGCCGACGACGTCGTAGAAGAGCTTGCCCGACGTCAGGACTAGCCGGCGCACGCGCTCGTGCGGGACGGAGTCGTCGATGACCGGCTCGAAGCGGCCCTCGGCCAGCTGCTCCAGCCGCGCTGAGGACTCCTTCAGCCGCAGGAGCCCCTTCGGCGTCATGACGACCAGCGGGCGGGCGCTGGGATCGAGCGCCTGCCGGCGGAGGAGGTGGAAGTACTGCGCCGCCGTGCTGGGCGTGACGAGGCGGATGTTCTCCTGGGCCGCGAGCTGCAGGAAGCGCTCCAGCCGCGCGCTCGAGTGCTCGGGGCCGTTGCCCTCGTACCCATGCGGCAGGAGCAGCGTGAGACGCGAAGTCTGGCTCCACTTCGACAGGCCCGAGACGATGAACTGGTCGGCGACGATCTGCGCGCCGTTGACGAAGTCGCCGTACTGCGCCTCCCAGAGCACGAGCGCCTCCGGCGCACCGACCGAATAGCCGTACTCGAAACCGAGCGTCGCATACTCGGACAGCGGCGAGTTGAACACCTCGAACGAGGCGGAAGCCTCTCCGAGGCCCTTCATCGGGGTGAACTGCTCGCCGCTTCCCGGATCGTGGAGAACGAGGTGGCGCTGCGCAAACGTCCCGCGCTCGGTGTCCTGCCCGGTGAGCCTGACCGGGATCCCCTCTACGAGCAGGCTCGCAAACGCGAGCGCCTCGCCGTGGCCCCAGTCGATCTCGCCTCCCTCGAGCCGATCGCGGCGTCGCTGGAGCTGCCGCTCGAGCTTCGGGTGGACGGTGAAACGGTCGGGGGCGCGCAGGAGCTCCTCGTTCAGCGCTCTGAGCCGGTCCGCCTCGACGGCGGTCGCTACCTCGGCGCCTTCCGTCGGTGGGGTCCGCTCGCTCGGCGGCTGCTCTTCTACCGCCTCGGCGAGAGACGTCTTCAGCGTCTCGTGCGCGGCCTTCAGGCTCTTCTCCATCTCGCGCGCGAGCTCGTCCGCCTCCTCCTGGCTGACGACACCTTCGTCGGCGAGCCGGGCCGCGTACTGCTCGCGCACGCTGGGCTGCTCCTTGATCCGCTCGGCCATCAGCGGCTGCGTGTAGGCCGGCTCGTCGCCCTCATTGTGGCCCCACCGCCGATAGCCGATCAGGTCGATCACCACGTCCCGACCGAACCGGTGCCGGAAGGCCATTGCCAGGCGGATGGACGCCACCGCCGCCTCCGGGTCGTCGGCGTTGACGTGGATGATCGGCACGTCGAAGCCCTTTGCGAGATCGCTCGAGTAGCGCGTCGAGCGGCCGTCGGCCGGATCCGTCGTGAACCCGACCTGGTTGTTCGCGATCACGTGCAGCGTCCCGCCGGTCGAGTAACCGCCGAGCGACTGGAGGTTGAGCGTCTCGGCGACCACGCCCTGGCCGGGGAACGACGCGTCGCCGTGGATCAGGACCGGGAGCGCGACCTTCGGGTCGTGGTCGCCCCCGCGCGTAGAGCGGTCGGTCTGCTCGCTTCGCGTGAGGCCCTCGACGACCGGGTCGACCGCTTCGAGGTGGCTCGGGTTGGCCGCGAGCGTCACGGTGATGTCGCCTGCGGCGGTCTTGCGCCTGCCCTCGGCGCCAAGGTGGTACTTGACGTCTCCACTCGCGCCCGCCGGCTGGTTGGAGATCGCGGCGAGGTTCCGCTCGCCCTCGAACTCGCGCAGAATCACCTCGTACGGCCGGCCGACGAGGTGGGCCAGCACGTTCAGGCGGCCGCGGTGGGCCATGCCGGTCACGACCTCGTGTGCTCCGTCCTCCGCGGCCAGCTCGAGCGCGAGGTCGAGCATCGGAACCATCACGTCGAGCCCTTCGATCGAGAACTGCTTCTGCCCGAGGAACGCCTTGCGGAGGTAGCGCTCGAGCCCCTCCACCTCGGAGAGGCGCGCGAGGAGCCGGCGCTTGTCGTCCGCCTCCAGCGGCTCGCTGTAGGTGCCGGACTCGATCGCCTGCCGCAGCCAGACCCGCTCCTGGTGGTCGGAGATGTGCTCGATCTCGTAGGCGCTGGTGCCGCAGTACACCTCCTGAAGCTTCGGGAGGACGTCCGCCAGCGTCTCGCCCGGCACGTGAACGCGGAGCAGGCGCGCCGGGATCTGTTCCTGGACCTCGGGCGTCAGCGGCGGGACCAGCCACTCGGGCTCCAGGGCGGGATCGCCGACCGGCTCGGAGCCGAGCGGATCGAGGCGCGCGGCGAGGTGGCCGTGCGTCCTGTACGCCTTCACGAGAGACACCGCGGCCGCAACGGCGGCGAGGAGCGTCTCGTCGACCGGCACGGGTGGCGGCGCCGTCGGCTCGGCCGCGGGCGCCGGAGGGGGCGGGGCGGCTTCGGCCTGCGCGCCGTTGCCGTCCGCCTGGAGCACCTCGAGCAGGCGCGCGACGCCGGGATGCTCCCGCAGCAGGGTGCTGTCACCCTCGAAGAGCTCGCGCCACTCAGCGGGCACGGCCTCGGGATTCTCGAGGTACTCCTCGAGAACGGCGCGCGCGTATCCGGCGTTGAGCCCGTCGACCTCAGCCACGATGCCTCCCTGTTCTTTGTAGCAGGGTGCTTTCCCCTGCGGCGGTTCGCGTTACCAGAGCGGCCGGCTCGTGATCACGCAGACGATCATCCCGACCAGCCATCCCGTGGCGGCGACGGCGACTCCGGCCGCCGCGAGGTGCCGGTTCCTGCCGCCGGCCATGGTCGCCGCTATCAGGCCGATCAACAGCGACGTGAGCCCGATCGTGACCGGGCGCTGGGCGATCGCGATGAGGCCGCCGAAGATGGCGAGCGCGGCGAGGAAGCCGGCGACGGTCTCCGCCGGGCCCTGGCGTTCGGCGACAGGCGGTGCCGTGCTCACCGCACCGCGACCCTGTCGGGCCTGCGCGCGGGACCGCCGCGGCCGTGAGGCCCATTCCGGCGGGGCCGGCGAGCGGGAGGCGGACGGTGGCCGCCTGACGGATCGTGCTCCGGCTCCGGTGCGACGGGAAGAAGCGCCGGCTCCGGCGGCCGGGGCTCGGCCCGAACGGCCCACCAGACCACCGCGATCAGGTACACGATCGGCAGCTTGAGGACGAGCATCAGAAAGACGATCTCGACCACCGTGGCGCCATTCTAGGCGTCGTCGCCGACGCGCAAGTCGAGGCGCAGGACATCCGGCCGGTGGTAGTGCCCGGCCGCGTCGAAGCGCTGGCGCTCTTCGTGAAGCCGCGCGGGATCCAGCTCCGCGTACAGGATTCCCTCCTCGTCGTAGAGCGGCCCGGCGAGGTAGCCCCCGTCGGGGCCGAGGATCGCGCTGCCGCCGCGACCGATGACGTCGATCCCTTGCAGCTCGTCCGAAAGCGGAAAGTCCGGCGGATAGGCCGAGGAGCGCTGGAAGTGCGAGGGGCTGACGACGAACGCGCGCGACTCCCTGGCGATGTGCACGAGCGAGTGCTGCCACGCCTCGCCGTCGTCCGCGGTCGGCGCGAGGTAGAGCTCGACACCCGACTCGTAGAGCGCGAACCTGGCGAGCGGCATGTAGTTCTCCCAGCAGATGAGCCCTCCGATTCGGCCCACACTCGTCTGGACGGCCCGCAGGCCGGCGCCGTCGCCCTGGCCCCACACGAGCCGCTCGTGGTTCGTGGGGACGAGCTTCCGGTGCTTGAGGACAAGCGAGCCGTGCTCGTCGTGGACGAGCAGCGTGTTGTAGAGCGTTCCGTTTCTCTGCGGGTCGGTCTCGGTCACGCCGGTGGCGACGAGGACGCCGTGCTCACGGGCGACCTGACCGACCCGCTCCTCGGCCGGACCGGGAACGGCGACGGATTCGCGGGCGAGCATCGCGAACGCCGCCTTCGCCTTCGGATCGACCCAGCCGGCGAGCGCCTTGGCCCAGGCCGACGAGGGATAGGCGGGCAGGTACGCCTCTGGAAAGACCACCAGCGAGGCGCCGTTGCCCGCCGCCTCGGCGGTGAGCCGGGCCAGCTTCTCGATCGAGGCCTCGCGGTCGAGCACCACCGGCTCGGCCTGGACACAGGCGACTGTGAGCGGTCCGTTCATCGTGGACGGACCTACTTGAAGGCCTTGAAGAACTTCATCGGGTCTTCCATGAGCTCGAACCTATAGTCGGAGTCGCGGCTCTTCCAGACCTCGATGTGCGCGTGCGGCGCGCCGTCGCGCCACGGCGTCACTCGCGCGACGACCTGCCCGGCCTCCACCTTCTGGCCCTCCCGGACCCTGTTCGGATCGCAGTGACGGAAGACCCAGACCCGCTTCCCGCGCGCCGCCTCGATCTTCACGCAGCCGCCGAAGACCTGTCCGGTGGTCGACGGCCGAACGAGCGCCTCGATGATCTTCCCGGCCACCGGCGCGCGGACCGGGCTTCGCCCCGGCGCGAACCAGTCCTTGCCTGCGTGGTGCTTGACGCCGTTCCGGTCCGGCGCTCCCTCGCCGTCGGCGAGGGCGAACTCGCTACGGAAGCCCGGCGAGGTCGAGAGCGGGCGGACGATGCCGTTCGCTGACGCGAACGGCTTCCCCTTCCGCGCCTTCGCGTTTCGCGCGAAGTGCCCAGGGAACGGCACTTCACCGAGGAGCCAGGCGATCCCGAGCAGGCCGAGGCGGTTGTTGATCTGCCGTTTCGGGTAGCCGACGCGCCACTTCCACTCCTCGACGGCGCCGGCGGTGTCGGGGCCGTAGTCACCGTCGACGGCCTTGCCCTTGAAGCCGAGCGCCCGCTGCACCTCCTTGATGTCGTCTCCTCCGAGGTACGGGTCCTTGAGCGAGAGCTGGCGGCGCATGGCTCCTCCTTCGGGTTATTCCCCCGTGGATAGCTACGCACAGCCGCGTTGAGGAATCAAGAGCGCGGCTATCGTCGCGCATGGCCGCTCTGAGGCATGCGATGTGGATCGGTGGCCCACCTGGATCCGGCAAGACCTCGATCGCGAAGCGGATCGCGCGCCGGCACGGCCTGCGCTGGTACAGCGCAGACGCCTACACCTGGCAGCATCGTGACCGCGCGTTGCGCGCGGGGAACGATGCAGCGCATCGCTGGGAGGAGATGAATCCCGAGGAGCGCTCGACGAGGCCGCCGGGAGAGCAGCTTGCGATGTCACTCCACTTCGAGCGTGGCCCGATGATCGTCGACGACGTCCGCCGTCTCCCGCGGTCGCCGCTGATCGTCGTCGAAGGCTCGACGGTCTCACCTGCCGTCGTCAGCTCCGGCGTCGCCAAGCGCTCGCGCGCGGTCTGGCTTCAACCCACGGCCGAGTTCCTGGGCCGCATCAGCGACTTCCAGAGCCTGCTCCTGATGACGATCAAACAGGAGGTGCGGGCGCACAGGGCGCCGATGCTCATCGTCGACGGCTCGCTCGGCGTGGATGAGATGGTCTTCCTGGTCGAAGAGCTTTTTGCCGAGGCCCTCGCCGAAGGTCCAGACGCGACAACGCCTCCCGAACGCCGGCAGCTCCTTCGCGAGGCGAACGCGATGGTGGTCGCACAGTGCCTCGACTACCTGGCGCGCCCATGGTCGCAGGGCGCACCGGAATCGTTCATCCGAGCCTTCATCTGCGAGTGCGACGACCCGGAGTGCACCGCGGTCATCGAGATCCCGATCGCGGCTGCGAACGAGCGTGTCCTCGCGCCTGGACACGGCTGACCGTCAGAAGTGGAGCCAGCCGGGCTCGAACCGGCGACCTCATGCCTGCCAGGCATGCGCTCTCCCAACTGAGCTATGGCCCCGCTGATCGCAGTGTAGCCGCGCATCCGCCGCGGAACGGGTCCGCGAAAGTCGTGAGACTTTCGGCGAAACGCGGGCCGCTAGGCCGACGCGAGCTCAACGGAGGGCATGTCCCCCCAGAGATCCTCGAGCCCGTAGTACTTACGCGTTTCAGGCGTGAAGACGTGCAGGACGACGTCGAGGTAGTCCGCGACGATCCAGTTGCCCTCGCGCTCCCCTTCGACCGCGCGAGGCCGCGCGCGCTCGTCGGCCTTCATCCGCTCGCGCACCTCGTCGTAGATCGCCTTCGTCTGGCGCGAGTTGCGGCCGGTGGCAAGGACGAAGAAGTCGGTATAGGCGGTGACGGGCCGCAGATCGAGGATCATGACGTCCTCTGCCAGCTTCTCCTGTGCGAGAGTGGCGATGCGGCGTGCTTGTTCGAGCGAAGTCAGTGTCGGAGAGCGTCCCTTCGGGTTCGAGCGCAGTCTAGCCACGCCCCGAGGACGGCA
>CAVTCN010000006.1:0-48107 GCA_963733215.1 uncultured Actinomycetes bacterium
CGAGGCTGCTCCCTGAAGCCGCGCACCGATCGCGGGCAACCGCCGCGCCCGCAAGAGGAACGATCGCCAATGCCGTCAGCGTTACGACCCCAACGCCCACGGCGCGCCACAGAACGGAGAACGCCACGAAACCCCCTTCGACCGAAGACTAGACGCGCATTAGGGGTGGGTCGCGGGCCGGCGCGGGCTAGGCGCCGTGGGCGACCGGTTGTTCCCGTGCAGCAGGCGTCTCCACGTCGCCGTTCCCGCCCCGGAGCTGCCGCCGCCAGCCCGCGAGAATGCCGTGCACACTCGCCGCGCCGAGGATGGGACCCGGCGGCACCTCGAGGTGCGCCGGATGGAGGATGAACGGTCGTGTCTGGAACCCGCCGATGCCGCCGTGGAACGAGATCAGCTCCTCGAAGGCGCAGCCCTCGTCGAGCTCCGGGTCGTAGAAGCTCCCGACCATGATGTCGGCGACGTGCTCGAAGCCGTCGGTCCGGAGCAGGTGCTGGGGCGCGTGCGGCGAGAACGGGGCGAGCGGGTCCTCGCCCTCGACGCGGCCGTCCTGGAGGTAGTGGGCGCCGCGGGCGCCAAGCGCGACCGCCCCGTGCTGGGACGAGCGGACGAGCAGCCAGCCGACATGCGGGTGCTCACGGAGTGCGGGCACGAGCTGCGGGTGCCGCTCCTCGATCTCCTCCAGCGTCAGGCGGCGGCGCTCCTCCATCAGGTAGACGAGGCCGAGGTTGCCCGAGCCGAGCACGACGACGTCCCGGTCTGAGACGTCGTTCTTGGGGCGCTTCTTCTCCGTCTTCCCCGTCGCCTCGCTGAACGCGTGGCCGACCATGGCGTTCTGTTCGTCCCCACCGGCGATTCCTTCCACGTCGCCCTGCGAGAGCGAGCGCTCGACCAGTTCGTCGAGGCCGTAGCCGTTGCGCTGTTTGAAGGTCGCACCCTGGGTCTGGCCGTGGTCGGAGAGGACGACGATCTCGTACGGCCTGGGCGCATAGGGGTGGGCTCGCTCGACCTGCCCGAAGTGGTCGTCGAGCTTGCGCAGCGCCTCGAGCGTGTCGGCGCGCTCGAGGCCCGAGTGGTGCGCCACCTCGTCGTAGCTCGAGAACGTCGCGTAGACGGCGGGCCGGCCGCGCATCATGTCGGTGAGGACGCCCGAGACGATCAGGTCGCGCACGAAGACGCACAGCGCTCCTCTCATCAACGGGTAGATGCCGCCACGGTGGCCGCGTGGCTGAACGTCCCGGCGGATTGCACGCAGGGCCGCAGTCCACTCGAGGATGACCTCCCACACGAAGAGGACGAGCGTTCGTGTCACGTTGTCGCCGTTGGCAAGAAACGCGCGATAGCCGGGATTGGATCGCTTCTCCTCCTCCATCCGGCTGACGGTGAGAATCACGTCCTCCGCCTCGCCGGAGAGCAGGTTTCCGCGGCTGGCGCCGCCGTCGACGAGCAGCCCGATGCCCGTCCCACGCCGCCGCTCGATCTCCGCGCAGTCGGCGGGTGCCGAGCACGTCATCAGCCTTGCGGTCTCCTTCTCCACCCACCGGAAGGCCGAGATGTCCTCGTTCGATCCCAGCAGGATCCCCGCCTGGCTAGCACCGGTCTGTGATGAGAGATCGGTCTCCCACTCCGCCAGGCGGTGCGTGCTGTCGGCCAGCCAGCGGGCCATGTTCGGTGCGTTCCCGTCGCGCATCGCCCGACGGAGCACCGGCAATGCGAGCCCGTCGATCTCGAGAAAGACGATCCCAGGGACCTCAGTGCTCGCGATGATCCCCTGACGACGTGCGATCCGCTGCGCAATTCGAATCGAGTACGTGTCGTCCGAACCGAGGAACACGTCGATCACGACGCTGACGGCAGCGACGACAAGCGCAGCGAGGAGCGCCCAGCCGAAGTTGTCGACCCTGATCACCCCGTCCGTCACGGCGTCGGCCATAAGAAGGATCGCGGCGTCCGCGAACAACACGAGCAGGAAGCCGAGAACCAGCGTCAGCGGCAAGCGCAGCGCGGCGAGAAACGGCGGGATGATCGCGTTCAGCGCCGCGACGATCGCCGCGACGAGCAGCGCACCCCAGAAGCTGTCGATGTGGACACCGGGGAGGATCCCGGCAGCGACCATCAGGGCAACGCCGGTGGCGAGCCATGAGAGGAGGAGAGGGAACAACCGAAAACGCGGGCGCTCGGGCGTCCAGCGCGTGGACTGGCCGTAGGTCGCCTCGGGCTCGCTAGACATCAGGTTCGTCTGGTGGAGCGGCGGCCCCCTCGCCGACCTCGCTGTCACGTCGGCCGCGGAACATTCCGCGTCCCGACTCCTCGCGCTCCGCCCGCTTCTCCGCCCTTTTCTCGGCGCGCTGGGCCTTCTGCTCGGCCACCTTGCCCTTCGCGTCGGTGTAGGACTCCGTGACGAGCAGCTTCCCTCCCGTCCAGCCGAAGACCGAGACGACGAGCACGATCGCGAGGAGGATGTTCCACGCGGTCGTGATCAGCTGCTGCGCCGTCGAATAGTCGACCGCGGTGCTCCTTGGCGACGTCGCAGCAGGTGTCGAGCGCGAGCGCGTTGGTCGCCTGCGTGATGCCGACCGCGCCCGGCGTGAACGAGGCGACGTTCGCGAGCGAGCCCGATCCGACCACCCACATGATCGACTCGAACGTCACCGGGATCGCAAAGGCCGCCAGGAAGATCCCGACCACCGCGAGCTTGCAGAGCCACGAGAGGAACGACGGCAGAAACGCGCGGGCGAAGTACTCCTTCGGGCGAGAGAGGATCACTCCGCCCTGCTTCGCCTTTGCCCAGAGCTTCTTCACCTGCTTCCAGAAGATGCGACCGAGGAGCACGATCAGAAAGGCCCCGCCCACGACGATGAGGATCGTGGTCACAGGGTTCTCGGAGATGTTGCCGAGGTTCTCGTTGAACGAGCCGGGCACGGAGAGGAAGAGGTAGAGGTAGACGAAGGTGCCGGCGATCGTGAAGAAGATCTTCTGGACGAGGTAGGCGGCGATCGCGCCGGCGAACGTGCAGGCCGGGATGATGGCCACGAACATGATCAGCGTCACGAACGTGCCGATGTTCGCCGGCAGGAAGTTGTTCATCGCCACGCCGGCCGCGTAGGCGGTCACGACCGGCCAGAACTCGACCTGGCCCGGATAGGCCGCGCGCAGGATTCCGTAGTACGAGAGCCCGGCGAAGAGGGTCTGGCCGGTCTGGAAGACGAGGCCCGCCGACCATGTAGCGGTCGGAACGTCCTTGATCTCATCCCACAGGTCCTGCAGCCAGCCGATCACGTCGACTCCGAGCAGGTTCAAGACGACGATCGCCAGCGCGATCCCCACGAGCCAGGCGCCGACCTTGATCAGGCGCCTCCGGCGAGACGGCTCGTGGAACGGGTGCACAGCCGAGGGCTGCACGACGGCGGTCTCGCTCATCTCCGGTCTCCCATGGTGTCCACTCCGATCGTCGCCACCACCTCTCGGCGCATCATCATCCAATCAGTGTGAAGCCCGTGACGTGACCCGCGGTGCGTTACGAGGAATTCTTCAGAGCCGCCTCGATTCGCTCGAGCCGCTGGTCGATCTGACGGAACTGCTCCACCGTCGCAGCGGACGCCACTTCACGTCGTGATTGCGCCACGAACGTGCTCGTGATCGCGGCGGTGATCACGGTCAGGAAGCCGATCCCGAACAGCATCACCGCTGCAGCGACGAGACGTCCGCCGACAGTGGTCGGAACGTCGTCGCCGTACCCCACGGTCGTGACCGTCTGCACGGCCCACCAGAGCCCCGATCCGATCGATGGAAAATTCTCGCGGTCGACGACCGTCATCAGGAGGGCGGCCGCGAATGGTGATCACGGTCGTCGTCACTGCGATCACCTCCGCTGCTCCGCGCGGCGTGGTGGCGCGGTTCACCGCACGTTCGATTCGCCCTTCGATCCTTGACTCGTGCTGCATCTCGGTCCGCTTCGCGCTCGCAGGGGCCTGTCCTGCCGTCGGGGGCCGTCCACCGGCCACTGCAAGATTGAGTCTCCCGACCACGTGAACGCCCTCCACCTCCCATGACCGATCCACGCCGCACCGAGTTGCTGCTGCCGATGCGAACCGTGCTGCTGGTCGCTGCCGCCGCAGGCGTGCTCGCGGCATTCGTGGCGATCGGCGAGACCTTCCTGATCGTGTTCATCGGAATCTTCCTGGCGCTCGTGTTCGAGTACCCCGTCCGCTATCTGATGGCGAAGACGGGGATGTCGCGCGGGCTCGCGGCGACAGTGACGGTCCTCGGCACGGCCGTCGCGGTGTTCGTGCTCGCGCTGCTCCTCCTGGTGCCGCTCGTGGGGAGCGTTCGCGACTTTCTCCAGGATCTTCCGCAGACGGTCGAGCAGCTGCGCGAGTCCGACGAGCTTTCATGGCTCGGCGACAGTGGCGCAGCCGAGAACGTGCAGGCGGGATCCGAGGAGGTCTCGTCGTCGGTGCCGGACGCGATCTCGGCCGTGCTCGGCATCGCAGGGGACTTCTTCTCCGGCTTCCTCATCGTCTTCACGATCACCTTCATCTGCATCTTCCTGCTGAGCGACGTCGCGAACTTGAAACGGGCGTTGGGGAGCGTGCTGATGCCGGGCGAGGACGAGCGCTGGCTGGGAGTGTGGGAGCGCGTGACGACTTCGATCTCGCGCTGGGCGATCGGTGTCGTCGTGATCGCCGCGATCGCCGGGACGACCCAGGGGCTCACAGCCTGGCTGCTCGGTTCGAGCTACGCCGTTGCATTGGGTGTGATCGCCGGGCTGCTCGACATGATCCCGAACATCGGCGCCACCATCGCCGGGGTCATCCTCGTGCCGGCGCTCTGGGCCGAACAGGGGCTGACCGCGGCACTGATCATGCTCGTGGTCCTGCTCGTCTACCAGCAGGTCGAGAACAACGTTCTGACGCCGAAGATCCAGGGCGTGGCGGTCAACCTCTCGGGGTTCTTCATCATCGTCGCCGTCACGCTGTTCGGCGCGCTGCTGGGCGTTCTCGGCGCCCTCACGGCGGTTCCGCTCGCCGCGACGATCCAGATCTTCATCCAGGAGCTGACGAAGGCCCGGCGAGCCAAGGTCGAAGCGGCCCGCGCAGCGCTCGAAGCTCCCGCGCAGCCTGGCTAAGCCCTCGTTCGGGCCCCGTCCGTCTGGCCAGGATTGGTTGTTTGCTCCGGGGGAGCGCACTAGGGTCGGCACACAGAGCCGGGGGGATTTAGGAGGACGTCATGGCGGGAACTCGCTCGGCGGTCATCGCCGGCTTCGCAGCGGTCGCACTAGCGGTAGCCGGCGTCGCCGGCGCCATCAGCAACGGCGTACCCGACGGAAACGGACATCCGAACGTCGGCATGCTGACGATCGGCTTCGAAGAAGGCGGTCAACTGGAGCGCTTTGCGAACTGCTCGGGCTCCTACGGCGGACCACGACTCGGCCAGCCCGCGAGCAAGGTGTTCGTGACCGCCGCTCACTGCGTGGCGTTCGCTCTCGAAGCAGGTATCGCCCCGAGCCAGTTCTGGGTGAGCTTCGACTCAGGGATCACCTACGACGTGGAATCGGGACTCGTGACCAGCACGAACAGCTGGCATCAGGCCACCGCAGTCGCATTCGATCCCGCTGCCCTTCAGCAACGCTCGGATGCACACGACTACGCGGTCGTCCTGCTCGACAGCGTTCCGGCGGGACTGGCTCCGATCCAGTTCCCGGCGGCCGGGCTGCTCTCGAGCCTCGCCGCGAAGGGCGGTCTTCAGCCCGGCACGGTGGTCGACAACGTGGGCTACGGGGTCGTTCCCTTCTTCAAGAGAGGACGGCCACGCGTCGAGGCGCCGCCGGGACGCATGTTCTCGACCTCGCGCTACAAGGGGCTGACACAGGCCTACCTGAAGCTGAACATGAACTCCGATTCCCGGGAAGGCAACGGCGGCGTCTGTTTCGGTGATTCGGGCTCTCCGAAGCTCCTCCACGGGACGAACACGGCCGTTGCGCTGTCATTGGGTGGAGACGCGATCTGTAGGTCCGAGAGCGTCAACAGCAGGCTCGACATCCCCGCCGCGCGATCGTTCTACGGTCAGTACCTGGCACTGCCTTAAGGAAAGGTAGGGGGCCGCGGCCCGCGGCCCCCTCGACCGAGTCGTGCCCACCAGAAAGGCTGATCGACGCGCAAGCCCGCGTCGTGCCGATCGCCGAGGTCGTCGGCAACACCTTCTACAGCAACGGACAGGGAGACCAGGTCAAGGCGCTCGCCGCGCTCGACGAGGCGGACGAGGTCATCTGGCGCACTGCCCCAATCGAGCTACCAGACGAATGATGGTGTCCCCGGTTCAAGTGGCCGCCGACGGGGCGGCCGCTGCGGCCGCCCCGCCAGGACGCTAATCGTCGTCGTGCTCGTCTCTGCGCCGGAGCTCGGGCGGCAGGCCCGCGTCCGGCTTCGAGTAGTCGCAGACGCCGGTCGGGAAGATCTCCTGCAGGCGCGTGACCTCGGCGTCCGTCGGCTGCCACGCGCCGTAGACCCCGCGCCGAAGTGCCCGCTTGACCGACTGCCGCCGGCACTTGAAGACGCTTCCCTCGATCGGGCCGCCCGAGACGATCCGCGAGCTCGAGTTGAGCTGGAAGACGTTCGTGCAGGCACCGTTCGGGCCGTCGTCGAGGATCCCGCTCCAGACGCCGTCGCCCTTCGCCAGCTGCGAGCCGTTCGTCGCGAAGCAGGCGTCGACGGCGTCGGCCGGCTTGTTCTTGGCGACGCTGCGCTCCGGGTGCGCCTTGATGTTCTCGAGCCACTGGTCGAGCACGCGGAACGCCTGCGGCGTCTGGTCGAACTGCGGCGTGCCGGGTCGGGCGTCGGTGAACCAGATGATCTGGTTCGACGCATTGCCGTCGTAGTTCAGGAGCCGCTGCCGCGTGGCGAACGACTGGTGCGTGTGGTGCATGTCGAGCCGGTGCTCGAGGTAGTGACGCCAGTCGATCACCGGGATGTCGAGCTTGCCGCGGAACACCATCCCGGAGCGGTAGGCGGCGTACTGCGCGGCGCGGTCGCCCTCGCGCCGGGCGGCAGGCGTGGCGCCGCCGTCGGGCGAGAGGTTCATGTTGCGCGCGCTCCAGACGTCAATTGAGCCGGGGCAGGCCGCCGCCACGTACGGGCAACCCTCCTGGACCATGTCCTTCGGCTCCTTCCACGAGCCGACGTTGGCGTTCAGGTCGAGGAACTGCGCCGGGGTAATCGTGCCGTCGCGGAGCGCCGTGAGGCCGTACTGCACGCCCACGTTGTCCCACGGCGAGCGCGCGAAGCCGGTTTCGTCCCGCCCGTAGATGTTCACGAGGTCGGCCCAGTGCGTCCATTCGACGGGACCGTGGACGGCGAGGTTGTACCCGGGCGCCGTGCCGAAGTGCGGGTTGAGCGCGAGCGGCGAGAGCCCGCGCCAGCCGTTGATGCACTCGCTGGAGCCGGGCGTCGGCATGTACGGCATCAACGGGGCAAACGGGTTCGGCATCGTCGCGGAGGTGCTGAGCCCCTCGATGAGTGACCGGTTGACCCAGGTCCTCCACATCGAGAGCGGGTCGGCCAGGACCTTGAAGTCCGCCCACCGCTCGAGCAGCTCGCAGTCGCCGACGTGGATCGTCTGCGTGACCATGTCCGAGTACGAGTACTGCGGCACGCCGCCGTCGAGCAGACCCCTGTGGTTCTGGCCGTAGACGTACTGCTGGATGGCGCCGCCGGAGCCGCCGACGCCGATCGTGTACTCGGGCTCGGCGTAGGCGGAGACGAAGCGGTCCTTGACCATGATCGCCGTCTCGCCGCCGAGCTGGAGGTTGTAGTGCGTGTTCGTCCGGTTACCGGACGAGTAGATGACGGCGTAGCCGAGGCCGAGGCCGGCGAGGTGGAGCATGTCGCCGCTGCTCGCGGCGCCCTGGGTGCGCCCGATCGCGACGCCGCCCGAGAAGCTGTAGAGCAGCTTGCCGTTCCAGGCGCTGAAGTCGGGTGCCGGTCCCTGCGACGCCGGCGAGAGCATCGCGATCGAGTACATGAAGCGGTTGATGACGCCGCGCTCCCAGCGGATGATCAGCGGCACTGTCTCGCCGTCGAGGGTGGTCACCTGCTGGATGGTGGAGGGCGCCGGCGGCGAGGCCGGGTTGTAGTCCAGCCACTGGTTCGTCGTCGAGCGGTAGCGGAAGGAAACGACGGTCGCCGTCTCGCACGTCTCGGACTGCGCGATCGGCGGCAGCCCGAAGCCGGCCGCGTTGTTCGGCGTCGCGCAGACGAACGGCACCTGGCGCGGGCCCGAGAACATCGGCCCCTGGATGTCGTGGTTCGTGAGCGTCAGCGAGTCCCGGTGCCGCCGGGACTTGCCGGGGCCGGCCGCGCGTGCGACGAGCTCGCTCTTGCCGAGCGGGAGCCCGGTCACGACGCCCTCCAGCTGGTGGTTTCCCTCGGGATCGGCGGCGAACGCAGAGGTCACGTTCGTGCCGTTCAACGTGACGGTCACGGCCGAGAGCGGCACGCTCGCCGGCACGGCCACCTCGATGCGGGCGTCTCCGCCGGACACGAGGTGCGCCGGGCTCGAGACGACGCTGAGCTCGAGAGCGTTTCGTTTGCCCTTCGGCCGATCGTCGTCGTCGGCATACCCGGCGGGCGTAGCGATGAGCGCACAGGCGGCAACGAGCAGGCAGGCAGCAAGTCGTTTCATCTCACCTTCCCCTGGTGGGCGGCTGGGTCGCGGCGACTATCTCGCCTAGTCCTGCGGAGGTCAAGCTGGCGGACGTGCTGGACCGGGCGCAGCTCGCGGGGTTCGGCGCCTAGAAGATCGCGGCGGGGACGTTCTCCGACGAGAGTGTGCTCTCCCAGAAAACGGCGAGGACGGTCTGGAGAACCAGCGCCGCCACGACCGCCAGCACGATGCTGCGAACCGACTTGCTCATTAGCTAACGCTCTCCCAAGCCATCGGGCATTCGAAGAAGGCCAAGGCTAACCGAACGCTCACCCAGACGCTGAGGCCCGGCGTCTCCAAGTGAGGAAAGGAGAACCCCGTCTCAGCGGGGTTTTCCGTTAGAGCGGATGATGGGACTCGAACCCACGACCTTCTGCATGGCAAGCAGACGCTCTAGCCAACTGAGCTACATCCGCGAGTAGCCGGGTCAGGGTATCAACACCACTGTCGAGGTCAGGCGCCGCGCGTCGGCTCGAGTCGAAACGGCGACTAGCGAGAGGCCCGCCGCGAAGGAGGCCTCCCGCTATCGACGTTGCGCTTACGAGCTAGGTGCGCAGTAGACGTAGACCGTCCCTGAGAGCGCTGCTCCCGAGGACTGCTTGATCGTCCACGACGTGACACCCGTCGGGGCGCCGGCGGCGTTCGAGCGATACGAAGCCGTCACGGAACCCTGGATGTTGAACCCGCCGCTGAGTGCGACGTGATCGGCCGGGCAGGTCACCGTGAACTGCTTCTCACCGGAGGCGGTACCTCCAGCGACGGTGATGATGCTCGACCCGTCGAGACCATCCTGTCCGTCTTCGCCGTCCTCACCATCAGCACCGGCAGGACCCTGAGGGCCCATCGGACCGACGGCGCCCTGGGCTCCAGCGGGACCGGCAGGACCACCTGCGCCGGTAGCACCCGTGTCGCCAGTGTCACCCTTCGGTCCAGCGGGA
Organism: uncultured Actinomycetes bacterium; assembly: GCA_963733215.1. Taxonomy (GTDB): domain Bacteria; phylum Actinomycetota; class Thermoleophilia; order Gaiellales; family Gaiellaceae; genus JACDAN01. Next base: position 9,636 of record CAVTCN010000006.1, read on the forward strand.
CCCTGGGCTCCGGTAGCGCCGGTGTCACCCTTCGGGCCGACGGGACCGACCGCACCAGTGGCACCAGTGTCACCAGCGGGACCCTGAGCTCCGGTAGCGCCGGTGTCACCCTTCGGGCCGACGGGACCGACTGCACCAGTGGCACCAGTGTCACCCGTGGGACCCTGAGGACCCATCGCGCCAGTCGGGCCGATCGGGCCTTCCGGACCCATCGGGCCGATCGGGCCGGCCGGGCCAGCCACGCCCTGCTCACCAGTGGCACCGGTAGCTCCGGTGTCACCCTTGGCACCGTCATCGCCGTCGAGGCCGGCGATGCCCTGGAGGCCCTGAGCACCGGGAGTGCCCATCAGCCCCTGCGGGCCCATTGCACCCTCCGGACCCTGGATGCCTTCGGCACCCTGAGCGCCCTGGTCACCCTTGGCGCCGGCAGCGCCGGCGACACCCTGCGGGCCCATCGGACCGACAGGACCAACGGCGCCCGGCGGCACCCCTGATAGCACGAGCGGCCTTGCCATTCTTCCCGTTCTTGCCGGGCTTGCCCCGCTTGCCGACGATGCAGGTCTTGCGGGTTGCGGTGTACGCCTTGACAGCCTTGAGATCCCAGGCCGTGTCCGGCGTTCCTCCCTGTTCAACCCAGACACAGAGGCGGTCCACGTAGCGAGTCTGATTCTTCGACTCGGCACCCGTGGCTCCGGTCGCGAGTACGAGCATTGCCATGAGGCCGATCAGTAGGGACTTCACCATCAAGTCTCCCCCTTGTCTTCCGTACTTCGTTGTCTGGGCGCGGGGCGTTGTTGCCCACTTCCGCGTCCCCTTGGGTCGCACAAGGCCGCCGCTGTGGGCGAACCGCTCGGCCTACGCAGACGGTTGCTCGCGCCCGGGTTGAGAAACAGCGCCCGAAGGGTGGGGAGAACTCCACCAAGGAGTAGGTGGCCAAGCCGGCGTCAACGCCGGTAACGCCCTTTCTTTAGCCGGCGTCCAGCGCTTCGTTCACGAGGCGATCGGCGAGCTCGTTGTGCTCCCGGCGGACTGCCGTGTATCGCACCGAGCCGAGGCGATCTGCGAAGGCCGAGGCTTGCTCGAACAGGCCGCGAAGAGTCTCGTTCTTGACCTTGTACTCGCGGCGCATCTGCTTGACGAGGAGCTCGGAGTCGGACACGACCTCGAGCTCGTCCACGCCCAGCTCGGTCGCCTTCTCGAGCCCGGCGATCAATGCGCGGTACTCGGCGACGTTGTTCGTCGCGGTGCCGATCGCCTCACCGTGCGCGGCAAGAACTGTGCCGTCGTCCGCCTCGAGCACGTAGCCGTACGCCGCCGGGCCGGGGTTGCCACGCGCGCCCCCGTCCGTCCAGAGCGTCGCCTTCACAGCAGCGGGTAGACGTCGAACGCCGGCTCCTCGTAGGGATGCGCGGCGCGCAACGCGGCCACCACCTCGTCGTGCCGCTCCTCGGGATAGACCGTCTCGAGACGGAGCTCAGAGACGCGCTGCTCCTTCCCGCGCTCGCCGATCGTCGGCGAGGACCGTTCGCCGCCGAGGTACGTGCCCGTTCCGGCAACGTACCAGGAGCAGTGCTCGTACTCGCCGATCCGCCCGGCCCCGGCGTCGAAGAGCGCCGTCCGCACCTTGTCGAGCGCCTCGCGGGGCACGAACACGACCAGCTTCCTGTTCACGTCCGCACCTTCACATAACCACGACCCCGTCGCGGCCGACCTCGGACGCCGCGAAGTGGGCTTGCGCGGCTACTACGAGCTCCTCATCCGGAACGCCGTCGGGATTGATGTGCATCAGCACGAGCCTGTCGACGCCGGCTGCCGCTGCCAGACGGCCCGCCTCGCCTGCGGCCGTGTGACCCGGATCGTCGGTCGTCTCCCCTCCCTGGAACGCCTCGTGCAGCAGGACAGCCGAGCCCCGCGCGAAGACGACGTTCTCGGGGTCGTAGCGGGTGTCCGTGCAGTACGTCAGCTCACCGTTCACCCGGACCGCCACCGAGCGGCCCGGGTGCTGGGGCTGGACTCGGATCTCGATCCGGAACGGGCCGATCTCGGTATCGCCTTCGAGCTCGCGCGCTTCCCCGGCCTCGCCGATGACGGTGAAGAAGGGTGGACCGACCAGCTGCTCGAGGAGCTCGCCGGCCGGGACTCCGGCAAGCAGGCGCGCGGGCATCCAGATCTCGCGGTCGAGCTCGAGGCCGGCCAGCGCGGTGAAGCCAAAGACATGGTCGAGATGGAAGTGCGAGAGCACGACTCGCAGCCGCTCGACTCCCTCGAGGAGGTCCGGCTCCGTGACGAGCCGCCGGGCGCCTGTGCCCGCGTCGAGAAGCAAGACCTCAGCGCCGGAGCGCACATAGACGCACGACGTCTCGCGCTCGTCCGTCGGCAGCCAGCCGCCGGTCCCCAGGAGGCGAACTTCCATGTGCTCAGATCCCGCGGAGCCCTCCCTCGCCGAGCTTCACGTCCCGGTCGCGCAGCTTGATGGTGAGTTGCCCCTTCAGGACGAGCGCTACTCGGCCGCGTCGATCTGGGCCTTCTGGAGCCGGCCCGAGTAGTCGACGTAGATCGACTTCCACTCCGTGAAGACGTCCAGCGCGGCCTGGCCGGCCTCGCGGTGGCCGTTGCCGGTGTCCTTCGTCCCGCCGAACGGGAGGTGCACCTCGGCGCCGATGGTGCCGGCGTTGATGTACGTGATCCCGGTGTCCAGGTCGCGCATGGCCCGGAAGGCCTTGTTCACGTCGCGCGTGAAGATCGAGGAGGACAGGCCGTACTTGACGCCGTTGGCCGCCCTGATCGCCTCGTCGAACGAGTCGACCGGGATGAGCGCGGTGGTCGGCCCGAAGATCTCCTCCTGGGCGATGCGCATCTCCGGCTCGACGTCGCCGAAGATCGTCGGCCGGTAGTAGAAGCCGTCGGAGAGCCCGTCGCCGGACGCCACCTCGCCCCCCGTGAGGAGCTTCGCCCCCTCGTCCTTGCCGATCTCGGTGTACGAGTGGATCTTCTCGAGCGAGCGCTTGTTGATCACCGGGCCGACGTCGGTGTCGTCCTCCCAGCCATAGCCGAGCCTCAGCCCTTCCGCAGCCGCCACGAGCTTCCCCTGCAGCTCTTCGTAGATGCCCCGCTGAACGATCACGCGGCTCGCCGCCGTGCACCGCTGGCCCGAGGTGCCGAAGGCCGACCAGACGATGCCCTCGACGGCCAGGTCCGGATCGGCGTCGTCCAGGACGATGATCGCGTTCTTGCCGCCGAGCTCGAGGTGGACGTGCTTGAGGCCGTCGGCCGCCGCTTTGAGGACCGCGACGCCGGTCTCGCGCGAGCCGGTGAGCGAGATCACGCGGACGTCCGGATGACGCACGAGCGTCTCGCCGACCGTCCCGCCCCCACCGTGGACGACGTTGAGGACACCCGGCGGGAGGCCCGCCTCGAGCATCAGCTCGACGTAGCGCTGGCCGAGCGTCGGGGTGTCAGTCGCGGGCTTGAAGACGATCGTGTTGCCCGCGACGAGCGCCGGCAGCGTCTTCCACGACGGGATCGCGATGGGGAAGTTCCACGGCGTGATCACGCCGATGACCCCGATCGGCATCCGGACGCTCATCTGGAACTTGTCCCTGAGCTCCGACGGCGTGGTCTGGCCGAAGAGACGCCGTCCCTCGCCGCCCATGTAGTAGGCCATGTCGATCGCTTCCTGGACGTCGCCTCGCGCCTCGGCGAGCACCTTCCCCATCTCGCGAGCCATGAGCTGGGCCAGGTCTTCCTTCTGGTCGCGCAGGAGCTCGCCGAAGCGGAAGAGGATCTCGCCCCGCTTCGGCGCCGGGACGAGGCGCCACTCCTCGAACGCCTCCTTCGCGGCGGCGACTGCGCGGTCGACGTCCTCCTCGCCGCTGAGCGGGAAGGTGCCGATCGCGTCGCCGTTCGCCGGCGAGGTCGACTCGAACGTCTCCCCTGAGGCGGCGTCGGTCCACTCGCCGGCGATGTAGTTCTGGAAGGTCTTCGACCCGAGCAGCGCCATCTGCGCCGCGTACGTTACTCGGGCGGGTCGGTGCCGAGGAAGGTTCCCGGAGCGCGTGGCCGGCGCCGGTCCCGGATCTCCCGCTTCCCGCCCGCGCTCTTGCCTCTACGCCGGTCCGGGCCGGTGCGCCGGTCGACGATCACCTCGACGTTGGGGTTGTCCTTGTAGTACTCGGACAGCTTGTCGAACAGCTCGTCGGCGAGCTCGGCTGGGATGACGCAATAGATCATGGTGCTCCGCGTCGCATCTTAGGGACGTGTCCGGCGAGCGCTAGAGGCGCGCGATCTGCGGGACGATCTTGCCGTCCGGCTGGATCCTCGCGTTCCAGGTCTGGAAGGCGCCGTCGAGGTCACCGAGCTCGTGCCCGCGCGCCTCGAGCTTCACGGGCTGGGCCGACTCGGGCGAGACGCGGTACTGGTACCAGGTGATGTCCCAGGCGATCGTGATCAGGAGCTCCTGGTTCACGCCCGCCAGCGGGAGGATGCTCGCGCGCGGCTCGCCGAGGCTCTTAGACACGCCGCCGATCGTGCGGCGGTAGTCGCTGGCGTTGTAGAGGTCGGCCGCCTCGACCGTCTGGAGCTCGGGCTCGCTCAGCCTGCGCAGGATCGGCTCGGAGGCGACGGTCTCCTCGGGAGCCGATTGAAGCGGCGCGAAGATCGACTGGAGCAGGCCCCGTCGCCGCCGCCGCTGGACGGGCACCGTCGGCGTGGTCGGGCTCCCTTCCTTGCGCCAGCCGTACTCGTCCGCGATCTCCTGGCACAGCGGGCAGACGTCGACGTACTCGCCCCCGTCGGGGGCATATCTGACCGCACGCTCGCCCTGGAGAAGACTCCGGTCGCAGATGGCGCAGGTGCGGCTCACCGCCTGCCCGGTGATCTGCATAGGCGGTCGATCTTAGCCCAGCCCCGCGTAGTGCCCGACAGCTACGCTGGTGATCTACATGTGTGTTTTACAGGTATGAGACGGCATCGTCACTCGCGAGTACGTCGGCGGGTCGGGCCCGGCGACTACGAGGTTCGGGCGCGGGTCGAGCGTTTCGCCGAGCCGGCTGTCCTGCTGCTCCTCCGAGAGCGCCCGGTGCACGGCTACGAGCTCCTGGAGCAGCTCCCCGAGGTCACCGGGGAGCGCGTCGACATGGGCAACCTGTACCGCTTCCTCCGCCTGCTCGAGTCCGACGGGATCGTTCGCTCCGAGTGGGACGACCGGGCTGCCGGCCCGAGCAAGCGGATCTACGAGCTGACGGACGAGGGGCGTGCGCTCCTCGACCAATGGGCTAGCGCGTTGCGAGATTCGCAAACGCGACTGGACGGATTCCTCACGAGATACGGAGAGAGGAGGTGACCATGCACCACAGACGACATCGTCATCGCGGCTTCCGCCGCAGACACGGCATCGGCCAGGGTTGGTACGACCGCGAGCGTGTCCTCGAGCGGCTGGAGGAGTACCAGCGCGACCTCGAGCAGGAGCTCGCGGACGTCTCGGATCTGATCAAGCGGCTCCGCGACAGCGGCGCCGGCGAGGCGCAGGAGGCGACCGCCACGGTCTAACGAGGTTTGGCGGGCGGGCTTCGGCCCGCCCCTGACCCCTCGCGCCTGCTCGTAGTGTTGGCGCGTGAACGGCAGCGACGAACGCACCGCGCTCGCCGCGTTCTTCGCGATGTCCGTGCTCGCGGGCGGAAACGCCGTCGCGATCCGGTTCAGCAACCGCGAGCTCGACCCTCTGTGGGGAGCCTGCCTGCGCTTCGCGCTCGCCGCGATGCTGCTCGCCGCGCTGATGGCGATTCTGCGTGTGAGGCCGCCGCGGGGACGGGCGTTGGCCGGCGCGATGCTGTACGGGGCATTCGGAATCGGCGGGGCGTTCGCACTCGCCTACTACGGGCTCGTGGACGTTCACGCCGGCCTCGGCCAGACGGTGCTGGCGCTCGTCCCGCTGGCGACCCTCTTTCTCGTCGTCCTGCAGCGGCAGGAACGCCTCCGCTTCAGCGGGGTGATCGGCGGTCTGCTCGCACTGGCGGGAATCGCGGTCATGTCCGGCGCAACCGTTCGGGACGACGCCCCCGCACTCTCACTGCTCGCACTCGTCGGCAGCGCACTGTGCTTTGCCCAGGCCGCCATACTCGTCCGCCGGTTTCCGCCGGTCCACCCCGTGGCGATGAACGCGGTCGCTATGGGCACGGGTGCGGTGCTGCTCCTGGCAGGTTCGCTGCTGGCGCGGGAGACGGTCGAGCTGCCGCAGCAAGCGGAAACGTGGCTCGCGCTCGCCTACCTCGTTCCCGTCGGGTCCGTCCTCGTTTTCGTGCTCTATCTCGTCGTGCTTCGGTACTGGGAAGCATCACGAGCCGCGTACGAGTTCGTGCTCATCCCCGTCGTCACCGTGGTGCTGTCCGCCTGGCTCGACAACGAGCCGCTGGGCCTCGGGCTCCTCATCGGCGGGCCACTCGTGCTCCTCGGCGTGTACGTCGGCGCCCTACGCCGCGGCTAGGAGATCCGGCCTCGCCGTCGCCAGCGGTGCACGTGCTTCGACTTGCTCGCCGACTTCGGTGTCGTGGGCTCCGGCGGTGGATCGTTCTCGGCCAGCCACTGAGCGGCCTGGTCGTCAGAGTCGAGCCCGACCTCCCGCTCGCGCTCGCCGCGCTTCTTCGCGGCCCTCTCGCTCGGGCGGAGCTTCAGACCTTGACCTCTTCCTTCTCCTTCTCCGCGTCGGCCATGACCTTCTGAGCGACGTGCGTCGGCACCTCCTCGTAGCGCGCGAAGTGCATGTGGTAGTCGCCGCGGCCGCCCGTCATCGAGGTCAGGGACTGGGAGTAGGTCAGCATCTCCGCCATGGGGACCTCGGCCTTGATCGAGGTCATGCCGCTGCCGGTCGGCTCCATCCCGTGCAGCCGCCCGCGCCGTGAGTTGAGGTCGCCGTTGACGGCGCCCACCGCGTCGTCCGGAACCGACACGTCGACCTCCATGATCGGCTCGAGCAGGACCGGGTCGGCCTGGGCGTAGGCCTCCTTGAAGGCCATCGAGCCGGCGATCTTGAACGCCATCTCGGAGGAGTCGACGTTGTGGTACGTGCCGTCCACGAGCACGACCCGGACGCCTTGCACCGGCGCACCGGCGAGCTCGCCGTGCACCATCGCCTCCTGGATCCCCTTGTCGACGGCCGGCCGGAAGCCCTGCGGGATCGAGCCGCCGACGATCTTGTCCACGAACTCGTAGCCCGTGTGGTCCTCGAGCGGCTCGAGCAAGATGTGGCAATCGCCGAACTGCCCGCGGCCGCCGGTCTGCTTCTTGTAGCGGCCGTGGCCCTTGGAGTCCTTGCGGATCGTCTCGAGGTAGGGCACCCGCGGCGGGCGCAGGTCCACCTCGACGCCGAAGCGGCGGTTGACGCGCTCGACGGCCACCTCGACGTGCATCTGCGAGAGACCGGAGAGCAGCTGCTCTCCGGTCTGCTGATCCCGGCGCATGATCAGGGTCGGGTCCTCCTCGTGCAAGCGTCGCAGGGCCGTGCCGAGCTTCTCCTCGTCGCCCTTCGCCTTCGGCGAGATCGCGAAGCTCATCACCGGCTCCGGGAACCCGATCGACGGCGGCTCGGCGCCCGTCTCCTTGTCCAGTAGGAGGTCGCCTGTGAGCACGTCCTTCAGCTTCGCCACCGCGCCGAGGTCGCCGGGGCCGAACTCGTCCGCCTGGTCGTGATCCTTCCCCTGAAGCGTGAGCAGCTGCCCGACGCGCTCCTTGTTGTGCGAGCGGGCGTTGACGAGCGTCGAGTCCACCGCGACCTTGCCCTCGATCACCCGGAAGACGTTGATACGGCCCGCGAACGGGTCGGCCACCGTCTTGAAGACGAACGCGGCGCTCTCGGCGCCGTCGATGTGGACGTCGAAGTCCTTCTTCGCCGGCGAGGGCACGCCCTCGACGAGCAGGTCGAGCGTGGCGGTCGTCCCGAGGTTCTTCGTCGCGACGCCGCAGGCGACCGGGAAGATCTCGCCGCGCGTCACCGCGTCCTTCAATGCGTGCGCGACCTCCTCGTCGGAGAGCTCCTGGCCGTCGAGGTACCGCTCCATCAGGCCCTCGTCCGTCTCGACGACGGAGTCGAGCAGCTGCTCCCGGTACGTCGCGACCTGGTCGGACATCTCGGCGGGGATCTCACCCGGAGCCGACTCCTTGGCTCCTTCGGGGCTCGTGTAGGCCTTCATGTGCAGCAGGTCGACGATCCCGTTGACTTCGTGCTCGACGCCGATCGGGAGGTGCACGGCGACGCAGCGGCTCGAGAAGGTGTTCCGCAGCTGCTCGAGGACGCGGTAGAAGTCCGCCCGCTCGCGGTCGAGCATGTTCACGAAGAGGACTCGGGCCAGGCCCAGCTCCTCCGACCTCGCCCAAACGCGGTTGGTCTGCACTTCGACGCCCATCACGGCCGAGACGACGATCAGCGTGCCTTCGACGACGCGCAGCGCCGCGATCGTGTCCCCCTGGAAGCTGGGCTCGCCCGGCGTGTCGATCAGGTTGATCTTCCGGCCCTGCCACTCGAGGTGGCACAGGGTCGCGGAGATCGACATCTGCCGGCGCTGCTCGTCCTCGTCCCAGTCGGCGACCGTCGAGCCCTGCTCGATCGATCCGAGCCGGTTGACCGCCCCGGCCTGGAAGAGCATCGCCTCGACCAGCGAGGTTTTCCCCGTCCCACGGTGTCCGGTGACGGCGACGTTGCGGATCTTTCCGGGCTCGACTGCGGCCATGCGTACAGGTCCTCCTCGGAGTCGTTTGAGCCCTCGATCTTAACGGCGCAGGTTCGGCTCCTCCCCGCTCGCGCGGGCCATGATCTCCAGGACGACGGCCGTCTTCGCGTCGGCGTACTGCTGCATGTACTTCCAGTCGCGGCCGGCCAGCTCGCGCTTCCTCTCGGCGTAGAGCTCGCGGTCGGCGGCGTTCTCGCGCAGCCAGTCCCGGAAGAGGAGCATCCGGTCGACCTCCTCACATCCCGCGGTGAAGACGTGGACGTTGACCTCCGTGTCGGGCCCCTTGAGGAGGCGATGCTCGAACCAGTCGGGCTCCCGGATCCGCAGGCTGTATCCGGCGGCCTCAAGGTCCGGAACGTACGCGGCCTCGTCGGCCGAGTCGGGCACCTCGAGCACGATGTCGATGATCGGCTTGGCGGGCAGGCCCGGCACCGCCGTCGAGCCGACGTGCTCGATTCGGACCACCCGGTCGCCGAGGACGGAGCGGATCCTGTCCTCCTCGCGCTCGTACAGGCGCGGCCAGTCCGGGTCGTAGTCGTGGATCTCGACTGGGCCTGCGAGCGGGCGCGGCCCGCCGATCGTCACCTCGGCGAGCTCCCGGTCGTACGCCGCGACGTCGTCCGGGTCGCGCGGGGTCAACTCAGGCTTCGGTTTCGGCCCGCTGACCGCCGGAGAGCCGCGCCTTCAGACGCAGGATCGCCTTCGTGTGGAGCTGGGAGACGCGCGACTCGGTCACGCCGAGCACCTCGCCGATCTCGCGCAGGGTCAACTCCTCGTAGTAGTAGAGGGTGACGACGAGCTTCTCGCGCTCGGGCAGCCGGGCGATCGCCTCACCGAGGGCTTCCTTCAACTCGGTTGCGCTGAGCGAGGACTCCGGTGAGGGCGCTTCGGTGTCCTCGATCGTGTCGATCAGGGCGACCTGGTCGCCGCCGGAGCCGCCGATCGTCCAGAGCTCGTCGAGCGCGGCGATCGAGGAGCGGGAGATGTCGGTGAGGCTGTCTTCGAGCTCCTCGGTGGTGATCCCGACCTGGTTCGCGATCTCCTCGTCGGTCGGTGGGCGGTGCAGCTTGGCCTCGAGCGCCGCCATGGCGCGCTCGATCTCGCGGGCCCTGGCACGGACCGAGCGAGGCACCCAGTCCAGCGACCGGAGCTCGTCGATGATCGCGCCCTTGATCCGCGCGATCGCGTAGGTCTCGAACTTGATGTCGCGGTCGGGGTCGAAGCGCTCGATCGCACCGATCAGGCCGAGAAGGCCGTACGAGACGAGATCCTCCTCCTCGACGTGCGCGGGGAGCCCGCTGCCGAGCCGGCCGGCCACGTACTTGACGAGCGGCGCGTAGGTGAGGATCAGGCGATCGCGGAGCGCCTTGTCGTCCGGCTTCGCGCGAAACGAGCGCCAGAGTGTCTGGGTGTCGTCGACCTGCGAGCTCACGAGCTAGGGAAGGATACGGCGCTAACGGGCCATCTCCTCACGGGCCGAGCGGAAGGTGCGGATCGCAAGGCCTCCCATCCAGAGGGTGAGGACGCCTGCGGCGATGGCAATCACCCAGCTTTCAAGCCCTGCCCGAGCCTGGTACGCGGTCGCGGTGATCCCGGCGAAAAAGAGGGTCAGGAAGGCGAAGAGGACGCCCTGTGCGCGGCGCTGAGCTGCCCTGGCCACGCCGCGAGCCTACTCGTCGTCCTCGTCCTCGTCCCCTTCTTCGGGCTCGTCCGGTTCGGCGTCGTCGCGGTCCTCGAGCGGCTGGTCGGTCATGCAGGGGATGTGCCCGAAATGGCGCATCTACAATCGAACGTAAGCCCAGGGGCGTAGCTCAATCTGGTAGAGCACCGGTCTCCAAAACCGGGGGTTGCAGGTTCGAGTCCTGTCGCCCCTGTAGGGCAAAGGCCCCGGAAACGGGGCCTTTCTGCTTCCAATCGAAGCGAACGCTACGCGTCGTCGGCGTCCGTGGTCGATGTACGGGTCCGACCTGCCTCGATCGATTCCAGGGTCGATTCGATCTCGGTGATAACTCCGTCGGGGTTCTCTTCGTGGAGATCGTGTCCCCCCTCGAGCGTCATCTGCCGACTGCGCGAGGAAACGCGCAGCCAGGCCGACTGCTGCTTGACGGTCTCGTAGCCCTCTGTGGCGGTGACGACCAGGAGCGGAATGTCTCCACCATGCGAATGGAAGGGCGACGCCGCGCACACGTCCATCGACCGGCTCCCGAAACAGCTTGGGGGACGACGGCGTGGGACTCCTGATCTAGACACGAGCTTCGCCGCGTCCTAGGCTCATGTCGTTAGGCCCTCGAATTCTGCGGTGTCTAGGGCACCTGGAACGAGAGAGGAGGGCGAGCCATGCGCAGACGCATTCGTCGCGTTGCTCTGGCACTTAAACTTGCCCCCCGCAAGCCTCGCCATCGTGACGCTTCCCTGTCCGACCCGGCAAGGTGGTCGTCGGGGGCGGCTGGGACACCAACGGTGCGAACGGGAGGCGCGAACGTCTTCGTCACGAAGTCTGCCCCGACCACCGATGGGACAGTCTGGTTCGGCTCGATCCAGAACAACAGCGGGGTTACCGTGCAGGTCACCCTGAATAGGGCGTGCATCACGGCGCCGACATCGTCGGCGTCCGTCGGCCAGAGCCCATCGGGCCCCCGTGCTGAAAGTCGTGACGAAGTCTGTGGTCAGTCGTCTAGCGCATGGCCGAAGGAGTCAGTAGCGCCGAGCTTCGGTTCGTCAAAAGCTCGAAAGGGGGCCGGCCTAGGGGCTGGCCCCCCTCGCTCTGCGCGATAGGCTCAGTTCGCCGTCCGGTTCCCAGCCTCCGGTCCCGGAAACGGAGGACGGATGTATCACTTCAGCTCCAGCGGACGGACGGCTCACCCGCCGACCCGCCGACCCACGGGAACTCGACCACCCCGTAGGACCGCCTGAGCTACCGGGGGATGCTTACGAGTGCGGCTTGGCTGTTCCCGAGAGAACTCGCCGAGAAGAACACCCACTGCGCCCGCGCGGTTCGACACGCCCAGCTTCGCGTAGATGTTCTCCAGGTGCTTGCGGACCGTGTTGGCGGAGATCCAGAGGATCGCCGCGACTTCGGAATTCGTCTTTCCACGGCTAACCCAGATGAGAATCTCGTGCTCTCGGACGGTTAGGTTGGGTCTCTGCATCGCTTGGAGCGGTGACTGCCGCCCAGGTCTGCCTCAAGCATTGACACTCGCGGGAGCGAGTTCACTAGCCCAAATGGGTCAATTGCGAGGGGTTTCGTATCTCGCCCGCCTTGAACCACTGCGCACGGCGGTCACCTAGCGGACGTCCGCCTCGAGCCTGTGTTCGAGCTCACGGAGCCGCCGACTCAGTGGCATCTTCGAGACCCTGTCGGTGTGCAAGGTGTCCAGCGCACAGGCGAGGAAGCAGGCCGCGCCCAGCGATGTGTTCCAGTTGGCCGCCGCCAGGTCGAGCATCGAGCCGGTCGACGGAACGACGTAGCCGGCGACAGCCGAGATTCCGAAGAAGATGCAGCCGAGCAGGTTGACGGCCGGCTGCCACCATCCCGCGCCGCCGCGCACCGGCAACCATCCATGGCGCGACGAGGCGCGGTAGGCGATCGCGCCCGAGACGAGGAAGCAGATCGACCCGCGCCAATCGGGCCGCCAGACGAGCTTGTCGTACTCGGGGCTCGTCAGGGCGGTGTGCATCGCCTGGTACGTCGTGAGGTTGAAGAACAGCGTGCCGGCGGATTGGATGATGGCGGCCCACAGTGCCGCGCCTCCGCCACCGGAGTGCCGTTCGGACCAGGCCAGCCAACTCTGCAGCGCTCCGCCGGCCGTGAACAGGATCGAGCCGATGAAGAATGTGACGGCGTCAGCCGACTCGCCGACCAGCTGCACGTAGCCGGGGAACGGGCCGATGAGGAAGCACGTCGACCCCAGAGCGAAGAAGAGGGCCATCCAGCGCTCGCGACTCATGACGCGACGCTCGCTCTGTCCGATCCGCCGTCTGATCCCACCGAGTTCCCTCGTCCGCGGCTGCCGTTGCCCAATTCGGCAGCATCGTAGACTTCAGGCCGAGCCTAATCGCGTGCTGCCTCTGCTTCGCGCGATCCGAGGGACACGGCGAGCCCGGGGAAGAACCCGGGCTTGCGCCGGTTTCTAGCAATTGCCCGGTATCAGCTCGCCGCCGCGGCCGTTGTGTCGCTACGAGAGCTGTCGCCTCTGCTGGGCGAATCAGGCGAAGGGAACGGCTTGGTGCAGGCCGACCAGATTGCCGTCCGCGGCCCTGAGCACACCAAGACGACCACCCGGGACGTCGACGATTCCTGTCGTCGGGTCACCGTTCGTGACGTCGGCCGTGCCGATCTCGGCGAGCGAGCCGTCGGCGATCTCGCCCAACGGGACCGCACCGGCCGCAACGAGCGCTCGGTGCGCCTCCTCGATCTCCTCGACCTCCCAGAAGACGAGCGGGTGGTCGACCCAGGGCGCCGAGGACAGGCCAACCTCCGCGCCGGCGCCTGTGAACACGGCGAAGTCCTCGCCCACGAACGCCGGCTCTTGCCCGAGCACCGCCGTCCAGGCCTCGACGCTCGTCGCAAGATCCCGGGCCGGGAAGACCACATTCTTGAAGCCGAGCAGCTGACCCATCCCGTCCGATGATGCCAGCGCCAAGTCTGGCAGGAGCAGGCTCCTTGTCACGGCGAAGGAGCATCTTCTTCGCGCCGCCGAAGCCGAAGGCTCACTCACCACGATGACACCGAGGACGACCGCGAACGAGCGCGGTTGATCGACAAGGGTCTGTTACCTCTCGTGGAAACGCCGAAGGGCGCCGTCGCCGGCGCCCTTCTCGTTCGATTGGACCTGGTGTTGCGCTAGTCGTGGATCAGCTGACCTGCTCGGAAGGTCTGGTTCACCGGGATGCTGGCGGCGGGCACGCAGAGCGCCCAGACCTTGACCTTCGCGGGATCCTTGTCCGAGGTCGCTCCGGCGTTGCCGCCGAACTGGACGATCCAGCCGTCGAGGCGACCCGGCTTCGGGGCATTTGTGGTCCAGTCCATGCGGCCGGGGAACGAGGACGACACCGGGGTGTTGCGGCTGTTCGCGCCCGCATCGAGGCCGAGCACCTGCACGCCACCGGAGATGGCGACGTAGTTGGTCTTCGCGGGGTCGGCGTCGCACGCCACGGTGGCGATGGCCCCGGCGTTGGTGTCGCCGGCGTTGTAGAACGCGGTGGCGTAGAAGGCGCCGGTCAGCCCGGAGTCGCCTTTGTCGCCCTTCGGGCCGTTAGCGCCGGTTGCACCACTGTCGCCCTTCGCACCGGTGTCACCCTTCACACCAGTGTCACCCGTGACGCCCTTCGCACCAGTGTCACCCTTCGCACCCTTCAGCGCGTGCCTGGCGTCGCCGCTGAGATCGACGAGACCAATGGACCTGTCCTTGATCTGCGCCCCGGTGATGAGACCCGAGCTAGCCGCACCGGCGGTTCCGCCCAGTGCGACCAAGAGCGCGATCATTGCCAGCACCAGCGCCGGCGTCAGTCGCTTCTTCACGTTTGTGTACTCCTTGCTTGTGGTTTGAGAGAGCCGAACAGCTCCCGCAGCCGGGCCCCTGGTGAGCGCGGAGCGGCAACGGTCAACTCTCGGCAGCCCGGTAAGTATCGTCACCACTCGTAACGACGAGTGGTAATTTGAGTAAACACTCTGTAAGAATCGGATTGCGAAGTAATCCAGCCGGGCGGAGCGGTTACTGCATCTCCATTTCCATGGAGGGTGACTGCCCAGGCTCGGTCAGCATCGGAACGGTCGAAGGCGAGACGGCGACCCACAGCCCAAGGGCGATCAGGCCGATCCCGACGGCACGCCTGAGGCGCGGTCCGTTCGGGAACACCTTCTCGACGAAGATCACTGCGGCGATCACCACCATCCAGAACACGCTCATCACGCCGAGCGCGAACAGCACGGCCATCAAGCCGAGGCAGCAGCCGACGCAGTAGAGGCCGTTCGCGACGCCGGCTCGGAAGGCGCTGCTCTCGCCCGGATCGTGTGGGGTGCGGCAGCCGCGCAGCAGCTGCTCCTTCAGCGGCGTCAGCTCGTAGATACCGGCCAGAACGATCACTGCACCTGCGGCGTAAGGCCCGTCCTGGTCCCAGGCGAGGCGGCCGAGGTCGAACGACGTCACAAGACGAAACAGCGCGTACGCGACGACGCCGAAGGCAGTCCAGACGGCGAGGTAGCCGACGCCGAAGAGAGCTGTCGGCAAGAGCGCGAGACGTGCGGGCGACGGCGACGGCCGCGGGCACAGCCGACGGCAGCATCATCGCGGCCATCATCGCCGCCCAGACGCCGAGGAACCACCCGAGCCCGCCGAGATCGGTGCCCGGCCCGGCATCCATTCCGCGCATCCGGTCGACCGTGACCACCCAGGCGGCTGCGGCCACCCCGAGAAACACCAGCGTCGTTCTGGCCGGCCAGGCTCCTACGGCGTGTTCCGTCAATGTCCACCTCCCTCGTCGAGGCGAATTCCTCAGTCCTCATTCCGACCGAGATCGGGTCGCAAACTCATCGGTCGCCTGCCCGAACCAGTCGCCCGACATGACGTCTAACTCGGCGTGGACGACACGCACGCGCTGCGTGGGCAGGGACGGTGGGACGAGGCCCTCGAGCTGACCGACGATCCGTTCGAACGGGCGGACCTCCTGAACGAGCAGGCGCTCTTCACGGGCTCGGCCGACGCAAGGGAAGCGGCCGGACGGGAGCTCCTGCGTGCGGAGGCCCGGCTGCTGCAGGAGCGCGGCAGGATCCTCCACGCGGCCTTTCTCTCCGAGCGCAAGGAGGATCCACGCGAGCTCGAGCTCTTCCGCCGCTCCCTCGAGCTGGCCCGCGAGGCCGGCGACGAACGGCTCGAGAGCTGGGCCGAGTTCTGGATCGGGATCGTCCACCAGGTCGTGCGCGATGAAAACGAGCGCTCGCTGCCGCACTTCCAGGCGGCGTACGACTGGGCGAAAGAGAACGGCGACCGGCTGCTCCAGTCGTACGCGATCCGGCATCTCGGCTTCGGGTGGTACGAGCAGGGCAGCCGCGAGGAGGGCAGGACCGCACTCGAAGAGTCCGTCCGGCTGCGGCGCGAGGACGGCTTCCTCCCGGGCGTCGCCGCCGGGCTGCTGACGCTCGCGGAGATCGCCGACGAAGAGGGGCGCTCCGCCGACGCGCGCCGGCTGCTCGAGGAGGCGAAGCAGGTGGCAGAGGCGTCTGGCGCGAGCGCGTTCGGCACCCGCATCGACGCGGCGCTTACGGCAGCAGCTGAATCGTGACCTGAAGCACTCTGCCGCGGCCGATCGTGAAATCGGTCACGCGGGAGCCTCGTGCGCCCGTGCCGAGCCGGCAGCGCCGGAAGGTCCCGGCCTGGGCGCACTGCGCCTGGGGGAAGGCTGCGCGCACCTCGGACTCGGTCGAGTCGACGCCGAGCCCGTTGGCGAGCCGCTCGGTGCTGCGGGTCGTCGCCACCTCGACGACGCGGCGGCCGCGGAAGCCGACCCAGACGCGCGGGTAGTACCAGCGCGTCCGGCTCTTCCCGACCGGGCGGCCGAGCTTGGCCGCGACCTGGGTCGGGGTCATCCCGAGGACGACCCCGGACATGCCCCGTGCGGGCTTGATCGTGGCGGTGGCGGCAGCCGCGAGGATCAGGGCGGCCAGCGCCGCGGCAGCGACTTGGCAGCGCATCTCGTGCTGATCGGCGCGAAGTGCGTTGAAGCCGATCCCTGACTAGAAGGATTCGAGCAGCTCGACGCCCGAGCCGGGATGCATGGCCTCCCAGACTCTGAGGTAGAGCGAGACTTCCATGCGGGCCTGCTGGTCGTCGTACGCCTGCGGAACCTCCACGTCGACGGCGATGCCCTCGGCGTGAGCCTGGACGTCGCCGACGTCGGCGATGCAATCGGCACGCCGCAGGAAGCCGAGGAGCTCCTCGGCCAGACGGGGATCACTGATCCGCACGCGCATCACTCTCACTCTCTGTGACGTGCCCAAAAGGCACAAGTCCGGACCTTCAGGATCCGATCGCATGGATAGGCTGATTTCCGTGGCGCTGCTGACGTCGCAGGTCGAACGCGAGTCCGAGTCGTTCGTGCGGCGCCGCGAACGGATGGAGGCACTCGTCGCCGAGCTGCGCGAACGCACGGGACAGGTCGGGCGCGGCGGCGGCGAGAAGGCGGTCGAGCGCCACCGGTCGCGCGGGAAGATGACCGCGCGCGAGCGGGTCGACCGGCTCGTCGACCCCGGTAGCGCCTTCCTCGAGCTCGGCGCGCTGGCGGCCTGGGACCTCTACGAGGGTCAGGCGCCCGGCGCGGGAATCGTCACCGGGCTCGGCGTCGTCGAGGGCCAGGAGTGCGTGATCGTCGCGAACGACGCGACCGTCAAGGGCGGCACCTACTTCCCGCTGACGGTGAAGAAGCACCTGCGCGCGCAGGAGGTCGCCGAGCAGAACAACCTGCCGTGCGTCTACCTCGTGGACTCGGGCGGCGCCTTCCTGCCGCTCCAGGACGATGTCTTCCCCGACCGGGAGCACTTCGGGCGGATCTTCTTCAACCAGGCGCGGATGTCAGCCAAGGGGATCCCGCAGATCGCGGCAGTGATGGGCTCGTGCACCGCCGGCGGTGCGTACGTCCCGGCGATGAGCGACGAGACGATCATCGTCCGCGGGACCGGGACGATCTTCATCGGCGGCCCGCCGCTCGTGAAGGCGGCGACCGGCCAGGACGTCTCCGCGGAGGAGCTCGGCGGCGCCGACGTCCACACCCGGCTCTCGGGGGTCGCGGATCACTACGCGACGAACGACGAGCACGCGCTGGCGATCGTCCGCTCCGTCGTCCGCAACCTGCACCGGCGCAAGCAGGCTCCGTGGGACGTGGCTCCACGCGGAGGAGCCAGTCGCGGACCCGTCCGAGCTGTACGGGCTGATCCCCGAGGACTTTCGCCAGCAGGTCGACCCGCGCGAGCTGATCGCCCGGATCGTCGACGGGAGCCGGTTCCATGAGTTCAAGGAGAACTACGGCGAGTCGCTCGTGTGCGGCTTCGCCCGGATCGAGGGCTTCCCGGTCGGGATCCTCGCCAACAACGGCGTGCTGTTCGCGGAGTCGTCGCAGAAGGGCGCGCACTTCATCGAGCTCGCCTGCAAGCGCCGGGTGCCGCTCGTCTACCTCCAGAACATCACGGGGTTCATGGTCGGCGTCGAGTACGAGACAGGCGGCATTGCGCGCGACGGGGCCAAGCTGGTCATGGCGACAGCCTGCGCGGAGGTGCCGAAGTTCACCGTCGTGACCGGCGGGTCGTTCGGCGCCGGCAACTACGCGATGTGCGGGCGGGCGTACGGGCCGCGGCAGCTCTGGATGTGGCCGAACGCAAGGATCTCGGTCATGGGCGGCGAGCAGGCCGCGACCGTGCTGACGATGGTCGGCGACGCGGATCCCGACGAGATCCGGGCGAAGTACGAGGCCGAGGGGAACCCGTACTACTCGACTGCCCGACTCTGGGACGACGGGATCATCGACCCGCTCGACACGCGCCGGGTGCTGGCCCTCGGGATCTCAGCGGCGCTCAACGCGCCGATCCCCGAGACCGAGTTCGGCATCTTCCGCATGTGAGCGGGCGAGAGGAGCTCGAGCAGGCCTTCGCGTACGACCGTGAAGGGTTCGAGGCGGAGGCGATCCCGCACTACGAGCGGGCGATCGCAGCCGGGCTGGACGACGAGCAGCTCGTCAAGGCAATGCTCGGGCTCGGCAGCTCGTTGCGGAACGTCGATCGGATCGACGAGTCCGTAGCGGTGCTCGAGGGCGCCGTCGACCGGTTCCCGGACCACCAGGGCGCTGCCGGTCTTCCTCGCGTTCTCCCTGTGGTCGGCCGGCCGCGGGAACGAGGCGCTGGCGCTGCTGGCCCGGCGCCTCGGCGACGGGTCCGGCTACGAGCGGGCGATCGGCGAATACTCGGCCGACATCGAACGTTCAAGCCGCTGATTGAGCCGCCCGAGTGGGGTTAGAGTCGGCCCCATGCACACCATCGAACTGAACGAGGAGGAGCTGCGGCTCGTGCGCAACGCGCTGCAGTCGTTCCTCGAGGACTTCGGCCACGACGAGGCCGACATCCTGCGCAGCATCAAACAGGTGCTGGCAAAGCTGCCCCAGCCGTCCTAGTCTCTCGCCGTGCGCCTCTTCCGCCGGAGGTCCGACGTCAGGCTTCACGAGATCGGCGAAGCCGAGGCGTATGGGCGCTCGTACGGCGACCAGACCGGCCTGGTGAAAGTCGTGAAGGTCGAGCCGCGGCGGCCGCGGTATCAGCTGAAGGTGAGCGGCGAGGCGCTGAGGGACGCTTTCCTCGACCGGCTGAACCGTCGCGAGCCGACCGACCGTCCCGACCAAACGGAGTGATCGTCCGCCTCGTCCTCTGGAACCTCGCCGACTCGCAGACGACGATCGAGGAGTTGCGCCGCTACCTCGTGGACGAGTCGGTGGACGAGTTCGAGCAGGTCGAGGGCCTTCGTCTGAAGCTCTGGCTCTCGGACGAGGCGACCGAGCGGTGGGGCGCGGTCTACGTCTGGGAGACACTCGAAGCCGCCCGGCAGGATCTCCCCGGCCGGGCGCGCGAGCTCATCGGCAAGGAGCCCGACCTCACCGAGGAGTTCGACGTCGAGGCGACGATCGAGGGCCGGTTCGACCTCGCCGAGCTGTCCCGGCTCGGCCTCGCCTTCGAGGGCTAGAGAGACAAGGGTCTCCGGGAAGATCTCGTCGCCGGAGAAGCGCTCGAGCCGGTACGGCGTCAGGTCGAAGGACGATTCGCCGCCGAGGAGCTCCTCCGCGACTGCCTTGCCGACTGCCGGGGCCTGCATGAAGCCGTGGCCCGAGAACCCGCACGCGGCATACACGCCGTCCTTCACCCAGCCGATGACCGGGTGCGCGTCGGGCGTCATGTCGTAGAGGCCCGCCCAGGAGCGTGAGACCGGCACGCCGGCGGCCGAGGGATACCGCTTGGCCAACCGCCCGAGCCAGTCCTCGACCAAGCCCTCGTCCACCCTGGGCGCTCGCCCCAGCGCGGCGTGGTCTCGCCCATCGCCAGCCGGAGACCGCCGTCGACCCGGCGGAAAGTGGAAGCCGGACTCCGCCTCGACCACCATCGGGAGGTCCTCCGGAAGGCCGTCGACGCGACGGGTATCGGTCAGCTGCCGGACGAGCGGCCGAACCGGAAGGTCGACCTCGACGAGCATCTGGTGACCGTGCGCCGCACGCAACGACGAGCACGTCCGTATCGAGCTGGCGCGCGTCCGTGAACTCGCGCAGCTCGACGCCCCGCTTCCTCGCCTCGTTGACCAGAGCGGCGGGTGACGGCAGCCGGGTCGGCTACGCCGTCTTCGCGGCAGATCACCGCGGCGTCGGATGTCGTCGACGCGCAGCCCGGGCACTGAAGCCCGGATCGACGTCCTCGACCGGCACGCCCAGCTCTCGCTGGAGGCCGGCCGCGCCGTCCGAGCTCGGCCGCGCCCTCCTCGGTCGTCGCGAGGAACAGGTAGCCGACCTGCTCGAAGAGCGGCGGTCCCAGCCCGGCGAAGAACCGCGCGCTCGCCTGCGCGAGCCGCACCTCCGGCGCCGTCGTGAACTGTTGCCGCACCCCGCCCATCGCCTTGCCCGTCGCGCCCGACGCCACCGCTGCTCTGTCGCAGAGGACGATCCGTCGTGCGTCGCCCCGAGCAGCGCGAGGTGGTACGCGATGCTGGCCCCGATCGCGCCGGCGCCGGCTACGACGATTCGAGCCACTGCTCCACCTCGGCGCGCTCCTCCGGGGTCAGACCCCGTAACGGAGGACGCACGACTTCGTGAACGGGGACGCCTCGTAGCGCGATCACCGTCTTCAACGCGGCCTGGAACGGGAAGCGCTCGAGGAACGCGCGCTTCGACGGATCCGCCCCTTCCGGGAAGGCGGCCGCGAGGGCGGAGACGCTTCCGGCCGCACCCCGCTCGAGCCCAGCGTCGACCAGCGACTCGGCGCCGATGAAGACGTCCAGCCCCTCGAGGAGGTACGGCTCGACCGCTTCGAACGGCTGGTTCGAGACCTTGAGCCCGGCCACCCGGTCGCCGAGCCGCTCGACCACCGGCAGCGGGATCGAGTAGCCCGCCCGGCCCTTGAACTCGTAGAGGTAGAACGGGAAGCGGGCCGCTCGCCTCCGCGGCCGCGGCGAAGTGCCGGTAGAGCGCTTCCTCGTCGTAGGTGAAGTACGGCGGGCCGATGACCGCGACCGCGTCGGCGCCGCGGTCTGCCGCGTGGGCGGCGAGCTCGGCGGTGTCGGCCGTTGTCTGGGCGCCGGCGTGGATCGCGACCTGAAGTCGGCCTCGACCGGCCTCGATGAAGCGCTCGGCGACCCGCTTCCGCTCGTCAACGGAGAGCAGGATCCCTTCGCCGGTCGTCCCGAGGGCGAGGATGCCGTCGAGCCGACCCGGCGCGGCGAGGAAGTCGACGTACGGGGCGACGGCGTCTTCGTCGAGCGCGGCGCCGCCGTCACTGAGCGGCGTGACCGCCGCGGCAAGGGAGCCTCGCAGCATCCCGCGACTTTAGAGTCCGGCTCGATGGCGGGGCTGCGAGTGGAGCGCGACGGGACGATCCTGCGGGTGACGCTCGCCAAGCCGGAGCGGCGCAACGCGTTCGACGCGGAGCTGATCGCCGAGCTGCACGAAGCGTTCAAGGACGTCGGAGATGCGCGCGTCGTCCTGCTCTCGGGCGAAGGAGAGAGCTTCTGCGCCGGCGCCGACATCGAGTGGCAGCGATCGGCGATCGACCTCTCCTTCGACGAGAACGTCGACGACGCGATGCGGCTCTTCGCGATGATGCAGGCGATCGACGCGTGCCCTGCGCCGGTCGTCGCGCGGATCCAGGGCTACGCGCTCGGCGGCGGGTCCGGTCTCGCCGCTGCGGTGGACATCGCGATCGCGGCCGAAGACGCGATCTTCGGGTTCTCGGAGGTCAAGCTCGGGATCATCCCGGCAGTGATCTCGCCGTTCGTCCTCCCGAAGATCGGGGAGGGCGCTGCCCGCCGCTACTTCCTGACCGGAGAGCGCTTCGACGCGCAGGCGGCGCTTCGGATCGGGCTCGTCAGCGAAGTGGCCGACGACCTCGACGGCGCCGTCGACCGAGTGGTCGGCGAGCTCCTCACCTCGGGGCCGCAGGCGGCGCGCGAGGCGAAGCGCCTGGTCCGCACCCGGCCGCAGGGCGAGGAGACTGCGCAGTGGGCGGCACGGATGCGCGCGAGCGACGAGGGCCAGGAAGGCCTACGCGCCTTCCTGGAGCGACGCAAGGCCGACTGGCCGGACTGACACGCCAGTGCGGCGCCTCCTGCTGCTCGTCGGCGGCATCGTCTTCGTCGACACGATGTTCTTCGCGGCGCTGACGCCGCTGCTGCCGGAGTACCGCGAGGAGTTCGATCTCTCGAAGGCGGGTGCCGGGCTGCTCGCCGGCGCCTATCCGCTCGGCGCACTCGTCGGCAGCTTGCCGGGCGGGATCGCGACCGCACGGTTCGGCGCTCGTGCGACGGCGATCGCCGGCTTGCTGACGATCGCGGTGACGACCTTCGTGTTCGCGACCGGCGACTCGATCGTCGTGCTGGACGTGTCGCGCTTCGTCCAGGGGTTCGGGAGCGCACTCGCCTGGACCGCGGGACTCGCGTGGCTCGTCGGTGAGGCGCCGGCCGAGCGCCGTGGACAGACGATCGGGACCGCGATGGCCGCGGCGATCGTCGGGGCTCTCTTCGGCCCGGTGCTCGGGGGAATCGCCTCGGTCGTCGGCCAGGCGCCGGCGTTCGGCGCTGCCGGCCTGATCGCGGTCGGCCTCGCCGTCTGGGCGGCCCTGACCCATGCGCCGCCTCCGACCTCGCCCCAGCCGCTCTCGGCCCTGGTCCACGCTGTGCAGAACCGGCGCGTCGCTCTCAGCATCTGGTTCGTCGTCCTCCCCGCGCTCCTGTTCGGGACGCTCGGCGTCCTCGCACCGCTGCGGCTCGAGGAGCTCGGATTCACCGCAGTCGCGATCGGGGTTCTCTGGCTCTGCACCGCGGCCCTCGAGGCGATCGTCAACCCGGTGATCGGTCGCGTCTCGGACCGGATCGGCCGCTTCGGGCCGATGCGCGCGTCCGTCTTCCTGTCCGCGATCGTGGCCGCGTTGCTGCCCTGGCCCGACCGGAGCTGGCTGCTCGCCGCGCTGGTCGTGGCCGGGGGCCTCGCTTTCGGCAGCTTCTGGACGCCCGCGATGGCGCTCCTCTCGGACGAGGCGGAGGCCCGCGGGCTCGGGTACGGGTACGCGTTCGCGCTCATCAGCCTCGCCTGGGCTCCAGGGCAGGCGCTCGGCTCGTCCGGGGGCGGCGCCCTGGCCGAGGTGACATCCGATGCGATCCCCTACCTGCTCCTCTCCGGCGCGTGCCTGATTACGTTCGTGATGCTTTGGCCGTCCAGAAGCTCCTCGTAGCGAACCGCGGCGAGATCGCGCTGCGGATCTTCCGCGCGTGCCACGAGTTGGGGATCGAGCCCGTCGCCGTCGTCGCTCCGGACGACCAGGGGTCGCTCCATGCGCGCTCCGCGGGCGAGCCGGTCGAGATCCGCAGCTACCTCGACTCGGAGGAGCACATCCGGGCCGCGAAGGAGTCCGGCGCCGACGCGATCCACCCCGGCTACGGCTTCCTGGCCGAGAACGCCGACTTCGCCGAGGCCGTCGACGCCGCCGGCCTCGTCTTCGTCGGCCCGAGCGCCGAGGCGCTCCGGCTGGGCGGCGACAAGCTCGAGGCGAAGCGGATCGCGGCCGAGTCCGGCGTCCCGGTGGTGCCGACCGGCGAGCCCGACGAGGTCGGCTTCCCGCTGATCGTCAAGGCGGCGGCGGGCGGCGGCGGGCGCGGGATGCGAGTCGTCCGCGAGCGAGTCCGAGCTCGACGAGGCGCTCGAGGCCGCAAAGCGGGAGGCCAAGGCGGCCTTCGGCGACGACCGAGTCTTCTGCGAGCGCTACGTCGAGCGGCCGCGCCACGTCGAGATCCAGCTCCTCGGCGACGGCGAGCGGGTGATCGCGCTCGGCGAGCGCGAGTGCTCGATCCAGCGGCGCCATCAGAAGGTGCTCGAGGAGTCTCCCTCCACCGCGCTCGACCCCGGGTTGCGCAAGGAGATGAGCGACGCCGCCGTCCGGTTCGCGGAGGCGATCGGCTACGCGAGCGCCGGCACGGCCGAGTTCATGCTCGCCGGGCGCGACTTCTACCTCCTGGAGCTGAACGGCCGGATCCAGGTCGAGCATCCGGTCACCGAGCTCGTGACGGGCGTCGACCTCGTCGCGGCCCAGCTCAGAATCGCGGGCGGCGAGCCTCTGGAGCCAAGTAACAGTCTGTTACAAGCCCGGAAGGGCCCTCCTGGAGCCGGGTCGGAGGCAAGTAACAGTCTGTTACTAAGTGGTCACGCGGTCGAGGTGCGGCTCTACGCCGAGGATCCGCGGACGTTTCTCCCCCAGGCTGGGCGGCTCGAGCGGCTGCGCCTTCCGACCGGGATCCGCGTGGACGCCGGCGTCGAGGAAGGCGACGAGATCGGCGTCGGCTACGACCCGATGATCGCGAAGCTGATCGCCCACGGCCCGACGCGGGACAGAGGCGCTCGCGCGGCTCGCGGACGCGCTCGCCGAGACCGAGGTCGCCGGCGTGACGACGAACCTCCCGTTCCTCCGCTGGCTCGTCGCGCACCCGGCCGTACACGCCGGCCGGACGACGACCGCCTTCCTGACCGACTACCCGCCGCTCTCCGAGCCGCCCGTGCGGATGCCCACGGGGCCGTGGGACGGCGCCTGGCGGCTCAACCTGCCGGCGCCTCCTCCCCACTCGCCGCCCGACGTCGACGAAGCGGCCCACGCGGCCGGCCCGGGCGGCGCCGTCGAGAGCTCGATCACGGCGCCGATGCCCGGCACCGTGATCCGGGTCCTGGCGCAGAAGGGCGACCACGTGGCACACCGCCAACCGCTGCTCGTCCTCGAGGCGATGAAGATGGAGACGCCGCTCGTCTCGCCGTACGACGCCACGGTCAAGGCCGTCCACGTCGAGGAGGGCGACCGCGTCGCAGGCGGCGCGCTTCTCGTCGAGCTGGAGGAGTAGCTACTCGCGCGCGGGCGCCGGTCTGCCGGCGAGCTGCGCGTTGAGGCCGTTCCGCACGAGCAGCGCCGCGAGCGCCGCGAACGCCAGCACGGCGATCCAGAGCGACGCATCGCCCCACTCCGGCTTCACCGACATGTCGAAGATGATCAGGAAGAGCAGCATCAGATCGGCTCGCGTGAGCGCCAGCAGCCGGCGCAGCTTCTCCTGCACCGCCGGCGAGGTCGGTCCCTCCGCCTCGACGAGCTTGCCGAGCCGCCCGGACTCGGGGCCGAAGAAGAGCGCTCCGGCGAGGAACGTGATCGCGAAGAGCACGAGCCCGATGACGATCCAGTCGTCGCCGAAGCCCCAGAAGTCACTGTCGATCACCAGGAGGATCCCGGACACGACGGCGAGGGCAGACGCGGGAACGAGAACCCGGCTGCCGATCCACTCGATGTCCTGTCCGAGCTGCGCCAGGCGCATCGGGTCCGGCGCATTGATGGCGCGCAGCCCGAAGAACTGGAGCATCGCGCCTCCGCCCACCCAGATCGCCGCCATCGCGATGTGGGCGAACAGGAGGAACTCGTACCAGGTCATCCGGCGCTCAGAACAGGCGCGAGAGCTTCATCGCCGCGCCCATGTCGCCCCGAACCTTGAGCTTCCCGGTCATGTAGGCGGTGGTAGCGTTCAAATCCCCGGACGCGATCTGCTGGAAGGTCTCCTCCGACGCGGCGATCGTGGCGTCGGCGTCGCCGTCGCCTCCGTCCTCGGCCACCTTGACCGTCCCGTCGTCGACGTCGACCCTCCACGTGCCTGCGCCGTCGATCTCGAAGACGTAGGAGTTGGTCATCCCCGCCGTCTTCGACGGATCGAGCCTGCTCTCGAGGCCCTCGAAAAACTCGCGTGAGGTCGTCATGCGGCGGCGAGCCTACACCACCGGCTCGGGGGTGAGCTTGCGCCTACTGCCTCCGCGCGGCGACGGCAGAAGAAGTGCGAGCGGGATTGCGAGCGCCGGCACCGCAGCGCTGATGTAGAGCGCTGCCTCGAGGTCGACGGCGTCCGCAACGGCGCCGAGGGCGGCAGCCGCGACACCGCCCAGGCCGATCGCGAAGCCGATCGAGATCCCGGATGCGAGCCCGAGACGGTTCGGCATGTACTCCTGCGTCATCACCTGGATCAGGCCGAACGTGCCGACGACGCACACGCCCACGAGCGCCAGCGCCACCACGCCGACCGTCCCGCCGAGCGCGACGTACACGAGCGTGAGCGGCGGGACGCTGACGACGCTGGCCAGCAGCACCGGCCGTCGCCCGATGCGATCGGCGAGCGGTCCGACGGCCAGCGTTCCCGCGCCGCCTGCGAAGAGCATCAGCGCGAGCAGGTTGCTCCCATAGCCCTCCGAGCGTCCGAGCTCGACGGCCCAGAGCGGCACGAACGTCAGGAGCCCGAACCAGCCCACGGTCCGCGCAGTCACGACGCCCAGGAGGAGCGCGAAGGCTCCGGGGCGATCCTCCCCGACACGCGTCTGCCCGGTCCGCCGCTCCGGCGCGAAACTCTGGAGGTAACGAAGCGAGCGAAGCAGCAACACGGCCACCACGACGGAGGGCACCGCCAACAGGAGGCCGCCCCAGCGTCCGAGGAGGAGCATCACCGGCGCCGCCGAGACGGCACCGAGCGCGACGCCGAGGTTCCCGCCGATCGAGAAGAGCGACATCCCGCTCGCCTTGCGGTGGCCGCTCACGTACGAGGCGAACTTCGTGCCCTCGGGGTGATACGCCGCAGTCCCGAGCCCGGAGACGACGACGAACAGCACGCACACCTCGTACGACCCGGAGACCGCGGCGAGCGCCATCCCCGAGCCGGCCAGAAAGACACCCGTCGGCAGGAGCCACACCGCGCCGCGGCGGTCGGACCAGTGGCCGAAGAGCGGCTGCACGAGCGAGGAGGCGGCGGCCGAGGCGAAGACCAGCCCACCCGCCTGGAGGTAGCTCAGGTCGAATCGTGAGACGAGGAAGGGGAGCATCGCGGGCAGGACGCCGTTCGCGAAGTCGGTCGCGAGGTGCCCGGCGGAGAGGGCCGCGATCGCCTTTCTGTCCACCTCGCGCCGCACCCCCGCAGGCTAGCCATCACTCGAATGGGGGACGCCGGAGACTCGGAACAGGGCTTCAGTGAGCCGAGAACCGCCCTGCGGAACAGCTGAGGAGGCCAATCGCCATGGCGTTGCTCAGCAGGCTGGCACGTCTCAGCCTGCTCTGGAAGTTCGCGCTCGTCAATCTGATCCCGATCCTGCTGCTCGGGCTCGTCCTACAGCACTACCTTCAGAGCCGGGTCTCGGAGCGCGCGATCGACGACGCGACGAAGCAGGCGCTCGCGATCTCGCGCTCGGAAGTCGAGCGTTTCCTCTCCGAGCACGACTTGAAGCACGGGCTCACGAAGCCGGAGATGCTCGCGATCGACGAGACGCTCAACCGGCCCGAGAACCAGGAGCACGTCCAGGGGATCACCGTCTGGAACCGCTCCCTGAAGGTCGTCTACTCGCCGAGGCGGGGCGAGATCAACCGCCGGGTGCCGCTCTCGAACGACGTCCGGCTCGCGCTGAGCGGGCGGGTCGTCGCTCACCGTTCCGGCAGCAACCTGGCCGTCTACGTCCCGCTCTGGCTCGAGTCGCTCCGCCGGCCGGCGGGCGCCGTGGAGATCTCGGTCGCCTATTCGCGAATCGAGGCCGGCGTCCGCGACCGGACGAAGAACTACTCGCTCCTCATCCTCCTCGCGCTCGCAGTGCTCTACGGCGTTCTCTTCCGGATCGTCGCCGGGGCGTCGAAGGCGCTTCGGCACCAGGCCGAGGTGAACGAGCACCAGGCGCTCCACGACTCGCTCACGGACCTGCCCAACCGCACGCTCTTCCACGACCGCGTCCGTCACGCGCTCACCTCGGCCCGCCGCGACCACGTGCCCGCGGCCGTGATGATCATGGACCTCGACCGCTTCAAGGAGGTCAATGACACGCTCGGCCATGCGAGCGGCGACGAGCTGCTGAAGCAGGTCGGTCTCCGGCTCGAGGAGAGCCTCCGTGAGAGCGACACGGTCGCCAGGCTGGGCGGCGACGAGTTCGGCGTCCTCCTGCCGAAGGTGGTGGACGCCGAGACCGCGGTCGCCGTCGCCCGGAAGCTGCGCACGACGCTCGAGGAGCCGTTCACGATTCACGGCCTCGCGCTCCAGATGGAGGCGAGCATCGGCATCGCGCTCTACCCGGACCACGGCGAACGACGTCCAGAGCCTCCTGCAGCGCGCCGATGTCGCGATGTACGTCGCCAAGGAGCACCCGGCAGGCTGCGAGGTCTACACCCGCGAGCGGGACGACTACAGCCCGGACCGCCTGACGCTCCTCACCGAGCTCCGGCGCGCGATCGATCGCGGCGAGCTTCTTCTGCACTACCAGCCGAAGGCCGACCTCCGCACGGGCGAGATCCGCGGCGTCGAGGCGCTCGTCCGCTGGCAGCACCCCGAGCGCGGGATGATCCCGCCCGACGAGTTCATCCCGGCGGCGCAGAAGACCGGCGTGATCGCGCCGCTGACGATGTTCGTCCTCGACGAGGCGCTCCGTCAGTGCCGTACGTGGTCGCTTCAGGGTCTCGAGCTCTGCGTCGCCGTGAACCTCTCCACGCGCAACCTGCTCGACGTCCACCTTCCGCAGGCCGTCGGCGAGCTCCTCGCCCGCTGGGAGGTTCCGGCCGGCCTGCTCGAGCTCGAGATCACCGAGAGCACCATCCTCGCCGACCCCGTGCGGGCGATGCAGGTCCTCTCGCGGCTGGACGAGATGGGCGTCCGCCTTTCGATCGACGACTTCGGCACCGGCTATTCGTCGCTTGCGTACCTCAAGCGGCTCCCGGTCGACGAGCTGAAGATCGACAAGTCCTTCATCCTCGGGATGGACGAGAGCGAGAACGACGAGGTGATCGTCCGCTCGACGATCGACCTGGGACGGAACCTCGGCCTGTGCGTGGTCGCCGAGGGCGTCGAGTCCCCGCAGGCGTGGAGCCGGCTCGCGCAGCTCGGCTGCAACGTCGCGCAGGGGTATTACCTCAGCCGGCCGGTGCCCGCCGAGCAACTGACGCAGTGGCTCGCCGACCGCGCGACCCGCCGGCGCTTGCGTTCGGCCTAGGCTGCGGCGGCTTCGGCGTCCGCGCCGGGCCGGCAGTGGCGCGCGATCAGCGCGCGGGAGAGATCCCAGTGGGCGGCGACGAGCTCGCAGCGGTTCTGCTCGAGGCTCAGGTGATCCGAGTCCATCGCTCGCAGCGACTGGCGCAGGAGGACGAGATCGGCGATCCGGCTGATCAGGTCTTCGACGCTGGGGTGCTCCGAGTCGGCGCGCAGGGGAGCAGGGGGCCGCAATGAGGTGCTCATGTCCACAGTGTCATCGGCGCAAATCATGAATCGGTTAAGCGGAGGAAAGAGTTTTCGAAGGTGTTGCTGAGTTAGCATCGCCCGTCCCATGGAGGTTTCGCTCTCGGGCCCCGACTCCCTTGCCGTCGAGGCCCAGGTTTTTGCGCTCGCTGTTCGCGACGGAACCGCGCCTCCCGGCGACCTCGGCGAGCGCATCCGGTCCCTCCTCGACGAGGACGGCTTCGAGGCCAAGCCGGGCCACGCGGTGCTCCTCCACCTGCCCGCCGAGGCGGGCGTGGAGCGCGTCGCGGTCGGCGGGCTGGGCGCGGAGATCGACGCCGATGCCGTCCGGACCGCGGCCGGCGGGATCGCCAGGCTCGTTGAGCCGATCGGCGGGACGGTCGCCTGGATGCTCGACGACTCCCTGCCGCTGGCGGCGACGGAGCAGGCTCGCGCGGTCGTCGACGGGCTGATCCTGGGCGGGTACGACCCGGGGCTCCGGAAGACCGAGGGGCGGAAGGACGGGGTTCACAAACTTGTCTTCGTCGGCGGAGACGCTGCGGTTCAGGCGGAGGCCGAGCGCGCCGTCGTCGTCGCGCGCTGGGCGAATCGTGCGCGGGATCTCGCGAACGAGCCGCCGAACGAGCTGACCCCTGCCGGGCTGGCAGAACACGCGGAGCGGATCGCCTCCGAGTCCGGCGGACGGCTCGAGGCCGAGTCGTTCGGGCCGGAGCGCATGACCGAGCTCGGCATGGGGTCGTTCCTCGCCGTG
This sequence comes from uncultured Actinomycetes bacterium, assembly GCA_963733215.1. Taxonomy (GTDB): domain Bacteria; phylum Actinomycetota; class Thermoleophilia; order Gaiellales; family Gaiellaceae; genus JACDAN01. Next base: position 39,602 of record CAVTCN010000006.1, read on the forward strand.
TCGCAAGGGAGCGAGCAGGAGCCGCGCACGATCGTCCTCCGCTACGACCCGCCCGACGCGGACGGCGACGTCACGCTCGGGCTGGTCGGCAAGGCCGTCACCTTCGACACGGGCGGCATCTCGATCAAGCCGGCGCTCTACATGGAGGACATGAAGGGCGACATGTCCGGAGGGGCCGCGGTCCTCGCAGGGCTCGGCGCGATCGCGGAGCTCGGGCTGCCGGTTCGCGCGATCGGCGTCGTCGGAGCCACGGAGAACATGGTCGGGGGCGGCGCCTACCGGCCGGGGGACATCGTGCGGGCAATGAACGGCACGACCATCGAGATCGTCAACACGGACGCGGAGGGGCGACTCGTCCTCGCCGACGTCCTCTGGTACACACGTCAGCAGGGAGCAACGCACCTCGTCGACTTCGCGACGCTGACCGGCGCCATGGAAAAGGCTCTCGGCGACCTCTACGCCGGCGTCTTCGGCAACGACGACGAGTGGCGCGACCGGGTCGTCGACGCCGGAAACCGCAGCGGCGACCTCGCCTGGGGCCTTCCGATCCATCGCCGGTTCCACCGGTACACGGACTCCGCCTTCGCGGATCTGAAGAACTCGTCCGTGCGCGGCCAGGCGATCCCGGCCTACGCGGCGGGCTTCCTCGAGAAGTTCGTCGGCGAGGGGCCGTGGGCCCACATCGACATGGCCGGACCGGCGTTTCTGCGCTGGCCGCGGCCGGACTACCTCCACGTCGTGGGCGGCACCGGGTACGGCGTGCGGCTGATCGCCGAACTGGCACGCTCCCTGCCGTGAACCTCGACCTCACCGACGAGCACGAGCTGCTCCGCCGAACGGTGCGCGACTTCGCCGTCGAGCGGGTCGCCCCGGTCGCCGAGGAGCTCGACCGCGAGCACCGGTTTCCCTACGAGCTGGTGAAGGAGATGGCCGAGCTCGGGCTGATGGGCATGACCATCCCGGAGGAGTACGGCGGCGCCGGGACCGACACGGTCTCCTACGCGATCGCGGTCGAGGAGCTGACCCGCGTGGACTCGTCGGTCGCGATCACGATGGCCGCGCACCACTCGCTCGGGACGCTGCCGATCTACCTGTTCGGGAGCGAGGAGCAGAAGCGCGACTGGGTTCCCGAGCTGGCGGCGGGCGAGAAGCTCGCGGCGTTCGGGCTGACCGAGCCCGAGGCCGGGTCCGACGCCGGAGCAGCGCGCACGCGCGCGGAGCTCCAGGACGGCGAGTGGGTCGTCAACGGTTCGAAGATGTTCATCACCAACGCCGGGACCGACATCTCGGCCTGCGTGACGATCACCGCGGTCACGGGCGAGGACGAGATCTCGAACATCGTCGTCCCGAACGGGACGGACGGGTACGAGATCGCGCCGCCGATGCAGAAGCTCGGCTGGCGTGCGTCCGACACGCGCGAGCTGTCGTTTCGGGACGTTCGTGTTCCGGAGGGGAACCTGCTCGGCCCGCGCGGCAAGGGCTTCCAGCAGTTCCTGGAGATCCTCGACGGCGGGCGGATCTCCGTCGCGGCGATGGGGCTCGGGCTCGCGCAGGGCGCCTACGACCTGGCGTCCGAGTACGCGCGGGAGCGGAAGCAGTTCGGGAAGCCGATCTCGTCCTTCCAGGCGATCCAGTTCCAGCTCGCAGACATGGCCACCGAGATCGAGGCCGGCCGGAACATGGTCTACAAGGCCGCGTGGCTCAAGGATCAGAACCGTGCGTTCGGCCGGGAGGCGGCGATGGCGAAGCTCTACACGGGCGAGCTGTCACACCGCGCGGCAAACGCGGCGCTCCAGATCCACGGCGGCTACGGCTTCATGGACGAATACGCGATCTCGCGCCTCTACCGCGACCAGAAGATCCTCGAGATCGGCGAGGGCACGAACGAGGTGCAACGGATGGTGATCGCGAAGCACCTCGGCTTCTAGCTCGTTTCAGCGGCCCGCTCGACCGACGTTCAACCGTCCGCGCGGGCAGTTGGTGTCGGACCCCGCGGAGTGTCAAGCCCGGTCTGTGTCAGAAATGAGCCGTGTTCTCCACAGGTCAGGACACGACGCGCTTTTCGACGACCGCCGTGTCTCTGAGCTTCGGCGTGCAGCCGCCGACTGCGTAGAGCGAGCCGTCGACCTCGAACAGGGAGAGCGCATGGCGCGGCTCGAGCGGCGGCGGGCCGTCGCGCCAACGGCCCGTCGAGGCGTCGTAGATCTGGTACGTCCGCTCCCAGACGGCGTGAATCTCGTCCCCGACGACCGTCGCGCCGAGTAGCTCCATCGGCTTTGGCAGCGTCGGGCCCGCGCGCCAGCGACTCGTCCGCGGGTCGAAGATCCACACCTCCCGGAGCTGCTCCGCGCCCCGCCGGCCGCCGATCACCCAGATCTCGCCCCGGAAAACCACGGCGCCGAAGGCGTGCACCGGACGCGGGAGCGCGGTCGATCGCCGCCAACGCCCGCGCTCGAGCACGTACACGGAGCGCAGCTCCTCGCCCTCGGTGTCGTACCCGCCGAGCACGTAGACCCGTCCGCCCAGCGTCACCGCCGAGTGGTTGTAGAGCACGCGGGGAAGCCGCGGCCCTTCACGCCAACGTCTCGCCGCGACGTCGTACTCGAATACCTGGCGCCCACCCCCTTCCGGCGTCGTTCCGCCGAGAACGAGGAACTCCCCGCCGCGCGTTGCCCCGGCCGCGGCACGTACCCGCTCGGGCAGCCGTGGCAAGGTCGACCACGCCTGCTGCTGAGGGTCGAAGACCTGGACGACGTTCAGCCGCCGGCCCGTGTTGCCGATCATCCCGCCGGCCACGTAGATCCGCCCGCCGATCTCCCCCGCAGCCACGTAGCTGCGGCGGTTCGCCATCGACGGCGCGAACTCCCACGCCGCCTGCCGCTCGTCGTCGTCGCCTCCACCGCACCCTGCGAGGAGGACGAGCAGAAGCGCGCAGCTACGTCTCGGCAAGGACGTGCTTCAGCTTGCGCCGCTCGACGCGGCGCTCCTGCATCCGCTTCGGATCGGGGACCGGCACCGCGTTGAGGAGCGCGCGCGTGTACTCGTGCTTCGGGTGCTCGTAGACCTCGTCGGCCACCCCGGTCTCGACGATCTGTCCGTCCTTCATCACCGCGATGTGGTCGCTCATCGACCGGACGACGGCGAGATCGTGGGAGATGAAGAGATAGGTCAAGCCGAAATCCCGCTGAAGATCCTTCAGAAGGTTGAGAATCTGCGCCTGGATCGACACGTCGAGCGCCGAGACCGGCTCGTCGCAGACGATCAGGGACGGGTTCAGGGCGAGCGCCCGCGCCACGCCGACGCGCTGGCGCTGGCCGCCCGAGAACTCGTGGGGGTAGCGGTTCGAGTAGTCGGGGTTGAAGCCGACGACGTCCAGGAGCTCGCGCACACGCGAGCGCCGGTCCCTCCTCCCGCCGACACCGTGCACCTCCAGCGGCTCGGCGACGATGTCTCCGACCGTCATCCGCGGATCGAGCGACGAGTACGGATCCTGGAAGACGATCTGCATCTCGCGGCGCATCTTCCGCATCGCCTCGCGACCGAGCTCCGTCAGCTCTTTGCCCTTGAACCGGATCGACCCCGCCGTCGGCTTGATCAACTGGAGGACGCAGTAGCCCGTCGTCGACTTGCCCGAGCCCGACTCGCCGACGAGGCCGAGCGTCGTCCCCTCGGCGATGTCGAAGCTGACGCCGTCGACAGCCTTGACGGAATGCGTCACCCGTTCCATCACGAAGCCAGACTTGACCGGGAACTCCTTCCGGAGATCGCGAACCTGGAGCAAGGTCTCGTTCGTGCTCACGCCGTCACCACCGCCTCACGCTGGCTCGCCGGATGCCGGGAACGCACGAGGTGACCGGGACGGATCGGCTTCAGCTCCGGAAGCTGTTCGGCACAGCCGTCTCCGAGGTCCGCGTGCGGACACCGCGGCGCGAAGCGACAGCCTGGTGGCGGCAAGATGAGATCCGGCGGCCGGCCGGGGATCGACCGCAGCCGTCCGTGCCGGATGCCCTCGCCCTCGAGCTGGGGCAGCGCTTCCAGCAGCGCCTCGGTGTACGGATGCTCGGGGTGGTCGAAGAGCTCCTGGGTCTCCGCCTGCTCCACGATCTGGCCCGCGTACATCACCGCGACCTCGTCGGCAGTCTCGGCGACGACGCCCATGTCGTGAGTGATGATGATCATCCCCATGTCGTGCTCACGCCGGAGCTCCTCGAGGAGGTCGAGGATCTCTGCCTGGACGGTCACGTCGAGCGCGGTCGTCGGCTCGTCGGCGAGCAGGAGCTTCGGGTTGCAGGCGAGCGCGATCGCGATCATCACGCGCTGGCGCATCCCTCCGGAGAAGCGGTGCGGGTAATCGTTGACTCGCTCCGCCGCCCTCGGGATCTGTACCTCCTCGAGTAGCTCGACGGCGCGCCGGACGGCCTCGTCCTTCTTGTAGCCGTAGTGCCGGTCGAGCACCTCGGTGATCTGCGTCTTGATCTTCAGCGTCGGGTTCAGCGACGTCATCGGATCCTGGAAGATCATCGCCATCTCCTTGCCGCGCACGTCCTCGAGCTCCCGCTCCGAGAGCTTCGTCAGGTCGCGTCCCTGGAACATCACCGAGCCTTCCACGATCCGCGCGGGCGGCTTCGGGATCAGCCCCATCAGCGACAGCGCGGTCACCGACTTCCCGCACCCGGATTCGCCGACGATCCCGAGGGTCTTCCCGGCCTCGACCTTGAAGCTGATCCCGTCCACCGCCTTCACGACGCCTTGACGCGTGAAGAACTGCGTGTGGAGGTTGTCGACCTCGAGGAGGGCACATCAGTGTTCCTTCGTCTCGCGGGTACGCGGGTCGAGAGCGTCTCGCATGCCGTCCGCGATGAAGTTCGCGCAGAGGACGAGCATCGCGATGGCGATGCTGGGGATCGCGATGACGTACGGGTGCACGCGGTAGACCTCCCGGCCCTCCTGCGCCATCGAGCCGAGCGAGGCATCGGGCGGGCTGATTCCGAGGCCGATGAACGAGAGGAAGGCCTCGCCCAGGATCACGCCGGGCAGCTCGAGGAAGATCGCGATGATCAGCACGCCGAGCGTGTTCGGGAGCAGGTGGCGGGTAAGGATCCGGTACCAGCGGGCACCGACGGCCTTCGCGGCGCGCACGTAGTCGTTCTCCTTCAGCGTGATGATCTGCCCCCGGACGATCCTCGCCGTCGTGAACCAGGTGGCAATCGACAGCGCGATCACCATCGTCCAGATGTTGTTCTCGCCGATGATCGCGAGGACGATGATCGCGAACGGCAGGTACGGCAGCCCGTACAGCGCGTCGAGTAACCGCATCTGGATGTTGTCGAGGACTCCGCCTGCGAAGCCGGCGATAGAGCCGTAGACGACCCCGATAAGGAGAATCATGAGCGTCGCGCCCACGCCGATCGCGATCGAGATGCGCCCGCCGAGCGCGAGCTTCGTCAGCATGTCCTTGCCGAGCTTGTCCGTTCCCAGCGGATGCTCGAGCGAGGGGGTCTCGTAGGCCTCCGAGAAATTGAGCGGGTCGTTCGTGACGTCGTACGGGCTCACGATCGGCCAGATCACGCAGAAGGCGACGAACGCCACGAAGATCCCGCCGGCGATGACCGCTCCTTTGTTCTGGACGTAGCGGCGCCACGCGTCTCGCCAGAGATTGGCCTGCTGGAGCGGTGCGCCCGCGCCGGGAGCGGCTGCGCCCGGGACGACGTCGGGGAGGGCGGTGCCGGAGGCATAGGCCTCACGGGGATCGGCGCTCACGTTCGCGCGTCCCTGGTCCGCGGGTCGAGGATCCCGTAGAGGATGTCCACGACCATGTTGGCGATGATGATGATGACGGACGTCAGGACCGTGATCCCCATCACCACCGAGTAGTCGCGCGCCGAGATCGCCGTGACGAAGTACCGGCCGATGCCGGGGATCGAGAAGATGATCTCGATCACGAAGGTGCCGGTGATGATGAAGCCGAGCAGCGGCGCCATCGCGGTGACTGCCGGGATCAGCGAGTTGCGGAGGACGTGCACCATCACGATCCGGCGGCGCCGGAGCCCCTTCGCCTTGGCGGTGCGCACGTAGTCCTGCTGGAGCGTCTCCAGCATCGATCCACGCACGAGCCTGGCGAAGTACGCCATCGGAAGGAGTCCGAGAGCGAAGGACGGCAGGATCTTGTACTTCCAGCCCTCCCAGCCGTTCGTCGGCAAGAGACCGGCCTTGAGGGAGACGTAGTAGATGAGCAGCGTCGCGACCAGGAAGCTCGGCACCGCATAGCCGACGTTCGAGATGAACATCAGGGTGTAGTCCCAGGCGGTGTTCTGGCGTAACGCCGCTATCACGCCCATCGGAATGCCGATCACGATCGCCCAGACGAAGGCCAGCAGCCCCAGCTCGAGGGACTTCGGGAAGTGCTCCTTGATGATGTCGTTCACGGTGCGGTCCCGCGTCACGAGCGAGGGCCCCAGGTCGAACGTGAAGACGCCCTTCACATAGAGGGCGTACTGGACGTACCAGGGCTCGTCGAGGTTGAACTTCCGCTCGAGGTTCTGCTGGACCGCCGGGGAGACTGCCCTGCTCGTGCGGCGGAACGGATTTCCCTCGATCTGCCGCATGAGGACGAACGTCAGGAGGATCACCAGCAGGAGGACCGGGATCGTCCAGAGCAGGCGGCGGATGATGAACGCGGTCACGAGTTCGCCTTACCCAGGAATACTCGCCGATAAAAGCAGGCGGGGCGCTTTCGCGCCCCGCCTGCTGTTGCTGGAGATACCCGGCGTGCTTACCCCTTGATCTCGACCTTGGTGAGGTCGACCTGGTCGAGCAGGTTGATGTTGAAGGTCTCCTTGACCGACTCCCGCTCGAGGTTCGGATACGTGATGTACCAGAGCGGGATGAACGGCAGCGCTCCGTTCTGACCCGTCAGCTTGTCCTCGAGCTCCTTGTAGATCGAGTACCGCTCGGCGTTGTCCGGCGTCTGCTTCGCCTTGGCTACCAGGGCGTCGTACTCCTTGTCGCAGAAGCCAGTGTTGTTGTTGCCCGAGTCGCACGTCCACAGCTCGAGGAAGTTGATGTCGTCGACGAAGTCGCCGACCCACCCCAGCCGGTAGATGTCGACGGCCTTGGGCGGCGGCGGTCCGAGGAACTCGAGGAACTGCTGCCACTCGAGGATCTTGATCGACGAGTCGATCCCGATCTGCTTCCACATGCTCTGGAGCGCCTCCGCGACTTCCTTGTTCGGGGCACCTTCGTTCGTGTAGATCGTGATCTTCTTCTTCGCGTTCTTGGCCTTGGCCATGTACTCCTTGGCCTGTTCGACGTCGCCGGAGGCTGGTGTCCACGGCGAGCCTTCGGGGACGATCTCCTCCTCGCCGGGCATGCCTTCCGGCGTGAAGCTGTCGGCCGGCTTCTCGTTCGCCTGGGTGATGTTGTCGATGATCGACTGGCGGTCGACCGCGAGCGACATCGCGCGGCGCTGGTTCACGTCGGTGATGTTCTCCTTGACGTTGAAGCCGTAGTAGGTCGTTCCGAGCCCCGGGTAGAGCTCGTACTCCGGCGTCTCCTTCAGCCGCGGCGTCTCTGCCGCCGGCAGCTGCTCGTCGAGCACGTCGACCTCGCCGGCCTCGAACGACTGCACTGCGGTCGTGCCGTCGACGATGATCCGGCCCTCGACCCGCTCCAGCTTCACGTTCGCTGCATCACGCCAGTTCGCGTCCTTCACGAGCGTGATCGACGCGCTCGGCTGGGCGGCCTCGACCTTGAACGGCCCGTTCGTGACGATGTTCTCAGGCCGCGTCCACCGCTCGCCGAACTGGTCGACGGCCTTCTGGGGCACCGGCAGGAACACGGAGTGGGCCGACTGCTGGATGAACCAGGGCTGCGTCGAAGTGAGCGTCACCTCGAGCGTCTGGTCGTCCGTCGCCTTGACCGCGACCTTGTCCCGGAGCGCGGCGCAGTTCTTCTCGCACTCGTTGTACTCGACCCCGCCCTTGATCCCGTACAGCTGGTACGAGTAGTCACTCGCCAGCTCGGGCGAGAGCGCGCGCTTCCACGCGTACTCGTAGTCCTTCGCGGTCACCGGGTCGCCGTTCGACCACTTGGCGCCGGTCTTCAGGTGGTAGACGACCTTGGCGCCGTTGACGTCCCAGCTGTCGGCCATGGACGGCACGGCGTTCAGCTCGTCGTCCAGCTTGACGAGCGGATCGAAGATGTTCAGGACGAGCTTCGCGGACGTCGTGTCCGTCGCGAGGCCGGGATCGAGGTTGTACTCGGCTCCGAGCCCCCACTTCAACGTCTGGTCGGCAGCCGCTGCCCCTCCGTCGCCTTCCTCACCTCCGTCGTCGCCGCCTCCACAGCCGACGACCAGCAGGACGGCAACGAGCGAGAGCAGGAGCGCCGACAACCAGCGGTTCCGACTCAGCATGTGCGATTCCTCCTTACCTGGCTCTTCCGGGCGAGTTAATACCCGACCCTTTACCCCATTCGGACGGATTTCAGCGATTAACTGTTGTTTAAG
>CAVTCN010000007.1:0-5788 GCA_963733215.1 uncultured Actinomycetes bacterium
ACGCGGACGCTAGCGGAGCTCCTGACGCGGTTGACGAATAGATAACGAGCATATATACTCGTTATCTATGAGAGAGCTCTTTCTCGCGCTGCTCAGTGGGGAGCGCGCTCACGGTTATGAGCTCAAGCAGTCGTTCGAGCAAGAGTTCGGCGACCTGTTGCCGGCGCTGAACGGTGGTCAGATCTACGTGACGCTCGGGCGGCTCGAGCGGGATGGCCTCGTCGTCGGTCACGCCGTGCCCGGGGACAGCCGAGGCAAGCGCGTGTACGAGCTGACGGAGGCCGGCCGGGCCGCGCTCGCGGCCTGGATCGAGGTGCCTGTCTCGGGCAGGCGGCTCAAGGACGAGTTCTTCATGAAGTTCATCGTCGTCGCGTCGATGCGGCTGGCGGAGCCGAAGCAGCTTCTCGAGGGGCAGCGTCACGAGTACCTGCAGTCGCTACGCGACCTGAACGCGCTCCTCGAGTCGAACGGGAAGGGGCCTGCGGCTGAGCTTCTGATCGAGGGGGCGATCCTGCATCTGCGGGCCGACCTCGAATGGCTCGAGCTGATCGAGCAGCGACTCGCACTGAACGAGGAGGTCTGATGGCACCGGTACTCGAGGCGAGGCAGCTCGCGAAAACGTACGAAACCGGCGGCGCGAAGGTTCTGGGACTGCGCGGCGTGGACATCTCGATCGAGCGTGGCGAGTTCGTCGCGATCATGGGACCGAGCGGGTGCGGGAAGTCGACGCTGCTCAATCTCCTCGCCGGGCTCGATCGACCGACGGCTGGTGAGGTCTGGCTCGACGGCGAGCGCATCGACGGGTTGAACGAGACCGATCTCGCGCGCCTGCGCCGTCGGAAGGTCGGCTTCGTGTTCCAGTTCTTCAACCTCGTGCCGACGCTGTCCGCGGTCGAGAACGTCGAGCTGCCGTTGCTCCTGGTCGGCCGCCGGCGCAGAGAAGCACGCCGGTCGGCGAACGAGTTGCTGAGCGATCTCGGCATTCCGGACAAGCACGGAGCCGCTCCCGGCCAGCTGTCGGGCGGGGAGCAGCAGCGAGTCGCGCTGGCACGCGCGCTGGCGAACAAGCCTGACGTCGTGCTCGCCGACGAGCCGACCGGCAACCTCGACTCGGCGGCGGCTCGCGACGTGCTCGGGCTCTTTCGCGAGGCCCGGGCGCGCGGGCAGACGCTGCTGCTCGTCACGCACGACGCGAGCGTCGCCTCGGCGGCAGACCGGGTGATCACGCTCCGCGACGGCCTGGTTGCCGACGAAACCCAGCTGGCGGCCGCCCGCCAGGTCGCTCCCCTGCTCGAGCTGCAAGGCGCAGAGTGACAGCGCTGCTGTTCAGGCTGGCGTTTGCGGGAATCCGCTCGCGGCTGCTCGCGAGCGCGCTCACGATCGCGATCGCGGGCGCTGCGGCCGCGACGATCGTGCTCGCTCTGGAGGTGCGCTCGACCGGGCTCGATCCCTGGCAGCGGACGTTCGATGCAGCCAACGGGGCACACGTGCTCGCGTACGTCCCGTCACCGGCCGACGCGCGCGCGCTCGCGGAGCTCCCCGGCGTCACCGAAGGTGGCGCGCCGGTTCCTCTGGTGACCGCGACCGTTGGGCCGCAAGGAAGTACCGATCGCGTGTTCCTCGCCGGCCTGAGTGGCCGCCCGGCCGTGAACATGCCCCTGCTGACCGCCGGCTCGCCGCTGCGTGAGGACGGGATCGTGCTCGAACGCAGCCTCGCGAACGCACTCGGCATCGAGGTCGGCGTCCCGCTGGCAGTTGCGAGCGCGCGCGGCTCGATCGAGCTCCCCGTGCTCGGAACGGCGGTTGTACCGAGCCAGCCGCGCTACCCCCGCCGCAACCCCGGCCTGGCCTGGGTTACCCCCGCCGCGCTCGAACGGGTCGAGCCCGATCGCACCCGCTGGCGCTGGACGCAGGCGCTTCGACTTGCCAATCCGTCTGCGTCTGCGGCCTTCACGGAGCGGGCGGCGGCAACACTGCTGTCCGGCGATCTCTCCTTCGAGACCTGGCAGGTCCAGCGCGATTACGCGCTGGCCGATGCACAGCCCATTCAGGTGATCGTGACGACGTTCACCATCCTGCTCCTGATCGTCGCGTTCGTCGTCGTCGGGATCCTCGTCGGCGCCCGCGTCAGCGACCAACACCGTGAGATCGGGCTGCTGAAGGCGGCCGGCTTCACGCCGCGCCAGGTCGGTGCCGTTTTTGCGCTCGAGTCCACCGTGCTCGGTCTCGTCGCTGCGGCCCTCGGCTTCGTGCTCGGGTCGACTCTTGCGCCGCGCCTCGCCGCACCCAGCGCCGAGACGATGCTCGGTTCACCGACGATCGCGGCGAATCCCTGGCACATCCTCGTCGCGAGCTGTGTCGTCCTTCCCGTGCTCCTGGCCGGAGCCTTGACGTCCACCCGCCGCAGCACCCGCTTCAGCGTCCTCGAGGCGATCCGCGCCGGCAGCTCGTCCCCGCCGAATTCACGGCTTGCGGGCGCCGTCGCCCGATCCGTCCTGCCCTTGACGGTCGCCCTCGGCCTCAAAGACCTACTCGCACGAGGACGGAGGGCGCTTCTCCTCGCAGCCGCGATCGTGCTCACCGGTGCAGTGGTGGTCGTCGCGCTATCGCTCGACGCAACGCTCGACGCGCAGGCAGCAACCGGCGAGACCAGCGACATCCCGGATGAGCTCCCGCTCCTCCTCTACACGCTCGACACGGTGTTGCTGCTGATCACCCTGACCACGCTCGTCGCAGTCGCGCTGCTCTCGGTCCGCGAGCGCATCCGCGACTACGGTGTGCTCAAGGCGATCGGCCTCACGCCCGGGCAGATCACCTCCACCGCAATCAGCGCCCACGCCGCCCTCGCACTGGCCGCCTCGCTCCTTGCCGTCCCGCTGGGCGCAGGGCTGTTCCTCGCCCTCGCCTGGGTCACCAGCGGCACGACCGAGGACGCGGTGGTCGCACCCTTGCGGTCGCTCGCCCTGATTCCGATCGGAACCGTGCTCGTCGTCGTCGCCGCCACCATCGTCCCGGCGCGGTTGGCCACTCGGATCCGCACCTCGGACGCGCTCCGCTACGAGTAAGGCGCGGCGCGAAGCGGTACTCCGGTAACCTATAACCAAATGGTTGTAGGTGGATACACCGACGAGGAGGTGGACCGCGTCTTTCAGGCACTGGCCGACGCGACGCGCCGCGACATCCTCCACCGCTGCACACGCGGCGAGCCGTCGGTGTCGCGACTCGCCGAGGTCTACCCGATGAGCTTCGCCGCCGTGCAGAAGCACGTCGTGGTGTTGGAGCGGGCCGGGCTCGTCACGAAGGAGCGTCGCGGTCGGGAGCAGCTAGTGCGCACCGACGTCGCCGCCTTGGACCGGGTGCGACAGGTTCTCGACGAGCTCGAACAGACGTGGCGTGGCCGCGCCGAGCGGATGTCGGATCTGCTCGCGCAGCGTCCGAAACCGCGAAAGACAAGCTCAGAGGAGGGCACAACAGGATGAGCGTGACGAGCGTCGACACGGACTACGACAACCTCACGACGACCCTGGTGGCCGACTTGGACGCCCCGATCGACGAGGTGTGGGAGCTGTGGGCCGATCCGCGGAAGCTGGAGCGCTGGTGGGGCCCGCCGACCTACCCGGCGACCTTCGAGAAGCACGACCTGTCCCCAGGCGGCGAGACCACCTACTTCATGACCGGGCCCGAGGGCGATCAGCCCCGCGGCTGGTGGCGCATCACATCCGTCGATCCGCCGACCTCGCTGCGGTTCACCGACGGCTTCGCGAACGACGACGGAACGCCCAACGAGGAGATGCCGGTGATCAACGTCGAAGTGCGGCTCAGCGAGCGTGCTGACGGCACGCGGATGGAGATCCGGTCGACCTACGAGTCCCGCGAGGAGCTGGACAAGCTGGTCGAGATGGGCATGCTCGAGGGCCTGCAGCAGGCGGTCGGCCAGATGGACGCCCTACTCGCGGCCGGGACCGGCCCCAGGTAAGCCACCGACACCGCAGTCCAGGAGGTTCTCCCGTGCGCCAGATCAAGTCGTACTTCTTCATCTCCCTCGACGGCGTCGTCGAGTCGCCCGACAAGTGGCACTTCCCGTACTTCGACGACCAGATGGGGGCCGCGGTCGGGGCCGGCTTCGCCACCGCCGACGCGTTGCTGATGGGCCGCGTCCTCTACGACGAGTGGGCCGCGTACTGGCCCGAGCATGCCGACGATCCGTTCGGAGAGGTCATGAACTCGATGAAGAAGTACGTGGTGTCCAACAGCCTCCAGGCGGCGGAGTGGCAGAACTCGGAGCTCATCAGCGGAGACGTGGCCCAGAAGCTGACGGACATCAAGGCCCAGGACGGCGGCGACATCGCCATGTCCGGCAGCCCCACGACCGTCCGCTGGCTGCTGCGCGAGGGTCTGCTCGACGAGCTGCACCTGCTCGTCCATCCGATCGTCGTCGGCGAGGGCATGGCACGCCTCTTCCCGCCCGAGGAGCCGACGGCGCCGCTTCGGCTGCTCGGCTCGGAGACGTTCGACAGCGGCGTCCTCGACGTGGTCTACGCGCCGGCGAACTGACCGCAGCAGCGTCGTCTACGCTCGCCGGTCATGACCGCGGCGCTTCCCGATCGGATCCTCTCCATCGGCGCGGATTCGCGCGACACGGCCGACGAGCGCTTCCGGAAGCGCCTCCTCGTCGGAGTGGCGCTGATCATCCTCCCCGTCGCGGTCGTGTGGGGCTGTCTCTACTGGGTCATCGGTGAGCGCGCGGTCGCGCTCACGCCGTGGGTGTACGCCGCGGGATCGGCGATCAGCCTCGCCGTCTTCGCGCGCACCCGCAATTTCCCGTTCCTGCGCACGGCGCAGCTGCTCCTGATTCTCGTTCTGCCCGCGCTCGGGACCATCATGCTCGGCGGTCTCGACGAGTCGAGCGGGGTGATCCTGTGGTCGCTGTTCGCGCCGCTCGGGGCGGTCGCCTTCGACCGCCCCAGCCGGGCCTGGCCGTGGTTTGCCGCCTTCGTCGCCACGGTCGTGCTCGCGCTGGTTCTCTCCGAGGTCGTTCGGCCGGACGGCGCCGACCTGCCCGACGCCTTCGTCCGGACCTTCGACGTCCTCAACATCGTCGTCGTCTCGCTCGTCGCGATGATCCTGCTCGTGACGTTTGCGCGCGGACGGGACACGGCGCAGGCGCGCGTCGAGGCGCTCCTGCTCAATATCCTCCCGGCCGAGATCGCGCAGCGCCTCCAGTCGGATCGGGGCTCGATCGCCGACCACTTCGACGACGCGAGCATCCTGTTCGCGGACGTCGTCGACTTCACTCCGCTCTCGAGCCGGCTCGACGCGCGCGAGGTGGTCGAGCTCCTCGATCGCCTCTTCACGAGCTTCGACGAGCTCGTCGACCGCCACGACGTCGAGAAGATCAAGACGATCGGCGACTGCTACATGGCCGCGGCGGGTGTCCCCAGGCAGCGGCCGGATCACGCACACGCGCTGGCGGGGCTCGCGCTCGAGATGCGCGAGTGCGCGAAGAACTGCCTCCCCGAAGGCACCGAGCACGACCTGCGCCTCCGCATCGGCATCAGCTCGGGGCCGGTCGTCGCCGGCGTGATCGGGCGCCGCCGGTTCCTCTACGACCTCTGGGGCGACACCGTGAACATGGCGAGCAGGATGGAGTCCCACGGGACCCCCGACGCCATCCAGATCACCCGCCCGACCTGGGAGCTCCTGCGCGACGACTTCGTGGCCGAGCCGTTGGGGCTCGTCGAGGTGAAGGGCAAGGGCGCGGTCGAGACCTGGCGGCTCGTCGGCCCGC
>CAVTCN010000008.1:0-62976 GCA_963733215.1 uncultured Actinomycetes bacterium
GCGATCGCCGACTACTTCGCCTGACCGCCATGAGCGACGGAGGACGCGTCGTCGTGCTTGGCAAGGGCACCCTGGCGATCCGGGTGGCCGACTGGTTCCGCCGAGCGAGGCCTACGAGCTGCGGACGGTCGTGCCGGTCGTCCCGGAGCCGGCATGGACGGACTCGTTGCTCGGCTGGTCCGAGGCGGCCGGGGTCGAGCACGTCCCGTCCGGCGATTACCGCGACCTTGCGAGCGAAGAAGGCGACTGGGCCACCGACTTGGCCGTCTCGGTGTTCTACGACCGGATCCTCCCGGACTGGTTCATCCGGCGGTGCGGCCGCATCCTCAACATCCACAACGGACCGCTTCCCCGATACCGCGGCGTCTCGCCGATCAACTGGGCGCTCAAGAACGAAGAGCGCCTCCACGGCGTGACGATCCACGAGATCACGCCGGGGATCGACGACGGGCCGATCGTCGCGCAGGCGCTGTACTCCATCTATCCCGAGGTGGACGAGGTCCGCGACGTCTACGCGCGAGCGCTGGAGTTCGCGTGGACGCTCTTCGAGGAGACGATGCCGATGCTCGACCGCATCGAGGCCGCCCCGCAGGACGAGTCGCAGGCGCTCTACTACTCCCTCGCCGACAACGAGCGGCTCGGCGAGCGGCGCGGGTTCACGCGGGCCGAATCCCGCGTAGCGTGCGTCCTAGTCCCGCGACGCCGCCAGCGTCCGCTCGGCGGCCGACGCAGTCAAGCCCTCGAACACGTCGACAAGCTGGCGCGTGAGCGTTTTCCGCTCGTAGGCGATCAGCACGTCCTCGGCCGGCGCGCGCGGTGGCACCCCGGCCGCCTTCGCAGCGGCCTGCCCGGCGATGACCTCCGCCATCCCGTCGACGTCCGACGGCCTCGTCACGAAGGCGTTGCCCGCGCGGCCGAGCAGGTCTCGGACGTCCCCGTCGGGAACCGCCGCCAGGATCGGGCGCCGGGAGCCGAGATAGTCGTACGTCTTCCCCGGCACGATCCCGGCGCGGACGCCGGGCGGAAGATCGTGCATGGGCAGGAAGAGCAGGTCGGCCGAGCGGAGCAGCGAGACGGTTCCCGCGTGGTCGAGGTATCCGTGGAAGTGGACGTACGGACGGTCCCCCACGACCTCGCGGTCCACGTCAGACACGACGCCCGCCAGGTGGACCTCGACGGCGACGCCTTCCCGCCGCACGCGGTCGACTGCCTCGAGCACGAAGACATGTGAGCGGGTGAGGATGTCGACCGGAAGCAGCGCGCCGCCGAGCACCCGCCGGAGAAGTCGTGAGGAGCGCTCCCGCTTCCCGAGCTCCGTGTGGAGGTAGCCGGCGTGGACGATCCTCAACGCGCCGTCGTGCCGCTCCGGCGGCGGGCCCGTGAAGTCATTCGCGTCGAAGCCGTTCGTGATGACCGCGAGCTCGCGCTCCGCGAACTCGGGGTAGCGGCGGAGACGGGCGGCCGCCTCGCACGTGTTCATCACGACGGCGTCCGCGTCGGACAGGAGGCGGCGCATGCGCCGGAGCTCGCGGACACGGTGGAGCCGGGACGGATACACGATCATCTCGTCGAGCGCCCACGGGTCGCGGAGATCGGCCACCCACGGCCGCCCGAGCTCCGCGGAGAGGCGCGCCGCGGCCTCGGCGGATTCGTAGGGAGACATCGACGCGTAGACGAGATCCACGTTCTGCCCTCGCCCGACCTCCACCGCACCGTCGATCCACCAGCGGCCGAACGGCGTGGTCGTGCCGAGCCAGCGATCGGCCCTGCGCCTCCAGCGCGATGCCTTCGGCGGCGTCGAAGGAACCCGGAGCACGGGCGTGGACGCAGGTACCTCGGCCGCGAGCGTCTCGTCCGGCGGCGTCCACCGGCTGCCGGTCGTGCCGGGGCCGGTGACGACAACCGCCTCCCACGCGAGATCGTTGAGGTAGCGCACGAACTTGACCGACCGTTGCACGCCTGCGCCCCCCGTGGGCGGAAAGTGGTAAGCCAGGAAGAGGACGCGCTTCACTGCGGCGCGGGAGCGAACTCCCGCACGACTCGCGCGGGCGCGCCGACCGCGAGCGAGTGGGCGGGCACCTCCTCGAGGACCACGGAGTTGGCGCCGACCACCGCGCCTCGCCCGATCGTCACGCCCGGGCAGACGACGACGTTCTGGCCGAGCCAGGCCCCGTCCTCGACCACGACCTCTCGGATCTGCTCCACGCCCTGCTCGAGGACCGCCCGGCCGGTGTCACCGTACGCGTGGATGTGATCCGAGATGTAGACGTTGCGGGCGAGCAGCACCTTCCGTCCGAGGCGGACGGAACGAGCTGCCGACAGGACGCAGTTCCCGGCGATGCTCGTGCCGTCCCCGACCTCGAGGGCCACACCGTCACCATCCTCGAGGACCTGGAGCCACGACCCCGCCCCGACGAAGACACCGCTGCCGATCGCGATCCGATGCTCGCGGGCGAGGCGAACCGGCGGCTGGAGGACGCTGTGAGGGCCGAACGACGCGAACGCTCCAGACGAGAGGACGGAGAACCCCTTCGCCTTTCCTCTCGTCCACAGCTTGTAGACGCGCAGGAAGAGCCCGGCCATCAGCGCGCTTCGTCGGCCCCCGCGTCCGTTCGCGCTCCGCGGGGCCGGCGCTGGCCGTCGATGTCGGTCCGCGGATAGCTCGAGGGGTGGCCGCGGTTGATCGCCACCGCCCCGGGCTTCAGATGGAAGTCGAACCGATCCGGCGCGCGAAACCCCGAGGAGCCGCGCCGGTCGGTCGCTCCGCAGCGGCCGTCCGCCCACACGTTGTACGCGACGTCCACGTCGTCGTCCGAGCAGGGCCCCCCATAGCGGTTGCCGACGTTGGAGTGGACACGAGCCTTCCGGTAGGTGACGTCGTCCTTGAGAATCAGGGTGCCGGCGAACGAATTGTTTCGGATCGCGAGGTTCTCGAACGTCCCTCCGCTCGCGGGCAGCGAGAACTGGATCGCCGTCGAGCCTTCGGGCCAGGGATGGTCGAACCAGTTGTTCTCGATCGTCACATTCGTGGACGAGAGGACGGGCGACCGGTGCTTGAAGAGGATGTCGAAGTGCTGGCAGTGGCGGAAGCGGCTGCGGCGGATCACGAAGTCGCTGGCCGCCTGGACCGTCAGGCATTCCATGTGCTTGCCGGGCGACGAGTTCGTGAAGTCGTGCATGTACACCCGGTCCATGACGATCCCGCGCGGCGACCGGGGGCACTCCTCCGTGTGGCCGATCTGCGAGATCGTGTCCGAGGGCCCGAACTCGCTCCCGAGGATCCGGATGTTCGTCGCCGACCGGATGAAGAAGAGGCTCGCCTTGGAGGCCCGGAGCGTCACGTCGTCGGCGCCGCACTTGACGTAGAAGTCACGCTCGATCCGAAGACCGCGGAACTCGACGTGCGAGCCGTGGACGTCGAGCGCTTCGACGACGACTCTCGCGCCCTTCGCGGGCCGGAAGAGCACATCGCGGGCCGAGGTCTTGTCCGCGTCGCGCTCGACTTCCTGCTGGCCGTCGTAGCTGCCGGCCGCGAGGACGACCGTCTGGCCGGGCCGCGCTACGTCGTAAGCGCGCGCAAAGCTCTTGCACGGTGCGCCTTTCGTGCACCGCCCCGAGTCGGAGCCGGTCGGCGACAGGTACAGCATCGGAGCCGCAGCCGTTCTCGCGGAGCCCGCAAGGCCTGCAGCGACGAGAACGAGCGCAGCCAAGGCGACGAGGCAGCGGCGCACGGCGGCGGAGTCTAGCGGGGGCGGACGATAGAACTCCGTCTTGAGCGTGAAGCAGACGATTCTCTCCCGGCTTCCCCCCAGACGGCTCGCCCAGCTGCGCGCCGCCAGAGAGCGCCTGCGGCGGTTCCGCTACCGCGTGCGGCAGAAGGCTGCGCCGGTGACAGTAAGGCGGGAGGAGATCGTCCGGAGCCTGCGCGACGTGGGCCTCCGCGAGGGCGACGGCGTCTTCCTCCACTCGTCGCTCAGCAAGTTCGGGGAGATCGAAGGCGGCTCGGGCACCGTGATCGAGGCCCTCGACGAGCTACTGGGGCCGGAGGGGCTGATCGCGATGCCGGCCTTTCCGCTCGTCGGCGGGACGGCGGAGTACCTCTCCACCGATCCGGTGTTCGACGTGCGGTCCACCCCTTCGACGATGGGCGCGCTGACCGAGCGATTTCGGACCTCGCCCGACGTCTTCCGCAGCCTCCACCCCACGCATTCGGTGTCGGCGCGGGGGCCGGGGGCCGAGCAGCTCGTCGCCGGGCACGCCGAAGCGGAGACGCCGTTCGGCGACGGAACCCCATTCGCGCGAATGATCGACCGCGGGATGGTTCAGCTCTGGTTCGGCGTCGGCCTGCGGATCTTCACGCTCTACCACGCCTTCGAGTGCCTTCGTCCCGGCGGCTTTCCCATCGAGGTCTTCGCCGACGGGCGCGTGGATGCGCGCGTGATCGACGAGGAGGGACGCGAGCGAACGGTCTCGACGCTCGTCCACGACCCTGTGATCGGAGCTCGCAAGGATCCGACACGGGACGCGATCCGCGACCACCTCCTCGAGGCGGGCGTCCTTCGACGGGCGACCCTCGGGCGCGGAGAGGTGATGGCCGCGAGGATGCCCGAGTTGATGGCCGAGCTCGAGACGCTGCTCAACCGCGGCATCACCATCTACCGGATCCCGATCGCGACGACCGCGGAGCGCTGACCCCTGCCTGACCGCGGCGACATCGGCGGGCTGATCCGCCTCGGGATCGACTCGCTCGAGCGGATGAAGCTCCCGTCCGGGCTCTTCGCATACGAGCTCGCCCGCGGCGCGTCCGCGCCCGAGGGACAGTCCCTGCGCTACACCCTGATGACGGAGGTCGGCCTTCGGCGGGCCACCGAGGCGGGCATCGCGCATCCGTTCGACCTCGACGAGATTCGCGCTGCCTCCCTCGCCGAGCTCGCCTCGCCGGAGCTCCAGCCGGGCGACTTCGGCCTGCACCTCTGGGCCGATGCCCTCGCCGGCGGCGAGCGCGCGGAGGGGCTCGAAACCATGCTCGGCCACTCGGTCGCCGAGGGCGGCGGCCTCGAAGCGCTGGAGGGAATGGAGGTCGCATGGATCGTCCTCGGCCTCGCGTTGTCGGGGCGGCGGGGACCGTTGCTGCACGACGCTCTCCGCGTGCTCCTCGAGACGAACGCGGCCCCGAGCGGCCTGCTCTACCACTACGGGCCCGGGAGCCGGCGGCGGCGCTTCCCGAACTTCGCCACCCAGAGCTACGGAGTGCTGGCGCTCGCGACCGCAGCACGCCTCGGGCTGCACGACCGGGCGCTGCCCGCCGCCCGCCGGGTCGCCGACCTGCTGTTGGAGCTGCAACTCGAGGACGGCGGCTGGCCGTGGCTCTTCGACGCAGAGCGCGGCACGGTCGTCGAGCGCTACGAGGTGTACTCGGTGCACCAGCACGGGATGGCGCCGATGGCGCTGCTGGAGCTGGCAACCGTGAGCGGCGACGATCGCTACGCCCGGGCAGCGTCGCGCGGCGTCGACTGGCTCCACGGCCGGAACGACCTCGGGATCGAGTTCGCCGACGAGCGCGAGCGGCTGATCTATCGCTCGATCAGACGACGACGGCCCTGGGACCGGGCCGCGATCGCCCTGAACCTCGTGGGCTCGACGGTGCTACGACGCCCGCTGCTGCGCGGGCCGCGCGGTCTCGAGCTCCACGCGGTCGGCCGCCCGTACGAGCTCGGCTGGCTCCTCGAGGCCTGGGCCGGCCGCGAGCCTCTGTACGCCGCCTAGCTTCGTTCGTCGGCGCCGGCGTCTGCCCGGCCGCCCGTGGGCCGGGAGTGGCCGTCGATGTCGTGCGCCGGGAAGTCCGTCGGTGACCCGCGGTTGATCGCGGCAGCACCCGGGACCAGGTGGTAGTCGAATCCCGGTGCGTTGACGTAGCCGGTCGGAGCGTGAGTGTCAGTCGGGCCGCAGTCGTCCTCGTCCGACCAGACGTTGTACTCGAGCGTTACCCCCGGTTCGTCGCAACCCCAACCGATACGCGTACCGATGTTGGCTACGAAGCGAACGTTCGTGTAGTCGATCTCGGGCTTGACGATCAGCGAGGAGTTGAACGAGTTGTAACGGAAGGTCGCGTTCGTGATCTTGCTACCGCTGTCAGGAAGGGACATCGAGATCGCGGCAACCGGCGTCGGGTCGGGTCGGGCGAACCAGTTGTTCTCGAACAGCATGTTCGTGTAGCTCAGCACCGGCGCCCGCGGCTTGATGAAGATGTCGAAGTCCTGACAGCGCAGGAAGCGGCTGTTGCGGACGACGATGTTGTTCGCCGCCTGAATCGTCAAGCACTCCATGTGCGCGCTCGGGTTCCTGAAGTCGTGCATGTAGACGCGGTCGAGAAGGATGTGCTCGGGGGCGAACTGGCACTCCTCGGTGTGCCCGATCTGCGAGATGTCGTCCGAGGGACCGAACTCGGAGTCGATGAGCGACACGCGCTTGGCCGAGCGGATGAAGAAGAGGCGCGCCTTCGAGCTCCGAAGCGTCACGTCGTCGGCGCCGCACTTGGCGTAGAAGTCGACGTTGATGCGCAGTCTGCGGAACTCGACGTGGTCGGCCCAGACGTCGATGTCGTCGACGACCACGTCCGCGCCGGGCGCGGGCCTGAAGACCACGTCGGCCTCGGACGTCTTGGTGGGGTCGGCGAGCACGTCCTGCGCGGGATAGCTCCCAGCCGCAATCTCGACGTGGTCGCCCGGCTGCGCGATCCGGTTTGCGCGGTCGAGGGTCTTGCACGGCTTGCTCCGATCGAGCCGCGCGCAGTTGGAGTCACTGCCGCTCGTGGCGACCCAGACCGAGGCGGGTGCCTCGGACGGCGGGGGTGGCGGCGGAGGCGGGCCGGTCGAGCCGGGCTCGGCGAGCAGCCGGAGGTACGCGTCGACGGCGGCTGCCGGGCCTGCGACCGCGAGGTCGAGCTTGGAGCTCGCCCGCGCAGCCTGGATCGCCGCGCGCCAGGCGGACGGATTCTTCGCCGGGGTCGGCCTGAGCCGCACGAGTGCAAGAAGCCGTCGAGCGGAGGTCCGCTGGAGCCTCGCGGCCGTCTTCGCCCCGGCGACGCGGACGGCCACCAGGTCGACACCCGCCGTGCGCGAGAGCCGCGGCGCGGCCGCGCTGGACGACGCCAGCACGACGCAACGCTTCGCCCCTCGGCAGACCGCACGGGCGGCTTTGGCCGCCCGGATGCCCGTCCTCCGAACGGCCCGCGGCGTCAGGACGAGCAGTCCTGCCCGTGCCGCTCGGCGCCGGAGGCCGGCCAGGGTCCTTCCGCGCACGCGCGACGGGTCGGCGACGAGCGTGTTGATCCCGCCCTTCCTGAGTGCGGCCAGCCGCTTTGCGCCCAGCGTGCGAGCCGATCGGGCGTCGACTTCCAGGCCCCACAGCGCCCGTGGAAGGGCGGCCGCGGCGTGGTCTGACGTGGACGCGCCGCCCCCGGCGCTACCGGCGATCGCGAGCGCGAAGACGAGGAAAGCAAGCGTCGAGACGAGGCGAGCGCTCATCCTCGGTAGGCCTTCCACATGTTCGTCACGAAGGCGTCCCAGGCTTTCCGCTGGGGGAAGCCGTTGTAGTTCTTGCCGATCTGTGACTGGATCGTCGCTCGCGCCTGGGTGTCGTCCTCGGTCATCCAGCGATCCGCATAGGCGAAGAACGGTGGATGGTTCCAGGCGGCCTGCATGCCGGGGATCAGCCGCGCGGCGAGGGCCTCACCGATCCAGGCGCTGGATGTGCAGCAGCGGCGGTAGTCCTCGTTCAGCGTGTCGACCCAGTCGCGGGGCTGGAGATGCTCGTACGGGCCGTAGCGGCCGCTGCCGCCCGAGCCGTAGTGGCCGGCGTACAGCGCGCTCGCGCCCGTCCACCCGGCGCCGGACATCGTCTGCATGTTCTCGCCGTACTTGCCTGGCGGGTGCTGCATCCCGGCGGTCTCGAGCAGCGTTCCCGCGAAGACGATCGGGAACCTCCGCCCGCTGCCATGGCCGCCGTGGGCAGACCAGCCCGGATGACCCGCCTGGACGAGGCCGTAGAGGTCGATCCCGTACTGCGTCAGGTAGACGAGCAGCGGCTCCTTCTGCTCCGTCGTGTAGCTGAGCGAGAGGAGCAGCCCGGCCGTGCCGACCGCGCGGGCGATCTCCCTCGAGTAGTCCGGCATGTACTCGATCGGGCTGTCGAAGTTGAAGAAGAGGTTGTCGACCCACGGCCTCCGGAAGTGCTGCTCCCACTCGCCGAGCGACGGCAGCGAGGCGACAGCTGCGAGCCTCGGCAACAGGTCTCGGCGCAGGTTCCGGGAGTAGAAAACCGGCGCGCCCTTGCCGACGTACGACGGCCGGAAGGCGTCGGGCGGCAGCGGCGCCGGCACGCTCGTGAGGATCGAGATGCTCTTGACCGGGCTGTCCGCCGAGGTGTCGAAGAGCCAGCGCCGCGCGGCGCCGACGGTGTCGACGCTGATGGACGAGAGGAGCGAGTCGCCCGGCACGAGGTTCACCGGCAGGCTCACTCGAAGGCTTTCCTCGTACCGGTTGCTCGACGTCCGGCTGTCGAAGCCGGTGTCGGAGTCGACCGGAGGAAGGTTCTTGACCGAGCCGTTGCGACCGTTCGCCGGCGCCGGGCTGACCGAGGTCACTGTCGCATTGCCGACGAGCCAGTAGTCGCCGTTGATGAACTGCCCGACCGACTCCGGCTCCGAGAACGTCCAGGTGACGCCGTCCTTCGTGAGCGAGCTCACCTTCGGCAGTTGGGAGAGCGTCGGCGTCGGTGGCGGGTTGGCCTTCGTGTAGACCGGCACGCCTCCCGAGCCACCAGGTGGGGTCGGCGGAGGCGGACCGGGAGGAGGAGGCGGCGGCGGCTTGGTGCCCTCACGGAGCAGCTCCAGATACGCGTCGAGCGCGGCCTGGCGCTTCCCTACCGTCCTGACGCCGAGATCGAGCGCCGAGCTTTCACGAGCCGCGGCGATCGCGGCACGCCAGGCCGCGGCGTTTCTTCCCGGGTTGGATCCGAGCGGCGCCAACGCCAGGAGCCTTCGAGCACGCGTGCGGGCGAGGCCCGCGGCCGCCCTGGGACCGGAGACACGTACGACGACGAGGTCGACGCCCGCGGTGCGCGAGAGACGCGGGGCGACCCCGCTCGAGGACGCCATGACGACACAGCGCGGCGCGCGCCGGCACAACGCACGCGCGGCCCTGGCGGCCCGCAGTCCCGACCGGCGCACCCGCCGGGGCGAGACGACCAGAAGTCGTGCACGGGAGGCGCGCCTGCGAAGACCTGCCAGCGTCTTGCCGCGAACACGGCGCGCATCGGCGATGAGCACGTTGATCCCGGCGGCGCGCAGACGGGTCAGCCGCCGCGCCGTGAGCGCGCGAGCGGCATGGGCGTCGACTTCGACTGCCCAGACGGCGGCCGGGACGGTTGCCGTGGTGCGCTCCCCGGACCAGACCGCCGCATCGGTCGCGGACGACGACGCCAAGGAGACGGCGCCGAGGAGAGCCACGAGCGCGGCGAGCAGCGCGCGGCTAGAAGCGGGGGCGGCGTCCCGCACGACGGGCCTTTATATCGGCAGGAGTGGACAGGCGATGCGGCCTCGTAGCGGGTGGCACCCGTAATCCCCGTGAAATCTGTCCAAAGCTGGTCCGGACGCTGCGCATCTCCGGGTTATCGGCGCCTGACGGTGATCCTGACTCGCCGAAAAGAGGGAAGCCTCGAGGCGGTGTTAGCCTCGTTTTCATGCAGGTAGACGCCGTCGTGGTCTCCTACAACAGCCGCGCGCACCTCCGTGCGTGCGTGCAGCCGCTGGCCGAGATGGAAGGCGTGCAGGCCTTCGTCGTGGACAACTCCTCCACCGACGATTCCGTCGCATCGATCGATGATCTCCCGGTAACCGTTGTCGCACTTTCGGAAAACCGCGGCTTCGGTGCCGGCTGCAACGCCGGCTGGCGTGAGGGATCGTCGCCCCACGTGCTCTTCCTCAACCCGGATGCGGCGATCGACGAGCCCTCCTTGCTGAAGCTGGTCGAGACACTCGACTCCGAGCCCGTGGTCGGCCTCGTCGGGCCGCGGATCCTCGAGGCCGACGGCTCGCTTGCTTACTCGCAGCGGCGGTTCCCGCGACTGCGATCGACGTACGCACGCGCGCTCTTCCTCCATCGGGCCTTCCCGCGGGCCACCTGGGCGGACGAGCTCATCCGTGACGCCACGGCCTACGAGAAGCCGGCCTCGCCCGACTGGGTCTCGGGAGCGTGCATGCTCGTCCGGCGCTCCGTGCTCGACGCGATCGGCGGGTTCGACGAGCGGTTCTTCCTCTATTGCGAGGACAAGGACCTGTGCCGGCGAATCCGCGCGGCCGGGCACGACGTCCGCTACGAGCCCGGCGCGACCGTTCGGCATCGAGGAGGGGCATCGGCCCCGCGCGCCCGCCTCCTCCCCGTCCTCGCCCGCAGCCGAGTCGCCTACGCGCGGAAGCACTGGGGCGGCGTGCCGGCAACGCTGGAGCGCGCGGGCGTCGCGCTCAACGCCCTGACCCATGCCGTCGTCTCGCGCGGGGGGCGCGCGCAGCGCGCAGGGCATCTCAGCGCGCTCGCGGCAGCCCTCGGCCGCTCCGACCGTCGCGCCGCCTGAGGACACGTCCGTGCGAGTCTGGATCGACGTCGAGAACCCTCCGCAGGTCCAGTACCTCCTGCCTCTGAAGCCGGCTCTCGAGGCCCGGGGCGCGGAGGTCGTCGTCACGGCCCGCGACTATGGGAACGCGTTCGAGCTGCTCGACCAGGCCGGCGTGCCGTACGCGCCGGTCGGCGCCAGCTACGGGGCGAGAAAGGCCCAGAAGGCGCTCGGGCTTGCGGGCCGCACGAGAGCGCTCCTGGCCCACCTCCGGCGCACCGGGCGGCCCGACGCGTCGGTGAGCGCGAGCCGCGCCGCTGCGGTCGTCACCCGTCTCCTGCGTAAGCCGTCGTTCGTGATCATCGATTACGAGTACGTGTCGCTCTCGGTCTTCCGCCTGACCCGGTCACGGATCCTGCATCCGGACGTGATCCCGTCGGCGGCGTTCGTGGACCGCGGCCTCCGCGCCGAGAACCTGCTGCCGTTCGCGGGGTTGAAGGAGGACCTCTCATTCGCGGGCCTGGACGTCACCTCGACGGCCGCGCATGCGATTTCGGCTCCGGACGAGCTCGTCCGCGTGCTCCTGCGGCCGGCCGCCGAGGAGAGCCACTACTACCGAGAGGAATCAGGACGGATGGCGACGGCGCTCCTCGAGCGGCTCGCCGGAGAACACCGCGCGCTCCTTGTCTTCGCGCCTCGCTACGCGCGCCAGGTCGACGACCTCGCGCGCTTCTCCTGGAAAAACGAGCCAGTCGTCCTCGACCGCGCGGTGCCGTTCGTCTCGCTCCTCAAGGCGGTCGACCTCGTGGTCTCCTCCGGCGGGACGATGCTCAGGGAAGCGGCCTACCTCGGAGTGCCGGCGTACAGCCTCTTCCAGGGCGACGTCGGAGGAGTGGACCGGCACCTCTCCGAGCTCGGCCGCCTACAGCTGCTGGCGAGCCCGGCCGACTTCAGCCGGATCGAGCTCGTGAAGGCGGGCCCGCTCGAGCCGCTTGCGTCGAACCCCGCTCTGGTCGACGAGCTGGCCGAGCTCGTCCTCAGCCTAGGCGCGGCGGCCCAGCGCCTCGCGGGCGCGGGCCGGCACTTCGCGCAGCGACTGCTGCCGGCGGAGGTACTCGCGCGCCTTCTCGTCCTCGCAGCGCGGCTCGCGCCGGGCGGCGGCCGTGGCGTAGCCGCCGACGAGTGCGAGCGCGGCCAGCTCCTTGCGTGCCTTGAAGAGGCTCCGGAGCAGGAGGTAACTGGGGCGGTAGCCGGTGTAGTGCGCGGCGCGGCCGACTTCGAAGAGGCGCCGCCAGCGGCTCTGGTCGCGCCTGCCGAGGATCCGGTGGTGGAAGAAGACGAGATCGTCGTAGCTCGTGCTCCGCCATCCGCGGGCGGCTGCGCGCATCTCGTCGATCCCGTCCCAGCCCGGCCGGTTCTCGAGCGGGATCACGTCCAGGTAGCAACGCCACCGGTACGCGCGCTGTGCTCCGCGAACCCGGTTGCCCGTGGCGAACCGCGGCTTCCACTCTCCGTCCTCGAGCTCGTAGCAGGTGCCGCCGGCAATGCCGAGGGTCGGATCGGCCGCGAAGCGCTCGAGGAGCCGCTCGAAGTAGTCCTCCTCGAACGAGACGTCGGCGTCGACCTTGACGACGATGTCCGGTTCGTCGTCGAGCTGGTCGACGCCCGCGGAGAACGCCCGCGCAACCGGGCCCCCTCGTGTGGGCGAGGACTCGCCCTCTGCGAACACGGCGCGGGCCCACGGCCTCTCGGCCGCCAGCTCCCTTGCGACGTCGAACGTGTCGTCGGTCGAGCCGTTGTCGACGATCAGCCAGGTCGTCGGCCGGGCCGTCTGGGCGTCCATCGACGCGGCCAGACGCCGGAGGTTGTCGGCCTCGTTTCGCGCCGGCGTGACGACCGAGTAGGTGAGCGTCTCCTCGGCCACCTAGACCGCCGCCCGCGCCTCTCGCTCGCGCGCCGAGAGCGCCGCGCAGCCGAGTGCAAGCACGATGAAGAGCAGGAAGGTCACCTGGATGAACGAGAACGCGTCGTACAGGACCATCCCGATTGCGAACGCCGTGATCGACGCGGCGAGCGCGACGAACAGGAGCCCGTCCTCGGACGGATCTTCCTTCGCCACCCGCGCCAGTCGGCGGACCGAGCGGACGTAGATCCAGAGCCAGGCGAAGGCGCCTACGAGACCGGTCTCGAGCAGGGTCTTCAGCCACTGGTTGTCGAGGATCTGGGCGTTCTGGCGGTCGCGGCCGGTGAGCCGCGTGCCGAAGCCCTGGCCGAACACGGGGGTCTGGGAGTACTCGTCGAGCGCAGGCCCGAGGTCGGCGATCCGCCCGCTTCCCCGCGTTCCGGCGTTGTCCGACTGCTGTGCGATCAGCCCCTCCTCCGGGAAGAAGGACGAACGCAGCGTCCCGATCGTGCCCGGCAGCATGAGCTGGATCACCACGACCGCCGGAACGAGCACGGGCCAGAACCGCTTCACCTGCTTAGGCCTGAGCCAGAGCAGGACGACCAGGATCACGATCAGCATGAGGATGCTCGTGCGCGAAAGCGTCGCCATGGCGCCGAGACCGAGCAGCGCCGACCGCCGCCCACCAGTACCACCGCCTGGTCTTCAGCGCGAGATAGGCGCCGAGCGGCAGCATCATCGCGAACGCCGCACCGAGCGCGATCGGCCCCTGCGCCGAGCCCATGACCCTGAGGTTCCCCCCGCGCTCGCCGGTCTCCGGCACCGGAACGGCCTGGAGCATCGGGAGCAGCGAGTCGAGCCGGTCGAAGGCGTTGAAGCCTGTGTTCGATTCGACGATCGACAAGGCGGCCACGATCGCCCCGCCTCCGACGAGCATGCGGATGAGCCCGTCGACCTGCTCACGCGTCCTGATCACGCTGACGATCAGGTAGAAGACGAGGACGAAGCTCGCGAAGAACGTGAGCTGCTTCGTCACCTCGCTGTGCACGTCGAGGCGCGTGATCCGCGCTCCGTTGAAGATGATCGAGCCGAGAGCGGCGGCGACGAAGAGGAAGATCGGGCCCTCGAGGCCGCTCGCGCGCACGCGCACTCGTGGGTCGACGAGCAGCGCACCGAGCCACATGGTTGCGACCACCGCGACGTACACCCGGTAGGCCTCGAGCTCGAACGGGAGGTGACCGGGCAGCGTGTACCGCTTGATCGGGACGAACAGGATCACGAGCACGAGGCCGGCGAGCAGTGCCGGCCAGGCCAGGAGCGTCTTGTATGCGATCACGAGGAGGACTCCCAGCGCGATCATCGGCGCGATCTCCGCGACCGCGGATCCGGTCAGGACCGACGTCGTGAGGAGGGTCAGCGCGCCGAAGACGAAGCCCGCCGCGAGGATCGGCCCGCGCTCTGCTCCCCCGAGCAGCGCTCGCATGGGCCGCTACGAGGCCCGGCGCCGCGGAGGCTTGGTCCGGCGGCCGGACTGCTGGTCCGGGACCGCCCGGACGCGCGGCCGCAGGTTCTCGAGGATGAAGGCGAGCCCGAACGTCGCGATCGCGACCGTCAGGAAGACGATGATCGGGCGGGTCTTCTTCCGCGGGACGAGCAGTGTGGGAACCTGAGGCTGTCGCACGGCCTCGACCCTCACGCGCTTGCCCGGCGCGACTCCGACGCCGGTTCTGGTCATTGCGGATGATACGTCTGGAAGGCCTTGATGTGTCGGCGGGCGAGCCGGTGAGCGCGCTCCGGGGTGGCGGAGATCGCGGAGAAGGTCATCATCGGAAGCGGGTCGCCGCGGCTGTCTCCCGTGGACGTGATCGGGAATGTCTGGACGATTCCGTCGATCGGCGCCTGCCGCGCCATCATCACGAGCACCTGGTCCGAGGTCGCGAGCTGCATGTAGAGCGCGGTGAGATTCAGCATGCGCTGCGCGGCGGCCGCAGCCGCGTCGGCGTCCGCCGGCCCCTCCCTCGCTCGTCGAGCCGAGCGTGAAGTTGGGATCGGTGACGAACAGGGTCGAGAGGCTCTCCCACTGCGCGTTCTCCCGGTAACTCAGCTTGAAGCCGTTGCCGAAGTCGACCTTGACGTAGGAGAGGAACGCGAGCGCGAACGCCAGCGACAGCCCGAGGAGGACGATCGCCTTGAACCGCCAGAGGACGCGGAAGAAGAGGGCGAGGTCCACGGAGCGCTAGAGGCCGAGCTCGCGAGCGGGAAGGACAGGCGCGGTCGCGCTCGCACGCAGGTACACGACCGCCGCCTCCGTCCTGTTGGCGACGCCGAGCTTCTTGTAGACGGCCGCAAGGTGGAACTTCACGGCGTGGACGCTGACGTGCAGGCGATTGCCGATCTGGACGTTGGTCAGGCCGAGCGCCGCCATGTCGAGCACCTCGAGCTCGCGCGGCGAGAGCGCACCGAGCTGCGGCTGGGCGCTGGGCGAACGCGAGAGTGCTGCCTCGGACACAGATTGATCGTAGGAACAGCGGAATGCCGCGCCTACACGACCTTGGAACAGCGTTCTTTTCCAGACCTAGCCGTGCGGCTAGGCGGATCTAGCTTTCCGGGCGTAGGCAGGGGGTTTTCCGCTCAATAGCTTGAGTTCATGACGTCGCCGACGCTGGAGGCCCCTGGGCTGCGCACGGCCGTGGCGGGAGCCCACCGACCCGGCGTCGTGAGCTTCCCGTCGATCCTCGACACGAATCCGTACCAGCGGCTTCTCTACGAGCAGCTCGCCGCACACGGCTTCCGGGTCGAGCCCTCCGGCGAGTTCCGCGTCCGCTGGCTCTTTCAGGCGCGCAGAAGGGTCGACCTGCTGCACTTCCACTGGCCGCAGGGCTACTGGCGGGCGAACGATCGCCGACGCCTCTCCGGCCCGGTCGCTCGCTGGGCCTACCTCGCGCTCTTTGCCGCACGGATCGCCGCGGCGAAAGCGCTCGGCTATCGGATCGCGTGGACGATCCACCAGGTCCACTCGCACGACGGCGCGCCGTCGCGGGTCGATCGGATCGGCGCCAAGGTGCTCGCCAGGGCATCCCAGGTCCTGATCGCGCACGACGCGGCAACCGCGGCCTCGGCGAGGGCCGAGCTCGGCCGCGCGGCTCGCGACGTGACCGTCGTCCCGCACGGTTCCTACCTCGGCGTGTACGAGCCCGGGCGCAGCCGGGCCGAGGTTCGCGGGGAGCTGGGGATCGACGGCGACCGGTTCGTCTTCCTGCACCTCGGTGACATGCGGGCATACAAGGATCTCGCGGTCCTCATCGCCGCGTTCCGGTCGACCGACCTTCCGGACGCGACGCTCGTCGTGGCCGGCGCGCCCGCCGACGGCGCCACCGAGGCGTCGCTCGAGGACGCCGCAGCGGGAGACCCGCGAATCGTCCTTCGCTTCGGCTTCGTCCCGGAGGATGGCGTCTCGGAGCTCTACGACGCAGCCGACGCCGCGGTCGTCGCGCGCGGCGACGGCGGAACCTCGGGCTCCCTGATCCTCGCGCTCTCGATGGGGAAGGCCGTCGTCGCCGCCGACCGGCCGTCCTACCGCACGCTGATCGGCGTCGATGCAGCGGGCTGGCTGTTCGCGCCGGGTGACTCCGACTCGCTCCGCGACGCGCTCGAGGACGCGAGGCGGGCGACGCCGGCTGAGCTGGGCGGGAAGAGTCGCGCCGCGCTCGCCCGCGCCGAGCGGCTCGACTGGACGGAGATCGGGGGCCGCACCGCGGAGCTGTTCCTCGACGCGACCGGGAAGAAGGCCGCGTGAGCGCCGACAAGCTCGTCGTGCACGTCGTCGGCGCCCGGCCGAACTACATGAAGATCGCGCCGCTCTACGCGGCGCTGGAACGGCGCGGAGTCGACCAGCGGCTCGTCCACACCGGACAGCATTACGACGCCTCCGTCAGCGACGTCTTCTTCGCCGAGCTCCCGCTGCCCGAGCCGCACGTGAAGCTCGAGGTGCGGTCGGGAACCCACGGGGCGCAGACCGCCCGGGCATTGGACGGCCTCGAGCGGGTCTTCATCGAGCTCGAGCCCGACATCGTGGTCGTGCCCGGCGACGTCAACTCCACGCTGGCCGCCGCACTGGCGGCCGTGAAGCTCCACATCCCGGTCTGCCACCTCGAGGCAGGGCTGCGGAGCTTCGACTGGGCGATGCCCGAGGAGCACAACCGCCGTCTCACCGACCACGTCTCGACGCTGCTGCTGACGCACTCCGCCGAGGCCCACGAGAACCTGGCGGCCGAGGGCATCCCGGCGGAGCGGATCGCGTTCGTCGGGAACACGATGATCGACACGCTCTTCCAGAACGTCGACAAGGCCCGAGCGCTGGAGGTCTGGAAGGAGTACGGCGTCGAGAAGGAGGACTACGTCCTCGTCACGCTTCATCGGCCCGCGCTCGTCGACGACGCCGAGTTGCTGACGCGAACCGTGGCGGCTCTCGGAATCGTCGCCGAGGCCGTGCCCGTGGTCTTCCCCGTCCATCCGCGAACCCGCCGGCAGATCGAGGAGCTGGGCCTGGAGGTCTCCGGCCGGATCAAGCTCATCGAGCCACAGCCCTACGGGCGCTTCCTCTCGCTCGAGTCCGCGGCGATGGCGGTCGTCACCGACTCGGGCGGCGTCCAGGAGGAGACGACGGCGCTCGGCATCCGCTGCTTCACGCTCCGCAACAACACCGAGCGGCCGGTCACGGTCAGCCACGGGACGAACATCGTCCTCGGCCTCGACCCGGATCGCCTGGCGGCGATCCCCGACTACCTCGAGCTCCCGCTCAGGGAGGAGCGGCCGCCGCTGTGGGACGGGCACGCCGGCGAGCGGGCCGCCGATGAGATCGAGGCTGCGCTCGGCATCGTCAGGTCGGGGGCCGCCGCAGCCGCCGTCGCCCGCCGCCCCGAGCCCCTCTGATGGACTCGATGCACAACCGGATCCGGAGCGGCCTCGCGTGGAAGGTCGCCTCGCAGGTCTTCCGACAGCTTTCCCGCGTCGCGGTCGTCGTCATCCTCGCCCGGCTGCTCACGCCGGCCGAGTACGGCGTCGCGGCGATGGTGCTCGTCTTCTCGAGCCTCGTCCTGATCTTCACCGACCTCGCGCTCGGCGCCGCGCTCGTCCAGCGTGAGGAGCTGAGCGAGCGGGACCGCTCGACGGTCTTCTGGACCAGCGTTACCGCCGGCGTCGGCTTCACGTTCCTCGGAATCGCCCTCTCCTGGCCGCTCGCGGCGTTCTACGGCGAGCCCGAGGTGCAGCCGCTGTTCGCGGTCATGTCGCTCAGCTTCCTCCTGACGGCGCTGGGGACCGCGCACAGCGCGCTCCTGAACCGCGCGATGCGCTTCAAGAGCCTGGAACTGCGGATGATGGCGGGCACGTTCGTCGGGGGAATCGTCGGGATTGCGGTCGCCTATGCGGGCTACGGCGCGTGGGCGATCATCTGGCAGCAGCTCGCAATCGCCGCCGTGTCGACCGCGTTCCTCTGGGCGTTCTCGCCCTGGCGCCCGCGGTTCATCTTCTCCGGCGCAAGCCTTCGCTCGCTGGGCGGCTTCAGCGCCAACGTCTTCGGCACCCGCGTTCTCTTCTACATGAACCGCAAGCTCGACCACATGCTGATCGGACGCTTCCTCGGCGCGGCCGCTCTGGGCGCATATGCCGTCGCCTACAACGTGATGCTGATGCCGCTCTCGCGCATCGCCCAGCCGGTCGTGGAGGTGCTCTTCCCGGCGATGGCGCGGATCCAGGACGACCGGAAGCGGATGGCGGCCATGTGGCTGCGCGCCAACCGGATGATCGGCGCGATGTCGATCCCGGCGATGGTCGGCCTGATGATCGTCGCGCCGGAGTTCGTTGCGACGCTCTTCGGCTCGCGCTGGGAGGAAGCGGTCCCGGTGATCCAGATCCTCGCCTGGGTCGGCCTGCTCCAGTCGCTCCAACGGCTCAACTCGAGCGTCCTCCAGGCGTGCGATCGCACCGGGACACTCCTCCGTTACTCGATCGTCGTCCTCCTGGCGAGCGTCCTCGGCTTCGTCGGCGGCCTCCACTGGGGCATCGTCGGAGTGGCCACCGGCTACGCGATCTCGAGCACGCTCGTCGAGCCGTACTACGCATGGATCACGGCGAGCGTGCTGGAGGTCCGGTTGGTCGACTACGCGAGGTCACTGGCCGGCGTCGCGCAGGCGACGGCCGGGATGGCCGCCGTCGTGCTCGCCGCGAAGCTCTGGCTCGTGCCGCCCGACCTGGCGGCCGGCCTCAGGCTGGCGATCTTCGTCGCGTTGGGGCTGGGTAGCTACGCGGCTGCTCGCAGCGTGGCGGGCCCCGGAGCTGCGAGCCGATGTGCGCGGCCTCCTTCGCCGGCGCCCGGCGCCCGCACCCCAGCCGGCCTAGAGCTTCCTAGTAACAAGTTGTAACTAGCGCCCTCGGCCGCCTGGCTACGGGCCGCAGGAAGCTAGTAACAAGTTGTTACTTGGCCAGAGCGGTGGTTAGCTCGCCGCGACCCGGGTGAGCGCTGCGCCGGTCTCGCCGACGACCTGCGCGACGACCTCGCCGATCTGGGCCGGGTTGCGGACGACCGCGAGGCCGAGCGCTTCCATCGCGTCCATCTTGGCCGTGGCCGTGTCGGACTCGCCCGCCACGATCGCGCCTGCGTGTCCCATGCGGCGCCCGGCCGGAGCCGAGGAGCCGGCGACGAAGGCGACGACCGGCTTCGTCATGTGCTCGGCGGCCCAGCGGGCTGCGTCGACCTCCTGTGGCCCGCCGATCTCGCCGATCATCACGACGACGTCGGTGTCCTCGTCCGCCTCGAACGCGCGCAGGCAGGTGACGAAGTCGACGCCGTTGATCGGGTCTCCGCCGATGCCGACGCAGGTCGACTGGCCGAGCCCGAGCGCCGTCATCTGCTGCACGGCCTCGTAGTTCAGCGTCCCGGAGCGCGAGACGACGCCGACGCGGCCGGGGCGGTAGATGTGGCTCGGCATGATCCCGACCTTGCACTCGCCCGGCGTGATGATCCCGGGGCTGTTGGGGCCGACGAGCAGGGTGTGCTTACCGGCGAGGTAGCGCTTGACGTCGATCATGTCCTGGACGGGGACGCCGTCGGCGATCACGACCACGACGTCCACGCCGGCATCGATCGCCTCGAGCGCGGCATCGGCCGCGAACGGCGGCGGGACGAAGACTCCAGAGACGTCGGCGCCGGTCTCTGCAACCGCCTCGGCGACCGTGTCGAAGACGGGCAAGCCGAGGTGGGTGGTGCCGCCCTTGCCGGGAGTGACGCCGGCGACGACGTTCGTCCCTCCGGCGATCGCCTCCTCGGCGTGGAAGGTCGCGTGCTGGCCGGTCAGGCCCTGGACGAGGACGCGGGAGTCGCGCCCGACGATCACGCTCACGCCGCCACCTCCAGCGACGAGACGGCGGCAGCCGCGGCCTCGTCGAGATTCTCGGCAGCGGTCAGCGCGAGGCCGGACTCGGCGAGGATCCGCCGTCCCTCCTCCACGTTCGTGCCCGCGAGCCGGGCGACGATCGGCACGTCGATCTCCAGCTCGCGGCTCGCCGAGACGATCCCTTCGGCGATCCAGTCGCAGCGGTTGATGCCGGCAAAGATGTTGACGAGGATCGTCTTCACGTTCGGATCGGTGAGGACGATCCGGAAGGCGTTCGAGACCTTCTCCGGTGTGGCGCCGCCACCGACGTCGAGGAAGTTCGCCGGGCGGGCGCCGTGGAGCGCGATCGCGTCCATCGTCGCCATCGCGAGACCGGCGCCGTTGACGATGCACCCGACGTCGCCGTCCAGCGCGATGTAGTTGAGCCCATGCCCGAGGCGTCGACCTCCTTCGGGTCCTCCTCGTCGAGATCTCGCAGGGCTGCAATCGCAGGGCGCCGGGCAACGGCGTTGTCGTCGAAGGAGAGCTTGGCGTCCAGCGCGACGAGCATTCCGTCGGTGGTGACGGCCAGCGGGTTGATCTCTGCCTGGAGCGCGTCAGTCTCGACGAAGCAGCGGTAGAGCGAGCGCATGAGGGCCACGGCCGGCCTGAGCTGCGGCCCGCTCAGGCCGAGAGCAGCCGCGACCTTCCGGCACTGGAAGTCTCGGAGGCCCAGAGCTGGGTCGATCGTCTCCCGGACGAGCTCCGCGCCCGACTCCTCCACCTCGACGCCGCCGGCGGTCGACGCGATCAACGCGACGCGCTGCGCTCCGCGGTCGACGACGAGGCCCAGGTAGAGCTCGCGCTCGATCTCGGCGGCCGGCTCGACGAGCAGGCGCCCGACGAGTGCTCCGCCGGGACCGGTCTGCGCTGTGACGAGGCGGCTGCCGAGCAGCTCGCAGGCGATCTCACCGACCTCCTCGAGCGAGCCCGCGACGCGCACCCCGCCGGCCTTGCCGCGTCCGCCGGCGTGGATCTGGGCCTTCACGACCCAACGCTCGCCGCCGAGCTCGGAGGCACCCGCCACCGCCTGGTGCGGCGCGTACGCGACGGCTCCCGGCGGCACCGGGACGCCGTAGGAGCCGAGGAGCTCCTTGGCCTGATGCTCGTGGACGTTCACGCCTGGGCCGCGATCCCTTCTCCCGACGCGCCGGGCGCGATGCCACGCGATCGTCCGGTCGAGGCCCTCGTCGATGCCGATCTGAGCCTCGAAGCCGAGCAGCTCCTGCGCCTTCGTCGTGTCCGGCACGCGGTGCCGGACGTCCTGGTACTTGCCAGGCAGGGTCTCGTACGCGACGAAGTTCGCGCGCAGCGGCTGCGGGATGTGCATCGCCCGCTGGATCCGGGCCGCGAGGTCGAGGATCGACATCGTCTGGGTTCCGCCGACGTTGACGATCTCGCCGCGGGAGCCCGGCGTCCGCAGCGCGCGGACGATCCCGTCCACGGTGTCGCTGACATAGGTGAACGTGCGGGTCTGCTGGCCGTCCCCGTGGATCTCCATCTGCTCGCCGTTCAGCAGCGCCTCGACGAAGGTGACCATCGGGCCGCCCCACCAGCTCAGGTGGTTGCGGGGCCCGTAGGCGTTGAAGAGCCGGAGGATCGTCGTCCGCAGCCCCCGCTCGTCGGCGAGCGCGAGGAGGTGGTGCTCGTCGTAGAGCTTCGACACGGCGTACGACCAGCGCTTGGACGTCGGCGGGCCGAGGACGATCTCTCCGTCCTCGCGATAGGGCGGAGTCCCGTCGCCGTACACGTCCGACGTGGACGTGAAGACGAGATCGGCGTCGAGCGCCATCGCGACCGTCGCTGCGGCGTTGACGCCGTGGACGTTGACCTCGAGCGTCGAGAGGACACCGCCGAAACGCGGGATCTTCTTCGCGGCCAGGTGCGCAATCGCGTCGCAGCCGTCGAAGGCCGACCGCAGCTCGCGCCGGTTCGTGCAGTCGAGCACCTCGAACCGGAAGCCCGGGTGGTCGAGGAACGGCGCGACGTTCGCGATCGATCCGTAGGAGAGATCGTCGATCCCGACGACCTCGACGTCCTCTGCCAGCAGCCGCTCGCAGAGGTGCGAGCCGATGAAGCCCGCAGCTCCTGTCACTCCGACCCTGTTCACGGAACCCTCCTCTTCAGCCAGACGTCGAGCTTCCGGTCCGCGTCGCCGGGTGCTCGGATCGTCGCCGCATGGTTGAAATTGGCCTCGATCCAGCCGGCGAGCTCGCGGTCGAACGACTCGCCGAACGAGGTGTGGCCGTAGCCGGGCCACTCACGGTTGTCGGTAATCGCCAGACGAACGCCGGCCTCCTCGAGGCGCGCGATCGCGGCGCGCTCGTCCGCTCGGCTCGGGAGCGCGCCCGGGAGCAGCGAGAGCTCGGGCAGCGGGCTCCTCCGCTCCGAGAGCGGGTAGAGGCCGGTCATCAGGGGCGCGACGAGGATCGCCTCGCCCGGCTTCGTGCGGGTCGCGATCGCGTCGAGCGCGGACTGGTACAGCGCCGCCTCTGCCGGTGCCTCGGCCAGCGAGCCGCCGGCGCCCTGGACCGTTGCCGACTCGGCACCGGCGTCCTTCAGCGTCAGCCCTGCGGCCGAGCCGGCCAGGAACGCGACCCAGACCACGCCCAGGACATACGCCGGGCGGCTGCGCGCGAGCTCGACGAGGTGGAGGCGCGCCAGGAGGACGGCGGCAAACGGGAGGTAGTAGACGGCCATCTGCGGCCGCCAGCCGTGGACGACGAACGAGGCGTAGGTCGTGAATGCGAGGACGGCCAGCACGGCGGCGGTCGCGAGCTCGACCTGCTGCTGCGGCGTCCAGGAACCGTCACGGCGGCGGTAGCGGCGGAAGAACACGGCGAGCGCGATCACCGCGCCTGCGGGAATCCAGCCGTAGAGGTAGTACATGCCGTCGCGCAGCCCGTCCGGCTTGACGAGCGAGCCGACGACGAACAGCAGGAGGCCGACGGCGCAGGCAGCGACGAGCAGGCGGCCGATCCGTCCGCCCTTCGCGATCCGCGCTCCGACGAGCACGAGCGCGGCACAGCCCGCCGTGTAGAGCGCGAGCTTCCCTCCGACCTCGGCGAAGCTCGAGGCCGTCATCGGCATCCGGTTCTCCAGCATCGCGTTGCCCGCGGCGTCGAGGAAGTCGACCGGGTAGAGGTTCTCGAGGACGAGCGTGCGCGCACCGGCGACGGCCGCGAAGGCGCCGTAGACGACGGCCGGAATCGCAAGAGCGGGAGCGACGAGCAACAGGGCCTCGCGCCGGAACCGCGCGCCGTCAAACGCCCTGAGGACGAGCCAGATCCCGGCTGCGACGGCGGCGGCGGCGAGCGGCTCGGGCTTCGTCAGGGCGATGAGCCCGATCGAAGCGCCGGCGAGCGCCAGCCAGCTCGCCCGCTCGGTCTGCGCGTAGCGATAGGCGCACAGGAGCATCGCCAGCAGCCCCAGCGTCCCGAGCGTCGCGGCATGCGTATGCGGGATGACGAAGCTGTAGTTGTTCGGGATCAGCGCGACGGCGGCGGTCAGCGCCGCCGCGAGGAAGGCGCCGAGCGGCTCGACGAGCGTCCGCGCCAACGCGTAGGTGCCGAGGACGATCGCGCCGGCAACCACCAGCCCGAGCGCGACCGCGGATCCGAGGCCCGAGCCGCCGGCCAGCACGGCGAGTGCCGCGAGCGCAGGCGCGAGTGGGCCGTAGAAGTACGTGAGATCCCGGTAGAGCACCTCGCCGTCCGCCATCCGGATCCCGGCCACGAGGTCGTAGCCCGTGTCGCTGTCGAGGTCGCCCCAGGTCCCCCAGACCAGCCCGAGCAGCCCGAGCGAGAACACCGCGAGCCCGCCGAGCGCGAGCGCGTCGGCGGAAACCGCCACGCGGAGCCGTTCGGCCCGCGCGCGGATCGCGACGGCCGCTGCGGTCACGCCGCCACCGCCTCTCCGCTGGCGGCGCGAAGCCGCTCGAGGATCCCCGGGACGACGCGATTGGTGACACCCATGGTCGCCTGCCCGCTCGAGATCTCGGGATAGACGTGCGCGAGTGACGCCAGGGCGAGGCCGGGCGCCGGGAACATCTCCGGCAGGTTCGCCGCGCCGCCGAGCAGGTGCACCGGCTCGGTGACCCGGGCGCGCTGGAGCTTCCGGTGCAGGATCACGTCGTCGGTGAGCTCCGGGAAGATCCCGCGGGCCTGCGCCAGGTAGTCCGCCTCGAGCTCGTCCACCGGCCGCTCCTGGTCGGCATGGCCGGGCTCGACGTAGCGCGTGATGTAGAGCAGGTGCCCGCCGACGTACTCCGGGTCGACGACGTGCGTCGTCTCGACAACCGTCGTCAGCGGGACGCGCCGGTCAGTGATGTTCAGGTGGTAGTAGGGGCTGATCTCCTTGCTCGTCCGCAGCAGGAGGCAGACGACGCCGAGGTAGCGGAACCGGTCGGCGTGTGCGTGCGCCTTCAGCTCCGGGGAAAGCACCGAGGCGGCCTGCGGCGGAGCGAGGGTGCAGAGCACGAGATCGAACGGCCGATAACGGCCCTCGACGACGAGACCCGTTGCCGCGCCCCCCGCCTCGGCGATCTGGTCGACCTGCGTGCCGGTGTGGAACTCGCCACCCAGCTCGCGGATCCGGCGCTCGAGGGCGTCGATCAGCGTCGTGTAGCCGCCCTCCAGCCAGCCCATGATCTCGGCGCCGCTCTTGTCCCTCGTCTTGGACATCCGCTTCGTGCGGGCCCAGATGTAGGTCGCGGGGAGATCGTCGTAGTGCCCGTCGAACTTGGAGTCGAGCAGCGGCTTCCAGAGCTTCTCGACGACACCGCGGCCGCACAGCCGGCGGAGCCACTCCACGAGCGGCGTCCGGTCGAGCTCGTCGTGATCCTTGATCAGCTGGCACCGCGCCACGAACGCCGCGAGCCGCATCCGCTCCCACGGCTTCAGCAGCGGGAAGGTCAGGAACTCCTTCGGCGAGGTCATCGAGAAGAGCCGACCGCCGCCGTAGAAGCCGACCTTCGTGGGCCGGAAGCGGAACTTGTCCCGCAGCCCGAGCTCCTCGGCGAGCCCGAGCACGCGGTCGTCGGTCGGAAGGTTGACGTGGTAGAAGCGGTCGACCGCGTGGCCCTCGAAGTCGAAGGAGCCGACGAGGCCGCCGAGGTCGGGCGCGCGCTCGTAGACGGCGACCTGCACCCCGGCCTCCGCGAGCCGGAGGGCTGCGGTCATTCCCAGGATCCCACCCCCGACGATCCCGACTGTAGGCGGGGTCATGCGGGACTTGGGTCGCGGGCCAGGCGCTGGCGGGCCATCAGCCGCCAGTAGTGGAAGATCGTCTTGAGGACCGGCATCTTGCTGTCACCGACGCGCTTGGACGTGTCGAGGCTCACATCGACCTCCTCGATGCGGACGGACATCGACGAGAGCTTCGAGAGCAGCTCCGCCTTGCAGGCGAAGCCGGGCTCGCGGATCAACGCATCCCCGTAGCGCGCGGCGGCGGCCCGCAACGTCGACGCTCGGTAGACGCGGTAGAAGGAGGAGACCGTCTTCGCCTCGACTCCGAGAATCCTGTTGGTCAGCCTGGCCGCGCTCTCGCTGAGGATGCGGCGGAAGTGGCTCACGTTCACCATCACCCACGAGGCGAGCACCAGCTCTGCCCCGGTGTACGCGCGCCGGATCATCTCCGGGAGCGCGTCCAGGTCGCTGGTCGTGTCCGCCTCCAGCGTCACGACCAGGGCCTCGCCGTCGCACTGCTCCAGCGCGGCGGCGAAGCCGGCGCGGAAGGCCGCGCCCGGGCCCTGGTTTCGCCCGAGGCGAATGACCTCGGCAGGGAGAGGGCCTGAGTACCTGTCGACGATCGCGGCAGTGTCGTCCTGCGAGCCGTCGTCCACGATGAGGAGGCGGCTACCCGGAGGGAAGAGCGCAGGGCGGCTCTCGAGATCCGCGAAGAGGCGCGGAAGATTCGCCTCCTCGTTGAAAGCCGGCACCACGAAGAGGTTTGGCACGGCGTGCGTGATGCGCGGCGCCCCGTAGGCGCGCGCCTCGTCACGTACTGCTTCAGTGGCTGCCCCCGCAGCCGCCGCAATCGAGCTCATCCTCTTCCCAGCTCCCCCTGCTCTCTCCCATTCCGGACGACTCCCCTCGAGCCGTCTGTGACAGAGCCTTGCAAGGTGGAAAGGCCCTTTAAAGGCCAGAAAACAAAGACCCACCGGGGGTCGGGTCACTACCCGATCGGGGAGGGTCAGGCGGGTCTGCGAGCCGAATCCTGGCCGCACGCTGACCGTCTCGGGGATTCACTGGGCGCAGGCGCGCACCCAAGATTGAGGTGTGGCCGCAACAGCCGAAGCTGCCGTCGCCGGCGCGCCTGCTCACAGGGCGCGCAAGCAGGCGCTCGCGGGCGCGGGGCTCGTCTCCGCGGCCACGCTCGGCGCCGGCATCCTGATCTACGGCTTCCACGTCCTGGCGGCGCGGACCCTCGGCCCCGAGGCCTACGGACAGATCGCCGTGCTCTGGGCCGCGCTCTTCCTGACCGTGATCGTCCTCTTCCGCCCGCTCGAGCAGACGACTTCGCGGGAGACCTCGAATCGGCTTGCCCGCGGCGAGGAAGCGGCGTCGGTCGTTCGGGCGGTCGCTCGGCTCGCTGCAGGCCTGCTTCTCGCTCTCGGCCTGGGACTGGCACTCGGGTGGGCGTTCGTCACCGACCGGCTCTTCCTCGGAAACGACGTCATGACCGCGATGCTGCTCGCCGGAATCGTCTTCTACGGCGGCGCCTACGTCACACGAGGGCTCCTGGCCGGCACCCGCTGGTTCCCCGGCTACGGGCTCGGATTGATCGCGGACTCGGTCGTCCGCCTGCTCGTCGCGGCGCCGCTCGTGGTCTTCGCGTCACAGGATCTCGCGGCCGCCGCGATCGCGATTGCCGGTCTGGGCGGCCTCCTCGTCCCGCTCGCTGTCGGCCGGAAGCGGCTCAGGAAGGCGATTCAGGGGTCGAACCACTCGTCGTTCCAGCTCCGCTCGGCGCTTGGCTTCGCGATGCCGGCGGGCGTCGTCGCCGGAGCAGACCAGGTGCTCGTCAACGGCGGTCCCCTGCTCGTGATGCTGGGCGGAGGCCCAGGAGCCAGCAAGGCGGCCGGAGTCGTCTTCGCCGCCACGATGCTGGTTCGCGTGCCCGTCTACCTGTTCCAGGGGCTCGCCGCCTCACTCCTGCCGAACCTCACCCGCCTCCAGGCCGTCGACGGAGGGCTTCGGTTCCGTCGGGCCGTCCAGCAGACGGTCGGCCTGCTGTTCGCGGGCGGCGTCGTGATCGTGGCCGGGGCCGCGGTCGCCGGGCCCGAGGGCATGCGGATTCTGTACGGCGACGATTTCGCGGCCGGCCGCCTGGAGCTCGTGCTCCTGGCCGCCGGTGTCGCGTTCTACCTCGGGGCCGCCACCTTCTCGCAGGCACTGCTGGCGCTCGGGGCTGCCGGCCGCGCGGCGATCGGGTGGACGAGCGCGGCCGTGCTGTTCGTGGCCCTCTACGCCGTCGTACCGGGGGAGCCGCTCTTCCGCATCGCCGTGGCCTTCCTCGGCGCAACGGCCGCCGCGCTGGTCGCCACCTCGGCGACACTGCTCCGCCTCGGCGCGGACTGAACCTGCAAGGAAGGGCGCCCAGAGGCGCCCTCACCGGGCGCGTCTCTCGACCAACCAGAGGCCACCCGGCCACATCTAATCCCGTTCACCCCGGGCCGTGCATCCCTCAGAAGGGGTAAGCGCGCCCGGAGAAAACGACGGGTAAGCGGGCCTCCCCGCTTGGTCTCCGGGGCGCCCGCTTACCCAAGAGGCAGAGCCGAGGCTCGCCCCCTCGCGTTACGAGCCGCGGCCAGCCCGCAGCGCGAAACCAAACGTATCCCGGTGCGGGGCCGCCTCCCATAAGACGAAAGTCGAGTCGGCGGACAGGGTTCGGAGCTGGCCCCCTGCTAGCTGTTCGGCCGCGGAGGCAGTTGTCCACCGCTCGTCCACAGGATTTCACCAGCGATTTTCTGTCTCGAAGTGGATAAAAACACGGGGAAAGTGGTGAGAATCCTGCCCGTTTCTCCAAAAACTAGACCAATCGCCAGGTTCAAACCCTTCCCAAACTACTCGAAGTGCGTTATCACCACTCGGACAGGTTTTTCCACAACTCGAAAGGCGGCCCTTTCGGTGAACGGTTCTACTGAGCAAGTCGGAGTCATCTGCGACTCCCACCCGATGTGGCTCGACGCAGTCGAGCAGGTCCTTCGACGGATCGCGATTCGCGTCGTCGGCAAGACGACGTCCACGTCCGAGGCGCTCTCGCTGGTCGAGGGGCACCGCCCGGACCTCCTGATCACGGAGCTGGAAGGTCTCAACGGCGACCTCAGCGGCCTGGCGCTCATCGAGCGCTCACGGGCCGCGGTGCCGTCGCTGCGACCGATCGTCCTCTCGATGCACCAGGAGTCGCAGGTCATCGATGCCGCGCTCGTCGCCGGCGCGTCGGCGTACGTGGTGAAGACTGCCCATCCCGAGGATCTGGCCTCGGCAGTGCGCCAGGCGTTCTCGCACTCCGTCTACCTCGCCGGCCGGCCGAACCTCGCGCCCGCCCCGGTGGAGGCCGCGACGGAGGCGGCTGATGAGCCCGGCCTGACCCGCCGCGAGCTCGAGATCCTGCGGCTCGTGGCCGAGGGGCACTCCAACGCCCAGCTCGCCCGCATGCTGTGGGTGACCGAGCAGACGGTCAAGTTCCACCTTTCGAACATCTACCGGAAGCTCGACGTCGCCAACCGCACCGAGGCGAGCCGGTGGGCCCAGCTTCACGGGCTGCTCGACGGGCGGGGCACCAACGGCTCCTCTCCGGCACTGCTGGGCGCCACGGCCTAGCCGTCGGAGACAATCAAGCGGGCCCCACACGCGGGGCATTCGTAGGCGTCGTCCTCCGCGAGCCGGTTCTCCTCGGAGAGCTGGACTCCGCGGCCGCAGGCTGGACACGGGACGTAGACGAACCGAGACGCGTCATTCCCGCGCCGAGCTCGGTCGTCATGCTGTTGGCTGGCCATGACGGCGAATCCAGCCTCCCAGTTGGCTGCAACCTACCCGACGCAGGGCGGAGGCTACGGTTTTCGTCACC
Organism: uncultured Actinomycetes bacterium; assembly: GCA_963733215.1. Taxonomy (GTDB): domain Bacteria; phylum Actinomycetota; class Thermoleophilia; order Gaiellales; family Gaiellaceae; genus JACDAN01. The sequence continues at coordinate 29,020 of CAVTCN010000008.1, forward strand.
TATCGGGTCCGATCCGGACAGGCACAATGGCCGCGTGCTCAGCCCGGCGATCGAGAACCTCGTCGCGCAGCTGACGCGCCTTCCGGGGGTGGGCACCCGGACCGCGCACCGGCTTGCCTTCCACCTCCTTCGGACGCCGACGGACGAGGCCCTCGCGCTCGCCGGCGCGCTCCAGGAGGCGAAGGAGCGGGTGCGGTTCTGCGACGAGTGCGGAAACTGGACGGAGAACGAGACCTGCGAGATCTGCCGCGACGCGCGGCGCGACCGGGCGGTCATCTGCGTCGTGGAGCAGCCCGCGGACGTCATGTCGCTGGAGCGGACACACGAGTACCGCGGCCTCTACCACGTCCTCGGCGGCGCCCTGTCGCCGCTCGACGGCGTCGATCCCGAGGATCTGCGGATCGACGAGCTCTTCCGGCGCGTGGACTCCGACGGCGTCGTGGAGGTCGTGCTGGCGACGAACCCGAACACGACCGGGGAGGCGACGGCGTCGTTCATCGCCGACCGGCTACGCGGCCGCGTGCGGGTCACGCGCCTGGCAAGCGGGCTCCCCGTCGGCGGCGACCTCGAGTACGCGGACGAGGTGACCCTGGGGCGGGCGCTCTCGGGCCGCCGGGAGGTCTAGTGACGACGACGGAGTACGAGGGAATCCCGGCGGTCGCCGGGGAGGCGCCCGGGCCGTCGGGCACGGTCGTGATGAAGTTCGGCGGCACCTCGGTCGCGGACACGCCGCGGATCAAGGCGGTTGCGCAGCGCCTGGTCGCCGCGCGTGAGGCCGGCAACCGCGTCGTCGCCGTCCTCTCGGCCATGGGCGACACGACCGACGAGCTGCTACGCCTCGCGCACGAGGTCTCGTCCAGGCCGGTGCCGCGAGAGGTCGACATGCTGATCTCCGTGGGCGAGCGGGTGTCGTGCGCGCTCGCGGCCATGGCGATCCACGACCTCGGCCATGAGGCGATCTCGCTGACCGGCTCGCAGGCAGGGATCGTCACCGACACGGTGCATGGCCGCGCGAAGATCGTGGACGTCCGCGCGCGGCGGATCCACGAGGCGCTGGACGCCGACCGGATCGTCCTCGTTGCCGGCTTTCAGGGCGTCTCGACCTCGTACGACGTCACGACACTGGGCCGGGGAGGCTCAAACCTGACGGCGGTCGCGCTCGCCGCTGCTCTCGGCGCCGACGCCTGTGAGATGTACACGGACGTCGAGGGCGTCTTCACGGCCGATCCGCGACTCGTGCCGACGGCGCGAAAGCTGCACGCGGTCAGCTACGAGGAGATGCTGGAGATGGCCGCGTCGGGCGCGAAAGTGCTCCAGCTACGCTCGGTCGAGCTCGCGCGCAACCACGGCGTCAAGCTTCACGTACGGTCGAGCTTCAGCGACGCGCCAGGCACCTGGATCCGGGAGGAGGACGAACGGATGCTCGAGAAGGCGATCATCTCCGGCGTCACGCATTCGCTGGAGGAGGCGGTCTATCGCGTCGACGGCGCGGCGCCCTCGCGGCTGTTCGAAGCGCTTTCCGATGAGGGGCTCAGCGTCGACACCATCCTCCAGACCGGTGCCGAGATCGTTTTTTCCGGCCCGAGCTCCGACGCCGCGGATACCGCCGCTGCACTCGACCGGCTCGGGGTCTCGTGGTCGTCGCGCAGCGACCTCGGCCAGGTCAGCGTCATCGGCGCGGGGATGAAGACGCATCCGGGCGTGGCCGGCAGGACGTTCGCGACCCTCGGGGAACTCGGAATCGAGCCCGAGATCGTGAACACCTCGCCGATCAAGATCGCCTGCTTCATCGACCGCGATCGGGTCGAGGACGCGGTGCGCGCGCTTCACAGCGCCTTCGAGCTGGACGCCGAGGAGGCAGTTCGTGCCCACGACTGACGCCCGCATCGGGGTCGTCGGCGCCACGGGTGTCGTCGGGACCGTCACGCTCGAGCTGCTCGCCGAGCGCGGGTTTTCCGACGTCCGGGCGTATGCGTCGTCCCGCTCAGCGGGCTCCGACGTCGGCTACGGCGGCGGCTCGCTGCGGGTGGAGGAGGCGACGCCGGAGCGCCTCGCGGGCGACGCTCTGGATCTCTGCTTCTTCTCGGTCGGCACCGGCCCGAGCTCGGAGCTCGTCCCGCCGACGGCGGAGGCAGGGACGAGGTGCATCGACAAGTCGGACGCCTTCCGCCTCGCCGAGGGGATCCCGCTCGTCGTCGCCGGAGTGAACGACGACGCGATCGACGGCGGGCCGATCGTGGCGAACCCGAACTGCTCGGCGATCCAGCTCTCGTGCGTCCTGAAGCCGCTCCACGATGCGGCGGGGCTGCGGCGGGTGCGGCTCGCGACGTACCAGTCGATGTCCGGGGCCGGCGATGCCGGAGTCGAGCGCCTGCGGGCCGTCGAGCCGATGCAGGCCGACCTCGCGATGGACTGGCCGCTCGAGGGCGACGAGTTCGACGAGGAGTACAAGCTGCGCGCGGAGACCCGGAAGATCCTCGGCCTGCCGGACCTGCCGATCCAGGCCGCCTGCATCCGCATTCCGGTGCTCGTCGGCCACGGCCAGGCGATCTGGGTCGAGACGGAAGAGCGGCTGGCGCCCGACCAGGCTCGCTCGCTCCTCGGCTCGGCGCCGCACGTCGCGCTCGAGGACTACCCCACCCCGGGCACGGCGTCGGGGCGGGACGAGGTGCTCGTCGGCCGCATCCGGGAGGGCTCGGAGCCGAACGAGCTCGCGCTCTGGGCGGTCAACGACAACCTCCGCAAGGGCGCGGCGCTCAACGCGCTGCAGATCGCCGAGCTGATCCTCGCCCGCGAGCCCGTCTCGGCCTAGCGGGCCTACCAAGGATCCGGTTCGCCCCCAGCGGTGGGTGGGGGTTCCGGTGCAGCGGCGGCGTCCCAGGGATCGGGCTCGCCGGGCGCGGGCTCCGGCGCCGGAACGGGCTCCGTTCCGGTTCGGAAGGCTCAGGCTGTGGCTCTTCGTTCATGGCTCGAGCGTATCTCGCGTCGCCCCTTGTCTCAAGGCGTCTTCGGACCGGCACGAAGATCATCCGGGAGCGGATCGCCGTAGAGAAGGAACCGGTTGAGCGCGCTCCCAACCACCGTCGTCTCCTGTTCTGTCATGGGCGGCTTGACACCGAGCTTCGCGTAGAGGTCGAAGCGATGGACGTCGATGCTTGCCCGTACGTACCCGCCCCAGCGCTCGGCAGCCCCGACCGCGGCACGATAAAAGGCATACGTGAGCACGAACGGCAGGACATAGATCCACCAGAGCCACAGAGGGTGGGGGTGATTCACGGCCAGGTCCGCGAACATCACCATTCCGGCCAGGAACAGGCTGAGAGCGCCGTTGAGAAAGAACGCGACGTCGGTCTCGGCGTCGGCGTGCAGCTTGCTCTCCTGCTCTGTCAGGAAGGTGCTGATGCGAGGCCAGACGACGACGGTCTCCAGTGACCAGCGCTTGCGCGCGTAATCCTCCCAGGCCCGGATCCGATTGCCGATCCTCGTTGGAAGGACCTTGCTCTTGCCATCCGGGAACCACAGGTCAGCATGCCATTCGGCGAGCCTTCGACGCCTCAGCTGTGCGTCGGTCTCTCCCGGGTTGCGCTTCGACTCCTCGGTCAGTCGCTTGTAGTCCTGCAATCTCCGCTTGAGCATCCAGTTCCCGACGCCACGAATCGGCCGGTACCACCAGCGCCTGCTGTCCCTGACGAAGAGATAGCCGGAGACGAAGTACAGGAACGGGTCGCGCAGGCCGAGGAGAACCAGCCCGATCAGCAGCGCCACCGCGCCGAGGATCAGGATCGCCGTGCCCGTGTCCGGCTCGACCGAGCCCGGAAGCCATTCCTCGCTGAGAACTGACCTTCAGGAGCGCAAGGCTGAAGAAGGCCGGGATGAAGTAGCCGACGATGAAGTAACGGCTGAAGACTCCGGTGATGTCGCTGATGCCCATTGACGAGCACCGGCGATTCTCTCACCCCTCAGGGTCTGCGAGGCACCGGCGCCGGCTCCGGCTCGAGCACCTCGCGCACACGCCGGAGGAGCTTCGCGGGCGCCTTCTCCTCGACCGGGAGGAGACCGCCGAGCTCGAGGCGCGCCAGCTCGACGCGCCCGAGGCGCCGCACGGTTCGGAAGCCGAAGTCCGCGAGGAAGTCGTTCGGGAAGACCGTTCGGTGGACGAGGAACCGCTGTTCGATCGACTCGCCCTCCGCGTAGCGGTAGCCGAACGCCTCGATCGCCTTCCCGCCGCGCTCGCGCACGTCCGCGATCGCAGCGAGGAAGAGGGACTGCATGACCCACTGGGCCGACCCCTCGACGAGGTACGCGCACGTGATCAGCACGGCATCCTCGTCGGGAGGGCCCGCCGGCAGCGTGTCGGCACGCGGAAAGAGCTCCGACGGCCCGTACTGCATCGACCCCAGCACACGGCCGTCGTCGTCCGCATACACGGTGCCCCACGCTCCCCAGTCGTCCTCTGCCCGCTCGATCCACTTGCGCTTGGACGTCGTCCGCCCGGGCCGCGACTGCCAGAACACACAGTCGTGGCAGACGGTCGGCGCGCTGGAGAGGGTCGCGCCGGTAAGACCCTGGAGGCGAGTGGTCACTCCCCGGATTGTAGGACCAGCTCGTAGGCCGCCGGTCTCGCGAAGAACCGAAACGGGACGAACGTCGTCCCGAGGCCGGCGGAGAGATGGAGCACGCCTCCCGGACGCTCGTAGACCCCCTCGACGTACGTCCACCGCAGGTGGGCGAACCGGAGTCGGCCGCCGGGGTACGGCACCGTGATCTGCCCGGCGTGGAGATGGCCCGACAGGACGAGATCGAAGACGCCGGGCTCGAGCCGGTCGATCACCTGCGGAAAGTGGCACAGGAGAATGCGCAGGTCGGCGTCGGCGTCGGCGAGCCGCTCGGGCCGTGCGGTCCCGCGCCGGTACGAGCGCGGGTCGATGCCGACGATCTGCACCTGGCGGCCGCGAATCTCCACCGTCTCCGCCTCGTCGGCGAGCAGGCGCGCCGAGCCGAGCTCCTCCAGAACGATCGGCCGCGAGAACGGATCCTTCGTGACCGCGTAATCGTGGTTGCCGAGCACCGCGTAGGCATTCGGCAGACGTCCGACCAGCTCGCGCAGCTTCGCCTCGCCGCTCGGCCGTGAGAGCAGGTCGCCCGAGATCAGCGTCAGGTCGGGTTGCCGCGCCTCCACCCACTCGACGGCCCGTTCGACCGCGCGCGTCCCTCGAGACGGAACCCCGAGGTGGAAGTCCGACAGGTGCGCGATCCGCAGGCCGTCGAGCTCCGCCGGCAGCCGCCGGAGCCGAACGGGCTCCTCGACGAGCCGAACCCATCCGGCCTCGAACCAGCCCCAGGCCACAGCGGCGGCGCCGGCGCCGAGCAGCGCAAGCGGCGCGAGCGGCGTCAGGAGGGCTCGGTGAAGCGTTGCTCGTCGTCGGAGCGCGATGCTCGTTCCGAGGCAAGAACGCAGGGAGCCTGCGTATCAGTTCGATACGCGGGCGACTGAGGACGCCGCCTCGGGGCGAGCAGCGCGTTTCCGACGGCACAGACCACGTTTCGCCGAGCCCTCCTACGCTTCGAGCTTCTCGAGCACGGGCGTCACCGGAACGACGTGACGCTTGAACTTCAGCTCCGACGCCTCGAGCCCGGCCGCGACCCCGATCAGCTGCGAGAGGTGGAGGATCGGCATCTGGAAGGCGCGGCCGGTGGTCGCCTCGAGCTTCTGCTGCCACGCGTCGAGCGACAGATGGCAGAGCGGGCAGGGCGTGACCATCGCGTCGGCGCCGGCCTCCATCGCCTGCTCGATCGGCTGGATCAGCTCGCCGAGCGCCGTCTCCTCGCGAGCCTGGATGATCGGGAACCCGCAGCACTTGATCTTCGCGGGGTAGTCGACGGGCTCGCCGCCGCACGCCTGGATGATCGCCTCGAGCGACCACGGCCGGTCCGGGTTCTCGAAGCCGAGGAGCTTGGACGGACGGAGGATCTGGCAGCCGTAGAACGGCGCGACCTTGAGCCCCTTCAACCCCTTGTGCGCGGTCTCCTGGAGCCGTTCGTAGCCCTCTCCCTCCGCGATCAGCCACAGGAGGTGCTTGACCTCGATGCCGCCGGAGTACGGAGGAACGCCGACCGCCTCGAGGTTCGCGTTGACCCGCTCGCGCAGCTCGTCGTCCTTCTGGAGCGCGACATTCGCCTGGCGGAGGTTCAGCGTGCAGACGTTGCAGACCGTCATCAGCGTGTCGGCGCCGGTCGCCTCGCCGTACGCAAGGATGCGCGCGTTCAGGTGGAGGTAGTAGTCCGGCTCCGCCTCGTGGATGTCGCCGGCGCCGCAGCAGGTGACCGAGTCCAGCTCCTCGAGCTCCAGGCCGAGGCGCGGAGCGAGCGCCTTCGTCGACGTGTCGAGCTCCTTCGCCGACAGCGCTGCGAGACAGCCTTTGTAGTAGGCGACCTTCACGCCTCCCCTCCCTTTCCGGCCGTCGGCCGCTTGCCCGGGGTGATGTCGGCCTGGACGCGGCTTCCCCAGCCCTCGCCGCTGCCCTCGGGATGCTCCTGGTCGATCTTGGCGAGCGCCCGCTCCGACTGGACGATGCCGAGCGCGCCCGGCCGCCCCTCGTTGCGCACGATGTCGTACAGACCGCGCGCCTCGTGGATCCGGTCGGCGACGTGCGGAGGGATCGGCAGCGGCACCTTCCCGTGCCGGAAGAGCTTGAGCGCGAACTTCGTCTCCTTGATCGCGGAGACGACGCCCTGCGTCTTCGGCACGAGCTCGGTCTCGCGGAGCCAGCCTGTCGTCTTCGCAGAGATGACGAACCAGCGCGCGTGCTTCGCGCCCATGTCGTGGTCGATGCCCTCCTTCATCGACTCGGCGCCCAGCTTGGCGATCGCGTCGCGCGGGTCGACGCCCTTCGGGCAGCGCTCGTTACAGAAGTAGCACCGGGTGCAGTCCCAGATCCCGTGCTCCTGGTTCAGGTCGTTCAGCCGCGGGACCTGGTCGCGCTCTCGCGGGTCGCCGACGAAGCGGAACCCCTTGGCGAGCGCCGCCGGCCCGAGGAAGTCCGGGTCGGACTCCATCGAGTTGCACTCGGAGACGCAGCAGCCGCACATGATGCAGAGCGCCTCCTTGTGGATCACGTTCATCGCCTGCTGGGAGACGATCCGCTCCTTCTCGGCGACCTCGTCGTAGCCCGGGTCGAGCCACGGCTTGACCGCGCGGATCTTGTTCCAGAACGGGCCCATGTCGACGACGAGGTCGCGGACGATCGGGAGATTGCCCATCGCGGAGATCACCGGAACGTGGCCGCGGTCGACGATCGGCTTCATCCGCTCCTTGCAGGCGAGCACCGCTGCTCCGTCCATGCGCATCCCACAGGACCCGCAGATCATCATCCGGCAGCTCTTCCGGTAGGCGAGCGAGCCGTCGACCTTGTCCTTGATCAGGTCGAGGACGTCGAGAAGGCAGGCCCACTCGGGCGCCTCGACCTCGTAGTCGCGGAGCTCGCGCTCGCCGGTCGAGGCGTCGAAGCGCCAGATCTTGAGCGCGACCGTCATCGTCGCGTACTCGCTGCGGACGAGCGAATCCGTCGCCACTAGTAGGTCCTCTCCTTCGGCTGCCACTTGGTCATCGTCACCGGTTTCCAGTCGAGCCGAACCTCGCCGTCGGGCCCGAGCGTCGTCATCGTGTGCTTGAGGAAGCTTTCGTCGTCGCGGTCCGGGTAGTCGTGCGGCCTGGCGTGTGCGCCGCGGCTCTCCTTGCGTGCGAGACCCGCGACGACCATGCACTGCGCCAGCTCGAGCATGAAGCCCAGCTCGATCGCCTGCGTGAGGTCGTTGTTGAAGATCTCGCCTTTGTCGTCGACGACGACGCGCTTGTACCGCTCGCGCAGCCCCTCGATGATCCGCCCCTGCTCGAGCATCTGCTCCTCGCGGCGGAACACCCCGAAGTTCTCGTGCATCGTCGTCGCCAGCTCGTCGCGGATCGCCCACGGGCGCTCGCCCTCGCTCCGCGCCAGCAGCTCCTTCAGCTCGCGCTCGGTGTCGGCCTCGACCGCCGGCGGCACGCTGATCGTCGTGTGCGTCAGCGCCCACTCGGCCGCCGCCCGCCCTGCGCGCTTGCCGAAGGTGATCGTCTCCATCAGCGCGTTCCCGCCGAGCCGGTTCGCGCCGTGGACGGAGACGCAGGCGCACTCGCCGGCCGCGTAGAGCCCGGTCACCGACGTCAGGCCGTCGAGATCCGTATCCACGCCGCCCATGTGGTAGTGGGCGCCGGGCCGGACCGGGATCGGCTCGGTGATCGGATCGACGCCGGCGTAGGTGAGCGAGAGCTCGCGAGTCCCGTGCAGCCGCTCGTTGATCTTGTCGGCGCCGAGGTGGCGCAGGTCGAGGAGGACGTTGCCGTCGATCCCGCGGCCCTCGTCGATCTCGGTTTGCTCCGCCCGCGAGATCACGTCGCGGCTCGCGAGCTCCATCGCGTTCGGCGCGTAGCGCTCGAGGAACCGCTTGCCCTCCGAGTTGAGGAGGTAGGCGCCCTCGCCGCGGCAGCCCTCCGTGATCAGGATCCCGGTCGGGGCCAGCGTCGTCGGGTGGAACTGCATCATCTCCATGTCCTTGAGCGGGACGCCGACCCGCAGGGCCATGGACATCGCGTCGCCCGTACACGAGTACGCGTTGGTCGTCCCGACATAGAGCCGGCCCGCGCCGCCCGTGCAGAGGATCACGGTCTTGGCGCCGATCGTTTTCAGGCCGCCGTTGAGGAGATCCCAAGCGATCACGCCCTGGCAGCGGTCGTCGTCGATCACGAGCTTCCACGCGAAGAACTCCTCGTACGTCGGGATGTCGCGCTTCATCACCTGCTCGTAGAGGACGTGGACGAGCACGTGCCCCGTGATGTCCGCGGCGTACGCCGTGCGCGGCTCGCCGGCGGCGCCGAACGGGCGCTGCGCGATCCGGCCGTCGTCGGTGCGCGAGAAGACCGCGCCCCAGTTCTCGAGCTGGTAGACGTCGTCGGGCGCCTCGTCGCAGAGCACCTCGATCGCGTCCTGGTCGCCGAGGTAGTCCGAGCCCTTGACCGTGTCGAACGCGTGCTTCTCGGGGTCGTCCTCGGACGCATTCCCGAGCGCGGCGTTGATCCCGCCCTCGGCCGCGCCGGAGTGGCTGCGAACCGGGTGGATCTTGGAGAGGAGTGCGACGTCGGCCCCCTCGTCGAACGCCTCGATCGCGGCGCGCATCCCTGCGCAGCCGGCGCCAACGACGAGCACGTCGTGCGTCGCTTCCACTGCATCGGACGCTATCGGATGGAGGCGCGGTTCGGCCTCGTAACTACTGAGTCTTTTTTATCCCTGACTACCTCCCGAGCGACAGTACGCTCGCCGGATTCGCTTCCCCAGCTCCCCCGAGCCGACGTTCTAGCATCGGTCGAGTGGCCGAGTTCGTCCCCCCCGACTTCGACGTCCCGCTCGGTCTCGAGACTTCCGAGTTCGTCCTCGAGCCGCTCGGACCTGAGCACAACGAGCTGGACTACGACGCCTGGACGTCGTCGATGGAACACATCGCGGCGACGCCCGGGTATCCCGACGGCTCCTGGCCGCGAGAGATGACGCGGGACGAGAACCGCGCGGACCTGCAGCGCCACGCTGACGACTTCCGCACCCGGAAGGGGTTCACGTACACGGTGCTCGACCCGGGAAGCCGCGACGTGATCGGGTGCGTCTACATCTACCCGCTGCCCGACAGCGACTCCGGCGCCTGCGCACTCTCCTGGGTGCGGAAGAGCCACGCGCACCTGGACACCCCGCTTTGGCGCGCCGTGAGTGAGTGGCTCGAATCGGACTGGCCATTCGCCCGCGTGGAGTACGCGCCGCGCGCTTAGGCGTCCTCAAGCAGCGTGGAGCTCGATTCGGCTCCGGGGACGAGGAAAGTCGCTCAGCTTGAAGCCGCATTCTCGAGATACCGAGCGATCGGCCACGCGCCGCCGCTCGTGTTCGAGATCACCGTGAGCGTCACGCGTGCGCGCGGATCGTGCACGGACCGGAACGAGACACCCGCGTCGTACCCCTCCAGGAGGACGGCGTCGTTCGACGCGTGGAGCCAGAAGCCCAGCCCGTAGCGCTTCGAGTGTTTCGGCGCGTCGCTGCGCGGCCGAACCATCTCCGAGACCCAGTCCGTGGAGACGATCCGACCGGCGAAGAACGCCCGCCAGAACGAGCTCATGTCCGCGGCCGTGGAGTAGATCCCGCCGTCGCCGCTCCCCCGCACGGGGAGATGGAGGACGTTGCTCCTCCACGCGCCGTCGACCTCGACGTAACCGAGGGCGGTCCGGGCGGGGAGCTCGTCGGAGCGCAGGAACGCCGTGTCCGCCAATCCGGCGCGCCGGCACACGCGCTGCTCGACCAGCTCGTGGAAGGGCATGCCGCTCGCGCGTTCGGCAATGAGCGCCAGCACGACGTAGCCGGCGTTGCAGTACGCGAAGCGCTCGCCGGGCGCGTACTTGCTCGCGTGGCCGTCGAGCACCGCGAGGTAGTCCTCGGTGGCCGCGAGCTCGTGCACTGGTACCGGCATCACGTACTCCTCGACCTCGAATCCGGCTTCCTCGTCGAGGTAGTCGCCGATGCCCGACCGGTGCGACAGGAGGTGCTCGACCGTCACGCCGTCGTCGATCAACGGCAGATCGCTGCCGAGGACGGAGCGGGCAGGCGTCGAGAGGTCGAGCACGCCTTCCTCGATCAGGCTCACGACGGCGAGCGCCGTGAAGCCTTTCGCCCCGCTCGCGATTCCGAAGCGCGTGTCCACCGCGTTCGAGATCTCGAAGCCGCGATGCGCAAGGCCGTACGCCCTCGCGAGCTCGATCCGGTCGCCTTGGTCAATCCGAATGACACCGGAGAACCCCGTCCCGGACGCAAGCGCGTCGAGCTCGCCTCCGAGATCAGACATGCGGCAGACGCTAGCCCGTGCGTGCATCCGGCCGCCGAGTGCCCAGGCTCACCCAGCCGCGCTCTTTCCCCCTTCTGGTCACATTCCCGAACACGGGCCCAGGCGAGGTTTCTCTCTCCAACAACGGGAATGATCCGGGCATGACCGGATTCCACGACAGAGTCGATCTGAGCTATGAGCTCACTCACGGCGGGACACCGAATGCCGTCTTCATGGCGCGGGTGATCGAGCGCGGCCTCGCGAACGTGACTTTCGCGTCCTGGCCGACAGCGTCCCGATCGCTCGATCCCGTCGAGGAGCCGTTCCACCGCTCTTCGGGCGACGGAGCCGAGCACGCGCTGGCCGAGCGGGACGGAACGCTTCTGCAGCTCGACCTGTTCTCGGGCTGGGTGAGCGCCAAAGTCGCCGGGAAGGACCCAGAACAGGTCGCGGCAAGGCTGGCCGAGCTCAAGGAGCTGTTCCCGCCGCCCGACCCGAGCTCGACGCACAAGGTGAACGTCCAGTTCTGGACGTACGGTCCGCACGGGCCGATCCCCTCCTGGCGCGAGATCTCGGTGCCCGAGTGGTTGGACCTGGAGGAGAACTACACCGGCTCGACCCGCTCTGGCCTCGAGCAGCTCATGCGCGATTTCCAGCCGGCCCACGGGGGTCAGCTGATCCTCTGGCACGGCGAGGCGGGCACCGGCAAGACGTTTGCCCTCCGTGCGCTCGCCTGGGAGTGGCGCGACTGGTGCGAGTTCCACTACATCGTCGACCCGGATTCGTTCTTCGGCGAGCACGCCGATTACCTCATGAGTGTCCTCACCCAGCCCGGCTACGCGGAGATGCCCGACCCGCGGATGATGCGCATGGCGGCGATGTCGGGCGGCTTCATGGCCATGGGCGACGGCGGCGGCGAGGATGGAGAGGGCAGCAAGGCGTGGCGCCTGCTCGTGCTCGAGGACACCGGCGAGCTCCTCACTCCGGATGCCAAGGCCGTGATCGGCCAGGGGCTGTCGCGCTTCCTCAACGTCGTCGACGGGTTGATCGGCCAGGGCCTCCGCGTCCTCGTCCTCGTGACCACGAACGAGCCGATCAAGACGCTGCACCCGGCCGTCGCAAGGCCCGGCCGGTGCGCCGCGAACATCGAGTTCTGGCCGCTGACGGCAGAGGAGTCGTCGGCGTGGTTCGAGCGGCACGGGTCGGCGGAGCGCACGGAGGAGCCACTCCCGCTGGCAGAGCTCTACGCGAGGCTCGAGGGCCGAGACGTCGGCGCCATGCCGCCCGCCGGCTTCGCCTCCTAGACGCGCGGGCCGGCGGCAGCCACCGACTCGCCGGCGTCGTCGGTGAACTGCTCGAAGTTGTCCCGGAACATCCGCGCGAGCTCGCGAGCCTCGCGGCCGTATGCGGCCCGGTCGGCCCACGTGGACGCCGGGTCGAGCAGCATGGAGTCCACACCCGGCACCGCAACGGGGACCTCGAAGCCGAAGAGCTCGTCTGTCCGGTACTCGGTCCCGTCGAGCTCGCCCGAGAGCGCCGCCTTCAATAGGGCCCTGGTCGCCTTGATCGGCATCCGCTCGCCCTCGCCGAACGGGCCACCCGTCCAGCCGGTGTTCACGAGCCAGACGGTGACGTGCGGATGCTGGTCGAGCTTGTCTCCGAGCATGTGCGCGTAGACGGACGGCGGCTGCGGCAGGAACGGCGCGCCGAAGCAAGCGGAGAAGGTCGGCTGGGGCTCGGTGACGCCGATCTCGGTGCCGGCCAGCTTCGCGGTGAAGCCGGAGAGGAAGTAGAACATCGCCTGCTCACGGGAAAGGCGCGCGATCGGCGGCAGGATCCCGAACGCGTCGGCGGTCAGGAAGACGACGGCGCTCGGGTGGCCGGCCCGCTTGGCCGGGAGCGCGTTCGAGATCTGCTCGAGCTTGTAGGCGGCCCTCGTGTTCTCCGTCTTCGAGTCGTCGTCCAGGTCGAGCACGCCGCGCTCGTCCACGACCACGTTCTCGAGCACCGTGCCCCAGCTGCGCGTCGTCCTGTAGATCTGCGGCTCGGCCTCCGGCGAGAGGCGGATCACCTTCGCGTAGCAACCTCCCTCGACGTTGAAAATGCCTTCCTCGCTCCAGCCGTGCTCGTCGTCGCCGATCAGGTGCCGCTCGGGATCCGCCGACAGCGTCGTCTTGCCCGTTCCTGACAGCCCGAAGAAGACGGCGACGCGGCCGTCGTCGTCGACGTTGGCCGAGCAGTGCATCGGGAGGACGCCCTCGAGCGGGAGCCGGTCGTTCATGAGGGTGAAGATCGACTTCTTGATCTCGCCGGCGTAGAACGTCCCGCCGATCAGCACCTCCATCCGGCCCGGGTGGAGCACGACGAAGGTCTCGCTTCGCGTTCCGTCCTCGCCAGGATCGGCCTCGACGGCCGGCGCATGGAGCACGACCGCCTGCGGCTCGTGTTCCGCCAGCTCCTCCTCGGTCGGGTCGATGAAGAGCGTCTTCGCGAAGAGCGCGTGCCAGGGGCTGTACGTGATCACGCGCAGTGCAAGGCGGTGCTCGGGGTCGGCGCCCGCGAAGGCATCGACGACGTACAGGTCCTGATCCGCGAGGAACGAGGTCACCTTGTCTCGCAGGCCGTCGAACGCGTCCTCGGGCAGCTCCGCGTTCACCTTCCCCCACCAGATCCGGTCCTCGGTGCTCGGCTCCCGGACGACGAACTTGTCGTTCGGCGAGCGGCCCGTGTGCTCGCCGGTGTCGACGACGAGCGGCCCGCCCTCGGCGAGCGTCCCGTCACCGCGCTCGAGCGCCTGCGTGTAGAGGAGCGCGACCGTCGGGTTGTGGTGGACGGTGCTGACGGCCTCGATGCCGTGCTCGCTCAGGTCGACTTGTCCGCGCAGGTCCTCGATGATCGCCATGGGATTCTCCTTGAGTTCCCGGCGTAGGGCCGGTCTCAAACGGGCTGCATATCGTATGACAATGACTGTGGAGCCGCCCGAACCGGCGCTGACGGACAGCGTGGTGACCCTCCGACCGTGGGGAGAGCCGGGAGACGCCGAAGCCATCGTGGCCGCCTGCAACGACCGCGCGATCGCGGAGTTCCTCGACATGATTCCGCAGCCGTACACGCGCTCCGACGCCGAGACGTACCTCGAGGTTTGCCGAATCGGCTGGCGCGACGGCGCGAACGCGAACTTCGCAATCGTCGTCGACGGCCGGGCCGTCGGCTCGATCGGCGTCAGGTGGATCGAGCCCGATCAGGGCGTCGCGGAGGTCGGCTACTGGGTGGCGCCTGACGCGAGGGGCAAACGCGTCTGCACGCGCGCGCTCGAGCTCGTATCGGGCTGGGTCCTCGCGCGACCGGGAATGGCGCGCCTCCAGCTGCGGGCGGACGAGGAGAACATCGCCTCCAAGCGTGTCGCGGAGAACGCCGGCTTCACGCGGGAAGGCGTCCTGCGGTCGAGCCACTACAACCCGAGACTCGATCGGCGCGTGGACTTCGTCATGTACTCGCTGCTGCGCGACGAACTGCCTTAGTCGTAGGCGGCGTCCACCCACTGCGGGCCACCCCAGCTCAGGTCGAGCGGGAAGTCGTGAACCACGTGCGCCCAGATGATCCAGGCGAACCAGCGCGTCGTGCCATAGAAGAAGCTGGCTCGGTAGAGGGCGACGAGCGCCGTCTCCGGCAGCCAGCGTCCCATCCAGCCCCAGAAGCGCGGGTCCGCCCTGACGATCACGTCGCGGAAGTACTCGCGCTTGAGCATCCGCCACGAGATCAGCCCGTACACGACGAAGACGCCGTCCCAGACGAACCCGAGCCCGCTGAAGTAGGCGCCGGCGTCCGTGAGCCGCCCGTACTGGCCGGCGTACGCCCAGGCGCCGATCCCGAACGTCTCGGTCGAAAACGGAAAGAAGAGCATCGTCCCGATCGTGTCGCCCGCGTCCGTCAAGGCGTGCGCCCAGTGTCCTAAGAGGAAGCTCCAGGCCCAGATGCGGCTGCCGAAGACCAGCCAGATAAGCGCAGCGATCAGGACCCCGTAGCCGAGGGAGTGGGTGAAGCCGACGCCGGGCCACCCGCGGTGGAACTGCACCGGGTCGTCGGCCTTGAACTCGACGCCGAGGACGTTGATCCCGTAGACGAACCACTTGCTGAGGAGGTCCGGCGAGTAGGAGCCGATCGCGAGCGGGACGAAGGCGACCTTGACGCCGAGGTGCTTCTGGATCGCATACGGCTCGAGATCGTGCGCCGCCCAGCTCATCGCAGCCGCCGGATGAGCAGACGGCAGGATCCAGACGACGAGCAGGAGGAAGGCGGTGCCCTCGACCCACGAGTAGAGCACCTGGGGGTATGCCACGCCCAGCGCGATGTAGGCGACGGCTGCGATGAGGTAGAGCCTGAGCTCACTCATCGCTGATCCGGTAGATCACGCCGCGGCCGTGGTCGGCCACAAGCAGCCCTCCCCGTGCGTCGACTGCGACCGCGAGGGGATGGGAGAAGCCGGTGGCGAACGTCGAGACCGACGCGGGGCGGCCGGGACGGAGGAGCATGCGCGTCAGCTTCCGTCCATGGTCCCGCTTCAGGTACTCGCCCCACTCCGCGACGTAGAGCGCGCCCTTCCAGAACGCCATGCCTCCCGGTGCGGAGTGTGGCTCCAGATAGGCGACGGGCGGCGTGACACCCCGGCAGCTTCCGCGAAGGCGTTTCGCCCGGTGGCTCGGCCAGCAGCGGGGCCAGCCGAAGTCGCGGCCGTCCCGAACCTCCACGATCGTCTCGGCCGGCTCGCGGTCGCCGAGCTCGTCCCGCTCGTTCACGGACGCGTACAGGCGTCCGGTCGCAGGATCGACCGCGAGGCCGTACGGGTTCCGGAGGCCGCGCGCGAGGATCCGCAGCCCCGACCCGTCGGGGTTGACGGAGAGGACCGCGGCGCTGAGCCGGCTGCGCTCAGTGCAGACGTCGCACGTCGAGCCGCTGCCGAGATACAGGCGACCGCGCCGGACGATGACGTTGTCCTGCTGGTGGCGGCCGAACGGCAGGCTTTCGGAGGATCGCCTTCCGCTGCCCGCTGCTCACCCGCCAGAGCGTGCCCCGGGCGGAGACGAACAGGTTGCCGCGGAGCCAGGCGAGCCCGAGCGGCGTCTTGAACCCGCGGAGCACGACGCGGGAACGGCGGGTCCGCGGATCGATGCTGACGACCTCGCCGCCCTCCTGCGTGAGGTAGAGGACTCCACGCGGCCCCCACGCCATCGCAGTCGGCTTCTCGAGGCCGCGCACGTAGGTTTCCACGCGGAATCCGCCCGGCACTTTGACCGCCTGGACGGCTCCTCCGGCGGAGGTCACGCCGAGGGCGAGAATCGATGCGAAGCAGGACGCCACCTTCACGGGCGCGAATCCTGCCTGCATGGAGACTCCGGCGGCGATCGACCGCTTCTTGGCCAGCCCGGCGCTGTCGGACTCGACCCGGCGTGCCTACGGAGTCGACCTGTCGGAGTTCGGCGCCTGGCTGCGGATGCGGAAGGCGTCCGTCGAGGACGTGGATGCCCGCCTGCTCGCGGATTACGCCGCCGAGCTCGGAGCCGCGCGACGGGGCCGGGAGCCGAGCAAGCTCGCGCCGGCGACGATCGCAAGGAAGCTCGCGGCCGTCCGCGCCTTCCTCCGTTTCACGCTGGGCGCCTCGAAGGTTCCCGACGCCCGGCTTGCGCCGCGGCGGCCGCGGCGGCTGCCGGAGGCGCCGAAGCAGGAGGAGATCGAGGCCGAGCTCGAGCGCTTCGCTTCCGGCGACCCGCTCGCGATCCGGAACCGCGCGCTCGCCGAGCTCGTCTACTCGGCAGGCCTCCGCAGCCAGGAGGCGGTCGACCTCGACCTCGCCGACGTCGAGTTCGAGCAGGAAGCGCTCCGCGTGCGCGGCAAGGGCGGCAAGGAGCGGGTCGTCCCGCTCGGCGAGGAAGCCGCGTACTGGGTCGCCCTGTGGCTCCGCGAGCGCCCGAAGCTGGCGCGCGGCGCCCACGACGCGCTCTTCATCTCCGCCCGCGGCCGCCGGCTCGACACGAGCACGCTTCGCAAGCTCTTCCCCCACCCGCACCGCCTGCGCCATGCGTTCGCGACCCACTTGCTGGAGGGCGGCGCCGATCTGAGGACGATCCAGGAGCTCCTCGGCCACAGCTCGCTGTCGACGACGCAGATGTACAGCCACGTCGACGCGAAGCGCCTCCGGAAGGTCTATGACCGCGCCCACCCGCGATCCTGAGCTCGAGGGCTTCCTCGCCCTCTCGACGGCGCGACTCGCTCCGCGCACCGTCGAGGCATACCGGCGCGATCTCGAGGCGCTCGCGAACTGGCTCGGTCACTCGCCCTCGACGGTCACGACAGAGGAGCTCGAGCGCTACCTCGCCGAGCTGCGGGCCCAGGGCCTCTCCGGCGCGACGATCGCCCGGCGCATCGCGTCACTCCGTTCGTTCTTCCGCCACCTCGTCCTGATCGGCGCGACCGACGCGAACCCGGCAGCGGAGCTCGAGCTGCCCCGCCGCACCCGACGCCTTCCGCGCGCGCTGTCGCCCTCCGAGGCGGAGCGGCTGATCGACGCCGCCGCCGGCACGACGCCGCGCAACCTCCGCGACCGGGCGCTGGTCGAGCTCCTCTACGGCGCCGGCCTCCGTGTCAGCGAGGCGGTCGGGCTCGACAAGGGCGGCGTCGACCTCGACCAGCGGCTGGTGCGGACGATCGGCAAGGGCGGGAAGGAACGCGTCGTCCCGGTCGGCCGCGAGGCCGTCGACGCGCTGCGGCGCTACCTCGCGCGAGGCCGCCCGCACCTGGATCGCCGCCACCGCTCGGAGCTCTTCCTGAACGCCCAGGGCGGGCCGCTCACGCGGGCCGGTGCGTTCCTGATCCTGCGGAAGCTCGCCGGGAAAGCGGGCCTCGAGCCCGAGCGCGTGCACCCCCATCTCCTGCGCCACACGTTTGCAACGCACCTCCTTGAGGGAGGAGCAGATCTAAGGAGCGTTCAGGAAATGCTCGGACATGCCGATCTGGCTACCACGGAGCTCTACACCCACGTAACCGATCGGCGGCGCCGGGAGTTGTATTTCCAGGCGCATCCGCACGCAAAGCGAAAGACGACATGATCGAGATGACGAACGAAACAGCTCTCCTCCTCGCCTCCAGCACCGGCGTCGGCGTGCTGATGATGAGGGCGGGGATCGAGAAGAAGATGCTCGAGTGGCGCAAGACCGAACGAACCTGCGCCGGCTGCGGCAAGCGCCTCAACCGCCCGGTCTGCACCTGCGCCTCGTAGTCGGCTAGCGCGCCCGGCTCTTCTTCGTCAGCATCGCGGCCGTCCGCTTGGCGGTCTCGCGCAGCTCCTTGTCGTGCTCGTCGTCGTCGGCGATCCCCTCCAGCATCACGATCGTGTCGCGGTGCGGCGAGCCGTTCTTCAGCACCAGGATCGCGAGCCGCCGGACTGCGGCGTTCGGATCGTGCGCCGCGAGCGAGTGGAGGAGCGAGCGGTCGGCGTTGACGTCGCCCGGGTGATCCCGCGAGAGGAGCTCGAGCGAGAGGAGCGCGGAGCCGCGGCTCGCAGGGCTTTCGTCCTGGAGCCCCCGGCGGAGCAGCTCGAGCTTCTGGCGGTACCGGAACTGCCCGATCGCGCGGTAGGCGACCGCCCGCTCGCGGAAGTCGGGGCTGCGGGCCGCGCCTTCGATCTCGTCCTGCCACTTCGTCCGGTGCGCGGCGAGCTCTCGCTCCTCGCCACGCTCGGCCAGCTCGGCCGCCTCGGCAGCCGCTGAGGCCAGATCAGACAGTG
Organism: uncultured Actinomycetes bacterium; assembly: GCA_963733215.1. GTDB lineage: Bacteria > Actinomycetota > Thermoleophilia > Gaiellales > Gaiellaceae > JACDAN01. The sequence goes on from CAVTCN010000008.1 coordinate 47,690, forward strand.
GAGAGCGAGCGCGGAGCGGGACCGACGTATTTCGCAGAGGGCCTGAACAGCCGGCCCGTGCGCTTCTGCTCGAGGATGTGCGCCGACCAGCCCGCCACGCGCGAGCACGCGAACATCGCCGGCGCGAGCGGCGGCGGGATCTCCGCGACGTCGAGGACGATTGCCGAGTAGTACTCGACGTTCGTCGCGAGCACGCGGTCGGGAGACTTCTCCTGGAGCGCCTTCAGCGCGACTTCCTCGAGCTGCTCCGCGACCTCGACCTGCGGCGCCCCAAGCTCCTTGGCCGTCTGCTTGAGGATGCGCGACCGGGGGTCCTCGGCGCGGTAGATCCGGTGGCCGAAGCCCATGATCCGCTTGCCCTTCTCCAGCGCCTCCCTCACCCAGCGCTCCGGGTCGCCCATCGCCTGCACTTCCTCCAGCATCGGCTTCACGTAGGCGGGTGCGCCGCCGTGGAGCGGTCCCGAGAGAGCGCCGACGGCCGACGAGAGCGCGGCGCCGCAATCTGCTCCGGTGGAGGCGGTCACCCGGGCGGCGAAGGTCGACGCGTTCAGGCCGTGCTCGGCCGTGCAGATCCAATAGGTGTCGATCGCCTTGACGTGGTCGGGATCGGCCTCGCCGCGCCAGCGCAGGAGAAATCTCTCCGCTGCGGTCTCGCCCTGCGCGACAACGTCGTCAGGCGCGGGCTCCCGTCCGTCAGCGACGGCGGCCGAGCGGGCGACGATCCCCATCATCTGGGACGAGAGCCGCCCGAGGTCCTCGCGGGCCTGCCCGTCCGAGATCTCGTTCAGCTTGCCGAGCTTCCATTCGCCGGCAAGGCGCGCAGTCTCCGCCTGAAGGTCGGCCGGCGCGTTTCCGGTGAGCTCGGCGGGCTGGTGAGGCTCGGGCACCGGCATCTTCGATTCGAGGTCGTTGTCGACGAGCAGCCCCCACACGTTCTCGTACGGGTACTGGCCGACGAGCTCCTCGATGTCGATTCCGCGGTAGCGGAGCTGCCCGCCCTCGCGATCGGGCTCGGCGATCTCCGTCTCGACGGCCACGACACCTTCGAGGCCTGGTTTGAAGTCGCTCATACGGCGCAGAGCGTACCCCGAAGACCCGGTGGCGAATCGGTAGAGTCGCCGCCGCATGGCTCACCGAGTGACCCTCATCCCCGGCGACGGAATCGGGCCGGAGCTCACGGATGCGACCCGCCGGGTGCTGGAGGCGAGCGGAGCCGAGTTCGACTGGGACGTGCAGTACGCCGGAACGGACGTGATGGACCAAAACGACGGGAACCCGCTGCCCGATCACGTCCTCGATGCGATCCGCGAGACGGGGGTCGCGCTGAAGGGGCCGATCACGACTCCGGTCGGCAGCGGCTTCCGCTCCGTGAACGTCGGGCTCCGGAAAGCGCTCGACCTCTACGGGCAGGTGCGGCCCTGCAAGAGCTACGAGGGCGTGCGATCCCGGTTCGACGACGTCGACCTCGTCCTCATCCGCGAGAACACGGAGGACCTCTACGCGGGGATCGAGTACGAGCAGGGCGGCGACGAGGCCGAGGAGCTGATCGGGTGGATCGAGAAGCACGGCGGCAAGCTCCGCCACCGCGACGCCGGGATCTCCATCAAGCCGCTGTCGGTCTCCGGCACGCGCAGGATCGTCCAGTTCGCGTTCGACTACGCGCGCCGCAACGGCCGCCGGAAGGTCACGGCCGTGCACAAGGCGAACATCATGAAGTTCACCGACGGCCTGTACCTCCGCGTCGCGCAGGAGGTGGCCGCCGACAACCCGGACATCGAGTTCGACGACCGGATCGTGGACAACATGTGCATGCAGCTCGTGCAGCGGCCCGAGGAGTACGACGTCCTCGTCTGTCCGAACCTCTACGGCGACATCGTGTCCGACCTCGCCGCCGGGATGATCGGCGGCCTCGGGATGGCGCCCGGCGGCAACTTCGGCGAGAGCGCGGCGATCTTCGAGCCCACGCACGGCTCGGCGCCGAAGTACGCGGGCCAGAACAAGGCGAACCCGATGGCCCAGATGCTCTCCGGCGTGATGATGCTCCGGCACCTCGAGGAACACGAGGCCGCGGATCGCGTCGAGAGCGCGATCGCGGAGGTGATCCGCGAGGGGAAGAGCGTCACGTACGACATGAAGCCGACGCGCGACGACCCGACGGCAGTCGGGACGAGCGAGGTCGCCGACGCGATCATCGAGAAGCTCGGGGTGCGCGTTGCGTAGGAAGGTCACGGTCGTCGGCGCCGGGAATGTCGGCGCGACGTGCGCGCAGGAGCTCGCACGCGGCGACTACTGCGACATCGCGCTCGTCGACATCAAGGACGGCCTCGCCGAGGGCAAGGCGCTGGACATCAACCAGGCCGCGGCGGTGCTCGGCTACGAGCCGCGCGTCGTGGGCTCGACGGAGTACGACATCACGGCGGGCTCCGACGTCGTGGTGATCACGGCCGGCGTGCCGCGGACGGGCGACATGAGCCGGGACGACCTCGTCTCGACCAACGAGAAGATCGTCGGATCGGTGACGCAGTCGGTGGTCGGCCAATCGCCCGACGCGATCCTGATCATCGTCTCGAACCCGCTCGACGCCATGTGCCACGTCGCGAAGAACGTCTCCGGCTGGCCGAAGAATCGCGTGTTCGGAATGGCGGGGATCCTCGACACGGCGCGGTTCTCTGCGTCGATCGCGTGGGCCACGGGCGCCTCGATCAAGGACGTGACCGCGATGGTGCTCGGCGGGCACGGCGACCAGATGGTCCCTGTGGTCTCCGCCACGACCGTCGGCGGCGTCCCGCTCCGCAAGCTGCTCGCCGACGACACGATCCAGAAGCTCGTCGAGCGCACCGCCAAGGGCGGCGGCGAGCTGGTCTCGCTGCTCGGAACCTCCGCCTGGTACGCACCCGGCGCCGCGGCCGCGCAGATGGTCGACTCGATCATGCTCGACGAGAAGCGCGTCCTCCCGTGCACCGCGTACCTGGAGGGCGAGTACGGCATCGACGACCTCTACATGGGTGTCCCCGTGAAGCTCGGCGCGGAGGGGATCGAGGAGATCTACGAGCTCGACCTCTCCGACGGGGAGCGGGAGCAGCTGCGCGCGTCTGCGGAGGCCGTGCGAGACGTCGTCGGCGTCCTCACGACGTAGCCGTTTCGGCTTTCGACACAGGGGCCGACGCCCCGCGAAACCGCCCCACCTGCGACGGAACCGGGCCGAGGCACTGCTCTCTCCGCCATCATTGAGCCGTGCGCGGCCCAGCGTCCACCGAAGCGGCAGTTCCTTGACCCCATCGTCGCACTCTTGGCACACAAGACCCGGCCGCGCGAGCCGTGTCCGAGGGACAGTCCCTCGCACGCCGCGGCGAGGCCCGCGACCCAGGCGCATCCCGCGCGCGCCGCGGACCTCGCCCAGCGCGATCCGCCTCGCCTTCGCTCCGTCGTCGCGCTGCCCCCATTGCGGCCGAGATTCCAAGACCGTTCAGGGTGTCTGCGCAGACTGCTGGGGAAGCAAGGAAGGCAGGCAGTTCTGGGCCCGCGGGACAGACCAAGTCTGGCCGCTGGGGCTCTCGCCGATCGTGATCGGCGCGCTGGCCGCCGCTCTGCCGATCGCGATCTTGGTGTTGCTGTGGATCTTGGACTGAACGGCCGCACCGCGATCGTCTGCGGTGCGTCGCAGGGGATGGGCCTCGCGATCGCCGAGGCCTTCGCCGCCGAGGAGATGAACGTCGCGATGTTCGCGCGCCGGCGGAAGGTCATCGAAACCGAGGCCGAGCGGTTGGGAGCGCTCGCCGTCCAGGGCGACGTCACGAACCCGCAGGACTGCGAGCGGGTCGTGGAGAAGACGGTCGAGGCGTTCGGCGGCGTGGACGTCCTGATCAACAACAGCGGCGGGCCGCCACGCGGACCGGCACTCGACGTGAACGACGAGTCGCTGGAGGCCGCCGTCGCGCTTCTGCTGGTCTCCGCGGTCCGTCTGACGAATATCTGCCTGCCGCATCTGCGCCGGAGCCCGGCGGGGCGCGTGATCAACATCGAGTCCAGCACCGTCAAGGAGCCGGCGGACAACCTCGCGCTCTCGAACGCCGTCCGTCCGGGGGTCGTCGGGTGGGCGAAGACGATCTCCCGCGAGCTCGGCCCGGAGGGGATCACCGTCAACACGATCGCCCCTGGGCGAATCGACACGGAGCGAATCAAGGAGGTCTACCCCGACGGGCCCACCGAGGAGGACCTGAAGACGATCCCGCTCCGTCGCCTCGGCCGCCCCGACGAGATCGCTTCGGTCGTCTGCTTCCTCGCGTCGGACGCCGCGTCGTACGTCACCGGCTCGGTGATCCAGGTGGACGGCGGCCTGATCCGCAGCTTGTTGTGAGGCGCTTCTCATGGCCGTTCTGGCTGATCGGCGCCGGAATCCTGTTGCTCGCCGTCGCGGCGGTCCTCTACCTTGCGCCCTCGGACCGGTACATCTTCCTCCCCGACGAGGCGCGCCCACTCGAACCGCGGGTGGAGGTCGAGGGCGAGAAGGCCGACACGAACGGGGGCGGGATCTACTACGTAGCGGTCGACGTCCGGAAGGCGTCGCTGCTCGAAAAGGCGTTCCCCGGGCTCTTCGAGGGAGCGACGCTGGAGCCGGCGTCCAATGTGCTCGAGGAGGGACAGGACGAAGGTTCGCGCCGGCGCTGCGAGCTCGCCGCCATGAAGAAGAGCCAGGAGTACGCGACCGCGGTCGCGCTCCGGGAGCTCGATTACCGGATCCCCACCAAGCTGCTCGGCGTCGCCGTCGAGGGGACCTTCCCCGGCTATCCGGCCGCCGGGAAGGTCCGAAGCTGCGACTGGATCAGGGCGGTCGACGGGACTCCTGTCCGCCGCGCGCAGCAGGTCACGCGCGCACTCACGGCAAAGAAGCCGGGCCAGCTCGTCCGGCTCCGCATCGAGCGGGAGGGCGAGGCGAGCACGGTCGTGCTTCGGGCGGCCCGCGATCCGCGCCCGGGCCAGCGCAACCGTGCCTTCGTCGGAGTGTCGGTCACCGACGTCTTCCAGGTCGCGGAGGCTCCCGTCGACGTGGAGATCGACCTCGGTCAGGTGGGCGGCCCTTCGGCGGGGCTGGCATTCGCACTGCAGGTCATGGAGGAGTTCGGCGAGGGCGTCGACCGCGGCTACCAGCTCGCGGCAACCGGGGAGATTTTCCTCGACGGCTCGGTCTCCCGCGTGGGCGGAATCAAGCAGAAGACGATCGGCGCAAGGCGTTCGGGGATGGATCTCTTCCTCGTTCCTGGGGAGAACGCCCGGGAGGCGCGCCGGTACGCCAAAGGCCTGCGCGTCGTGCCTGTGGACAGCTTTCAACAGGCGTTGCGCGCGCTGGCAACCCTGCCGCCGAAGGCGTAGAACTCCGGGAAATCCGCCGGCTTTCGGACCGTGCGGAAATTGCAGAGATTTTGTCTCCGGCCCCCTTGCAACGAGACCCTCGAGGTCCCAAGATGCCCCGCCAGGAAGCGGCACCTTTCAGGAGGTTTGAACGCGGCGATGACCAAACGAGCCGAGGCAAGTTGCGACGACTGTTACTTCCGCAGGGCGGGACTTTGCGCCCTCCCCCTGGACTCCCCCTGTCCAACATTCCGGCCCGCAAGGACCCGCACTCTGCGGCCGCCGCAACAGCCTCGGCTCGTGTCGCGTTCCTCCGAAGCGATCGCCTCCGCCGCCTAAGTCCTAGACTCGAGCCCCATGCGTTTCCGCAGGTCGCAGGGCGACGGCGCCGACACGTTCCAGCCGCGCCTGTGGTTGATCCTCGTCGGACTGATCGCGATGTTCCTCTACCTGCTCGCGTTCATCTCGATGAACGACGACCAGATCGATATCGACTTCGTGTTCTTCACCGCGACCGTCTCGCTGATCTGGGCGATGGTTCTGATGGTCGGGTTCGGCGTCCTAGGCGGCGTGCTGCTCTCGCAGCTCTACCGCAGACGACGCGGACACAAGCCCCGCCAGTCGCCGGACAGCCTCCCGTAGCTGCGCGGGCGAGGCGAAGCTGTAGGCCAGCCTCGCCGAGCTCCGCCCGCCACCGGCCCACGGATAGAAGTCCGGCCCCGCGATGAACGAGACGCCGATCGCCCGCGCGGCGTGCAGGACGGCCCGTGCGTTCGCACCGTCCGGCAGGTCGAGCCAGAGGAAGTAGCCGCCCTCGGGCCGGCTCCAGCGCGCGCCGGTCCCGCCCAGGTGCTCTTCGAGCGCGGCCAGCAGTTCGTCCCGCCTGGCGCCGAGGAGCGAGCTGACGAGCTGGATGTTCCGCTCCAGGTGCCCGCGGCGGAGGAACTCGTGCACGGTCGCCTGGGGAAGCAGCGCCGGCGTGATGTACGTCGAGGCCGCCGCGGACTCGACGGCGTGCGCGAGACGCTCGGGCAGGACGAGGTAGCCCACGCGGATTCCCGGCGCGACCGTCTTGGAGAACGAGCCCGAGAATGCGACGTGCTTCCCGCCGTCGAGCTCGAAGAGGGTCGGCGGCGCCTCGCCCTCGAACCGGATCGCCCCGTACGGGTCGTCCTCGAGCACGAGCAGGTCGTGCTCGGCCGCTAGCTCGACGAGGCGACTGCGCCGCTCGGCGGAGAGCGTCCGCCCGGTCGGGTTCTGGAAGGTCGGGATCACGTAGAGGAACGCGGGACGGCGGCCGCGACCGCAGCTCCGCCTCGAGCGCGTCGACGTCGAGCCCGTCCTCGTCGCAACGCACGGCGGCGACCTCGGCGCCGAGCGAGCCGAGGATCCTCAGCGGCCGGTCGTAGGTGGGCGCCTCGACCAGGACCCGCTCGCCACCGCCCGCGAGCACTTGCGCGAGGAGCGCGAAGCCCTGAAGCGATCCGTTCGTGAGGACGACACGCGCGGGAGAGACCCCGTGCTGTTCGGCGATCCACCGGCGCAGCGGCGCGTAGCCCCCGGCCGGCCCGTAGGAGAGGATCGTCGCGCCGTCGGCCTGAACGGCGGCCCGGGCGCAGTCGGCGAGCTCCTCGACCGGCACGCATTCCGGCGCAGGGACCCCGCGCGCGAGCGAGATCGTCTCCATGCGTCGAGAGTAGGACGCTGGTCGGATGTCAGCGGAGGCGCCGTCTAGGCGCGGGCGCCGACCACGTCGGCGGCGAGCTGCGCGACCTCCGTCGGCGTCGTGCCGACCCGGACGCCGCAGGCCTCGAGCGCTTCCTTCTTCGCCTGCGCGGTGCCCGAGGTGCCGGAGATGATCGCGCCGGCGTGGCCCATCGTCTTGCCCGGCGGCGCCGTGAAGCCGGCGATGTAGGCGACGACGGGCTTGGTCATCTCCGCCTTGATGTACTCGGCGGCCTTCTCCTCCTCGGCGCCGCCGATCTCGCCGACCATGACGACGATCTCGGTCTCCTCGTCGGCCTCGAACTTGGCGAGGACGTCGATGAAGCCCGACCCGACGACAGGGTCGCCGCCGATGCCGACGATCGTCGAGTTCCCGAGCCCGAGCTGTGTCAGCTCGTGGCCGATCTGGTACGTGAGCGTCCCCGACCGGCTGACGAGCCCGATCCGGCCCTCGCGGAAGATCTCCGCCGGGATGATCCCGACGTTCGCCTTTCCGGGGGAGAGCGCGCCGGGGCAGTTCGGGCCGAGCATCGTGATGTCCTTCGGGCGGATGTAGTTGTAGACACGCAGCATCTCGTGGGCAGGAAGCCCCTCCGCGATGCAGATCACCGTCTCGATGCCCGCGTCCACGGCCTCGTAGACGGCATCGGTCGCGAAGCGCGCGGGCACGAAGACCATGGCCGTGTTCGCACCGGCCTCGTCGACTGCCTCGGCCACGGTGTCGAAGACCGGGATGCCCTCGACGTCGGCCCCGCCCTTCCCCGGCGTGACGCCGGCGACGACGTTCGTCCCGTAGTCGCGGTTGCGGACGCCGTGGAACGATCCCTCTCGCCCGGTCAGCCCCTGGACGACGAGCTTGGTGTCGTTGTCGACGATGATCGCCATTACTTCCGGCCTCTGATCACCAGGCGATCGAGCTTGATCCAGCCGTCCTGAATCCTGTCGCCGAGAAGCTCGCGGACCTGCTGGGCGTCCTCTTCGCTCGTGCCCGCCCGCTCGAGCCAGGGCTCGAGCTCGATCGGCTTCTCGAGACGCCGCACCTCGTCGACCTGGAGGCCGGCGGACGCGAAGAATCCGCGCCACTCGTCTTCCGACCAGTTCTTGACGTGGGACGGATCTCGCACGCGATCCGCCTCCTCGGCAGCGTCGTCGAGGAAGAGGTTGTCGACGACAATCACGCGGTCGCGGCTGACCCTGGCCATCTCGGACATTGCCTTAGGGACGTCGTCGAAGTGGTGAGCCGCGACGCGGCAGACGACGACGTCGAAGCTCTGGTCGGCGAACGGGATGTCCTCGCTCCTGCTGACGACGTCAGGCTGCATACCGGGAGCGGAATCCACGGTGACGACGTTCACTCCCGCTTCGCGCAACCGGCGCGCCACGTGACCTCCTCCCGTGGCGACGTCTAGTGCCGTCTCCGCGCCCTCCGACCACTCGACGACGAGGTCGAGGTCCTCGCCCTCGCGGTGCGCCTCGGAATCGCGATAAAGCTGGGCCCGGTCGCTCCAGCTCACGCCGCCAGCTCCACGGCCCGCTTCGCTGCGTCGAGCATCGTCGGCTCGACGTGGAGGTTCTCCGGTGCGGCGTCACGTAGGAGCTCTCTCCCCTCCTCCGCATTCGTCCCGTCCAGTCGCACGACGATCGGCTCCCCGATCGTCATCTGCTCGAGCGCCTGGAGGATCCCGCGCGCCACCTCGTCGCAGCGGGTGATCCCACCGAAGATGTTGAACAGGATCGACTTGACCTGCGGGTCCGCGCTGATGATCTCGAGCGCGTCGACCACGCCCTGCGCGTCGCCGCCGCCGCCGAGGTCGCAGAAGTTCGCGGGACGCCCGCCGGCGAGGGCGACCACGTCCAGAGTGGACATGACCAGCCCGGCGCCGTTGCCGAGCACGCCGACCTCGCCGTCCAGCTTCACGTACGTGACGTCCTTTTCGCGCGCCTTCCGCTCCTCGGGCGGATACGCCTCGAGGTCGCGCATCTCGGCGATGTCCGCATGCTTGAAGAGCGCGTTGTCGTCGACGGTGAACTTCGAGTCGAGCGCTTTCACCTCGCCGTCGGGCGTGACGATCAGCGGGTTGACCTCGCAGAGCATCGCGTCCGCGCCGACGAAGGCCGCATGCAACCGCTCGACGATCTTGGCGATCTGCTTCTGCTCGCTCTCGTCCTCGATCCCGGCGCCGTAGATCAGGCGGCGGGCCTGGTACGGCTGGAAGCCTTCGAGCGGGTCGACCTGGAGCTTCGCGAGCGCCTCCGGGCGCTCGGCGGCGACCTCCTCGATGTCGATTCCGCCCTCCTTCGTGAACATGAACAACGCCTTCTTCTCGCCACGGTCGAAGGTGAGGGAGAGGTAGTACTCGCGCTCGATGTCCGATGCCGACTCGATCCAGAGCTTCCGAACGACGTGGCCGTTGATGTCCATCCCGAGGATCGTCTCGGCGTGTTCCGCCGCCTCTTCCGGCCCGCTCGCGAGCTTGATCCCTCCGGCCTTGCCGCGGCCGCCGGTCAGCACCTGCGCCTTGACGACGACCTGTCCGCCGAGCTCCTCGGCCGCCTTGCGGGCCTCCTCCGGCGAGGTCGCGAGCCGCCCCTCGGAGACGGGGATGCCGAAGCGCCTGAAGAGCTCCTTGCCCTGGTACTCGTAGAGATCCATGACCGGGGCGCGAGTCTATCCCGATCGGGCTCACGAAGACCGACCGGTGGCGCCGCCTCTACACTCGGGCCTTCAGCCGCCGACCTCGAGGAGGAACGATGGACGACACCCCCCGGTCACCGCTGACCGACGAGGAGATCCGCACGGACGTGGCGCAGGAGATCCGCGAAGAGACGGCCGACGCGGACATGGACGACACCGACACGACCGACACCTCCGACACGGACGACACTGACAGCGATTCCGACGACACGGACTCGTAGCGCGGGCGCCCTCCGGCGCTGCATCGAGCCGGTCGGCGAGGACGAGTTCCTCGCCGAGCACTGGGAGCGCAGGCCGCTCGTCGTCGAGCGCGACGCGCCGGGCCGCTACGACGACCTCCTCTCCGAGGCCGAGGTGGAGGGGCTCCTCACGTCGGGCGGGCTGCGCTTCCCGGGATTCCGGCTCGTCAAGGCGGGCGAGCAGCTCGCCGTCCGCGACTACACGACGGACATCCCCTGGCGCCCGAGCAGCTTCACAGGGACGGCGGACGTCGACCGCGTGCTCGCCGAATGGGAGCGCGGCGCGACGATCGTGCTCCAGGGGCTGCACCTGCATCGGCCCGAGCTCGGCGCCTTCTGCCGTTCGCTCGAACGGACCCTGGGGCATCCGGCTCAGGTGAACGCTTACTACACGCCGCGCGCCGCGCAGGGGCTCCCCGTCCACCACGACACCCATGACGTCTTCGTGCTGCAGGTGTCGGGCGAGAAGCGCTGGCTCGTCTACGAGCCTGCGCTCGAGCTCCCGTTGCGCAACCAGAAGTATTCGGCCGAGCTGGGCGAGCCCGGCGAGCCCGTCCACGACCTCGTCCTCAGGCCGGGAGACATGCTCTACCTCCCGCGTGGATGGCTCCACGAGGCGCTGACGTCCGACTCCGACTCGCTCCACCTCACCGTCGGCGTCAACGTCGTCACCTGGCTGGACGCCTTCAAGGCGGCGCTGGAGGAGTGCGGTGACCAGCTTGGACTTTCGACGGTCGATCGGAGACGGCGACGCGGACGAGCTCGTCGATGCTCTGCGCAGCCGCCTGACGAACGGACGCGGTCGAGCGACGGGCGGCGGAGAAGCTGGCTCGCACGCGACGCCCGATCCGGGACGGCCAGCTGTCCCAGCTACGAGCCCTCGAGGACCTCGACGCCGACACGGAGGTCGAGCTCCGGGAGACGGCGCTCGTCTCACGCGTCCGAGCGCAACGGTTCGGTCGAGCTGACGTTCGACGGCAAGGCGGTGGCGTTCCCGGCTCGCATCCGAGGACGAGGTCTCCTGGGTGCTCGAGCGCGACGACTCGTTCACGGCCGCCGACCTTCCCGGGCGACCTCGACGACGAGAGCCGGCTCGTGCTCGTCCGCCGTCTCGTCCGAGAGGGTCTACTCCGAATCAGCGTGGCATAGCGACGTAGCGGCGGGGCCGGCGCGCGACCGGCGAGCTGCACGTGAGAAGCGTGAGCTCGCCGCGCCTCCTCGACGACCTCGACCTCGCGCGGCCCCGACGCGGGTCTCGAACCGCACGGTCCAGCGATGGTCTCCCTCGCGCGACACGCCCGCAAGGGAGAGATCGGCAATCCCGGTCAGCCCTTCCTCGGCGCGCACGCGCCGCTCCGCCGCCTGGACGTTGAAAGCCCAGCAGGAACGGCCCCGGTACCGGTCGAGTGCGAGCCGGCCGGAGAAGTGGTGGTCGAGGACGTCCCCGACGTCGTCGCGATCGACGCGCCCGTAGTAGATGCCATGGGGGAGCGCGACGAGATTCCCGGCGAACCGGTCGCCGCCGACGTGGGTGCACTGCCACGCGGAGGACTCGTCCAGCTGCTCGCTGATTCCCTCCCACAGCGGGCGCCCGTACCTCGCGCAGCAGCGGTCGTGCTTCCCGTGCGTGCAGACGAGAAAGAGCGGCTCGTCGAGCGTCTCGGCTGCTTCGAACGGGTCGATCCGGCGCAGCTCCTCGTGTTCCTCGAGCTCGAGGCCGGCAAGTCGTTCGTGCCCGGCTCGAGAGTCGGCCACGTAGCGTCGCGACGCCTTCGTGATGGCGCCGGTCCGGACGGCGGATGAAGAGGAGTCGCGTGCGCGGACGGGCTGCGACGAGCTCACGAAGCCGCGCTTTGACCTGGTCGGAGAGCCCGCTGCCGGCAAGGGCGTCATGGCTCCAGAGGCCGCGGTACTCGACGAGCAGCCAGTGGTCGATGCGGCTCGCCGTCGCGCCGAGCGGCTCGTCGTTCTCCCGCGCGATCTCGGAGCAGAACGGCCGCTGCGCCTCGTTACTCACTCTGGACGACGCAGATCACCTGGCCGGTCTTCACCGCCTGCCCGGCCTCGACGGAGAGCTCGGTCACGCGACCGGCCCGGTGCGCAGTGATCTCGTTCTCCATCTTCATCGCCTCGACGACGCAGAGCACCTGGCCGGGTTGGACGTCGTCGCCGTCGGCGACTTCGACGGCGAGCACGGTGCCCTGCATCGGGCTGACGACGGCGTCCCGCGCCGCGCCGTGGTGCGCTCCGGCGGCGACGCGCTCGCGCCGGCGCCGGGCGAGCTCGGCGTGCGGCGGCTCGGGGAGGTGGAGCTTGAGCTCGTAGCGGCGGCCATCCAGCTCGGCGTTGACGACGCGTTCGCGGGTGGCGACGCCGTCCGACACCGCGGATATGTGTTGTTGCCCGATGAGAAAACTCCTCCGCACGCTGCGCGAGCTCCTCGGACTCCACGATCCCGTGGCAGGTCTCGCCCTGCGCGAAGCACGGATGCTCGAGCAGCGCCTGGTGGAAGCCGAGCAGCGACGTCACTCCCTCGATCCGATACTCCTGGAGCGCGCGAAGCATCCGGCGTCGCGCGTGCTCCCGGTCGACTCCGTGGACGCAGAGCTTCGCGACCAGAGGGTCGTAGAGACCGACGACCTCACTCCCCGCCTCGACACCCGAGTCCACCCGCACGCCCGGCCCACCGGGCTCCCCGTAGCCCGTGATCCTCCCCGGCGCCGGCAGAAAGCCGTTGGACGGGTCCTCCGCGTTGATCCGGCACTCGATCGCGTGCCCGCTCAGCCGGACGTCCTCCTGGCGCAGCCATAGCGGCTCCCCGGCCGCGATCAGCACCTGCTCGCGGACGAGGTCGAGCCCCGTGACCAGCTCCGTGACCGTGTGCTCCACCTGGATCCTGGTGTTCATCTCGAGGAAGAAGTACTCGCCGTCCTGCGAGAGCAGCCCCTCGATCGTCCCCGCCGAGCGGTAGCCGACGGCCCTGGCCGCGTCGACGGCGATCTGGCCGATCCGCTCGCGGAGCTCCTCGGACACAGCGGGCGAAGGCGTCTCCTCGACGAGCTTCTGGTGCCGGCGCTGGATCGTGCAGTCGCGCTCGCCGAGGTGGACGACGGCGCCGTGCGCGTCCGCGAGCACCTGGACCTCGACGTGGCGCGGGTCCTCGAGGTACCGCTCGACGTAGACCGCCGGGTCGGAGAAGTACGCCTCCCCCTCGCGGCGGGCGGACTCGAAGGCGCGCTCGACCTCGTCCGCCGTGGGAACGACCTTGAGGCCCTTCCCTCCGCCGCCGGCGGACGCCTTGATCGCGATCGGCCAACCGAGCTCGTCGCCCAGCGCGCGAACCTCCTCTGCGGTCGAGACCGGCTCCGTCGTCCCGGGAATGATCGGCACGCCTGCGGCCTGCATGCGCTCGCGGGCGGCAACCTTGGAGCCCATGACCTCGATCGCCTCGGGCGGTGGGCCGATCCAGGTGAGCCCGGCGTCCTCGACGGCGCGCGCGAAGGTCGCGTTCTCGGCCAGAAACCCGTAGCCGGGGTGGATCGCCTCGGCGCCGGAGCGCTTCGCTGCGTCGATCACCCGCTGCTGGGCGAGGTAGCTCTCCGCCGGCGGTCCTGGACCGAGCAGGTAGGCCTCGTCGGCGGCGCGCACGTGGAGCGAGTCGCGGTCCGCTTCCGAGTAGACGGCGACCGGCGCGATGCCGAGCTCCCGCAGCGTGCGGAAGATCCGGATCGCGATCTCGCCACGATTGGCGACGAGCACCTTCGAGAAGCCGGCCACGACCGGCATATTGTGTCGTTATGGGGCCGGCCGATCAGCTGACGGTCGCACGCATGGCGGCGGCGCCCGTGATCGTGGCGCTCTTTGCGATCGATTTCGACGGCCACGACTACTGGGCGACGGCGCTGTTCGCAGTCGCGATGGCGACGGACTGGGTCGACGGCTGGCTGGCCAGGCGCAGCGGCAGCTCCTCCGCGATGGGCTCCTTGCTCGACCCGGTCGCCGACAAGATCTTGGTGCTGTCCGTGCTGATCGTGCTGGTGGGCGAAGGTGTGTTCGCAGGCTGGGCGGTGGCCGCGATCGTCGTGCGCGAGTTCCTCGTCTCGGGCCTCAGGCTGGCCGCGCTCGAGCGCGGCGTCGTTCTCGGCGCCCGTGACCTCGGGAAGCTGAAGACGTGGACGCAGTCGATCGCCGCCATTCTCGGCGGGTTCGCGGCCGGCGGCGCGATCGACGAGTCGATCGCGTGGTGGGCCTTGCTCGTGGCGCTCGTCGTGACCTGGGTGTCAGGGCTCGACTATGCGCGGCTCGCCCCACGGCTTCTCCGCAGCCCCGCCTAGGTCGTCGAACCCCGAGCGCCACCAGGCGCTCAGCAATCCCGAGGCGGCACCTTCCTCCTCGGCGAGCGCTCGGTCGAGTGCGGCGAGCAACGCCTCGCGCTCGTTCTCGTCGGACGGCTCCGGCTGAACGCTCCAGGGCACACCCGAAGCCTAAAGGCACGGGGGCGCTCCGACGATACGAGGCATGTGCGTCGACCGATCGCGGCAATCGTCTGCGCGTGCCTTGCCCTTGCGGCGCCGACCGCCGTGCTCGCGGCCAAGCAGTCGTGGGCCGCATCGTGAGATCAAGGTCGTGACCGACCGTGGGTTGATGGGTGGCAGCGCCGCAGCGTTCCAGCCCGACGCGCCTCTCACCCAGCGCGCTCTCGCCGACCTCGTCGCCGAGCTGACCGAGCTCCCACCGCCCGAGCCCGCCGCGCCCGCCTCCCATGCAACGCTTGCCGGGCTGGACCAGGCACTCGTTCGAGGTCTCGACCTCTCCGACGACGCGCGCCGGTTCTACCTCGGAGCCCGCGCGACCGGCGTCAAGCCTCCGGCGCGCTTCGGCAGCGAGGTGGTGGCGCGCCTGATCGGCCTCCGTAAGAACCATGAAGCCCGCTTCGACGCGCTCGAGCTCCGCCCCCACGACGTCGCGACCCGCGCCGAGGCCGCGTACTCGGCCGCACAGATCCTCCGCTTCTCCGGCTGGGAGCTCGACGCCGTCGAGGAAGCATCCCTCGAGTTCGAACTGCCCGTCTACACCACGTGGCAGCGCCGCATCCTCCAGACCGCCTTCAACCTGATCGGGTACCCCTACGTCTGGGGCGGGACGAGCTCCGGCACGCAGTCGCTGTTCGGCGTGAGCTCGCGCGGCGGCTTCGACTGCTCGGGCTTCGCCTGGCGCGTCTACAAGCTCCACAGCTACCCGGGCGGCAAGGAGCTCGCGTCGACGCAGCAATACGTGGT
>CAVTCN010000009.1:0-31124 GCA_963733215.1 uncultured Actinomycetes bacterium
ATCGACTCGACCGCGCCGTGCTGGTGGACGAGACCTCCTCGGCGAGCGGGACTGTCGGCGTCGGCTCGAAGGCCGAGATCGAGGACGAGCACGGGGAGCGGATGAGCGTGGAGATCTCGAGCGTGGGCGGGGTCTCACCCGACTCACCGCTCGGCCGCGCACTGCTCGGAGCGAAGGCGGGAGACGAGGTCGACGTCCATGCGCCCAAAGGCTCGTGGCGCGCTCGCGTGCTCTCAGTCGGTGTTTGACCATGTGACGATCCGGGCCTCGGACGGGCCGGCGTCCGAAGCCTTCTACGACCTCGTGCTCCCGACGCTCGGGATCGAGCGAACCAGTTCCGAGGACGACTTCGGCGAGTGGGACGACTTCTCGCTCTCCGGCTGGAGCCCCGGCAAGCCGGTCACACGCAGGCTGCACGTCGCCTTCGTGGCGCCGTCGCACGAGGCGGTCGACGAGTTCTGGCGCGCCGGCACCGGCGCCGGTTACCGGAGCGACGGCGAGCCGGGCCTGCGGCCGGAGTATCGGGACGACTACTACGGATCCTTCCTCCTCGATCCGGACGGGAACAGCGCCGAGGCGGTCCACCACGGCGCGATGCGCGAGAGCGGCAAGATCGACCACCTCTGGTTCCGGGTCGCGGATATCGCCGCGGCGAAGGAGTTCTACGAGGCCGTCGGCCGTCACGCCGGCTACCGCCTCAACCACGACAGCCCGAAGCGTGTGCAGTTCGTCGGCGCCCCCTCCGGATCGTTCTCCGTGGTGGCGGGCGAGCGCACCGATCCGTTCCACATGGCGTTCCCGACCGATGACAACGCCACAGTCGAGGCCTTCCACGCGGACCTCGTCGGTCAGGGCTACCGGGACAACGGCGGCCCGGGTGAGCGGCGGAAGTACCACGAGGGGTACTACGGCGCGTTCGTCTTCGACCCCGACGGCCACAACATCGAGCTCGTGAACCACAACCGCTAGCCGGCGGTGCGCCGGGCGAGCGCGAGCTCGGCCAGGCGTGAGGTGCCCGCCAGCACGGCTACGCGCGACGCGCGAACCGCTCGAAGAGTTGCAGTGCGCTTCCCGTCTCCGAGCACCGCGAGCTCGCCGAGCACCGCACCGGACCCGAGCTCTGCGACGGTCTCGCCGTCGATCTCGACCTGGAGCACGCCGTCGAGCAGCATGAACATGTCGGTGCCGGCCTCGCCCTGCTCGACGAGGCACTCTCCAGGGTCGAGACGGCGCCGCTCGAGCTTCGCGCCGCCGCTTCGCAGCACGATCTCGTCGAGCTCCTCCTCCAGCTTGCCGCCCGCCCACGGGGATTCCTCGAGCGACTCCTGGTACCAGCCGCCGTAGTCGGCGACACCGTGCTCCGAGACCAGGCTCCCGTCCGGGCCGTAGACGGAGTGGTGCGGAAACGGGCTCGCCGAGACGAGCCTGGCCTCCGACGACCCGTCGGCGCGGATCACGAGCTCCAGCGTCGTCCAGGCGGTCGCGGAGCCTATGTGGAGATAGGGCTTCCCGCGGAGCGGCCTCGGTGCGGGCAGGCCGATCCGGCCGCCGACCGTCTGCTGGAACCGGACCCAGCCGTCACCGACCTCGGGGTCCGGGCGGAGGACCGGAAACTCGACCGCCGGAAAGGCGATCTGGTCGTTCTCCCGGTCGAGTCGCGCGCTGGGCAGGCGAGTGCGGCCGCCTCGGCCGTGGTCGACGATCCGGCCGTTCTCGACGACGATCCACGCCCGTAGCTCGTTTGCCTCGCGAAAGGCGTCGGCGTCACGCAACCGGTCGACGTCGCGGAGCGGCTCGAGCGGCGGCTCGTCGAAGTGAGCGACGGCGATCCCGAGCGGAAGGTGCGGCATCGCGTCGAGCACCGCGAACGGGAGCCAGGTGATCGCGGTGACGGACGACTCGATTCGCATCAGGCAGTGGCCTCGAGTGCGGTCTCCACAGGGGAAAGCTCCTGCGCGAGGGCCGAGACGACCTCCTGAAGCTGCTCCACCAGCTGCTCGTCCGTCAGCCGTCCGTCCTCGTCGAACCGGGTTGGCGCGTGCCCGACCGCAACGTCCCCCTCGAGGACGCGGGCCCCGATCGTCCCCAGCACCTTCCGCAGCTCGGCCTGCGCCCAGACCGCGCCGAAGGCGCCGGTGCTCGCCCCGATGACCGCCGCGGGCTTGTTCCGCAGGGGGTTCGACCGGAGCGGGCGCGAGACCCAGTCCAGCGCGTTCTTCAGCACGCCGGGAATTGACGCGTTGTACTCCGGGGTCGCGATGAGGACAGCGTCGGCGCCGGCGATCACGGCGCGAAGCGCAGCGACCGGTGCCGGCGCCGGCTCGACGTCGTCGTCCTCGTCGTAGGGCGGGATCGCCTTCAGCCCGTCCCACAGCTCGAACTCCACTTCGTGCGGCAGCAGCTCCGCTGCCGCACGAAGCAGCGTCGTGTTGTAGGACGCGTCGCGCAGGCTGCCCGAGAGACCGAGAACCTTCATCGGAGCTAGGCGGCCCTCACGAAGTAGAGCTCGGTGACGATCCGGACCTCGTCGCCGACCGCGGGCTGCCCCGTCGGAAGCGGGACGTTCCAACTGACGTCGAAGTCGTGACGGTCGACCGTGGTGGAGAGCTCGAGGCCGATGCGCTCGTTGCCGTAGGCATCGACGATCGGGGCGGTCAGCGTTCCGGTCACCTCGACCGGCTTCGTGATGCCCTTGATCGTCAGCTCGCCGCGAGCACGCACGTGCTCGCTGTCGAGATCGATGTCGTTCGCGGTGAAGCGAAGCTCGGGATGGCGCTCGGCGTCGAAGAAGTCGGGCGACTGCAGGTGAGCCGCCAGGTTCTCGTCCTTCACGTCGACGCTGTCGACCTTGGCTGCGCCCTCGAGGGTCGCCGCGGAGTCGTCGACCGCGAGCTGCGCCTGGGCGGCGCGGAACTGGCCCTTGAACGTGCCGACGAGATACGGGACCTCGAAGCCGACCGAGGAATGAACCGGGTCGAGCTGCCAGGTGCCCGTCAGCGTGCGGCGAATTTCAGTCGTGGTGCTCATTGCAGTACCTCCTTGAGTACGCTATAGTTGAGTCCGCAAGCAATGGTAGCGAGGAAAGATTGAGTCGTCAAGTGTTGAGCACACAACGGTCTGTGAGCCTGGATGCCTGGGTGCGGCTGCTCCAAGCGCACGCGGCGACAACCCGTGCGCTGAGCGGCAGCCTGCTCGCCCAGCACGGCCTGACGATCAACGACTACGAGGCGCTGATGCGGCTCGCGCGCGCGGACGAAGGCCGCATGCGTCGGGTCGATCTCTCGGAGGAGCTGCTGCTCACGGCATCGGGCGTCACCCGGCTGCTCGACGGGCTCGAGGCGGCCGGCTACGTCGACCGGGCCGCGTGCGCGAGCGACCGCCGGGTCGTCTACGCCGTGATCACGGATGCAGGGCGGGACAAGCTCGAAGAGGCTGCGGAGTCACACTTCGCCGAGGTGCGGGCGCTCTTCGAGGAGCGCTTCGACGCCGACGAGCTCAAGCAGCTCGCCGACCTGCTCGGGCGGCTGCCGGGTGCCGAGAATGCCGTCGGCGAGGACTGCAACGTCGACTGAGGGGCCGGGCGACTTGACCTTCCGCTAACGGTCGCCGTGCCACGAATCCCAGAGTGAGGCGTACGAGCCTTCGCGCTCCACGAGCTCGTCGTGGGTGCCGACCTCCGCGAGCAGGCCCTCCTCCACCACGGCGACGCGGTCGGCGTCGTGTGCCGTGTGGAGCCGGTGGGCGATCGCCACGACCGTCCGGCCTTCGAGCACCGAGCCGAGCGACCGCTCGAGGTGACGGGCCGCGCGCGGGTCGAGCAGCGAGGTCGCCTCGTCGAGGACGAGCGTGTGGGGGTCCGCGAGGACGAGCCTGGCGAGCGCGAGCTGCTGCGCCTGCGCCGGCGTGAGCCCTCGACCGCCCGCCCCGACAACCGTCTCGAGACCGTCGGGCAGCGCCTCGGTCCACCTCAGGGCGTCGACCGCGTCGAGCGCCTGGAGCAGCTGGTCGTCCGAGGCGCCGGGCCGCGCGAGCCGAAGGTTCTCCGCGACGGTGCCGACGAAGACGTGCTGCTCCTGCGTCACGAGCGCGACCTCCTTCCGCAAGGTGTCCAGCGGAAGGTCGACGAGCCGGACGCCGCCGACCTCGACGCGCCCCACGCGCGGCGGGTGGATACCTGCGAGCAGGCGACCGAGGGTGGACTTTCCGGCGCCCGAGGGCCCGACCACGGCGACTCGCTCTCCCGGCGCGAGGTCAAGGTCGATCCCATGCAGGACGTCCCGGTCGGCGATGTACGCGTAGCGCACGTCCCGCGCGGTCAGGTCGTCGCCCTCGGGCTCGTCGTCCGTCGCCGTCCGGTCCGGCGGCACCCGCGCGATCCCGACGAGGCGCGCAAACGACGTCGCGCCGACCTGGATCTCGTCCAGCCACGACACCAGCCGGTCCACGGGGTCGGCGAGCTGCACCACGTAGAGCGAGATTGCGGTCACCTCGCCGATGGTGGCGTTCCCGTTCGAGACGAGCCAGCCGCCCCAGGCGAGCGCCGCCGCCACCGGCAGCACGTAGGAGAACTCCGCCGTCGGGAACCAGATCGTGCGGAGCCGGAGCGTCCGCCGCTCGGCCCGGTACGCGTCCTTCAGGTCGGCGTCGATCCGGTCGACGCGCTCCTCCCGCAGGCCGAGCGCGTCGATCGTGCGCCCGCCCTCGACCGTCTCCCCCACCCGCCCGGCGAGCGTCGCGTACGTGGCGCGCTCCCAGAGGTACGCGTCAGGCGCGCGCTTGAGGTACCAGCGCGTGCCGATCCACAGAGCGGGGATACCTGTGAGGCACGGCAGCGCCGCGACCGGGTTGACCCAGAACGCCGCACCGACGGTCAGAACGGTCGTCACTGCGGCGATCAGCGTCTCGGGAACGGCGAAGCGGATCGTCCGGGCCAGCGAGTCGACGTCGGCGGTCGTCCGGGAGATGAGGTCGCCGGTGCCGGCCCGCTCGACCGTCGAGAGCGGCAGGCCGAGCACGCGGCGCATGAAGTCCTCGCGGAGCTCGGCGAACATCTCCTCCGCGATCACGAACGAGGCGCGCCGCGCGAGCCAGGTCAACACCGTCTGCGCGAGGAGAAACACGGCGAGGACCAGCACGAGCTTGTCGACGTACGCGGTCGTCGTCCCGTCTTGGACGGACTGCACGAGACGGCCCAGCAGCGCCGGTCCCGCGAGACCCGCCGTCGCGGCCGCGGCGTGCAGGCCGATCATCCCGATGAGCGCCCGCCTGTGCCTGCTCGCGAGCAACCGGGCCTGGCTCCGAAGCTCGAGCCCGTCGGCGATCGGAAGGAGGTCGCTCACAGGTCCTCCCCACGCGTGACCGTGTCGCGGTAGTCGGGCCGGTCGGCGAGCAGCTCGCGGTGCGTCCCCTCGGCGACGACCCGGCCGCCGCGGACGAGGACGGCCTTGTCCGCCTGGTCGAGCACGAGCGGGCTCGTCGTGGCGATCACGGTCGTCCGCCCCGCACGGGCGTCACGGAGCCGTGCGCGCGATCCTCACCTCGGTGTGGGCGTCGACGGCGCTCGTCGGCTCGACGAGGACGAGCACCTCGGGGTCGGCGAGGAGCGCGCGGGCCAGGACGAGCCTCTGGCGCTGCCCGCCCGAGAACGACCGGCCGCGCTCGTCGACGTCCGCGTCGAGCCCTTCGGGGAGCGCCGCCAGGATGTCCTCGGCGTTTGCGACGGAGATGGCCTCGAGGATCTCGGAGTCGGTTGCCCGGCCCCATGGGTCGAGCTCGGAGCGCAGCGTTCCGGCGAACAGCACCGGATCCGCCTCGCTGACGACGATCCGGCGGCGGACGTCGTTCAGGCACAGCTGCTCGAGCGGGGTCTCGCCGAGCAGCACGCCGCCGCCGCTTCCGAAGCGTCCGAGCCGGTCGGCGATCGCCGTCGAGTCGTGCGGAACGGCGGAGACGATGCACGTCACGAGCCCCGGCTCGACGACGAGCCCCGACCGCTCGTCCACGAGCGGCACGCCCGGAGGAGGAACCTCGGCAGGCGACTCCGGGTCGGCGACGTGCGGCTCCACCGTCAGCACGTCCAGCATGCGCCGCGCACCGACGAAGGCGCGCGTGATCTTGTCCACCGCCTCCGCGGCGGTTCTCAACGGGATGACGAGGAACGCCGCGTACCCGTAGAACGCGACGAGCTCGCCGATGTCGATCCGGCCGGAGACCGCGAACCGGGCGCCGAGCCAGGTGACGAGCACGACGAAGAGCCCGGGGACGAAGACCTGCGCCGCATCGAGGGTCGACTGCGGGAGCGCGACGCGGACGCCGGCGTGGCGGACCTCCTGCGAGCGGTGGCGATAGCGGTCGTAGAACGCCTGCTCGCCGCCGATCCCGCGTAGCACGCGCAGACCGGCAGCGGTGTCCGCCCCGAGCGCCGTCAGCTTGCCGACCTCCTCGCGCTGGTCCCGCTGCCGCTCCTGCAGCGGCTTGATCACGAACCCGAGCAGCAACACCAGCACCGGGACTCCAACGAGCACGATGAGCCCGAGCACGACCGATGCCGAGAGCAGGATGAAGGCGACGACGATGTAGGCCACGATCGAGCCCGAGAGCCGCGCCGTGATGTCGAACGCGCCGCCCGCGCGCATCGCGTCGTTCGAAACCGTCGCGACGACCTCGCCCGTCGAGAGGCGGCCCCGCACCGCCGGCCCCGAGCGGGCCGAGTGGTGGGAGACGACCTGCGCCATGCGGAAGGAGGCCTGGAGCCAGTTGAAGACCGCGTAGCGGTGGCGCATGATCCCCGCCCCCGCCTGGACGGCACCGAGGCCGAGCAGCACCAGAGCCCACGCAGCGAGCGCGCGGTTGTCGCTGTTCACGATCCCGTCCTCGATCGCCTGGCCGATCGCGAAGGGCATCAGTGCCTGGGCGACCATCCAGAGAATCCCGAAGAAGACGCCGGCGACGAGCGTCGGGATCTGGTGGCGGCCGACCCAGAGCAGGAGCCGCGCGGGGGACCGCGTGTCTGGCACGCCCGGGTCCTCTTCGGGCAGGCGGACGACGCCGGTCCAGCGGCGCGGGGCGTCGACGGTTGCCGAGGAGGCCTGGTCCATGCGTCTGGCGGGACTCCGTCCCGCCCCCTGATCGTAGTCACGGCCTCGAGGAGAGGCCCCGCCCCGGCAGGGCCCCTCCTCGGAGTCGGCTACTCCGCTTCGGCCGCGGCCGGCACGCCGGCCGGCTCCTCGCCGTGCGCGCCCATCGGCTCGCTCCGCGGAAGCGTGGCGGCGACGACCGCGGAGCCCACGACGAAGATCGCAGCGACCAGGAACGCGAGCTGGTAGCCGCCGTTCAGCGCCTCGAGCGCTCCCTCGCCGGCGTCGGCCAGGCTCTGCGTCCGCGAGTCGGCGATGGCGGCGAGAGCCGCGAGTCCGACGGCGCCGCCCATCATGAAGGCCGTATTCACGACCCCGGAGGCCAGGCCGGCCTGCTCCTGGCCGACACCGCTCATGGCGGCCAGCAGGATCGGGTTGAAGGCGATGCCGGCGCCGAGGCTCGCCGCGAGCGTGGCCGGCAGGATGTCGACGAGCCAGTTGCCGTCCACAGGGACCCGCGCAAATAGGAGCAGGCCGAGCGTCATCAGACCGAGCCCGGTGATCAGCGGCGGCTTGATCCCGAAGCGCATCACGAGCCGGTCCGACAGCAGGAGCGACGACGCGCCCCAGAGGACCGTGCCCGGGAGATAGGCGAGGCCGACCTCCATCGGGCTGTAGCCGAGCACCAGCTGCATGTAGAGCGCCGACATGAAGAAGTAGCCGAACAGGCCGGCGGCCATCAGCGCGCCGAGGATGTTCGCCGTCGAGACGCTCCGGTTTCGGAAGATGCCGAGCGGCATCAGCGGGTTCGCGATTCGCGCCTCGATCACCAGGAAGGTGATCAGGAGCACAGCCGCCGCGCCGAGCATCCCGAGAGTCTGCGCCGAGCCCCAGCCCTGCTCGTTGCCGTTCACGATCGCGTACACGGCGAGCATCAGCGAGCCCGTGACGGTGATCGCCCCGGCGTAGTCCACCCGCCCCGTCGCCATCGCCTCGCCGTCGGCCGGGAGCAGCCGGAGCGTCAGTAGGAAGACCGCGATGCCGATGGGCAGGTTGACGAGGAAGATCCAGTGCCAGCTCAGCAGGTCGGTGAGGATCCCGCCGGCGAGAACGCCGACGACCCCGCCGCCGGACAGGACGAAGCCGAACACTCCCATCGCCTTCGCGCGATCGGCTGGCTCGGTGAAGAGCATCATCAGCAGCGAGAGCGCGACCGCCGAGACGACCGCGCCGCCGAGTCCCTGAACCGCGCGCGCCGCGATCAGGAAGCCCTGCGACGAGGCGACGCCGCACGCCAGCGAGGCGGCGGTGAAGAGCGCGATGCCGGACAGGAACATCCGCCGGTGGCCGAAGAGATCGCCCAGCCGCCCGCCCAGCAGCAGGAAGCCGCCGAAGGTCAGCAGGTACGCGTTCACGACCCAGGCAAGCGACGTCTGCGAGAAGCCGAGATCGTCCCGGATCGACGGCAGCGCGACGTTCACGATCGTGCCGTCCAGGACGATCATCAGATCGCCGAGGCAGAGGACGTAGAGGGCGAGCCACCGTCGTCGCATGTCCAGACCGGTCATGGGCTGTTTCCTTTCGGCGTTTTCGTCGCGTTCACAGCGTTAGACGGGACAACGCACCGGAACTCATCGGTCATCCCACGATGAGTTCTTGCGGGGCGATCGGTCTTAGGTGCAATGGGCGCAACAGCGCCAAGGACCGTCGGCCTCGCGATTCGCGGGCCGATCACGCGCGCCGACCTGTCCGGTCTGTGCGACCGGGTCTGCGCGTTTCTCCGCGAGGCCTCCGGGAGCGTCGTGCTCTGTGACGTCCACGGAGTGGAGCCGGACGCAGTGACGGTGGACGCGCTGTGCCGGCTCCAGCTCGGCGCCCGCCGGCACCGCTGCGAGGTTCGGCTCCGCCACGCGTCGCGCGAGCTCCGGGAGCTGGTGGAGTTCATGGGCCTGACGGAGGTCCTGCCCGACTGAGCCGAGGCGTCGCTACGAATCGAGGCGTGGGGGCAGGCCGAACAGCGGGAAGAGCGTGTCGGTGTCGAGGAAGAAGGTGAGCTCGGCGATCCCGCCCCCATCGATCTCCAGCACCTGGAGCGCCCACGGCTCGTGACCGCCGTCCGGGCTCGGCTTGTACTGCCCGAAGGCGGGCGAGCCGTTGGCCGACACCGTCGGGATGACGCGGGAGCCTTTGCAGCCGATTCCGGGGCCCCACCACCACGCGAAGATGTCGTCGCGGCCGCGAAGCCACATGTCGAACGGCGGCATCGACTGGGTCGCGTCCTCCCGGATCAGCGATGTGAGCGCGTCCATGTCGTAGTCCTCGAACGCACGGACGTACCTCGCGAGCAGGTCGGCGTCCGCCTCGTCGACCGACGCCGGCGCCTCCGTTGAGCTCACGTCGCTCTCCTCCAGCGTGGCCCGAGCCCGCTGGAGCGCGCTGTTCACCGACGCGACGCTGGTCTCGAGCAGCTCCGCCACCTCGCTGGCCTTCCACCGCAGCACCTCGCAGAGGATCAGCACCGCACGCTGCCGGGGAGGAAGGTGCTGCAGCGCCGCGACGAAGGCGAGGCGAATCGTCTCGCGCGCCTCGGTCACCGCCACGGGATCGCCGCCCGCGGCGATCCCGCCGTCCGGGATCGGCTCCACCCAGGTCACCTCCGGCAGGGTGTTCAGGTTCGCCTCGACCGGCTCGCTCGAAGGCCCGAGATCCATCGGCCGCGCACGCCGCTCACGCCCCTTGAGCATGTCGAGGCACACGTTCGTCGCGATCCGGTACAGCCACGAGCGGAGCGCGGCCCGGCCCTCGAACCGGCCGAGACCGCGCCAGGCGCGGATCATCGTCTCCTGCACCGCGTCCTCCGCCTCGAACGGCGAGGCGAGCATGCGGTAGCAATAGGCCGTCAGCTCGGCGCGATGCTGCTCGAGCTGAAGCTCGAGCTCTCCGGCGGCAGGAGAGGCCACGACGGCCATCCTAGGCGCTCGGCGACGGGTCGCCGCGTCAGCAGCGGCGGAGCTTGGCGCAGGCCTTCTCGATCCTGACCGCGAAGTTGATGTTCTGGCCGCCGCCGGAAACGAGGACGCCGACGACGCGGCCCTTCCGGTCGAGCGCCGGACCGCCCGAGTTCCCGGGATTCGCCGCTGCGTCGGTCTGGATCGTCTTCGGCGTGACCCGGCTCACGATCCCCGTCGTGACCGTGCCGCCGAGCCCATAGGGGCTGCCGACGAGCAGCAGCCTGTCGCCGACCTTCGGCTTGGCCCGGAGGCGCCTCTGCCAGAGAGGCTTCGCCCCGTCGGGCCGGCCCTCCACCAGCACGAGCGCGAGGTCGTTCCTCGGGTCGCGGCGGACGACATCGCCGTCCCACGTGCCCTTCTTCTTCTGGAGGAAGACGCCGCCGTTCCACCCGTCGACGACGTGGTTGGCGGTGACGAAGAACGTCCCCTCACCGGTTCTCCACGCCGCGAACGCCGTGCCGATGCTCCGGCCGGCGACGATCGTGAAGACGCTCTTCTTGGCGCGCCCGGCGAGCCCGGTGACCCGAAGCTCCCGCTCCGTCGACTTGATCCTCCCCGCGAGCCTGTCGCTGTTCTCGTGCACGAAGCCGAGCTCCCGCTCGATGCGCTGCGCCTTCAGCTGGGCGACGTTCGCGGCGTCCATCGCGCTCTGCTGGCGTACGAACGAGAAGACTGCGATCACGATCGCGAGCACCGCGAGCACCAGCGGGATCCACGGGCTGCGCAGCCAGATCCCGCGCGCCGTGTAGTCGTAGTCGTCGTAACTCATGGGCGGCTGAGTTTCGTATCGCCCTCGTTCGTGCGAGCGCCATCCCTCTGCCGAGTGACGGCCCGATGAGTTCGCGCCTCGCCGCGGGTTCTACTCTCGACGAAAGGAGGCCAGATGGCCGAGGTTGCAACGGCGGACGTCACGGTCGCGCCGATCGACGAGATGGACCCGATTCACGGCGGCGTGGCGCGCCGCGCCCGGGCCGAGCTCGGGGTCACCGCGTGGGGGATGCAGGTGCTGACGCTGCCCCCGAACTGGGAGGACTATCCGGACCACAACCACGACACGAACGCGTTCGATCCGGAGCAGGAGGAGGTCTACATCCCGATCTCCGGCGCGGCGACGCTCGTTGCCGGAGAGGAGCGGTTCGAGCTCCGGCCCGGGCTGATGGCCCGCGTCGGCCCGGAGCAGTACCGGCAGATCCGGCCCGGGCCCGACGGGATCCGCCTGATCGCGCTCGGCGGCAGGCCCGGGTCGTTCGACGCTCCGTCGTGGACGGAGCTCGGCGCGCCGCCGCCCGGGGAGTAGCGTCAGGGCATGGAGCTGCTCGAGGCGGCTGCAGCCGGCGACGAGCAGGCGTTCGTCCAGCTGACGGCGCCGCTCCGTCGTCGGCTGCACGCGCACTGCTACCGGATGCTGGGCTCCGTCCACGACGCGGACGATGCGCTCCAGGAGACGATGCTCCGCGCCTGGCGGAGCATCGGCCGGTTCGAGCCGCGGGCGGAGCTGTCGTCGTGGTGCTACCGGATCGCGACCAACGTCTGCCTGCGCATGATCGAGCAGCGGGCGCGCTGGGACGCCGCGTCGGTGGACGGGTTCCTCCAGCCGTATCCCGACGTCCTGTTCGAGCCGGCGACGCCGGAGCGCGAGGCGGAGCGGCGGGAGACGATCGGGCTCGCGTTCGTCACCGCGATGCAGCTCCTGCCGCCGCGACAGCGCGCCGCCCTCGTGCTGCGAGACGTGCTCGGCTGGTCGGCGCGCGAGACGGCGGACATGCTCGGCGTGAGCGTGGCGGCCGCGAACAGCGCGCTCCAGCGGGCGCGTGACGCGGGTCGAACGCGAGCGCCGAGAGGGCACGCTCGCCCGCGCACACCGGCCGGCAGATGAGCGCGCAGAAAGGGCCGTGATGCGCCGGTTCGTCGAGGCGTGGGAGGCCGTCGACATCGAGCGCCTGACCATGCTGCTCGCGGATGACGCGCTGCTGACGATGCCGCCGGAGCCGATGCACGTGGTCGGCCCCGCTGAGATCGGCGGGTTCTTCTCGACCGTGCCGATGGACGGGCGGCTCGACCTGATCCGGTTGCGGCCGACGCGCGCGAACGGCCAGCCGGCACTCGCAGCCTTCGTCCAGGAGGAGCCCGGCGGTCCGTTCCGCGGCTACGGGATCATGGTCTTCGCGCTCGACGGCGACCGCGTCGCTGGCATCACCGGCTTCGCGGGCTACCCGGAGCTGTTCCCCGTGTTCGAGCTTCCGTCCGAGCTCAGCTGACCCACTCGTCGGGAAGCCAGCCCTGGCGGTAACGCGTGCTTTGTCCGGCTCGACAGTGGCGAGGTCCCAGCGGCGCGGCGGTCGCTCTTCGCCTCGAGAACGAGGAAGGCCTCCTGCTCGGCCACCTGAGCCCGCAACGGCTCGCCGCCCAGGTGGTGTCGGACACCAGAACGTGTCAAGACCAGAATGCGCCGAAAGTGTGACAACGCGAAACGCCTGGTATTCCCCGACGATCCAGCCGACTTCCGCTTGCCAAACGAACATATGTTCGCTTGTATCTGTCGGGTGCAGCTCGCGCTCGACGCACTCGACCGGCTGGTGGACACGCTGGAGGAACGCGGGACCCTGTCGGTTGTCGAGGCTGCCCGTTTCCTCTTTGCGACACCCTCCATCTCGGGCGGCCTCGCCTGTTCCCTGCTTGCGGAGCTGACCGCGGGCGACAGCCGGGTGGTCTGTGCCGGCACGACGATCTCCCTCGCCGGAGGGCAAGTCGATCCGTTGCTCGAAGACGCGGAGTTCGTCGTCTTCGACCTGGAGACCACCGGGCTCTCGGCCGCACGCGACCGCATCTGCGAGATCGGCGCCGTCCGCGTCCGGGCGCTCGAGCTCGCCGACTCGTTTCAGTCGCTCGTCAACCCGGGAGTCGCACTCCCGGAACCGATCGCCCGCCTCACCGGCCTGCGCGGTGAGGAGCTGCGGCGTGCGCCGGCCGTCTCGACCGTCCTCCGGCGCTTCCTCAGCTTCGCGGACGACGACCTCCTCGTCGCACACAACGCCCGGTTCGACCAGCGCTTCATCGAGCGGCAGCTGCTCCTGGCGCACGGTCGACGCCTGTCCGAGCCGCCGCTCTGCACGGCGGCGCTCGCCCGGCGCCTGCTCGAGGGACGGCTCCGACGCGTCGGCCTGGCCTCGCTCGCCCACTTCTTCGGCGTTTCGTCGAGGCCGTGTCACCGTGCCCTGCCCGACGCCGAGGCGACGGCCGAGGTCCTGGTTCACCTGATCGGGCTGGCCCAGGAGCTCGGGGCGAGGCGGCTGTCCGAGCTCCGCGCATTGGCCGCCCCGCGTAAGCGTCGGGTCTACGACAAGCGGTCTCTCGCGAAAGGAGCCCCCACCCGCCCCGGCGTCTACCTCTTTCGCGACCGCCACGACCAGGTGCTCTACGTCGGTCGCGCGCGAGACCTGCGCGCCCGTCTGCGGTCGTACTTCCGAAGCGAGCGCCAGCGGCCGTCGGTGGAGGCCGCCCTGCTCGCGCTCCACCGGATCGAGTGGCGCGTCCTGGGCTCCGAGCTCGAGGCCGCGCTAGAGGAGCTGAGCCTGATCCGCGAGCTCCAGCCCCCGGCCAATTCCCGCAGCCGCAGGAAGGAGCACGGCGTCTACCTGAGGCGGCGAGGCGAGGACTTCGTCGTGACCAAGACCGCAACCCCGCTCGGCCCGATCGGGAGCCGCCGGCAAGCCTCCCTGGCGACGCGCGCCCTCTCGCTGAGCACACCAGAGGAGCTCGACGACCTCCTCGAGGGCGGGCCGTTGCCGCGGCTCCGAGAGCGGCTCGCCCACCTCGCCGAATGCCTTCGCTACGAGGAGGCGGCCCGGCTGCGCGATCGCATCGAGGCGCTCGAGCACGTCGTGGGGCGCCTCCGCCGGCTCGACCAGCTACGCACCATGGAACTCTGTCTGGTCGCTCCAGCGGGTGAGCCGGGCTGGCGAAAGGCGTTCTTCGTCAGCGGCGGCGAAGTCTGCGCCGTTCGCTCGCTGCCGCCGGGCGGAGGTGCGAGGCTCGAGGTCGAGGCCGGGCTCGCACTCTGCCGAGCTGCGCGCGTGCGTGCCGGCGACACGACCACGCCCGAACAGGCCGAGGACCTGCTGCTCATCGACGGCTTCGTTCGCCGTCCGCCGCCAGAGCTGGCGGTGCTGCCGCTCGACGCCGTGCTGATCACGTCGCATCTTGCGGGCAACAGGCTTCGCCGAGCGGCGTGACGGTGGTCTTCTAGGAGTCCGCCGGCGCCAAGATCGCTTCGATGCGCTCGAGGCTCGCGGCCGGCCACAAGACCTTCCTGTCGTAGTAGGCCTCGAAGGCCGGCACCGATTCCGGGAGCGTCACCCAGCTCAGCTTGGACTTGGTGTAGATGTGGACGTCCGGCGTGACGCTCCACGGCTGATCGAGCGTTCCAGCGCGAACGAACAGCACCTCGGGACGGCCGTAGTCGCTGTAGACCGCGACCTGGCAGGTTGGACAGCGAGAGATCCGCTGCTTGCTGCCGTCGTCACGGGGCACGTCCACCACTTGCGGGGCTCCCGCGAGCAACTCCACACGGTCGGCCTCGATCAGCAGGTTGATGACGAAGGCGCTCCCGGTCTGCCGCTGGCAATTCAGGCAGTGACAGCAGTGCGTGAAGAGCGGATCCGACGTCAGCCGGTAGCGAACCGCTCCGCAGGCGCAACCACCCTCACGCGCGACGCTCGTCACGTCGACAATCATGCGGACAGTGACCGGGTACGTGCACGGCTACGGGACCCCCGAGCAGGAGCGGCTCGTAGAGCAGGCGGAGCACTGGCGCCACCGGCTGATCCGCGACGGCACGCAGCTCGAGCCCGGGACGCGCTTGCTCGAGGTCGGGATCGGCGTGGGCGCGGTGCTGGCGGTTCTCGGACAGGAGTTCCCCGGCGTCAGCCTGACTGGAGTCGACATCGAGCCCAAGCAGCTCGACTACGCGCGCGAGCATCTCGAGCGGGCCGGAGTCGAGGCAACGTTGCTCCAGGCCGATGCGCGCGAGCTCCCGTTCGAGGACGAGTCGTTCGACCACGTCTGGATGATGTGGTTCCTCGAGCACGTCGCCGATCCGCCTGCCGTGCTGCGCGAGGCGCGACGCGTGCTCGTCCCTGGCGGCGCGATCACTGCGATCGAGGTCGACTACTCGACCGTCCACGCCGAGCCGTCCACGGACGCACTCGAGGCGCTGTTCCGCTCGGTGGTCGAGGGCATGGCCGCATCGGGCTGGAGCGACGCCGGCACACGGCTGCCGGGCTGGCTCCGCGAGGCCGGCTTCCGTGAGATCGACGAAGGCGAGCAGACGTTCTGGTGGCAGGACGAGGATCTCTCCGGCCAGGCGAGTTACGCGGCGGACGTGATCGAGAGCGCGCTCGCGCAGCAGCCCGGCGCCGAAGACGAGGAGCTCCGCGCAGGGCTGGAGGACCTGCGCAGCCTCGCGGGCCATCCCGGCGCAGGCCTCGGTTGGGCCCTGCACAAGTCGACGGCTGTTCGCTAATGACGGGCTCTTCCAGCTACGACGCGATCGTGATCGGCGCCGGGCACAACGGGCTGGTGACGGCGTGCTACCTGGCGCGCGCCGGGCAGCGCGTGCTGGTCCTCGAGCGGCGCGATGTCGTCGGCGGCGCCTGCGTCACCGAGGAGACCTTTCCCGGCTACAAGGTCTCCACCGCCGCCTACGTCAACAGCCTCTTCCACACGGCGATCGTCCGCGACCTGAAGCTGGCCGCCTACGGCTACGAGGTCCTGCCCCGGGATCCCTCGTCGTTCACGCCGTTCCCCGACGGGCGCTCGCTGATGATGGGCCCGGACGCGGACCTCACTCATAGCGAGATCGCGAAGTTCAGCGCACGCGACGCCGAGCGCTACCCGCAGTACGAGGCGATGCTCGAGCGCGTGGCGGCGGTGGTCGAGCCGACGCTGACGATGGCGCCGCCCAACCTGCTGAAACCGCGCCCCGGCGACCTCCGGACGCTGCTCTCGCTGGGACGCTCGTTTCGGCGTCTGGGAGACGGGGCCGGCGAGGCGGTCGAGATCCTCACCGGCGCCGCGCGCCCGATCCTCGACCGCTGGTTCGAGTCGGAGGAGCTGAAGGGGACGCTGGCGACCGACGCCGTCATCGGCGCGATGGCGAGCCCCTCGATGCCGGGCACCGCGTACGTGCTCTTCCACCACGTCATGGGCGAGAGCGGCGGCGCGCGGGGCGTGTGGGCGTACGTGCGCGGCGGGATGGGCGGGCTCACGCAGGCGCTGGCGTCGGCCGCCCGCGACCTCGGTGCCGAGATCCGCTGCGAGGCCGAGGTCGCGCGGATCCTCGTGCGCGACGGCAAAGCCGTCGGCGTGGCGCTGGCCGACGGCGACGAGTTCCACGCGCCCGTCGTGGCCAGCAACGCCGACGCCAACGTGACCTTCCTGCGACTGCTCGACCGGAGCGAGCTGCCCGAAGCGTTCGTGGCCGACGTGGAGCGGATCAGCTACGCGAGCGCCTCGCTGAAGATCAACGTCGCCCTGGCCGAGCTGCCGGACTTCCGAGCGCTGCCGGGCACCGAGCCCGGCCCGCAGCATCGCGGCACGATCCACATCTGTCCCGACCAGGACTACATCGAGCGTGCGTTCGACGACGCGAAGTACGGCCGCCCCTCCGCGGAGCCCGTGCTCGAGTGCACGATCCCCTCGGCCGTCGACCCGACGGTCGCGCCGCCCGGCCGGCACCTGATGTCGATGTTCGTGCAGTACGCCCCGTACGAGCTTCGCGACGGATCCTGGGACGACCAGCGTGAGGCGTTCGCCGACCGCTGCTTCGACCTGCTCGACGAGTACGCGCCCAACTTCAAGCGCTCGGTCCTCGACCGCCAGGTGCTGGCGCCGCTCGACCTCGAGCGCGTCTTCAACCTCACCGGCGGCAACATCTTCCAGGGCGCGATGACTCCCGGCCAGCTCTTCGCGTTCCGTCCCGTGCCGGGACACGCGCGCTACCGGACGCCGCGTCGCCGGCCTCTACCTGTGCGGCGCCGCGGCCCATCCCGGCGGCGGCGTGATGGGCACGCCGGGGCTCAACGCCGCCCGCGAGATCCTGGGCAAGCGTCGCCTGCGCGCGTCTGCTTGAGCGATTCGACACGAGCTGACCACCGGCGCCTATCGTCTTGGAGTGGTGGCAGAGACGCTGTACGCGAAAAAGGGCGACGCGCACATCGCGTACCAGATCGTCGGCGAGGGACAGCCGCTCGACATCGTGCTCGTCTCCACGTGGTTCAGCCATGTCGAGGCGCGGTGGGACTTGCCCGGATACGTGCACTACCTGCGCCGCCTCTCCTCGTTCAGCCGGCTGATCTCGTTCGACAAGTACGGGATCGGCCTCTCGGATCCGATCCGATCCAAGGAGCTGCCCCCGCTGGAGGACTGGATGGACGACGTGTCCGCAGTAATGGACGCCGTCGGGCTCGAGCGGGCCGCGATCGTCGGCGCCGGTGAGGCCTCGCCGATGGCGGAGCTCTTCGCCGCAACGTATCCCGAGCGGACGAGCGCCCTCGTCCTGTTGAACGCGACCGCACGCGCCTCGGCGGCGCCGGGATACGAGATCGGCGCACCGCCGGAGGTGCAGGAGGGCCTCGTCGCGATGGTCGAGCAGACGTGGGGTCGCGGCGACATCATCGCTGCGATCAACCCGAGCCTCGCCGGCGATTCCGCGGCAGTGGAGGCCTGGGGACGCTTCTTTCGCCTCTCCGCAAGCCCGGCAACCGCTGCGGCTGTCATACGCATGCTCTTCGAGCTCGACGTTCGGGATGTCCTGCCGATGATCAGGGTGCCGACCCTGGTCGTCCATCGCCAAGACAACCCGATCGTCACCGTCGACCAGGGGCGATATGTCGCGGACCACATCGAGGGCGCGAAGTTCGTCGCCGTACCGGGTGCCGACTACGGGCTGGCTGTCGGCGACATCGACGTCGTGATCGACGAGGTGGAGGAGTTCCTCACCGGCTCGCGGCCGGCTCACGCCACCGACCGGGTCCTCGCCACTGTCCTGTTCACGGACATCGTCGACTCCACGCCACGCGCGGTGGAGCTGGGCGACGCGCGCTGGCGGGAGCTGCTCGAAAGGCACGACGAACTGGCTCGGGCGGAGGTCGCGCGCTTCGACGGAACGATCTCTGACTTCGCAGGCGACGGGCTGCTCGCAACGTTCGAGGGCCCGGCGCGCGCCGTTCGCTGCGCGTTCGCGCTCCGGAACCGCCTGCGAATGCTCGGCCTGGAGATGCGTGCAGGTCTCCATACGGGCGAGGTGGAGCGACGCAGTGGCGGGATCGCCGGCATCGCCGTCCATATCGCCGCTCGTGTGAACGGGCTCGCCGGAACGGGCGAAGTGCTCGTGTCGCGGACGGTGAGGGATCTCGTTACGGGCTCCGGCCTCTCCTTCGTCGAACGAGGCCCACACAGCCTGAAGGGCGTTCCCGACGAATGGGAGATCCTCGAAGCAGTCGAGTGACGCCGCCGCCTCAGTCGTCCCAACGGACGACGATCTGGCCGCTCAGGCCCGGCAGCGGCAGGGATTCGGCCTCTGCCTCGACGGCTTCGCGTTCGGCGGTGGAGAGGCGTCGCCACGTCTGGATCGCCACGACAGCGTTCGCTCGTCGCCAGGTCCCGACGACCTCGCCCCCGACCAGCACCGCGCCGGGCCAGACGCGCGAGGTCCACAGCTCGCCTCGCCGGTTTTCGTCGAGGACCAGCAGCTCGCGATCGACTCCGTGGAGCAGGAAGTAAGGGTCGCCGCTGGGAAGGAGCCGAGCCGGCGCCGCGGGCGAGGGCCTGGCCCGGAAGCTCTGCTCGTCGGTCGTCAGGATCAACCCGTCGCCGACCGGCGTTCGCACGGCCATGACCTCCCCGGCGAGCGCGTCGAACGCCTTGCGGCCCTCGGCAGTCCCGATCCCGGCCCACTTGGCGAAGGCCGCGGGCGTGGTCGGCCCGAAGACGTGCAGGTACCTGCGCGCGAGCTCCATTCGAGCCTCGCCTGGATCGATCTCGGGCCGCGGAACGGTCCAGATCACCGGCAGTCGCGCGCCCTCCCAACGGATCAGGACGGTGCCTGTCGGTGCGGCATACCGCAACCCGTTCGGATGGACTCCGACCCCTAGGCCCGCCTCGTCGTATCTCATCCGCCGACCGTCGAGGAACGCGTGCAGGCGAGCGGCGGTGTCCTCGGCGCGGCGCAGGCCCTTCCCGCCGGCCGGGAGCCGACCGAGCGTGAAGACCGCTCGATCACGCGCGGCAATGACGTAGGCGCTGAACCGCGGCCCCCAGACCTGGACGAGCGACGAGTCCTCCCAGGTTGACGGCTCTGTCCCCTCCACGCGGGCGTGGATCGAGAGCACTGCGGCGCGCGGCATGCTGTCCTGCAGGCCGGCCCACGCCGCGCGCTCGAGCGAGGTTCCGCCCGGCGGCAGCCGCTCGTCGAGCGCGCCCGCCCTGCGTCGGTGCGCCAGAACCTGCTTGCGTGAGAGGTCGAGCGGAGACGTCGTCACGCGTACTAGTTTCCCTCGGATGAAGAAGCACGTCGTGATCCTTGGGGCCGGCTTTGGGGGCTTGGAGCTGGCTACGCGACTATCCGACTCCCTTGCGGAGGACGTGCGCGTCACGCTCATCGACCAGAGCGATTCGTTCAGCTTCGGGTTCTCGAAGCTGGACGTTCTGCTCGGCCGCAAGACCGCAGCCGAGGTGATGCTGCGCTACCGCGACATCTCCAAAGTGGGAGTCGAGTTTCGCCAAGAACGGGTGTCGTCGATCGACCCCGAGCGGCGACGGGTGACAACGGACGGCGGTTCGTACGACGCCGACGTGCTCGCCGTCGCTCTTGGGGCCGACTATGACTTCGCGGCGACCCCCGGATTCGAGGAGGGTGGCTTGGAGTACTACTCGGTCCCGGGCGCGGAGCGAATGCGCGACGCCCTCCCGGCCTTCGAGTCGGGGATGATTCTGATCGGGATCCTGGGCCACCCGTTCAAGTGCCCGCCCGCTCCATTCGAGGGCGCACTTCTGCTGCACGACCACCTCGTCGAGCGGGGAATCAGAGCTGATGCGGAGATCCGTGTAATCGGCCCGATGGCCGCTCCCGTCCCGATCACGGAGGAGCTCTCGAAGAGCATCCTCGATGCGCTCCAAGAGCGAGGGATCGAGTACGTGCCCAGGCAGCGCGTGGTCGAGCTAGACCCGCGCAGCAAGCGCGCGCGACTCGAAAGCGGCGGAACGGTCTCGTACGACCTCTTCGTCGGGATCCCCGTCCACCGGGTGCCTGCGGCGGTCGAGAGCTCCGGACTCGCC
Organism: uncultured Actinomycetes bacterium; assembly: GCA_963733215.1. Taxonomy (GTDB): domain Bacteria; phylum Actinomycetota; class Thermoleophilia; order Gaiellales; family Gaiellaceae; genus JACDAN01. The sequence continues at coordinate 20,423 of CAVTCN010000009.1, forward strand.
GTTGATGGGTGGGTGCCCGTGGACCCCGCCAACCTCGCGACCCGATTTCCGGATGTGTACGCGCTGGGCGATGTCGTCGGGTTGCCCATGGCCAAGGCCGGTGTGTTCGCCGAGTCCGCGGCCGCGGTCGTGGCCGACGACATCGCTGCGCGTCTGCGCGGCGAGGAGCTTCAGCGGCCCTACGAGGGCGCCGGCAGCTGTTACATCGAATTCGGAGGCGGGATGGTCGGGAAGGTCGAGGCCAACTTCCTCGGCGGTCCGGCTCCGACCGCACAGCTCCTCGGCCCGTCGCATGATCTTGCCCGGGAGAAGGAAACGTTTGCCTCGACTCGGCGTGCGCGCTGGTTTGGATCCTGATCTCAGTCCATAAATCGCGATGTCCCGATCGCACGAGCAACCGACTAGGACCAAGAGGAAGGCCCGCAAGCGCGGGCCTTTCCTTACATCGAACGTTCTCGGCGACGTTTACGCGATCGCTCGGCTGCTCGCGTGGCCGTGTTCGTCGAACGACAGCCGGTAGCGCACGTCGTCCCCGCGGCGCAGGTTGAAAAACCGGCGCCGGCCCCTGATTGAGAGCACCGCCTGCGTGTCGTCGTGAGACTCGATTCGGTAGCCCTGCGTGCGTTTCTCTTGGAGTGTCCGCTCGATCTCTTGGTTCCTGGTTAGAAGTGCTTCGGCCATGACGGCCTCCCTCTATGGGGTCGGCCTCGCTGGGCCGTTAACTCAGCAAAGTGATGTGCAGAACAACGTACTCGGGGCTGGGAAGGCCCGCGGTGCGGGCCTCCCCTTTGCTGCCGTCGGGGTTACGCGCGGACGAGTCCGTTCGTTTTCTCCACGATCACGTCGCCGCCCGTGACCTTGGGCGGATTCGGAAGTGCCGCCTCCAGCTTCTCCTCGCGCACCCAGGTGGCTGCGACGCGCGTCGACTCGTCAGCCTGCACCGACGTGTCGAAGAAGTCGATGGAACTCATGACGCCCTTGTCGGCCTCGATGAGGTGGTAACTCTTGAAGCCCGGCATCTCGCTCAGGCGCGGCAGAAGGCTCTCGCCGACCTTCCTGGTCAGCTCCTCCGTGCGATCCTGGTCGATGCCCTCGTACCGTCGGATGGTGGCATGCATCTGGTGCTCCTTACTGTCACGATTCAGGCTGAAGAGCCTGCCGGTTGAGCTCTCCTTGATGCGCTTGGGCCCGGTGTGACAGTCGAAAGAGGAGAATCCTCGGAGCCTCGACGGCTTCCGTCTGGGTCTTCGCGCACCAGGCACTGTAGCAGACTTCTTGACAACGTAGATTTACGGAGTTACGTTTTCATACGTTATCAACGTAATCGCTGAGGCAATGTGCCCTTCTCCGTGACACTGGAGCGCGTTCCGGATCGGGAGCTCGGCCCACTTCTGATTCAGCTCGCGCAGGCGGGCTTCGACAATCCGATCATCAAGCCTGTTGATGCCGATGGCACAGATGGGAAAGGGGTCGCCCCTGCTCGTGGGCCGAGGGCGGCGGATCTCGCCGAGGATTGGGGGCTCGTGCAGGAGCGGGAGGGCCAGTCGTATCAGTGGCCGGAAGAGCGCGAGCGCTATTCGCGCTACCGCGTGTTCATGGGTGTGACGCGCGCCGAAGGCGCGGTTCATATCGGTCTTGGCGAGACGATTCGCAAGAACAAGTGGGGGCGCGACCGAAAGTACGTCGTCGCCTTCCTGAGCAGTGGATCCCCGCAGCGGCCGCTAGCCGAGTTCGTCGCAGCTGACGACTACGAGGAGACACGCGACCTCGTCGCCGTCATCCGTGGGAGCGACGGCGGGCGGCGTATGTACAGCGCCGGCGACGCCCTTCCCCGGGTCTACACGGAAGGCTTTCGGACTCAGCTGTACAGCGAGCGGGTCGTCTATCCGGGCGTCTGGAACAAGGTCGTCGTCGTCGCGCGCGAAGACGACGACGCGACGATGCTCAACCACGCGCTGATCCAGGGCCGCCGGCGGCACCCGACGTAGGCGCAAGCCGGTGACGCGAAGCGACAGGCCGTCAGCCAGGTAACGGACGAAAGGTCGCGGCGACTCGTACTTCGCCTCCTTCCGCCCGGGCGTGCCTCCTAGTGCGCCTAGCCAAAGCTCCGGCGTCCGTCGTTTACATTCCGGACGTGACGCGAGTCCATAAGGAGGTGGAGCGATGAAGGGCAGAAGAGTCTGGGAGATCGGCGGGTTCGTCTCGGGCGCAGTGCTGATCGTGTTCGGCGCCGTCGCCCTCTACATGGGGATCAACGGGTACCAGACGGTCGGCGACGAGCTCAGCAAGGAGTTCATCGTGGGCGGATCGGACATGGCGCCTGCCGAGATCCAGAAGGCGGCCAGCGAGGCGGGGCTTCCCGCCACCATCAAGCTGCCGTCTTGCGACGTCGTCGATCAAGCGATCGACACCGGCGCCGAGGCACGCTGCTTCGCTCAGTACATGCGCGTCCACGCGCTCGAGGCGTCAGACGGTCTGAGCTACGCGCAGATGGGGCGCTTTCAGTCGGCAGCGAAGCCCGATGATCCAGCGGGCACGAGCGACGAAGCGGCGGCAGCCAAAGACGAAAGCGGCGAGCCGATCTCGAACGGGGCCAGGAACATCTGGATCAACGAGACCGCCCTCGCGACCGGGCTGAACGTCACGTACATGGCTGAGCAGATCTCGATCTTCGGCATCGTCGTCGGGGTCGCGTTGATCCTGACGGGCATCGGTCTCGTCATCCTTGCGTTCGCGGTCTTCGGCCGGTACGGGCCCAGGACGGAGGCGCTCGGCACGTAAAGCGGCGGCCAAGAGCTGGTCCGGGAGCCGGGCCAGGTGGCAGGCCTGAAGTTCATGCGGACTGTTTCGAGCCCATCGGCGGGCTCTGAGAGCCGCGTCGGCTGACCGCTGCTTCACCTCTCATAACCTGTGCGAGACACCGAGTGTCGGAAAGGAGCAATCCAATGACGGATCGCAGCGACGAGGTCGAGGGAGCCCAAATGCCGCCTCGCAGCGGTGACGTGACCGGACGCGTCGCGGTGGTCGCGAAGCTCCGCCCAGACTCCCGTGGGCAAGCGCGTGAGATCCTGGCCGGGGGCGCGCCTTACGTACTTGGCGAGACCGGCTTTCGGCGGCACAGCGTCTTCCTCGGCGCGGAGACAGTGGTCTTCGTCTTCGAGGGCTCAGGCATCGAAGCGCTTGTTCGCGACCTCGTCAACGACCCGGTCCGCTCGGCCGCGTTCAGCATCTGGGGGCCGCTCCTCGAAGGGACGCCCGAGCTTGCGCTGGAGGAGTTCTATTGGAAGGCCGACAAGCCCGACAAGACACCCCGCGACCGGCGATAAGCGAACAGGAATCGCGCCTCGAACGCCGGCCTTCGGAACTCTCGTCAATCGCCGCGCGCTCGCCCGCCTCTTGCGCGCTCAGGCCGACGCTGCTTGATGGAGTCGCGCTTCGCGGTCTGCTCCCGAAGTGGCGTCGCGGTCGCGGGGAGGGCCGCCATGCCAATCGAGACACATGGCCGTGGCGTCATCGCGTAGCTGACCGCCGCTTGTCTCAAGGACCGCCTGGGTGAGTTGCTGCACGGCCTCGCGGGCGTGCATGTTCATGCTTGCGGTCAGGATGGCCGCGATGTTCATCCGGGAGGCGTCGCGCTCCAGCATGCCGTCGGTCACGAACATCAGCCGGTCGCCCACCTCCAATGGGAGCGCTTGCACCCGGTAGCCGCGACCGGGCTGTAGGCCGAACGGGCGGTCAGCCTCCAGACGAAGCTGCTCGAACTTCCCGCCCCGAAGCCGGAGCGGCGGGGGATGGCCGGCGTTGACGATGCCCGCCGTCGCCGTCGCCAGGTCAATCCGCACGAGCAGGCCGGTAACGAACTGGCCTTCGCCCGCCTGCTCGGCCAGCGCATCGTTCGCGAGCCGCGCCTGCTCCGCCAGCTCAACCCCCCGCCGGCGGGCGTTGCGTAGGCCCCCGACCAATACCGTGGCCAACAGGGCGGCGTCCATCGTGTGGCCCATTGCGTCGGTCATCGACAAATGCAACGTGTCGCGCTCGAGCGAAAAGTCGAAGGTGTCACCGCCGATCTCACCCGCCGGCTGCAGCCAGGCGGCGAGAGTGAACTGTCCGGCCTCGCACGTAAAGGCACCAGGCAACAGCCGGTGCTGGATCTCCGCCGCCAACGACAACGGAACCGAGCGCTGTCCCCACTCGAAGAGATCGGTGTACCGGCGGTTCGCAATCACCACGTACGCCAAAAAGTGCGCCGCAAGAGCGACATCGGCCACCGTCTGCTCAGCCGGGAAATCATCCAGGCCCAACTCCAGAACACCGACCGCTTCACCGCGGCTGGTCACCGGCGCGAACAAGCGAGCGCCGCCATCCTCGACGATCACCTCGACGGCCTGGGCGGCTAACGCCTGCCCGTGCGGCGTCCCAAACAACGCCACCCGTTCCGCAGTCTCCTTCCCCTGCAACCGCATTTCCCTCGTCCCTCCCGAGTGGCCAAGTCGGATCAGCGACCGCCCACTGAAGTCAGCGATCAGGAAACTGACCTCGCGGGCACCGATCGCTTCCGCTAGCGCCGCGGCCAGCACATCGACCGCCGCGACCGGCGGCGCCGCCTCAACCGCCGCCAGCAATGAATTCAGGTTCAGCGGTGAGTGGCGACCCTCACCCATCTCGCCTAGCTCGTGCAAGCCCGCGGCCGCTGTCCGGTGCCGGTGATCGCCATCATCCGATTCTCCCATCGTGAGGTTTGATCGCCGACCTGGGCGCTGAGGTCAGCCAGCTGCTCCCGTGTGCTCTATCAGGGCGCATCTTTCGCGGGGCCGGATCGCTTCTGGCCCCGCGGGCCGATCCGCTGCGCCGGGGTTGAGGCGCCGCAGCGGTAAGACTAACGCGCATCCGCGTCGGCAGCCGACGCCACCTGAACCGCGCTAAATTTCGCTCACGATGGCTGAGACTGAGACCCGGCACCTGCGTGTCCTGATCGCGAACGAGAAGCGGGAGCGGCTCGAGTTGCTTGCCCAGGTCGTGGCCGGCCTCGGGCACGAGGTGATAGCGCGCGAGATCTACGTCAAGGAGGTCGGAGCGGTGACGGCGAGAGAGCGTCCCGACGTCGCTCTGGTGGGGCTCGGCCTGCACTCCGAGCATGCGCTCGAGCTGATCTCGGAGATCGTGCGCGAGGCATCCTGCCCGGTGATCGCTCTGCTCTCGGCCAAGGACCCCGCCTACGTCCACGAGGCTGCCAAGCGCGGAGTGTTCGCCTACATCGTCGACGGCAGTCCGGAGGAGCTACAGAGCGCGATCGACATCACCCTGCAGCGGTTCGCCGAGTACCACAGCCTGCAAGGCGCGTTCGGACGCCGAGCGACGATCGAGCAGGCGAAGGGGATCCTGATGGCCCGCCACGCCGTGGACTCCGACCGGGCGTTCGAGATGCTGCGCGACCACTCACAACACAACGGCCACAAGCTGGTCGATATCGCCGAGGCGATCGTCGACAGCCACCTCCTGCTGCTGCCGCCGCTCCCCCAACCGGCACCGGCTCCCGACCGCCAGGCGTAATCGACCCGATCGCCGGAGGCGCGGTGCTACGCTCTTCCTTGCAGCGCCTCAGCTAATGGCGCAGTGAATCGTTGCGCGGGCCATAGCAATCGGCGCCGCGAAAGGTCCACCCTCAGCAAAGCAGGTTGGAGCAGTATCTGGCCGACCCCAACGCCTCGGTCGGCGACGAAGCTTCGACCCTGGAGGATCTGATGGTGGAGATTCGCGTCGCCGTTGCTGACGCCGCTGGCGCGCATGGCCTGCTGCGGCGCCTGGCGGCACTATTCGACCGGTCGTCCGTCTCCTTCGACGCGACGCGCAAAGAGGTCCGCGTTCAGTCGGAGTGGGAGTCACGGTCGGTCGTCCAGGTCATCGCCGCGGTCGAGTCGTGGCTCGCAGCGGACGGCATCGATTCGGCCAAGCTGTCGGTCGGCGATCGCTCCTACACGATGCTCGGGGCGGCGGGCCTCGGAGCGCCGAGCGGACGAGCGGCGTGACCGCGCTCGTCCCGCAACTGATCGCGCTGACGTACGGCATGGCCCCAATCCCGTCCGTCGCCAAAGACCTACCTCAATAAGAAGGCCGTCTGGTCGTGTTCAACTCGAACGTCCAGCCCAAACGCCGAATGAGGGAAAAGCCTGGGCTGTGGCACTGCAACTGCAGGAAGCCGCTCGGCCAGTACCAGCTAAACGCCGCACACCTCAAGCGCTGCTCCGTGTGCGGCGTCGCACGCCACAGTGACCCGACCGTGGCCGCGAACCTGAAGCTTGCACCCCATTCGCCGGCATCCGATGGAGCTGGCAGAACCTCGCCGCCGCGATGATCGAGGCGCCCCGCAGACACGGGCACTTCGACCCGCGCTGGCACACCAATGGCCTGAGCTCGCGCGACCGCGAAGACGACCGCACATCGATGATCCGCACGGCCGGCGACGCCGACGCACGCGTCTCGCACGACGTCCGCCGGTTCCCGCGACAGCGGCATGCGCTCCGAAGCGCCGTCGCCGGTGACGACGGTCCCTCTATTCAGCGCTGGGAGAACGAGGGAGGCAGTTACTCGATGACCGACGAGCTGGACCTGGGGGTGGATGGCCGCGAAAAACCTCCTGCCGGGCTCGAGTGGCACGCGTTCTCGAGCCGCTACTTCCCTGATCGGCGCCGCCACGACCTGGAGGTACTCAAGGCTTACGAGGCCTACGCCGCCGCCGCCGCGCCGAGCATCTCGCACCGAAGCCGCACTGCACCTCGGGGAGGTCCTCCTCAGCGAGATGGCACTCGCGGCCGCGCTCGTCCGCACGCGCGATCCTCTGGGAACCGGCGCGCTCCGATCGCGAGCGTCTCTTGATCGAAACAGTCGCAGTCCGTCCCGCGGTCGTTTTGAGCCGGCCCGCGTCACCGTGGCGCGGTATCCGCCAACGTCCGCATCGTCGGAGGCTCGTCGGTGGACTCGCGTTCAGTCTTCTCTCGCTTGGCGCGTGTGTCCTCGTCGCTCGACACCTGAGCGACGCGAGCTGGCCCCTGGAGGGCGCACACGCCCCCCTTGTCTTCCTCGTCGGATGCTCCTATCTCGCCAGCTTCGGCTTCCGTGCGTTGGGATGGCACCTGCTGTTCCCCAGCCGCGAGCGCCCCGACCGCGCCCGCTGTCTTGCGGCCTGCGGAGCAGCCGCTGCCAGCGGAGTGGTCCTGCCCTTCCGGCTCGATTACGTCGTGAAGATCTCCACCCTGCGCCGGCTCGGCGGGGTGAGGTTGGGGCTCGAGACGATTGCCGTCTCGATCGTTGCCCTCGGCATGGTCGACGCAGTGGCGATGGTCCCGCTGGCTGTCTCCGCTCTCGCGACGTCCGGCCCGGTCCTCCGCGCGCCGCTGATCGTCGTCGTCCTGTTCTGCATCGGCTGTATCGGGATCCTCACGCTAGGACAGCGGGTGGCACGGCTCCCGCTCGTGGGACGCTCGCACCGCCTCCATAACGTCTACCGGCGCGTCGCGGACAGCACCCGGTTGTCGCGGGAGACGCTCGTCGCAGGTCTCTTGCTCCTGGGCTGCTGGACGTCGCGCGCCCTCGGCAGCGCTCTCCTGCTGAGCGCCCTCGGCGTCGGGTTCTCGCCGACACTCGCGCTGGTCGTGCTCTGCATGAGCGCTGCGACGGCAGTCCTTCCGATCACGGCCGGTGGAGCCGTCGCCGGCATGGGGACGACGGCCGGGGTGTTGTTCGCGCTCGGCGTCTCGCACGGTGTCGCGGTCAACTTCGCGCTTGCGTCCGGCCTTCTGCTGACCGGCGCGGCGCTGGCCGCGACCGCGCTCGGACTGAGTGGATCGCTTCTTCTCAGGTTCCGCGCACGCCGGCTGCGCGCCGCCGTGATCCCAGTTGCCGTGGCGGACACGAGCATGAATACCGCTCGTGCGATTCGCGCGCTTCCTGTTCGCTCAGGCTGACGATGCTCGCAGCCTGGGGGTGCTCCGCCGGAGCGCAGAAGTCGCGTCGCCCTTCGCGCCCTGCGCCGCGGTCGCTGGCGTCTGGCCGCGGGAAGACGTCCCCGTCTGGGAGCTCTGCATCGCCATCAACATCTTGACTTTTGCGCCCCGACGCGGTGGAGGGACGCTACGAGTCTTCCGGTCTCGCGCTCTCAGGCGTCGCCGGCTGAGGGTCGTCGCGGAGCGCGAGCTCGACGGCGTCGTCGAAGGCGAGCGCGCGCCCCTCGGCACTGATGGCGTCGTACTCGTCCCCGAGCGACGCGCGTGCAGGAGCGAGATACCGCTCGAGCAGCGCGTCCCAGAACGCAATCGATATGGACACGCCAAGCGATTCCCAGAGCGCTTCGGTAGACCCCGCGAGGACGAGCGCGCGGTGCGGATTGCCCCTTGCCGCCTCCGACATCGCCACACCCTGCACCTCGAAGCTCGTCTCGACGACGTCGCCGAGCGGAAGCGCAACCCGCAGGCTCCGCCGGTAGCGCGTTCCGGCCTGCTCGGAGTCACCGCGGATGAGCGCGCAGTCGGCGAGGAAGTGGTGCGCGAAGTGCTCGGTGCGCGCATCGCCCGCGGACCTGCCGAGCAGGTCGTGCGCGATCGCTTCTGCGCGCTCAGTCTCTCCCATGGCGACTAGCACCTGAGCGATGCCGACGAGGGCGCGGGTCACTCCCGCCGCGTCGCCGAGCTCACGGCGAAGCTCGAGACTCTGCTCGAACGCCTCCAGCGCGCGTGTGTTGTTATTGGAGTCATAGACGAATGGCCAGCCCAGGCTGTCGAGCGCCGATGCAAGCTCGTCAACGTCGTCGAGCTCTCGCCACATCGCCACAGCGGCCTCGAGCTCTGCGATCCCTGCGGCCGCCTTCCCCGCCCGCGCGGCCAGCGCGCCAGAAGCCGTGAGCGCTCGGGCACGAAAGCGACCGGTCATGCCGGATTCGGCGAGCGCAGCGGCGAGGCGCTCGCGTCCCTCACGGAGCATGCCGCGTGAAAGCCAGAACCACCCAAGTGCGCCCGCGAGCTCGAGCGCGCGATCGGAGTCGTTTTCCGACAGCCAGTCCAGTGCGGCACGCAGGTCGTCGTGGTCCCTCTCGAGCAGTCCGGCCCACTCGGCCTCCGCCTCGAAGCGATTGGCGTAGGCCTGCTCGGCAAGCGCCGCGAAGAACGCGGCGTGGCGACGGCGCAGCTCCTCCCCTTCGCTCCCCTCTCGGAGCTTCTCGAGGGCGTACTCGCCGATGGTCTCGAGCATCAAGAACCGGTCGTCGCCGATCGGCTTGACGAGGCTGTAGTCGACCAGCGCGCCAAGATCGTCGAGGTCCGCATCGCAGACTTCCTCGGCTGCCTCCAGTGGGAACGGGCCGTAGAAGACCGAGAGGCGGGCGAAGAGCCCGCGGGTGCGCGGTTCGAGGAGGTCGTAGCTCCACTCGATCGTCGCACGCAGTGTCCGCTGGCGCTCGGGGGCGTCGCGGGCACCGCTCGTCAGGACGGCGAGCGCCGAGTCGAGCCGCTCGAGAAGCCGCTCGGGCGCAAGCAGCTTCGTACGCGCCGCGGCAAGCTCGACCGCGAGTGGAAGGCCGTCGAGACGGCGGCAGATCTCCTCCACGGTCACGTCGGGAGCGACCTCGCGCCCGACGGCGTGGGCGCGCTCGACGAACAGTGCCGCCGCATCCTTCTGCAGAAGCGGCTCGAGCCGGTACTCGTGCTCGCCGGCAACACGGAGCGGCGCTCGGCTCGTTACGAGCACCCGTACCTGGGAGCCTGCGCCAAGGACAGCGCTGACGACCGGAGCAGCGGTGAGGAGATGCTCGAAGTTGTCAAGGAGCAGCACGAGTTCCCTCCCGCGGAGGAAGGCCGTGAGGTCGTCGGGAGCCCCGATGGTCTGGGCAACCTCCGAGGGCAGGAGCTCGGGATCCGTGAGACCCGCGAGCGACACCCAGAAGACGCCGTCATCGACCCTGCCGACGAACTCCGCAGCGACCTGGAGCGCGAGTCGTGTCTTGCCCGTGCCGCCAGGGCCCGTGACGGTGAGGAGGCGCGTCCCGTTCGAGAGCATCGCGACGAGCTCCTCGAGCTCCCGCTCGCGGCCGATGAGCGGAATCGAGACGACCGGCAGGTTGGTTGCGTCGAGTGTCCGGAGTGGCGGGAACTCGCCGTCACCGAGCTGGAAGAGGCGCTCGGCGCCTATCAGGTCCTTCAAGCGGTGCTCGCCGAGGTCGCGGATCGGAGCGTCGGCCTGGAGAAGACGGCGCGTCGTCCCGGAGACGACGATTTGGCCGCCGTGCGCCGAGGCTGCGATCCGCGCCGCCCGATGGACGTCCAAGCCGACGTAGCCCTCTTGGGTCGTGAGCGGCTCGCCGGTGTGGATGCCCATCCGGACCCGGATCGGGCCGGCTCCGAGCGCCCGCTGCGCCTCGGCCGCGGCGGCGGCGGCAGCACCCGCCCGTGAGAACGCGACGAAGAACGCGTCGCCCTGGGTGTCCACCTCGACCCCGCCGTGTCGCCCGAAGGCCTCGCGGATCACCCGCCGGTGCTCTTCGAGGAGAACCGCGTAGGCGGGCCCGTGCTCTTGAAGGAGGCGGGTCGAACCTTCGACGTCGGTAAAGAGGAACGTGACCGTGCCTGATGGCAAAGCCCTTGGGCTCACGGAGCGATCATCTCGCACAGAAACTGGCTGCGCGACCAGGAGAAAGGCCCCGTCTCCGGGGCCTTTT
>CAVTCN010000010.1:0-47623 GCA_963733215.1 uncultured Actinomycetes bacterium
CGCGCTCCAGCGCGGGATCCTCGTGGGCGGTCGGGAAGAGACGCCGGAGCGACGGGTCTTCCGGCTCCTCCCGGAGCAGTTCGCGCAGCTCTTCCGCGACCTGGCGGAGAAGACCGCGCTCCTCCTCGGCCAGGTCGAGCCGGACGGTGCCATCGGGCCCGCGGCGGATCGAGCGGCGGAACATCAGTCCTGCTGCATCGTCGCCCAGAGGCCGTACGCGTGGAGCCGGGCGACGTCGAGCTCCGCCTTTTCGTGGGTGCCCGCCGAGACGACGGACTTGCCCTCGTTGTGCACCTGGAGCATCAGCTTGGTCGCGTGCTGGAGCGAGTAGCCGAAGAGCTTCTGGAAGACGAGCGTCACGTAGGACATCAGGTTGATCGGGTCGTTCCAGACGATCACGACCCAGGGGCGGTCGTACTCGGGCTCGTCGACCTCGCTGGGCTGCTCGACTTCGACCTCGGCCGGCGCGAGAGTGGACACGCTCAGTCGAGAAACTTCAGCGCCGTGTCGAAGCCCGCGCCGAGCGGTTTCTGCGCCGCGACCAGCATGAAGGCAGCGTGCTCGAGCTGCCGCGCGCGGCGCAGCGGCCCGAGGTCGATCGGACGCATGCCGCCGCCCTCGACGAGCGCCGACACCTGCCGTTTCGCGTCCTCGTCGTCGCCCGCCATCGGGACGTCGAGCGGGACGCCGTTCTTCTCGCCGGTCTGAAGCGTGCGCGCGAAGGTCGTGCAGAACGCCTTGACGACCGGTGTGCGCTCGGGCAACAGCTTCTGAACCTCCTCGCCTGCCGAGCTGTCGGGGGGCACGACGAACCCGTCCATCGTGTCCCAGTCGAGCGGAACGGAGATCTCCACGACGACCTTGCCCCCGAGCTGGTCGCGGTACTGCTCGACGGCCTCCGCGATCGACGCGTAGTAGAGGGCGAGCACGACGACATCGCCGCCGATCGGGCCGCCCGGCTCGACGGCAGTTGCGCCGCCGCCCAGCTCGGCGGCGAGCGACTGAGCGTCCTCCGGGTTGCGGTCGACGACCTCGACCTCGTGCCCGCCGGCGACGGCGCGCATGCCGATCCCGCGGCCCATGTTCCCGGCGCCGATGATCGTCAGCCTCACGCCCGGAACATTGCCTGAAGAGGGCGCGGGCGCGCCGCTAATACACCTTTCTCTATCAATAGAGTCTCGGGATGCTGGGCCGACTGCTGAGGCTGATCTGGGGCGACGACGTCGATCGCGCTCTGCGGCCGATCTTGATCGTCGGCTTCGCCGGCTCGCTCGCCGGTTCCGCCGCCTGGACGTTCATCGGGATCTGGGCGATCGACGAGCTCGACGCCTCGTCGGCGCAGCTCGGCGTCTACTTCGTGATCGCCGCGGCGCTGTCGGCGACCACGGGATACGGCGGCGGCTACGTCTCGGACCATCTCGGCCGGCGACCGGTGATCCTGTTCGGCTGGACTGCGGTGTCGCTCGTGCCGTTGACCTGGGTGCTCGTCGACGACTTCACGGTCGCGATTCCGCTGCTCCTGCTTTCGTCGCTGTTCGCACCGATGGCGATGGCCGCGACGCAGGCACTCGTCGCGGACGTGACTGCCGCCCGAGCGGCACGAGCACGCCTACGCGTCCCTGCGGGTCGCGAACAACCTCGGCGTGACGCTCGGGCCGCCCGTCGGCGGTGCGCTGCTGCTCATCGGTGACTACGACATGCTGTGGATCGGCGTGGCGGCGCTCGGAGCGGTGACGACGGTTCTCGCCTGGCGCCTGATCCCGCAACGCGGCGAGTTCACGCCCGAGGAGCCGCCGGGCCGCGGTTCGTTCGGCGTCATCCGGCGGGACGGGGCGTTCCTCCTCTTTCTCGTCGCGATGGTGCTGGCGCATCTCGTCTACTTCGCCTACGAGGCGGTGCTCCCGATCTCCGCGGTCGACTCGTACGGCCTGACCCCTGCGGCGTGGGGATTCCTGGTGATCATCAACCCGGCGCTCGTGACCATCTTCCAGCTGCGTCTGACCCGCAGGGTGGAGCGCTATCCCGCGGCGCCGAAGTTCGCGCTCGCGATGATCCTGATGGGCTGGCCCTTCCTGCTCCTCTCCGTGAACGCCTCGATCGCGATCCTGGCGCTCGTGATCCTGATCTTCGTCGTCGGTGAGATGCTCTGGATCCCGACGTCGCAGGCGATCGCCGCCGGCCTCGCCCCGGCCGACCTCCGCGGCGCCTACATGGGCGCCTTCTCGAGCACGTCCTCGGTGGGCTTCGCGCTCGGCCCCTTCCTCGGCCTCCAGGTGCGAGGCGAGCTCGGCGACTCCGCGATGTGGGGCTTCTTCGCCGGCGCTGCGGTGGTCGGCGCCATCCTCGGCGTCATCGCCTGCCGCTACGCGTTCGAGATTCGGAAAGCCAGGCTCGCAGCCGCCTGACCACCGTCCTCGCCGGCCAGGTCCTGGGGTCTGACCCCAAGGCGCGCCCCGGCGGGACAGGGGTCGGCGCCTTGCCCAAGCCGACCGGGTCGGGTGGCCATGACCGAAACGGACTGGATCCCGGACATGTCCTGAGGACATGTCCTCCGGGCGGCAGGCGCGGGCCTAGGCCGCGCGGAGCGCCTCGACCTCGCGGTTGATCGCCAGCTGCTCGAGGGCCTTGGCCTCGAGCTGGCGGACCCGCTCGCGCGTGAGGCCCAGGCGGCGGCCGATCTCCTCCAACGACTGCGGGCTGCCGTCGCCGTTGAGCCCGTAGCGGAGCTTGACGACCTCCTGCTCGCGCTCGGGCAGGGTCGCGACGGCGCGGCGCAGGACGTCCTGCTCGAGGCTGACGTGGATCAGCTCCTCGGGCGCCGGCTCGTCACCGGCGAAGAGATCGCCGTACGACGCCTCGCCCTCGCCGACCGGCCTGTCGAGGCTCGTGACGGCGCGAGCCGCCTGACGGACCTCGCGCACCTGCTTGAGCGGCAGCTTGGAGGCCTTCGAGACCTCTTCCTCGGTCGGCGCGCGGCCAAGTCTGGCTATGAGCTCGCGCTCCGCGCGGGCGAGCTTCCGCTCGCGGTCGACGATGTGGACGGGGATGCGGATCTCGCGCGCCTTGTTCGCGACGCCGCGCTGCACGGCCTGGCGGATCCACCAGGTCGCGTAGGTCGAGAACTTGAACCCCCGGCGCCAGTCGAACTTCTCCACGGCGCGGATCAGCCCGATGATCCCCTCCTGGATCAGGTCGAGCAGCGAGAGGCCGTGCCCCTGGTACTTCTTTGCGATCGAGACGACGAGCCGGAGGTTCGAGTTGATCATCAGCTCCTTCGCCTCGCGGTCGCCGCGCTCGATCCGCTTCGCGAGCTCGACCTCCTGCTCGGCGGTCAGGAGCTCGTAGCGGCCGACCTCGTTGAGGAACAGCTGCAGCGCGTCGGTGGTCGAGTGGGCGAGATCGCCGTTCACGTACGTCGAGTCGGTCGCCGACCGTCCGCAGTCGTCCGAGAGCTCGATCCCGCGTTCCTGGATGTCCTGGTACAGGCGCTCCACCTCTTCCTCGTCAAGCCCGGCTTCCTCGATCGCGCGCGAGACGTCCGAGAGCTCGAGGCACCCCTCGCGCTCGCCGAGCTCCATCAGCGCGGTCACGTGATCGTCCGCCATCTCAGAGGGTAAGTACCACCTGGGCGCAGTCGAGAAACGCGTGACGTCGTATTGTGCCCGGCCGTGGCCGACGTGAAACAGGAGGCGAAGGACGTTGCGCGCGGCCCGTTCGGGGAAGGCCTGGCGCGCTGGGGACTCGTCTCCAAGGGTGCGCTCTACCTCCTCGTCGGCGTGATCGCGGCCGACGTGGCGATCGCCGGCGGCCAGCGGCTCCGCGACCGGGGCGGCGCCGTCGCGACCCTCGCGGACACCTGGTACGGGAAGGTCCTTATCTTCCTGGTTGCGATCGGGCTCGCGGGATACGCGGCGTGGCGCTTCGCGCAGGGCGTTCTCGGGCGGCCGCTCGAGGGCGGCAAGAAGGAGGGCTGGCTGAAGCGAATCGGCTACTTCGCGCGCTCGGCCTGGTATCTCTTTCTGCTCTGGGTCGTCATCGCGGTGCTGGCGGGCGCGGACGAGGAAAGCGGCTCCAGGGAGGAGGACCGCGCGACGGCCCGCGTCATGGACTGGCCGCTCGGCCGGTGGATCGTGGCCGCAGTCGGGCTCGGGATCCTCGGCGTCGGCGTCTTCAACTACTGGCGGGGGATCACGCAGAGCTTCAAGAAGAAGCTGAAGCTGCGGAAGATGAGCGAGGTCGAGGAGAAGGTGTTCACGATCGTCGGCATGGTCGGGCACATCGCCCGCGGCACCGTCTTCGGGCTGATCGGGTTCTTCCTCGTCCGGGCGGCGTGGCAGTACGACCCCGAGGAGGCCGTGGGGCTCGACGGCGCGCTGTCGCAGATCCTCCAGGAGGACTACGGCGACACGATGCTCGGGATCGTCTCGGCCGGGCTGATCGCCTATGGCCTCTACTGCTTCGTGGAGGCCCGCTACCGCGAAGTCTGACGGCGCGTCCTGAGGCGCAGCCTCAGGTGCAGGAGGACGACGCAGAGCGCGACCCAGGCGAGCCCGAGGCTGAACCCGGCGATCACGTCGCTGAGGTAGTGCACGCCGAGGTAGAGGCGGCTGAAACCGATCAACAGGATGAGCCCCGCAGCTCCGGCGAGGATCGCGATCTGCCGCCTCCTCGTAGTCGCGTGCCGCGCCGCGATGTAGCCGATCGTCCCGTAGACGGCGAGCGAGACGGAGGCGTGGCCGCTCGGGAACGAGTACGTGCTCTCGGTCGCGAGCGGGTCGGGGAAGAACGGCCGCTCGCGCTCGAAGCCCAGCTTGAGCCCGACCGTGAGGATCTCGGCGCCGATTGCGGCGAGCAGCAGCAGCTCCAGCTCCGACGTCAGCCGTTTCCGCCAGAGCACGATCGCCGCGGCGAGGGTGACGACCGCGAGCACCGGGACATTCCCGAGCCGCGTGACGTTTTCGAAGAACGTCGTCCAGCCTTCGGTTGCGTTCTCGTGGAGCCAGGCGGCGAACCGCGTGTCCAGGTGCGTGTCGCCTTCCGACAGCTCCTCGACCGTAAGCCCGAAGATCCAGGCGCCGAGGGTGAGGACGACGATTCCGCCCACGAGCTCGAGGCCCACGACGTTGACGAACCTGGCGACTCGGGCAGGCATCGGGCCATTGTTACCCTCACCCCGTATGCGCTCAGTCATCGTCTCGGCAGTCCGCACGCCGTTCGGGAAGCTCGGTGGCGGCCTCAAGGATCTCGAGGCGACCGAGCTCGGCTCGATCGCGATTCGCAACGCGCTCGACCGGGTCGGTCTCGAGAACGAGGAGGTCGAGTACGTCGTCATGGGGCAGGTGCTCCAGGGCGGCGCGGGCCAGGCGCCCGCGCGCCAGGCGGCGATCGGCGCCGGCCTCCCGATCGAGGTTCCCGCGGACACGATCAACAAGGTCTGCGCGTCGTCCGTGCGGGCCGTTCAGCTCGCCGACCTGATGATCCGGTCCGGCGACCATCGCCTCGTCGTCGCCGGCGGGATGGAGTCGATGTCCAACGCGCCGTACATCCTCAAGAAGGCCCGCTTCGGCTACCGGCTCGGAGACGGCACGCTCATCGATCTCATGACCCATGACGGCCTGACGTCGACGTTCGACAAGCGGCACATGGTCGAGCAGGCATCGTTCGTCGCCCGCGAGCTGGGAATCTCGCGTGAGGATCAGGACGCCTGGGCGCTTCGCTCGCACGAGCGCGCCGTGCAGGCGCAGGACGAGGGGCGGTTCGAGGACGAGATCGTCCCGGTCGGCGAGCTCGACCACGACGAGGGCCCGAGGCGCGACACCTCGCTCGAGAAGCTGGCGTCGCTGAAACCGGTCTTCGACCCCGAGGGGACGACGACGGCGGGCAATGCACCCGGCGTCAACGACGGCGCGGGAGCTCTCGTCGTCACCAGCGAGGAGTTCGCGAAGGAGCGCGGGCTCGAGCCGCTCGCGACGATCGTCTCCCAGGCATACGTCGCCGACGATTTCGCGTACCTCGCGCGCACGCCGGCCAAGGCGGGAAAGATCGCACTGGAGAAGGCCGGCAAGGGGATCGACGACGTCGAGCGAGTCGAGCTGAACGAGGCGTTCTCGTCCGTCGCCCTCAACTCGACGGCGATGCTCGGCGTCGATGCCGACAAGGTGAACGTGAACGGCGGAGCCGTCGCGCTCGGCCATCCGATCGGCGCCTCGGGGGCCCGGATCCTCTCGACGATGATCTACGAGCTGCGCCGGAACGGCGGCGGCCTCGGCCTCGCGGCGATCTGCTCCGGCGGTGGCCAGGGCGACGCGTTGCTGCTCGAGGTTTGACGCTTCGTTAAGCCTTCTAACCCGGAAGGGGGATCTTTTCCAAAACCCCAACCGGGCGACTCATACTTCGTCTGACCAATGATGAGGAACGGTTCCCTGGGCGTGCGGCCACGCCGGGGGGCTTGGGAGGGGAGTCGACAGGCGAAGGCGGTAGCCGCCGCATGCTTTGCGGTGCTCGCGTTCGCTCTTTGGCAGCCGCAGCAGGCGGCCGCTTACCCCTGCGGTGACGGCGTCACCTCGGCGACCCCGCCGCGCACGCTGTCCTCGCTCTCGCCCGACGAGTGCCGCGTCCCCGAGACGCTTCGCCGGACGAAGCCCCCGGCGCGCACGAACAAGAGAGGGAGCGTGAGTGGCCTCACGGTCTTCGTGCTCGCGATCGCCGGCGCCCTCCTGATCCCCATCGGCCGGAACGGTCTGCCGCACGGCGGCGACCCGTTCGGCCACGACCCGACTCACGAACCGAAGTTCTAGCGACCCGAGAGAAAGTCGAGAAGCAAATGAGAGAGCTCTTCAGGCGCCCGCCAGGGAATCATGTGATCGGCCTCCTGGATTACGGCCGACTGAGCATCGGGAATGTCCCGGGCGAGCCGGTCGCCGATCTCGTTGATCCCGCGGACGTCCCGGCCCGCCGTGATCACCAGAGTGGGAGCGGTTATGCCGCTCAGCCGCTCGGCGATGGGCTCGTCGGTGGCCGGGTCCTCGCTGTTCGACCAGACAGCATTCTCGAGAAACATCGCCCGTAGCTCGGGGTCGGCGCCCATCGGCGCCCAGACCTCCATGTCGAGCTCGGCCATGGCCGGCCAGTCGTCGTCGGCCTCGGCCCGCTCCCAGCGCGCGATCTGCTCGGGCGTCCACCCGACGTCGAGCTGTGCGCCCGACAGGCCGGAGCCGAGCAGGATCAGCGCCGAGACGCGCTCGGGCCGCTCGACCGCCGCGGCGAGCGCGATGTTTCCGCCCCGGGAGGCGCCTGCCAGCGCCGCCCTTTCCAGGCCGGCCGCGTCGAGAATCGCGACGAGGTCCTCGACGAGCGAGTAAGGCCTGTCCGGCCTCGGCGAGCGCCCGAAGCCTCGCTGGTCGTAGCGGATCACGCGGTGGCGCTCCGCGAGGAGCGGCACGACGGGCTCCCAGATCCGCGAGTCGACGACGCCCTCGTGCAGGAGGACGAGTGGCGGCCCCTCGCCGGTCTGGTCGTACCAGAGGTCGGTCACGGCCGTTGACGTTAGCCTGCCGCGGCGTGGAGTTCGAGCACGTCCTCGTCGTCGGCGCCGGCCAGATGGGCGGCGGCATCGCGCAGGTCGCGGCGGCGGCGGGCTGCCGGGTGTCGCTGCACGACGCCGCGCCGGGTGCGACGGACAAGGCGCTCGAGACGATCCGCCGCAGCGCCGCCAAGCTCGCGGAGAAGGGGGGACCCGACCCCGACGAGGTGCTCGCGCGGATCGAGCCGGTCGACGATCTCGTCCCTGCCGACCTGATGGTCGAGGCCGTGGTCGAGGACCTGGCGGTGAAGGAGGACATCTTCCGGCGGGCGGACACGACGCTGCCGGGCGAGGCTGTCCTCGCCTCCAACACGTCGTCGATCCCGATCGGCTCGCTCGCGGCTGCGACGGGCCGGCCGGACAAGGTGATCGGCATGCACTTCTTCAACCCGGTGCCGGTCCTGAAGCTCGTCGAGGTGATCCGCGGCGAGGGGACCTCGGACGAGACGGCGCGATCCGTCGTCGCCTTCGCCCAAGAGCTCGGCAAGGTGCCGGCTCAGGCGAACGACTTTCCAGGGTTCGTCTCCAACCGGATCCTGATGCCGTTCATCAACGAGGCGGTCTGGGCGCTCCACACCGGTGTCGCCGAGCCCGATGCGATCGACACGATCGCCAAGCTCGGGTTCGCGCATCCGCTGGGCCCGCTGGCGCTCGCCGACCTGATCGGGCTCGACACCTGCGTGGCGATCATGGAAGTGCTGCACGACGGCCTCGGTGACGAGAAATACGCGCCGTGCCCGCTCCTCCGCGAGCACGTGGCGGCCGGGCGGCTCGGCCGGAAGTCCGGCGAGGGCTTCTACCGCTACGACTGACTGCGCTCGCGCTCGCGCCGAAGCTCCAGCGTCTGTCGAAGCGCCGGCAGCTGAGCAAGGTCCTTGGGCCGTCCTGCTGCTTCCTTCATCCGGATGATGTCTGGCAGCGCGGCCACGAGGACCTCGTGGCCCCAGAGCTCGACCGAAACGGCGGCACGCTTCAAATCTCCATAACCCGTCGTGCCCGAGGGAGCAAACAGGAGATCGACGTCCCCGCTCGGCGTGTGCAGCGTCCAGCTGTCGACGCTTCCGAGAAACCGTGGCTCGATCGGAAACTCGATCCCCGACGGGTCGTTGGGGATTCGGAGGCGTGCGTCGAGGCGCTTGAGAGCAGCTGCGAGACGTTCGAGGTTCTCGGGCTGACGCTCGGGCGTGAGGTCCAGATCCTGGGTGATGAAGGGGCCGCCCTGTGCGATCGCGGCAATCGCTCCGATCACGATGAACTGGACGTCGTGCTCGACGAGCGTCGAGATCAGCCGCTTGGGGTCAGGGCGCTCAGGCTGCGCCACGAATCTCTCCGAACACTGCCTCGCGTTCGAGCGCGTCCTCGATGCGCTGCTGAGGCGAGAGCTCGAGCAGTCGCTCGATGTAGGGGAGGTACGACTCGTCGTAGTTCGCGAGCGAGTACGTCAGCTCGAAGCCGCAGGCGCGGATCAGCTCGACCAGCGTTTCGAGGCTCGGCTCGACCCGGCCGTTCTCCCAGCGCGCGATCTGCGACTGCGGACGGCTGGTGCGCCGACCCAGCTCGGCTTGTGTGAGGCCCGCCCGGAGTCGGGCTGCTCGGAGGATGTCTGCGCTAATCATTTGTGGTATGCGAAACATAGCACTTATGCTCTGACACCTCGCTCGTATACTCGCCGCGTGGACTTCGAGCTCAGCGAGCCGCAGCGCGAGATCCGCTCGCTGACGCGCGAATTCGCCGACGCCGAGATCGCGCCCAACGCCGCCGACTGGGACCGCGAGCACCGCTTCCCGCGCGATCTCTACGGGAAGCTCGCCGAGCTCGGGCTGATGGGCGTTTGCGTCCCGGAGGAGTACGGCGGCGCAGGCGCGGACTTCCTCTCCTACGTGCTCGTGCTCGAGGAGCTCTCCCGCGCCGATGCCGGCGTGGGCGTCACGGTCGCGGTCCACACGAGTGCCTGCACGCTTCCGATCCTCGCCTTCGGCACCGACGAGCAGCGCTCGCGCTTCGTCCCGCCGCTCGCGCGCGGCGAGGGCATCGGCGCCTTCGCCCTGACCGAGCCGGAGGCCGGGTCCGACGCCGGCTCGCTCCGCACGAAGGCGGAGCCGCAACGGCGACGGCTGGACGATCACGGGCGCGAAGCAGTGGATCACGAACGGCGAGCACGCCTCGACGTTCCTGCTCTTCGCCCGCACCGACGCGGACACGCCGGGCGCCAAGGGCGTCTCCGCGTTCGTGCTCGACGCAGACCACGTCCGGATCACGCGCGAGGAGGAGAAGCTCGGGCTCAACTCGTCGGTGACGAACGACATCGTCGTCGAGGGCGCCGAGGTCGGGCGGGACCGGCTGCTCCACGAGGAGGGCAAGGGCTTCACGGTCGCGATGGCGACGCTCGACGGCGGCCGGATCGGGATCGCCGCCCAGGCGCTCGGGATCGCGCAGGCTGCGTACGACGTCGCGCGCGAGTACGCGAAGGAGCGTCGCACCTTCGGGAAGGCGATCGGGGAGCACCAGGCGATCCAGTGGAAGCTCGCCGACATGTCGACCGAGATCGACGCCGCGCGCCTGCTCGTCTACCGGGCGGCGTGGCTGAAGGAGCAGGGGCGGCCCCACACGGAGGAGGGGGCGAAGGCGAAGCTCTTCGCGTCGGAGATGGCGAGGCGCCAGACGGCCGAGGCGATCCAGATCCTCGGCGGCTACGGCTACACGAAGGAGTTCCCGGTCGAGCGGTTCTACCGCGACGCGAAGATCACGGAGATCTACGAGGGGACGAGCGAGATCCAGCGGCTCGTCATCGCCAGGTCCGTGCTCGAGCTGAAGAAGCGCGAGCTGGCGGCGGGCTGAGGGCTAACCTCTCCTGGTGATGCATCCGAGCCCGTGGTTCTCCCAGCCGGACCCGAACAAGGGGTTCTTCGTGCCTGCGAAGGCGAGGAAGCTCGTACGCAGGGGGCCGCGCGAGTACGTGATGGTCGGGACGAAACCCGATGGCGGCCTGGTGGAGGTCCGCCTGACCGCCGGCATGTTCCGCATAGACGCCTAACGCGTCCCTCAGGTCTGAACCCGCGTTCTCCGACAGCGCTGCAACCACGCTAGTAACAGACTGTTACTAGCCCCTCGGGCCGGCTTCTGGTGCCGGGTCGCGTCCTTGTAACAGACTGTTACTTGGCCGCCCGGCCCGGCGAGACGTTCCGGCTCGGCGCCTAAGCTGTCCGCGTGCCGCGTGCGAAGGACGAGCCGGTTCGCCTGACCCGCATCTACACCCGGGCCGGTGACGCCGGCGAGACGAGCCTCGGTGACGGGAGCCGGGTCCCGAAGCTCGACTGCCGGATCGCCGCATTCGGAACGGTGGACGAGGTCAACTCGCTCCTCGGGCTCGCGCTCGCTGCCGAGCCGCCGGAGGAGATGCGCGGCGTCCTCGAGCGTGTCCAGAACGAGCTCTTCGACGTCGGCGCCGACATCAGCGTCCCGTTCGGGATCGCCGACCGGCTGCGGATCAACCAGGCGCAGATCGACGCGCTGGAGGCGGACTGCGACCGGTTCAACGCCGAGCTGCCGGAGCTCAAGAGCTTCGTCCTGCCCGGCGGGAGCGAGCTCGCCGCGAGGCTCCACGTCGCGCGCGCGACCTGCCGGCGGGCGGAGCGCGACGTTCTCGATGCGTCCGAGCGCGTCGAGATCAACCCGCTCGTGATCGCCTACCTGAACCGGCTTTCCGACTTGCTCTTCATCCTGGCCCGCACCGCGAATCCCGGTACCGAAACGCTCTGGAAGCCTGGGAGCTCGCGCTAGCGTTCTTCGCGTCGTTCGCTGCGGGCTATCTCGGCTCGGCGGTCGGCCTCGTGCTCGGAACGCTTCGTCTCCCGGCCATCCTGCTCCTCTCGGGTGACGCCTCCGCCGGCGCGGGGACGAACATCGCGATCAGTGCCGCGTCAGCGGCCTCGGGCGGCTACCGCCATGCCCGCGAGGGCCGCGTCGACCGCCGAATCGTGGCGTGGATGACGCCGCCCTCGATCCTCGGAGCCGTCGTCGGCGCGCTGCTCACGGACGAGCTGCCGACCAAGCTTCTCCTGCTCGCGATCGCGGCGATCCTGGCCTGGAACGGCGTCGACCTGCTCGTCCGGCCCGTCCGTCCACGGGAGTCGGTCGAGCCGAAGTTGACCCCTGCCGTCGTGTTCGGGTTCCTGATCGGCGTGCTGGGCGGCGCGGTCGGCGTCATCCTCGGAACCCTGCGCATGCCGGCGCTCCTCCGAGGTGTCGGCCTCACGGCGAAGCGGGCAGTCGGGACGAACCTCGTGATCGGCTTCGCGCTCGGCACCGTCGCCTTCGCGACCCATGCCCTTCTCGGCAACGTCGACTGGCCGATCCTCGCCGCGGGCATCGCGGGTGCGCTTCCAGGCGGCTGGTTCGGCGCCCGTCTGACCGGCCGGCTCGCGGAGGAGACGCTCCGTCGGGCGATCGGCGTCGCCCTCCTGGCGATCTCGCTTGCGTTCCTCGCCGAGGTCGTGTTCGGCTAGCAGCGGCGCTCGCTCGGGGAGAGGACGAGCGGGCCGATCGACCACGCCGGCCCTCCCGAGCCGGGGTCGAGCCACGAGCTGGTCTGGCGCAGCTCGACGGTGTGCGCGCCGGGCTCCAGCTCGACCTCGCCGAGTGGGACGTACTGGCCCTCGGAGCTCAGCTGGTGCCGTGCCGAGCCGATCTCGCGTCCGTCGACGAGCGTCGAGAGGCTGCTCCGGAACGATCCGCCGACCCAGAGCTCGTAGCGCCCGGGTCGAGCGACGCGCACGGAGACCGGCCCGCGTCGGAGGGGAAGCTGCGTCGCTCCGCCCGAGCAGGGCACGGTCGCGCCGACCGCGATCCCGTCGCTTCGCTGCCAGACCTCGTAGTAGCGCCCGGACCACGCCAGGCGGTAGGCGGACGGCGGGCGGCTCGCGACCGGCGAGCGCCGCAGGACGAGCGTGCGGTACTCGTGAACGTCGGTCGGCCGGAACGCGGACAAATCGGCAAACCGGCCTTTCGGGAGGGTCGAGCCGTTCCGGAGGGCGACCGGGCGGCGCCGGAGCTCGGAGGCGCCCTCGGCGTCGAGGCGGCGCAGGAAGTGACGGACGCCGTAGGGCTGGTACTCGGTCATCAGGGCCGGGCCGGTGCCGGCGAGCTCCTCACCGATCCGCTCGAGCTCGGCGAGCTGTGCCCGCGGAGCGAGGTTGACTTCCTTGATAGGCGAGCGCGTTCGACCAGAGCACCCCGAGCGCGACGGCCGCGAGGGCGACGAGCCCCTCGACACGCCTGCCTCGCGCGACGAGCGCCGAGCAGCCGACGACCGCTGAGAAGACGACCACCGGCGAGGCGATCGCGAACGCCTTCCCCGCGAGCCACGGCGAGCCGAGCAGGCCGAACGCGACTGCTGCGACGAGGACGCTGGCCCCGTACAGGCCGATCTGCCACGCGCGCCGCGAGAGCGCGACGGCGATCCCGACCACTGCCGCGAAGGCGACGACCGCGAGCAGCACGTAGGTGACGGTGAGATCGTCCGGGCGAAGCCGGAAATCGCCCGTGGGCCAGACGCCCGCAAGCTGCAGCGGACTGAGCGGAGCGATCAGGTTGCCGAGCTCGCCGGAGTTGCGGAGAGAGCCGAGGACTCCCTCCCCGAAGAAGAAGCGCGCAACGGTCAGGGATGGGATCACCAGCGCGGCGGCGAGGCCGGCCAGGAGGAGCGGCCTGCGGCTCCCACCTCCGGCGCACCAGCGCCCACGCGGCCAGCGCCAGCGTCGGGAGGAGCCAGGCGGCGGCGCCGACACTCAGAACGCCGACGAGTGCCGCAGCTGCGACGGCGAGCGGAATGACGGCTGGGCCGCGCCGAGCCGACGGGAAGAGCGCGCCGGCCAGGGCCGCGACCAGCGCGACGAGCGGCGCGGCGGCGAGCTCCTTCACCCCGCCCCAGAGCGCATAGCCGTAGAGCAGCGCCGCCTGCGCGCCGAGGACCGCGGCGGTCGCACGCCACGGTCGAGAGGCGATCACGAGCGCCGCGAGCTGGTACAGGACGAGGGCGAGGAGCGCCGCGAGGAACGCCAGCAGCGGCTGGAAGAGCCAGGCGGCGTCCTGTCCCGTCAGCGCTGAGCCGATCCCGAGGGGAAGCAGCGAGCCGAGCGGATAGAAGTGGAGGTTGTGGGCGAGCGCCGCCTCGTACGACGACGGAGCGAGGCCTTCGAGGCTGCGTCCGTGCTCGAGTGCCCGGTCCGCAAGCGCGAGGAACGTCGCCGTGTCGTCGAGCTTGATGTAGCCGGCGAACGTCGCTTCTCCGGAGAGGACGACGGGGGCCGCGAACACGGTGAAGACCACGACCGCGGATCCCACGGCCCACGGATCGATCCGCGGCAGAGCCCGAGGCACAGAGCCGGCGAGGCCCAGCGCGGCCACGGCGAGAACCGACGGGAGGGTCAGGCGCGCGGTCTGGGCCGAGAGCGTGGTGAAGAGCCCGATGACAACGACGGCGGCGAAGCCGACCGGGAGCACGAGCAGCGGTTGGATCGGTGTCCGGCTACACCATTCGACCGCGAGCCCGCAACCGAGGCAGATCGCCGCCAGCAGGAGCGGGAAGACCAGCCAGCAGACGAAGAGCGTCACGTCGCCGCTTCTCGGCGAGGTTCAGTCGACGGGGATGACGGCGCCCGAGAGCGCCAGGCGGCGAGCCTCGTCAGGCGAGGGGTGGAAGACCTCGACCTGGTACTTCGCCTCGGGATAGCCGAGATACACGCTCGTCGGCCGCGACTGGCTGAAGACCGCCAGGCCGTCGTCTCCGACCTTCAGGCTGACCGCGCCCTTCGCCTTGGCCGCGCGCTGAAGCTCGGCGAACGCGCCGGCGCGAGGGTACGTCCCGACCGTGAGGAACTGCGAGCGAGGATCGCCGACGTCGGTGCCCTCGGGGAGGTACCGGACGTACACGAGCCCGTTCGTCGTCTGCGGTGAGCTCGTAGGTGTAGCCCTCCTTGGGGCCTGCCCAGTACACCGGGTGGGAGACCGAGTCGGCGAAGGCCTTGAGCTCGGACTCCGAAGCGGCGGAGGCGCCGCTACCGGGAGCCGGCGCAGCGTCGTCGCCGCGGTTCATCGCGACCCAGCCGATCAGGAATGCGGCCAGCCCGACGGCGATCAAGGCGCCGAGGCGCATGTGGGGGAGGCGGAGGGAGGGCATGGTCATTGTCCTTGCCGTTCACCGAGTTCCGGTGTTCCGCGTGGCGCGGGGAGGTCCTCTGTTCGGTGCTCATGGTGTTAGTCATCGGCAGGCGACATCCCTGACTTGAGGGATTAGTTGGGGTAGAGGGAGCCCCACGAGTACTGCTTGACACTGACGCTGGTTCCGTTGAGCTCGCTCCGGAAGCGCGGTGAGAGCGTGCCGGCGGTAGCGCCGGTGCGGATGATCCCGTGGATTCGAGCTACGTAGGTCGTCGTCAGCGTCGGCGCGCTGCTGCCGACGACAGCGTCGTCGTAGGCCGTGCCCCAGCCGGAGAAGAGCGCACCGGTTCCGTCTGTTCCGTTGACCGGGATGTTCACCGAGTAGCTGATCACTGCGGGCGACGCGGGACCGGTGATGGCAAGGCCGACACCGGTGTTGGCCGCCGTGCTCGTGAACAAGATGTAGTACTCGAAGCTGTAGGTGGTGTTGGCAGCCACGGCCAGGCCGAGGCCGCTCGTGTTCTGGAGGGTGTTCGCGGTCGTCGTGTTGTCGGCGTCGGCCTTGCGCACCGTCGTGATGCCGGGGTTGCCCTGAGGGCCCTGCGGGCCGGTTGCGCCTGCGGCGCCGTCGGCCCCTGCGGGCCGGGACCCTGCGGGCCGGTCGGTCCCTGCGGGCCCTGGGGGCCCTGAGCCCCGTCGGCACCGTCTGCGCCGTCGGCTCCGTCGGCTCCTGGTCGCACCCTGGGCGCCCTGCGCGCCCGTTGCGCCGGTGTCGCCCTGGAGTCCTTGTGTGCCCTGTGTGCCCTGGGCACCCTGTGCGCCTTGGGCTCCGGTCGCGCCGGTGTCGCCCTGGATGCCCTGTGCACCCTGGGCGCCGGTGGCGCCGATCGGGCCCTGCGGGCCGGCGGGGCCCTGCGCTCCGGTCGCGCCTGTTGCGCCGGTCTCGCCCTGAATTCCCTGTACGCCCTGGGCGCCGGTCGCGCCCGTGGCGCCGATCGGCCCCTGCGGGCCGGCGGGGCCTTGAGCTCCCGTCGCGCCGGTCGCACCCGTTGCGCCGGTCTCACCCTGGATGCCCTGCGCGCCAGTCGCGCCCGTGGCACCGGTGTCGCCCTGTGGGCCCTGCGGCCCGGCTGGGCCCTGCGCGCCGGTTGCGCCGGTCTCGCCCTGGATGCCCTGGATTCCCTGCGGGCCTTGGCTCCCGTTGCGCCGGTCTCGCCCTGAATTCCTTGCGGGCCCTGGGCGCCTGTCGCGCCGGTGTCGCCCTGGAGTCCTGGCGCCCTGAGCACCGGTCGGGCCTGCCGGTCCCTGAGGGCCGTCGGCGCCGGTTGCTCCCGTCGCGCCTGTCGCGCCGGTCTCGCCCTGGATGCCTTGGATTCCCTGTGCGCCCTGTGCGCCGGTCGCTCCGGTAGCGCCCGTGTCGCCCTGAATGCCTTGTGGTCCTGCGGGGCCCTGTGCACCGTGGCCCCGGTCTCGCCCTGGATTCCCTGCGGGCCCTGGCTCCTGTCGCGCCGGTGGCGCCGATCGGCCCTGTGGGCCGGCTGGGCCCTGAGCGCCGGGTGCGCCGGTGGCGCCGGTGTCGCCCTGGATGCCCTGGATTCCCTGCGCGCCCTGTGGGCCGGTCGCTCCGGTAGCGCCCGTGTCGCCCTGAATACCTTGTGGTCCTGCGGGCCCTGTGCACCGGTCGCGCCGGTGTCGCCCTGAATGCCTTGTGGTCCTGCGGGGCCCTGTGCACCGGTCGCGCCGGTGTCGCCCTGGACCTGGTCCCTGCGCGCCCTGTGCTCCGTCGCGCCGGTGGCGCCGATCGGGCCTTGCGGGCCGGCCGGGCCCTGAGCTCCGGTGGCGCCGGTCGCACCAGTGGCACCGGTGTCGCCCTGGATTCCCTGCGGGCCCTGAGCTCCTGTCGCTCCGGTGTCGCCCTGGATCCCCTGGGTTCCCTGGGCGCCGGTTGCGCCCGTCGCACCGGTGTGCCCTGGGCCCGGCGGCCCCTGTGGCCCGGCGGGGCCCTGTGCGCCCGTGGCGCCGGTGTTGCCCTGAATGCCCTGAGCACCGGTCGCACCGGTGTCACCCTTGTCGCCCTTCGCGCCGGTCGCGCCCGTTGCACCCACTGCGCCGGCCGGGCCCATCGGGCCCTGAGGCCCCTGCCCGCCAGCCGCGCCGGCCGGGCCCTGCGGGCCGGTGGCGCCCGTCGAAGGGCCGGGAGGCCCGGGAGGACCAGGGGGCCCGCCGGGCCGGGATCGCCCTGCGAGCCGTTCTTTCCAGCGGGGCCGGTGGATCCGTCTGCGCCGGGAGCGCCCGGCGGGCCCGTGTCCCCCTTGGGACCGGCGGGCCCGTCCGCCCCGGGCTGCGCGCTGTCGCTGTCGCGCGTCGAGGAAAAGTCGTTGGACGGAGAGGTGCCGCCGCTGTCTTCGAGATCGACGTCGATCTGCGTCGAATCGTCGCCGGCGTCGCTCGTGCCGGAGGACGCCGCATCGTCCTCCACACTGCCTCCGCTCTGACCGTTGCCGCGACGGTCGCTCGAGCCCGTGCCGTCCGCAGGGAGCACGACCTCGGAGAGCGGCAGGGCCGAGCGGTCGGGGCGCTTGCCGTCGCTCTCGCCGCCGCCGGCGAGCACGACCGCCCCAACCGTCGCTGCCGCCATGTGGCTCCGACGCCGCCGATGATTCGAAGAAGATTTCCTGTCATCTCTGTCACGCCTCTCCGTCCGGGGGAGGCAGACATCTCTTCGTAAGGCGCGGAGGGAGACGCGCAGGATTTCGGTATGAAAATGGTCTGGGACTTCCGGAGATCCCTCCCCCGAGGGAGGAAAGGGGT
Source organism: uncultured Actinomycetes bacterium (assembly GCA_963733215.1). Classification (GTDB taxonomy): domain Bacteria; phylum Actinomycetota; class Thermoleophilia; order Gaiellales; family Gaiellaceae; genus JACDAN01. The sequence continues at coordinate 17,552 of CAVTCN010000010.1, forward strand.
GTTTTCGGGCGTCCGTGACCCCTCGTAGGCTCTGGAGGCAGTGAGCGGGCAGCGCATCCTCGTCGTCGACGACGACACCGACATCCGGGCGCTTCTGCGCGAGCTGCTCGAGCGCCGCGGCTTCTCGGTCACAGAGGCCGCCGACGGGCGGCAGGCGCTGCAGGAGCTGTACGGCAGGCGGCCGGACCTCGTGCTCCTCGACGTCGGCATGCCGGGGATGGACGGCTGGACGACGCTCGAGCGCATCCGCGAGCTCAGCGACGTTCCGGTCGTGATGCTGACCGCGCGCTCGGCCGAGCTGGAGAAGACGCGCGGGCTTCGCGCCGGCGCCGACGACTACGTCACGAAGCCGTTCGGCCGCCAGGAGCTCCTGGCCCGGATCGAGGGCCTGCTGCGGCGCGCCGGCGGACGGGACACTGCTGCCGCCGAGTCGTACTCCGATGCCTTCGTCACGATCGACTTCGCGCAGCGGCAGGTCACGGCACGAGGGAAGTCCGTCGCGCTCACGCCGCTCGAGTTCAAGCTCCTCACCGCCTTCGTGCGGAATCCGAACCAGGTGCTGTCGAACGAGCAGCTGCTGGTGCTCGTGTGGGGCGACAGCGACGCCTCGCGGGAGCAGGTCAAGCTCTACGTCGGCTACCTCCGCCGGAAGCTCTCACCGGACGCGCCCGAGGAGGCGCCGATCGAAACGCGTCGCGGCTTCGGCTACGCCTACCGGCCCGGGCGCGGGGGCTAGGCGCCTGCGAGCCGCGAGCGGGGCCGACGCTCGAGGATGAGCGCAGCGGTCTTCGCGAGCAGCTCGCGAGGGCTGAACGGCTTCTTCATGTACGCGTCGGCGCCGGCCTCGAGCGCCCTGGCCGCCTGGTGCTCCTCCGCGGCGGCGGTGACGATCACGATCGGGACGTCCTTCGTGACCTGCTCGCTGCGAAGGCGGCGCGTGACCTCGTAGCCGTCGAGCCCGGGCATCATCAGGTCGAGGAGGACGAGGTGCGGCACGCGCTCGACCGCCGCCTCGAGCGCGCTCGGGCCGTCCTTCGCCGCGACGACGTCGTAGCCGTCTCGCTCGAGCGTGACCGTGATCAGGAGCAGGATGTCCGGATCGTCGTCCGCGACCAGCACGAGGGGTCTCGGGCTCACGCCGCGACCTCCTCGGTGACCGCGGCGCCGAGCGGAAGCCGGACGCGAACCGTCGTGCCCTTCCCTTCCGCGCTCTCGATCTCGATCGAGCCTTCATGGCGCTCGACGATCGTCTTCGCGATCGTCAGGCCGAGGCCGGTGCCGGGAATCGCCTGCTCCGTTGCGTTGGAGCTGCGGAAGAAGCGCTCGAAGAGCCGGTCCTGCTCTTCCGCCGGAATCCCGACGCCGGTGTCCGTGACCTCGACGACGGCGTCCCGGCCCGTGCGCGAGACGCGAACCGTGACGCTCCCCGAGGCGGGTGTGAACTTGAGGGCGTTGGAGATGAGGTTGTCGAGAACCTGCGCGAGGCGCGACCGGTCTCCCAGCATCGAGGGCGTCTCCGCGAGGTCGGCGACCAGCTCGATCTGCTTGTCGTCGGCGACGGGCTTCGCCGCCTCGAGGCATTCGGCGAGCACCTGCTTCAGGTCGACCTCCTCGAGGTCGAGCGCGAGCTTGCCCGCCTCGACCTGCGCCATGAAGAGCAGGTCGCCGACGAGCTGCATGAGGCGCTTCGTGTTCCGCTCCACGACGGTGAGGAACCGCTGCTGCTCCGGGCCGAGCTCGCCGGCCCCGCCGTCGAGCACGAGCTCCAGGTACCCGTGGATGGAGGTCAGTGGCGTGCGGAGCTCGTGCGAGACGAGCGCGATGAACTCGTCCTTCAGCCGGTCGAGCTCCCGCAGCCGTTCGTTCTGCTCGGCGAGCGCCTGCTGCGCGCCCTCGGCGTCGGCGCGAGCCGTTCGTTCGTTCGCGAGCAGCGCCTGGAGCTGCGCCTGCTGCCGCTTCAGGTGCGTGATGTCCCGCGAGATCACCGCTGCCCCGGTGACGAGGCCCGCGTCGTCCAGGATCGGAGAGGCCGTCAGCGAGACGTCGACTTCGGTCCCGTCCTTGCGTAGGGCGCGCGTCTCGTGATCCTCGACGCCCTCTCCGGCGTTGATCTTCCGCGCCACCGAGGACAGCTCCTCGATGCGGTCGGGCGGGACGACGACGGCGAGCTTGCGGCCCACGATCTCCGTGGCGCGCCAGCCGAAGAGCCGCTCGGCGCCGGGGTTCCAGGTGACGACGGTCCCGTCGGACGAGGTCCGGGTGATCGCGTCGTCGGAGGCCTCGACGATCGCCGCCAGCTGCGCGACGTCGCGCGCCTGGTCGGCGAGCTGCTGGTTGCGGGCGTGGAGCTGGTGGGTCGTCCGCCGGAGCAGCGGGATCAGCGAGATCCAGAGGACGAGGAGCGCCAGGCCGAGGATGACTGCCGCGTGCTGGAACGCCTCACGGATCTCGAGGTCGATCGTCCGGTAGTCCTGGGAGATCGAGAGCGCCCCGATCGGCGCCATGGCACTGCCCGTTCGGACCGGGACCGTCGTGCGGAGGACCTTCGTCCGCTCGCCTGCGATGTCCAGGACGCGCACAGACCGGTCCGGCCGGCCCCGCAGCGCCGACTCGAGCGCGTCGCTCGGCCGCGCCTTGCCGATCAAGGCGTGGTTCGTCGAGTACGTGACGCGGTGGTCGGCGTCGAAGAGCGTGGCCTGCACGACGCCGGCGAGGAACACGCGGTCGTGGAACACCATGTCGAGCTTGGCGCGGCGCTTCGCCGACACCGGCCGGACGAAGTCGGCGCGCGTCAGATGCTGCTTGAACGTCGCCTCGGCGACCGCCCGCGACTGGGACTCGACCCGCTGCTCGGCGCCGGACGTGATGTCCCGTTCGAGGATGAAGAGCATCCCCAGGCCGGCGAGGAGCAGCACGCAGCCGGTGTAGACCGCGAAGCGGAGGACGAGGCGCGGCGGCCGCTCGGGCCTCGACATGAGGGCAGGCGAAGACGCTTTCATCGCAGTTCATCCCTCTATCGGGCGATTCGCCGCGATCCATAAGGCACACTTCGACGATGGCGACGACCGAAGATCGGCCCGCTTCGCTCGACGGCATCGCCGAGTGGCGCCGCCAGCTCTACGAGGCGTCAACCCGAGCGCCAGGGCGAGCTCTTCTCGACGATCTCAGGGCTCGAGGTCGATCCGCTCTACACGGCGGGCTCGGTCGAGATCGACGAGGAGCGCGACCTCGGCTACCCGGGCGTCTATCCGTTCACGCGCGGCGTCTATCCGTCGATGTACCGCGGCAAGCTCTGGACGATGCGGCAGTTCGCCGGGTTCGGCACGGCTGAGGAGACGAACGAGCGCTTCCGCTACCTCCTCGAGCACGGGCAGACCGGGCTCTCGACGGCGTTCGACATGCCCTCGCTGATGGGCTACGACTCCGACCACCAGCGCTCGCTCGGTGAGGTCGGGCGCGAGGGGGTCGCGATCGACTCGCTCGAGGACATGGAGACGCTCTTTGCCGGCATCCCGCTCGGCGAGGTCTCCACCTCGATGACGATCAACTGCACGGCGCCGATCGCGCTCGCCTTCTACGTCTGCGTCGCCGAGGCGCAGGGCGTCCCGCGCTCGGAGCTCCGAGGAACGATCCAGACGGACATCCTCAAGGAGTACATCGCGCAGAAGGAGTGGATCTACCCGCCCGAGCCGTCGATGCGGCTCGTCACCGACATGGTCGAGTTCTGCGCGCGGGAGATGCCGAAGTGGCACCCGATCTCCATCTCCGGCTACCACATCCGCGAGGCCGGCTCGAACGCCCAGCAGGAGCTTGCCTTCACGCTCATGAACGGGTTCACGTACGTCGAGGCGGCGATCGAGCGGGGCCTCGACATCGATGACTTTGCGCCACGGCTCTCGTTCTTCTTCAACGCGCACCTCGACTTCTTCGAGGAGATCGCCAAGTACCGGGCGGCGCGAAGGATCTGGGCCCGGGAGCTTCGCGAGCGTTACGGCGCGAAGAACCCGCGCTCGTGGCTGATGCGCTTCCACACCCAGACCGCGGGCGTGTCGCTGACCGCGCAGCAGCCGGAGGTGAACATCGTCCGGACCGCGCTCGAGGCGCTCTCGGCGGTGCTCGGCGGGACGCAGTCGCTCCACACGAACTCGTTCGACGAGGCGCTCGCGCTGCCGACCGAGAACGCGGTCCGGCTGGCGCTGCGCACGCAGCAGGTGATCGCGCACGAGACGGGCGTCGTGAACACGATCGACCCGCTCGGCGGCTCCTACTTCGTCGAGGACCTGACGAACCGGCTCGAGACCGAGGCCTACGAGTACTTCGACCGGATCCGCGCGCTCGGCGGCGTGGTGCCCGGCGATCAAGGAGAACTTCTTCCAGCGCGAGATCGCAGACGCCTCGTTCCGCTACCAGTCCGAGGTCGAGGCGAAGCAGCGGATCATCGTCGGCGTCAACCGGTACCAGCAGCGGGAGGACACGGAGCTCGAGATCCTGCGGATCGACCCCGCGCTCGAGACGAAGCAGATCGAGCGGGTCACCGCGCTGCGCGCCCGGCGCGACTCGGCGAAGGTGGAGGAGACGCTGGCAGCTCTCAAGCGCGGCGCGGAGGGCGACGAGAACCTCATGCCGCTGATCGTGGACGCTTCCAGGGCGTACGTGACGATGGGTGAGATGTGCGACACGCTCCGCGAAATCTGGGGCGTCTGGAGGGAGACGCCGGTCTTCTAGCCGTCGAATCAGGTGCTGACAAGGTCTTAACGAGGCCGCAACGCGCCCCTAACCGAGCCGCCCGAAATCGCGTCTAACCTGTGACGAGACGTGGAAGGCGGCCTTTTCAGCTCGAGATCTTTCAACCGTGCCCTCCCCTGGTTGGCTGGGGGCGTGCTGCTGCTCGGCGTGCTTGCGTTCTGGCAGACGCAGATCCGGGCTGACGATCCTCCGGAGACCTTCAGCAGCGAGCCGGCGACGAACGTGGGTGCGGACAAGACCGTGCCGCTGCCGCCGGAAGCTCGGCAGATCGCCGTCCAGTTCATCAAGACCGCAGTGGTCAGGAAGAACCTCCGTGAGGCCTGGGCGATCTCGGGCCCGAGCATCAAGCAGGACCTGACGCTCAAGCAGTGGATGACCGGCGAGATCCCGGTCGTCCCGTATCCGAACGCGGCCGTCAACGAGTCGCCTGTGAAGGTCGACTGGTCGTATCCGAACGACGTCTCGCTCCAGGTCGTCATGCAGCCGGGGAAGGGCTCGAAGGAGAAGCCGCAGGTCTTCTTCATCGGGCTGAAGAAGTTCGGCTCGGGCGCAAACGCGAAGTGGCTCGTCGACTACTGGGCGCCGTACGCTCCGCCGCCCATTCCGAGCGCTCCGCAGCAGGGGTAACAACCCGACCGCCGACCTATGCTCCGAGCGTGAAGAGCATTCTCTTCTCGGCTCGGATGCGAAGGCGGCTGGCCTGGATCGGAGGCGCGCTCGCGATCGTCGCCCTCGTCGTTGCGGCCGGGGTGATGTGGCCCAGCACTGCGAGCGATCCGCCGCAGGAGTTCTCCGGTGAGCAGGCGTACGTCTACAAGGAGCCCAAGCAGGTTGAGCTCACGCGGGTCGACCGCGCGAAGGCGCTTGCCACCGCGGCGAATTTCGTCACCTACGCGGTGGCGCGCCGCAGGGTCGAGCGCTCCTACGACCTGACGGCGCCGGCGCTGAAGGGCGGGCTCTCGAGAGCGCAGTGGAGCACGCAGGACATCCCCGTCGTGCCGTTCCCGGTCGAGGAGGCCCGGTGGAAGATCGAGTACTCCTACAGCGACGCGCTCGGGCTCCAGGTCATGCTCTTCCCGACCGCTGCTTCGAAGCTCCGCCCGTCGATGTTCGCGATGGAGCTGACACCGACCGGCAACGCCAAGAACAAGTGGCTCGTCTCCTCCTGGGCTCCGGTCGGGATGACCGGCGCGAACGCCGCCGCGGCCGCCCCGGCTGCTCAGCCGAGCGGATCGGGCGGAGTACCGAATCTGGGTGCCAGCTTGCCGCAGGGCGAGGCGCGCCTCGACGCGAAGTGGCTGCTCGCCCCGCTGGGGCTGCTGCTGGTCGTGCCGCTGATCGTCAGCGGCTACTACGTGCGCGGCTGGCGCCGAGGCCGACGGGCCGAAGCCCTGTACGGCTCACGTGAGCGCTCGACCTAGATCTCGGTTTCGAACCCGTCATGGACCTGCTCGAACTCGGGCTCGAGCGGGCGTTCCTTCGGCCGGTGCGTGAGGAGGAGCCGCTTCGCCCCGGAAGCCCGAAACGCTTCGTTCGCCTCGTCGGCGGCGAGATGCCCGCGCGTCCCGCCCTCGGGGTTCGGCTCGAGCAGTGTCGCCTCGCAGAGGAAGAGGTCGGCGTCCCGCGCGAGCTCCGCGAGCTCGTCACTCGGCCCGCTGTCCCCCGAGTACGCCATCGTCTTCCCGTTGCACGAGACCCGGAAGCCGTAGGCCCTGAGGTCGTAGTGGAGGACCCGGCGCGGCGTGACCGTGAACCCCCCTGTTTCGAAGTCCTCGCCCTCGCAGTACTCCTGGATCGTGAAGGCCTGGTGGAACATGTCCGGGGTTCCCAGTCGCTGACCGATCTCGCTCAGCAGCTTGTCGCCGCCCGGCGGCACCCAGAGGTCCGGCCGGGGCTGCTCGGCGGCAGGGCCGAACCAAAGGGCCCAGACCCACGGGACGACGTCGCCCCAGTGGTCGAGGTGGAAGTGGGTGAGGCAGATCGCGTCGATGCGCGGCCAGTCCTCCAGCTCGCGGAGCTTCGCGAGCACCCCGGCGCCGCAGTCGAGGAGCACGCGGCCCGGCGGCCCCTCGACGAGGTAACCCGACTGCGCGCCTCCGGGATTGGGCCACGCCGGCGAGCAGCCGATCACCCTGAGCTTCATTTCCATAGTCTCGCCTATACCCGGACGGCGGCTCACCCCTTCGTCTTCCATTCGAAACATGGTTCCTATACTCACTGCCGGGATGGCCGGGAAGATCAGAGTCGTGATCGCCAAGCCGGGCCTCGACGGTCACGACCGTGGGGCGAAGATCATCGCGCGCGCACTGCGCGACGCCGGCATGGAGGTGATCTACACCGGCCTCCACCAGACGCCGGAGCAGATCGTCGAGACCGCGATCCAGGAGGACGCCGACGCAGTGGGGATCTCGATCCTTTCCGGCGCGCACATGACGTTGGTGCCGAAGATCGTCGACGGGCTGCGGGAGAACGGGCTCGACGACGTGCTGGTCGTCGTCGGCGGGACGATCCCGCGCGAGGACACGGAGGAGCTCAAGCGCAAGGGTGTCGCCGAGGTGTTCACGCCCGGCGCGCCGACCAGCGAGATCGTCGAGTTCCTGCGCGAGAAGGTTCCGGTCAGCTGATCGACGTCCGGCACGAGGGGCCGGTCGCGATCGTCACGGTCGATCGCCCCGAGGCCCTGAACGCGCTCGACGTCGAGACGCTGACAGCGCTGCGCGACAGGCTGGCCGAGCTTTCCCGCGACGACGGCGCAAGGGTGGTCGTCCTGACGGGCGCCGGCGACCGCGCCTTCATCGCCGGCGCGGACATCAAGTACATGAGCGGGTTGGACGTCGAAGAGGCGAAGGCGTGGGGCGCGCTCGGCCACGAGGCGGGACGGCTGCTCGAGACCATGCGGCAACCGACCATCGCGGCGATCAACGGCTTCGCGCTCGGCGGCGGCTGCGAGCTGGCGCTGGCCTGCGACCTCCGCTACGCGTCGACGAACGCCAAGCTCGGCCAACCCGAGATCAACCTCGGGATCATCCCGGGCTGGGGAGGGACGCAGCGACTCGCGCGAGCGACGACGATCGGGTTCGCGAAGGAGCTGATCCTCACCGGCCGTTCCGTCGGTGCGGAGGAGGCGCGAGAGCGGGGGCTCGTGAACGCGGTCTACGAGCCGGGGGAGCTGATGCCGCGCGTGCTGGAGCTCGCAACCGCGCTCGCGGCGAAGAGCCCGCTCGCCCTCGAGGCGGCGAAGGAGGCCGTCAACCGGGCGCTAAGCGGCGAGCACGCCGACAACCTGGCGAACGAGGGCAACCGCTTCGGCGAGCTCTTCGCGAGCGAGGACGCAAAGGAAGGCTTGACCGCCTTCGCGGAGAAGCGCGAGCCGAAGTTCACGGGCCGCTAGCCCGGGAGATCGGCTCCCAGGTTGATCGTCGGCTCAAGGACGTCCTTCGGCCGTTCGTAGTCTGGCGATGAGCCGCCAGGTCGAAGAGACCACAAGAACTTGAGGGCATTGACGAGGCATGCGACGACCCATTCCAGGGCGCCCATCAGCAACGTGACGGCCAGGACGACCGCCGCCGGAAGCCCGATGGTCGCCAGCCCGAACACAATCCACGGCGCCCGCCGGCCCCAGACGCCAAGACTCAGCAGACCAGCCAAGAAGAGCGCGAGCTCCCAAGACGTTTGCTCGCCGACCAACCAGTAGATACAGAGCCCGGCGATGAGGGCGACGTGGTCGAGGAGAAGCGATGCTCCGGCCCGCTTCAGGCTCAATCCGAGGCTTCCCAACATCGCTATCGCGACGGCCGCCTCGGTCCAATGGCGGCCGTCGGCAGCCCACCAGATCGCCGCGGCCACGAAAGCGAGAGCGTGGACAACGAGTAGGAAGATCTTCGCTCTGGTGGAGTTGAACCGCGTCACGAACGTCGTCTCCAGGCTGACCGCCGTCCACATCAGACCACGGCGGAGCATCGGCACCTCCACTGGTCTTCAGCCCGTCGCGGAACACCCAGTCGGCCTCGCGGCGGTCGAAGCTTGGAGTCGGAGTTCGGCGGACCTGTGCATCATGGATTAGTGCTGCGGGCGTCTGCCGTCCGTAACTGCCGACGTACCACCACAGGAAAGTCGGCACCGATGCGAGGTCCGTCCCTTTGACGTTCAGTTCGGCGCAGCTGATTGGGTGGTCGCGCCCGCGTGAGTCGGTATACGCGAAGTCATGCAGGAGGTGGAACAGCCTCGGCTTGACCTGCTCCAGCTGATACGTGTCGCGGCTGTACGTGCCTTTGGGCACGCGGTCAATCTAACGCGGCGATTTGAGAACTTCTAGCGGCTGAGGAGAACGCGCTCGGCGGTGATCGCGTTGGGCTTGCCGAGCTGGGCCGCGAGCGTGTTCGGGAAGATCTCCGTCCAGACCGTCGCACGCGAGTTTCCGGCGAGGCGTCCCGCCAGGGTTTCGATGACCGTGAACGGCGAGATGGCCAGCTGCACCGGGCGGCTGATCCCGTTCAGCTTCAGGCCCGTCGTCCGGACGCCGAGGCTGTTGACGTTCACCTTCAGCGCCTCGGGCTGCTGCGCCAGCACGCTGCCCTTCAGCCAGAGCGCGGTGTCGGCCTTGCCGGGGGCGGCGAACAGGAGCCGGTACGCGCGGTTCAGATACGGGTACGGGTTGGTCGAGGCCCCGTCGTTCGGGTGCACCTCGAAGTGGAGGTGCGGCTCGATGCCGTTCGCGTCGCCGGAGTCTCCGACGAACCCGATCGGCTCGCCCGCCGCGACCCGCATGCCGCTCTTCAGCCCCGGTGCGAACGAGACGCCGGGCTTGCAGCCGCCCCGGTTGTCGTTCGTCATGCCGACGTCGTTGTTGAGGTGGACGTAGAGGTAGGTCGTCCCGCTCGATGCCGTTCAGGTAGAGCATGCAGCCGGCCCGCGAGGACGTGACGTGGAACTTGACCCGTCCCGCCTCGGCCGCCAATGCGAGCGACTTGCGCGGCGCCATGATGTCGATTGCCCTCGTGCGCGCCCTGACCGCGCGGGTCGCCGTAGGAGTTCCCGTAACGGAACTTGCCGAGGACGGGGAAGATCAGCCGCTTCCCGGCCGGCTGCTGCTGCGTCGTCCCGGAAACGACCTTGGCCCGCTGCGGCACGTATCCGGAGTCGGGAATCGCAGCCGCCGGGCCGGCGGTCGCGCCGACGATGGCAAGCAAAAGGATTCCTCGGGCTGTCGTCCGGTGGCGTCTCATTGCTGGGACCTCAGCGCTCCGGTTCGCGCTCGAAGGGCGAGACCCTAGCAGAGCTTTCGGAAAAGTCCTTCCCCGGCTTGAGGCCCACGCGGCGTCAGTAGAGTCTCGGGCCGTGAAGATCGCCGTCTGTGTGAAGCACGTGCCGGAGCAGGCAAAGAAGATCGATCCGGGGACGAAACGGCTCGACCGGTCGGGCGAGGGCGCGATCAATCCGTTCGACGTCCACGCGGTCGAGGAGGCGCTGAAGATCAAGGAGGCGCAGGGCGGCGAGGTCGTGATCGTGACCATGGGCCCCGCGGCCGCGCAGGACTCGGTTCGGAAGGCGCTCGCGATGGGCGCGGACGAGGCGCTGCTGATCACGGACGAGGCGGCGGAGGGCTCCGACCTCGTCGCGACCACCAACGCGCTGGCCGCGGCGCTGGAGAAGGAGGGCGCCGACCTGATCGTCTTCGGCCAGCAGTCGAGCGACTCCGACGGCGCCGTGCTCTGGGCTTCTGTCGCCGACCGGCTCCGGCTCCCGGTGATCTCGCAGGTCGCCGAGCTCGAGGTCTCCGACGGGAAGGTGCGCGGCAAGCGGCAGACGGAGTTCGGCTACGACACGATCGAGGCGCCGACCCCGGCGGTGCTCGCGGTGTCCGACGCGATCAACGAGCCTCGGTATCCGTCGCTCAAGGGGATCATGGGCGCGCGCTCCAAGCCGCAGCGCACCGTGTCCGTCTCGGAGCTGGGCGTTCAGGACGTCGGCGAGGCGGGATCGAAGACGACCGTCGAGGCGCTCAATGATCCGCCGCCGCGCGGCGACACCGTGAAGATCGAGGACGATGGCTCCGCCGCGGACAAGATCGTCGAGTTCATCGCCGAACGGAAGCTGCTGTGAGCACCCTCGTCTTCCTGGAGCACCACGACAGCGAGCTGCTGAAGCCGTCGCTCGGCGTCCTCTCCAAGGCGGCCACGCTGGGCGAGGACGTAACGGGCGTCGTGCTCGGGTCGGGCGTGAAGGACATCGCCTCCGGGGCCGGGAAGTTCGGCGCCGCCAAGGTGCTGGTCGTCGACAAGCCCGAGCTCGAGGCGCCGCTGCCGCAGCCGCGCGTGGACGCCCTCGCGTCGATCGTCAAGGACCGCGGCTTCGACACCGTGCTCTTCGCGGCCTCCGTCCTCTCGGCCGACGTCGCTTCCGGGCTCTCGGCCCGCCTCCAGGCGGGCCTGAACTGGGATCTCACCGACCTCGTCCAGCAGGACGGGAACCTGATCGGGAAGCGCCCGGCGCTCGGCGACTCGGTCTTGGTCGATGTCGGTTGGCGCTCCGAGCCCCGCCTCGCGCTGATCCGCGCCGGCACCTTCGATCCGCAGGAGACCGGCGGCGACGCTTCCGCGGAGGTCGAGGAGGTCGACGCCCAGTTCGAGGACTTCTCGACGGCGGCGACCATGGTCGAGCGCGCGCATGCCGAAAGCGAGGGGCCGTCGATCGAGGAGGCCGACGTGATCGTCGCCGGGGGCCGCGGGCTCGGCGCACCGGAGAACTTCAAGCTCGTCGAGGAGCTGGCGCAGGCGCTCGGCGGCGCCGTGGCGGCGACACGGGCAGTCGTCGACGCCGGCTGGTACCCGTACGCCACGCAGGTCGGCCAGACCGGCAAGACGGTCTCGCCGAAGCTCTACATCGCCTGCGGGATCTCCGGCGCGATCCAGCACAAGGTCGGCATGCAGTCCTCCGGCGTCATCGTCGCGATCAACAAGGACCCGAACGCGCCGATCTTCGAGTACTCGGACCTCGGGGTCGTCGGCGATCTCAACGAGATCGTCCCGAAGCTGACCCAGCTCGTCCGCCAGCGCAGGTCGTGAAGCCAGCCGAGTACGCGCCGCCCTTCGACCCGCGCGACTACGTCGCCGCGCCCACGGACCCGCCGGAAGAGCGGATCGACGTCGGTGTACTGATCGTCGGCGCCGGCCCGGCCGGGCTTGCGTGCGCGATCCGCCTCGGCCAGCTGCTCGAGGAGTCGCCCGAGACCGCAGAGCGGCTCGGCGAGGTTCCGGTCGCCGTGCTCGAGAAGGGCAAGGCAGTCGGCGCGCACTCGCTGTCGGGCGCCGTGGTCAACCCCCGCGCGCTGCGCCGGCTCTTCCGAGACCGGGTCCGCGTCGAGGAGATGCCGTTCTACGGGCCGGTCGAACGCGAGGGCGTCTACTACCTCACAAAGGGCTCCGCGCTTCGGATCCCGGCGCCGCCGACGATGCGCAACGACGGGAACTACATCGCGTCGCTGTCCGAGCTCACGCGCTGGCTTGGGGAGCAGGCTGAGGCCGGCGGCGCCTACCTCCTTCCGGAGACCGCGGCGGAGAAGCTGCTCGTGGACGGGGCGCGAGCCGTCGGCGTCCGAACCGGCGACAAGGGACGCGGGCGCGACGGCGAGCCCCTCCCGAACTTCGAGCCCGGCTCCGACGTTACGGCCAAGGTGACCGTCCTCGCCGAGGGGACCCAGGGCCACCTCACCGGCGTCGCGATGGACCGGTTCAGCCTCGCAGGTGAGAACCCGCAGGTCTGGGCTCTGGGCGTCAAGGAGATCTGGAAGGTCCCGAAGCCGCTCCACCGCATCATCCACACGATGGGCTGGCCGCTGCGCGGCGGCCATCAGTACCGGGAGTTCGGCGGTTCGTTCATCTACCCGATGGGTGACGACATGGTCACCGTCGGGATGGTCGTCGGGCTCGACTACCGCGACCTCGAGGTCTCGCCCCACGACCTGCTCCAGCAGCTGAAGACGCACCCGATGGTTCGAAAAGTGCTCGCCGGCGGCGAGCGGATCGGCTGGGGTGCGAAGACCATCCCGGAAGGGGGTTTGGTGGCCGTCCCCCAGCGCATGCATGCGCCCGGCCTGCTGATCACGGGAGACGGCGCCGGCTTCGTGAACGTGCCCGCGCTGAAGGGCATCCACTACGCGATCGAATCGGGGCGGCTCGCAGCGGAGGCCGCGTTCGCGGCGCTCCAGCGCGGACGAACGCCCTGGACGCCCGGCGCGCTGGCCTCGTATGACCAGGCGATTCGGGACACGTTCATCTGGAACGACCTGAAGCGCGTCCGCAACATGCGCCAGCCGTTCGGCCACGGCTTCTGGTTCGGCAGCGCGATGGCGGCGATGGCGACCATCAGCTTCGGCATGTTCCCGCCCGGCAACAGGAAGACCCATCGAGACGCCGAGCAGGACCTGATCAAGACGAAACGCGCGTCGCGCTACCCGAAGCCGGACGGCAAGCTCACGTTCGACAAGCTCTCCTCTGTTTTCCTCTCCGGGAACAAGACGCGGGACGACGCCCCGAACCACATCCAGCTGCGGACCGACGTGCCTGAAGGCGTGGCGCGCATGTGGGAGCACATGTGCCCGGCTCAGGTCTACGAGGCCAAGGAGGGCGGCGGCGTCGAGGTCACGCCGTCGAACTGCGTCCAGTGCGGGGCGATCACCGCCAAGGGCGGCCGCCTGACCCCGCCCGAGGGCGGCGCAGGCCCCGAGTACAAGCTCACCTAGCCGGGGCCGGACACGTCCATCACCCGCGACGACGTCCTGGCGGCCCGAGAGGCGATCGACGGCCGGCTGCACCGGACGCCGACCTTCAGCTCCGCGACGCTCGGGCCGCGCGTCCATCTGAAGGCTGAGCTCTTCCAGCGCACGGGGTCGTTCAAGCCGCGTGGCGTCCTCAACTCGCTGAGCCGGCTCTCCGAGGAGGAGCGGCGCCGCGGCGTGATCGCCGCCTCGGCAGGGAACCATGCACAGGCGCTGGCGTACTGCTCCGCCCTCGAGGGAATCGACGCACTCCTCGTGATGTGGCGGACGGCCAGCGAGGCGAAGATCGCTGCGACGCGCGGCTACGGCGCCGAGGTCGACCTCGAGGCCTGGGACCCGGCGGAGATGTTCGAGCGGCTCGACGAGCTTCGGCGGGAGACCAGCCGGACGCTCGTGCATCCGTTCGACTCCGCGAACACGATCGCGGGCCAGGGCACGGTCGGGCTGGAGATCGGAGAGGACGTGCCCGACGTCGATGTCGTCGTCGTCCCGGTCGGGGGTGGCGGCCTCATCTCCGGGATCGCGACGGCCCTTCCCGGCGTGCGTGTGGTGGGCGTCGAGCCGGTGCAGTCAAACGCCCTGACCGCGGCGCTCGAGGCCGGCCGGCCGGTACCGGTCACCCCGACGTCGATCGCCGACGGCCTCAATGCGCCGTTCGCGGGTGAGCTTCCGCTGCGGATTGCGCAGGAGCACGGGATCGCGACGGTGCCGGTCGAAGAGGAGGAGATCGAAGCCGCCATGCGCTTGCTCTACGAGCGTGCGAAGCTCGCCTGCGAGCCGGCCGGAGCGGTCGCCGTCGCCGCGCTCATGAGCGGCAAAGTCGCCGCAAAGGAGCACGAAACCGTAGTCTGCGTCGTCACGGGCGGCAACGTCGCCGCCCAGACCGCCGCTGCTATCCTGGCCCAGCCATGAAGCCGGACATCCATCCCGATTACGTCGTCGCGACAGTGCAGTGCTCCTGCGGGAACACGTTCGAGACGCGCTCGACGAAGGCCGAGATGCACGTCGAGATCTGCTCGAACTGTCACCCGTTCTACACGGGCAAGCAGAAGCTGGTCGACACGGGCGGCCGGGTGGAGCGCTTCCAGCGGCGACTGGAGCGCGCCGGCGGCGCTCGGCGCGGTTAAGCCTAAGCTGAGCTAATGGCAGCACCGATTGGGGGTCAGGCAGTCCTCGAGGGCGTGATGATGCGCGGCCCCTCGAACTGGACGCTCGCCGTCCGCAAGGTGGACGGTGAGATCGCCACGGTCGAGCGTGACATCCAATCGGTCATGCTCCGCCACCGGTTCTTCCGGCTGCCGATCATCCGCGGGATCATCGCCCTCGGCGAGTCGCTCGCAATCGGCTTCCGTGCGCTGGCGATCTCGGCCAACTACGCGGCGCAGGAGGAGGGCGACGACGAGGAGGTCTCGACCGAGATCGGCCGCGGCGCGCTGATCTTCGCCTTTGCGATCGCGATCGGGTTTGCCCTCGTGCTCTTCAAGGTCACTCCCGCCCTGATTGCGAGCTGGCTGCCGTTCGACGACACCGGCCAGTTCGTCGTCATCGAGGGTCTGATCCGCGTTTCGATCTTCATCCTCTACCTCGTCCTCATCTCGTTCCTGCCGGATCTCAAGCGCGTGTTCCAGTACCACGCCGCCGAGCACAAGGCGATCAATGCCTACGAGGCCGGCGAGGAGCTGACGCCGGAGCGCGTGCAGCGCTTCAGCCTCATCCACCCGCGCTGCGGCACGGCGTTCCTGCTCTGGGTGATGGTGATCGCGATCTTCGTCTTCGCGTTCCTCGGCCAGCCTCCGTTGCACTGGCTGATCCTCTCGCGGATCGCCCTGCTCCCGGTCATCGCCGGGATCGCCTACGAGCTGATCCGGTTCGCCGGGAAGCACACCGACAACCGCTTCCTGATGACGCTGCTCGCGCCCGGGCTCTGGCTCCAGCGGCTTACCACCCGGGAGCCTTCGCTCGACCAGCTCGAAGTCTCGATCCGCGCGCTGAAGGACGTCCTCCAGCGCGAAGGCCGCCTCGACCCTGCCGAGCGCAAGGTCGAGGTCATGGCGTAGCTACTCGAGCTCGATCCGGACTCGCGCGCGGAGCTCGTCCGTGCTCGCCTCGAGCGAGGCGACGAGCTCCTTGCCTTCGAGCGGGAAGAGGAACAGGAAGTCGCCGAGGGCCCGGCTGATCTTCGCGAGGTCGGCGCGCAGCACGCCCGCTCCCTTCGCTCCCTTTGCGGGCTCGGTGTCCGCAGCGGCGATCTCCCTCGCGCGCTGCTCGTCGGACGCGACGACGAAGACGTCGCCGATCAGGCCGAGGTGCAGCTCCGCCGGGCCGTCGCCGGTCAGGCCGGAGATGCGGTAAAGCCCGTCCGGGGTCTCGGGAGGATCCACCTTCACGCCCTGCATCGGCGCCGCGGCCGGCGCGTCGGGCGCGAGCAGGAAGAGCAGCGCCATGCCCTCCGATTGCAGGCCCTGAAGGCCCTCGACGAGTGCCGGAAGGTGCGGCGCGATCCGCGGGAGGAGCTCGCGCAGCGCCTCGGGGTCGCGTACCTCGCTGCGCGCGGCGAAGGTTCGGCCGTCCGGGCTCACGTAGGAGGCGCTCGGGCCGTTGAACTGCCGGAGAATCTCCTCCTCGAAGCTGATACCGAGATCCTCGTCGAGCGCGTCGACCGCCTTGACGAACCGCGAGTTCGGGATAGGCGGCCTGCACCGCGCGAAGGAGGAAGCGGTCGTCTGGCTCTGGTTGAGGTTGCCGCCGGAGATCTCGGTGTCGCGCGGCACGATCTCGGGTGATTCCTCGCCGCTGACGACCGGGAGATCCTCCTCCTCGACCTGCTCCTCGTCGAGGCGGACGGCGACTTCGGCATTGAGCTCGTCCTGCTCGAACCGCACCGCGGCGGCCCACGTCTCGAGGACCTGGAGGAACCCGACGTTGGCGAAGCGGCGCAGCTGCTCCTGCTCGGCGAGCCCGTCGAGCGTTCCGAAGCCGCGCGCGAAGGAGCCCGAAGGGAGGTCCGCGAGCTCCTCCTCTACGGTGTCATCGTCGAGCCCGTCGCCGGCATCACGGCGCTCGAGTGCGCTCCGCAGGGCAGCCTCGTTCTCGGCGGTCAGAAAGACGCCGTCCTCGACGGCGAAGACGTCGTCGCCCTCCTCCTCGGTATAGAGCGTCGCACCGTTTGCCTCTCCGGCGGGTTTCCAACCAGCCTTTTCGAGAACCGCTTCGATGTCGCCGCCTCGCGTGTCGAGTGCCACGACGAACGAGGACTCGCCATCTCCGCGCAGCAGCCCGATCGGGTCACCTTCGATCCCGATTGCGATGTCGTTTCCGAGCAGCGGCTTGACGTCCTCCTCCCAGTCGACGCCCTCCGACTCCCTGAACGCCTCTTCGGCGTACTCGTCAAACGACTTCTCAGCTTCGTTGTCGTCCGCGATCCGACGCACCACAAGGCGGTCGAACGCATCCCACTGCTCGCCGTCGACGTCCGTGGAGAGAAGGAGGACGGTCGAGGCGTCCGCCGGCAGGTACGCGAGCGCGTCGCCGGCGCCGCTTCCTCCGGCGGTCGTCGGACGAGCCGCAGCCGCCGAGGACAACGGCCAGCACGACCAGCGCGAGCAGCCGCACCGCCATCGCTCGCTGATGTACCCGCACGAGGCTGATCTAACCTTTCTCTATGGCCGGGATCGAGCAGCTCGTGGACGACCTGGAACGCTCGTACAACGAGGCGCAGGAGCGCATGTCCGACCCTGCCGTCTACAACGACCACCGTGAGGCAGCCGATGCGGGTCGCCGCCTGAAGGAGCTCGAGGGCCCGTACAAGCTGGCGCGGCAGTGGCGCTCGGCGCAGGAGGATCTGCAGGCCACGCGCGAGGATCCCGAGCTTGCGTCGCTCGCTCCCGACCCGGCCGAGATCGCACGGCTCGAGGAGGAGCTGAAGCTCGCGCTCGTCGAGGCTGACCCCGCGGACCGGAAAGACGTGATTCTCGAGGTCCGCCAGGGCGTCGGGGGCGACGAGGCCGGACTCTGGGCCGCCGACGTCTACCGGATGCTCACGCGCTACGCCGAGCGGCGGGGCTTCTCGTCCGAGCAGCTGTCGGCGAGCCCCAACGAGGGCGGCGGCTTCAAGGAGGTGACGTTCGCGGTCAAGGGCGACGGCGCCTACTCGGTCTTCAAGTGGGAGGGGGGCACGCACCGCGTGCAGCGCGTCCCGGCGACGGAGTCGCAGGGCCGCATCCATACCTCGACGGCGACGGTGGCCGTCATGCCGGAGGCCGAGGAGGTCGAGGTGGAGATCGACCCGAACGACCTCAAGATCGACGTGTACCGCTCGACGGGCCCGGGCGGGCAGAGCGTCAACACGACCGACTCCGCCGTCCGGATCACCCACCTCCCAACCGAATCTCGTCGTCTCGATGCAGGACGAGAAGTCCCAGATCCAGAACCGCGCCAAGGCCCTGCGCGTCCTGCGCGCGAGGCTGTTCGAGCTCGAGCGGGCGAAGCAGCGGGCCGAGCTCGAGAGCGCCCGGCGGTCCCAGATCGGAAGCGGCGAGCGGGCGGAGAAGATCCGCACCTACAACTTTCCCGAGAACCGGGTCACGGATCACCGGGTCAAGCTCACGGCGCACCGGCTCGACGCCGTGCTCGGCGGCGAGCTGGACGAGTTCACCGGCGCGCTGGGTGACGAGGAGCGGCGCCGGGCGCTCGAAGCCGCTGCGGTGTGACCGTTCGAGAGGCTCTCGCCGAGGGCGCGGCCGCGCTCGAGCGGGCCGAGTGTCCCTCGCCGGAGGTGGACGCCGAGTGGCTGCTCGCCCACATCCTCGGGCGGCGCCGGAGCGAGCTGCACAGCACGGGAGGGGCGCTCGCGGCCGACGAGCTCGACCGCTACCGGGCGCTCGTTGCGCGGCGCGCCTCGCGGGAGCCGCTCGCATACATCCTCGGCGAGTGGGGCTTCCGGCGGCTGACGCTGGTGGTGGATCCGCGCGTCCTGATCCCGCGGCCGGAGACGGAGAGCGTCGTCGAGCGCTGCCTCGATCTCCTTCGGGGCGTCGAAGCTCCCACCGTCATCGACGTCGGCGCCGGCTCCGGCGCGATCGCGCTTGCGATCGCGGACGAGCGGCCCGACGCACGGGTCGTCGCGACGGACGTCTCGGCGTCCGCGCTGGAGGTGGCCGAGGAGAACCGCCGCCGCGCCGCTCTGAACGGCCGTGTGCGGCTTATCCACGGCGACCTGTTCGCCGGCGAGCAGGGCCCGTTCGACCTCGTGGTCTCGAACCCGCCGTACGTGGCGTCCGACGAGCTCGAGGCGCTCGAGCCCGAGCTCCGCATCGAGCCGCGAGAGGCGCTGGTCGGGGAAGGCGGGCACGAGGCAGTTGCCCGCGCGGCGCTCGAGACGCTCGTTCCGGGCGGTGCGCTCGTGCTCGAGGTCGGCGACGGACAGGCCGGCGACGTCGCAGCACGGCTGCGGGAACTCGGTTTCCGCGAGGTTCGTATCTCGGAGGACCTGGCCGGCCACGAGCGCGTGGTCGACGGTCGTCGCCCTTGATCGATCGGGTCGTCGAGGCGATCCGGGCCGGTGAGCCCGTGATCCTTCCGACCGACACGGTGTACGGGCTGTGCGCCGACGCGTTTCGGGAAGAAGCCGTACACGGCCTCTACCGGTTGAAAGGGCGCGGGAAGGCGCAGCCGACAGCGCTGCTCGCGGCAAGCGAGGACGTTGTAGTCGACGCCGTGCCGGAGCTTGCCGGGCGCCCGCTGCTCCGGGGGCCGTACACGCTGATCCTCCCCAACCCGGCCGGTCGCTTCCGTTGGCTCACCGGCGACAGACCGGAAACCATCGGTGTGCGGATACCGGAGCTCGAAGGCGAGGCCCGTGCTGTCCTCGATGAGGTCGGGGCCGTCGCGGCCACGAGCGCCAACCTGCCGGGTGGCGACGATCCTCGGCGGCTCGAGAACGTTCCGCGCGAGCTTCGCGAGGGCTGTGCGGCAGAGCTCGACGGCGGTGAACTGCCGGGGATGCCCTCCACGGTCGTCGATCTCACCGGGCCGGAGCCGGTCGTAGTCCGAGAGGGCGCGGTGCCCATCGCCGAGGCCCTCGAGCAGGTCTCGTCGGCCTGAGTCCGGGGTACGATCCCGGGGATGGCGATCGCTCAGGAGACGCTCGACCAGCTCCGCACCGCGGGCCTTTCCGACGTCGATCCCGAGATCGCCGACCTGCTCGGGCAGGAGCTCGAGCGCCAGCGTGGGCAGATCGAGCTGATCGCCTCCGAGAACTTCACCTGGCCCTCGGTGTTCGAGGCGATCGGCAGCACGCCGACCAACAAGTACGCGGAGGGCTACCCCGGCAAGCGCTACTACGGCGGCTGCGAGGTCGTCGACGAGATCGAGCAGCTGGCGATCGACCGCGCGAAGTCGCTCTTCGGGGCCGACCACGCGAACGTCCAGCCGCACGCGGGCGCCCAGACGAACATGGCCGTCTACATGGCGGCGCTCAAGCCCGGCGACACGATCCTGTCGCTCGAGCTCTCGCACGGCGGCCACCTCACGCACGGTCTCAAGGTCAACTTCTCCGGCCGGCTGTACACGATCGTCCACTACGGCGTCTCGCGCGAGACGAACATGGTCGACTACGACGAGGTGCTCCACCTCGCGAAGGAGCACCGGCCGAAGCTGATCGTCTGCGGCGGGTCGGCGTATCCGCGCACCGTGGAGACCGACCAGTTCCGGAAGATCGCGGACGAGGTCGGCGCCCTGCTGCTCTGCGACATGGCCCACTTCGCCGGGCTCGTCGCAGCCGGGCTGCACCCGAACCCCGTCGAGCACTGCGACTTCGTCACTTCGACGACGCACAAGACTCTGGCGGGGCCGCGCGCCGGGTTCGTCCTCTGCCGCGAGGAGCATGCGCAGGCCGTCGACCGCGCGGTCTTCCCGGGGATGCAGGGAGGCCCGCTTCAGCACACGATCGCGGCCAAGGCGACCTGCTTCCGGATCGCTGCCACCGAGGCGTTCAGGGACTACCAGCGCCAGGTGCGCGCGAATGCGGACACGCTCTCGGACACCTTGATGAAGGGCGGCCTCGACGTCCTCACCGGCGGCACCGACACGCATCTCCTGCAGCTCGACCTGCGCAACACCGATTGGACGGGCAAGGACGCGGAGGAACGGCTCGCCGAGGTCAAGCTGACCGTGAACCGGAACACGGTGCCGTTCGACGAGCAGCCGCCGACGGTCGCGTCGGGAGTGAGGATCGGGACGCCCGCAGCGACCATGCGCGGCTTCGTCGAGGACGATTTCGCCGAGGTGGGCGAGGTCATCGTCGAGGCGCTTCGCGACGGCGCCGATGTCGGAGTCCTTGCGGCGCGGAGCGCGGCGCTCTGCGACAAGCATCCGCTCTATCCGGGCTTCCGCGGCTTCACGACGTACGTCGCGTGACCGCCGTCGCGACCGAACGGCTGATCGAGGTCAAGCACCCGCTGGTGCAGCACAAGCTCTCGTACCTGCGCGAGAAGGACACGCCGACGGTGCACTTCCGCAAGATCGCGAACGAGGTCACGCTGCTCCTCACCTACGAGGCGACGAAGGACTTCCCGACGGAGGACGTCGAGATCGAGACGCCGCTCGAGCGGACGACCGTCCAGCGGATCTCCGGGAAGAAGGTCGCCGTCTGCCCGGTGCTCCGGGCGGGGATGGGGATGCTCGACGGGGTGCTCTCGCTCGTGTCCGGCGCGCGCGTCGGCTTCATCGGGCTCTACCGCGACGAGGAGACGCTCGAGCCTGTCGAGTACTACGTCAAGCTGCCGAACGACCTCGAGGACCGCGACGCAATCGTGCTCGACCCGATGCTCGCGACCGGCAACTCGAGCGTCGCGGCGATCACGAAGGTCAAGGACGCAGGCGCCCGGACGGTCACGCTCGTCTGTCTCGTCTCGGCGCCGGAGGGAATCGAGCGCGTGCACGCGGAGCATCCCGAGGTCCGGATCGTCACGGCCGCTGTCGACCGCGGGCTGAACGAGAAGGGCTACATCGTTCCCGGTCTCGGCGACGCCGGAGACCGCCTGTACGGCACGAAGTAAGAGGCGTTGGAAACCCTTCGCGACAACCCGGAGGTCATCTGGGGGTTCCTGCTCGCGCTGGCGGTCGTCCTGCTCCTGACGCCGGGCGTCGGGCGGTTCGCCCGGTACCTCGGCGTCGTGGACGAGCCGGGGGAGACGCGGCGCGTGCACACGCATCCGGTCCCGCGGCTGGGCGGGATCGCACTGCTGCTGGGGATCTTCGTGCCGGCGCTCGCGTTCCTCGAGCTCGACGGGCCCTACCGCGGGATCCTGCTCGGCGCCGCGATCGCGACGACGGTCGGGGCGATCGACGATTTTCGCGGCCTTCCGTGGTGGGGGAAGCTGGGCGGCCAGGTCGCCGCCGGCGCGGTCGCCGTCGGCTTCGGCGTCACGGTCGACCGCTTCACGTTCCCCGGCTTCGGGAGCCAGGAGCTGCCGGAGTGGGCGGCCGGCGCGGCAACGATCGTCTGGGTCGTCGCGATCATGAACATGGTCAACTTCCTCGACGGGATGGACGGCCTCGCGGCCGGGATCTGCGCGATCGCCGGCTCGACCTTCGCCATCATCGGGCTCTCGCTCGGCGCCCCGGAGGCGGCCCTGCTCTCGGCGATCGTCGCCGGCGCCTGCTTCGGCTTCCTGCACCACAACTTCTATCCGGCGCGGATCTTCATGGGCGACTCGGGCGCGCTCCTGCTCGGCTTCCTGCTCGCGACCCTCGCGATCGAGGGGCTCGTCAAGACCGCCGCGTTGGCGACGCTCGTCCTGCCGCTGCTCGTGCTCGCGATCCCGATCGTGGACACGTCGTTCGTCGTCGCGAAGCGGCTCAAGTACCGCCAGCCGCTCTACGAGGCCGACCGCACGCACCTCCACCACCGGTTCATGAACATCGGCTTCTCGCAGAAGCGCGCGGTCGTCTACATGTACGCGTGGTGCGGGATCCTCGCCGCGGCGGCGCTCTCGACCCGCTTCCTGCCGCCGCGCCCGCGCGGCGAGTGGGATCTCTCGAACGCGTTGATCGCAGGCGGAATGGCGCTCCTGGCGCTCGCGGCGTCGGTGTACATCGCCTACCTTCTGGAGATCGTCAAGCTCGCGAACCCGCGCATCCGGCGCCGCGAGGAGCAGGCGAGGGACGACGCTCGGCGCAGCGCCTAACCTCGCTACAAGCTCACGCAGTTTTCGCGGAACCATGCGGGTTTCCGTTGTTACAAGCTTTGGTATGCTCGGCCTGGAATGGAGCGCGCCCCTCGCGAGTCGCTAGACCCGGCTGGGGCAGGCGCCGTCCTTCTCGGCACCACCGTGGCCGGCATCGGCATCGGCGCGGTCGTGGGCTGGCTGGCGGGCGCCTGGCCGATCGGAGCCCTCGTCGGAGCGATCGTCAGCATCCCCGCGGGGATCTTCGCCGTCTACCGCCGCTACCGGAGCGCGTTCTGATGAGAGACGTCTGGGCGACACCGCGGCCCATTCCGAGCCGGCTGGTCCCGGTGGCCGGAGGCGCCGCCGTCGTGGCGCTCGCGCTCCCGGTCTTCGTCGCCGCCGGCTGGCCGCTCCGCGGCGTGGGCGCTCGGCGCGATCCTCTGGCTCTGCGCGCAGGCCCTCGGCGTGCTGCTCTCACGCCTGCAGCTCGGCGCCGATAATCTCGCCGCCTCAGGCGTGAGGGGAGTCGGGATGATGTTCAGGCCGGTGGCCGTGATGGTGGTCGTGATCATCGTCGCGGCCTCGAACCAGGAGGTCGGCCTCGCGGCGGGCGCGGTCTACGCGCTGGCGTACACGCTCGAGCTCGGCCTGTCGCTCCTCACCTACTTCGGGAGCCCGGCGCGCTCGATGAAGCGTGCGCTCGCATTCGTCCTCGGCCTCGGGCTGACGCTGCCTGCCTCGGCCCTTGCCTCCACCGTCGAAGGCGAGGAGGAGGAGAAGTTCGACCCCTCGCATGAGTGGCTGCTCCACGAATGGATCCCGATCCACATCGGGCCGCTCGACCTCTCCATCAACAAGGCGGTCGCCTACCTGATCCTCGGCTCGGTGCTCACGATCCTGCTGGGCTGGTTCCTGATGCGCTGGCGGCTGGGCACCGACCCGGATCGCCGCCAGACCGTCGGCGAGTGGGTCTACGAGATCACGCAGACCCAGATCGCCGAGCAGGGGCTGCCGACGAAGGCGATCGGCCGATGGTTCCCATACGTCGCGTCGCTGGCGCTGTTCATCTGGGTCGTGAACATGATCGGGTTCATCCCGCTGCCGCTCTCGGACGAGACCTTCGAGCTGTTCGGCGTCGAGCTTCCGACCTGGGGGATCTACGCCGCCACCTCCACGCTCTCGGTCACCCTCACGCTCGCGCTGATGACGTTCTTCTTCACGCACATCGAAGGGATCCGCGCGAACGGCGCCGTCGGCTACTTCAAGAGCTGGATCCCCGACGTGCCGAAGGCGATGTACCCGTTGATCGTCCCGCTGGAGGTGCTGGGCCAGTTCATGCGCCTGATCTCGCTCTCCGTCCGGCTCTACGCGAACATGCTCGCCGGCCACATGCTGATCCTGACCTTCATCGGGCTGATCTTCGTGCTCGAGAGCGTGTTCCTCTCGATCTTCGCGGTGCCGTTCGCCACGCTCTTCTACCTCTTCGAGGTCCTGATCGTGGTCTCGATCCAGGCGTACATCTTCGCCGCCCTGTCAGCCATCTACATCGGCTCGGCCATCGAGCCCGAGCACTAAGGAGGAAGGAATGAACCTCGCTGCAATCGTCTTCGCGGCCGCCGAGGACGGCGTCGACGCCGGCAAGGCGGTCGCGCTCGCACTCGGCATCGGCCTCGGCTCGCTCGGCGCCGGCATCGGCATCGGGAACATCTTCGGCTCGATGATCCAGGCCGTCGCGCGGCAGCCGGAGCTCCGGGGTGAGCTGACGGGAATCCAGTGGCTCGGCTTCGCGCTCACCGAGGCAGTCGTCTTCTACGGCCTGATCGGCGGGCTGCTCGCCTTCGTCCTGGTCTGATCGAGATGCTCGTCGCCGCCAACCCCCTGATCGAGGTCGTGCCCGGCCTCATGATCTGGACCCTCCTGTGCTTCGGCATCACGTTCTTCGTTTTGCGGAGGTACATCTTCGGGCCGGTGCAGAAGGCGATCGACGCCCGCCGGGACCGGATCCGGCAGGCGATCGAGGAGGCGGACAAGGCCCGCGCCGAGGCCCGCGCTCTGCTCGAGGAGCACCGCGCGATGATCCAGCAGGCCCGCGGCGACGCCGAGGGCATCCTGGCCGAGGCAAGGCGGGTCGCGGACTCGCAGCGCGAGCGGATGAAGGAGGAGCTCGAGGCCGAGCGGCAGCGGCGGCTCGAGGACACGACGAAGCAGATTGAGGCCGAGACGCGCCGCGCGCTCGAGCAGATCCGCGGCCGAGGTAGCCGACCTGACGGTGATCGCGACGAGCAAGGTGACCGGCAAGGTCCTGAATGACGAGGATCACCGCCGGCTGATCGACGACGCCATCGGGGAGCTGGACTTCTCCGCCCTGGAGGAGGTCAAGTAGTCGTGGCTGTCGCCGAGCGCATCTACGCGAACGCCCTGTTCGAGTCCGCCAAGGAGCAGGACAAGCTCGAGGCGGTCCGGGGGGAGCTCGCGGAGTTCGTTGCCGCGATGGAACAGGTTCCGGAGCTGCGCGCGCTGCTCGAGAACCCCGAGATCGACACGAAGGAGCGCGTGGACGCGCTGCGCTCGATCCTGGCCGGGGCCGACGAGACCGTCCGCAATTTCCTGCTGCTCGTCTCCGAGAAGGGCCGCGCGAACGAGCTGCCCGCGATCGCGCGAGAGCTCGACGCACTCGTCGCTCGTGAGGAGGGGATCCTGGACGTGGAGCTCACGACCGCCGTCGAGCTGTCGGACGACGACGCCCGCCGGATCCTGGAGCGGATCGAAGGCGCCTCCGACCGCAAGCTGCGCGCCACGCGCTCGGTCGACCCCAGTCTCATCGGAGGTTTCGTGCTGCAGGCCGGATCCCACCGCGTGGACGCGAGCGTCCGGGCCCGCCTGCAGAACCTCCGCCGTCAGCTGACAGGAACCGGAAGGAGCTAACCGAGTGAAGCTGCGCCCAGAAGAGATCACCTCGATCCTGAAGGAGCGGATCGAGCAATACGACGTCGAGACCGACCTCGCGGAGGTCGGCGGCGTGCTCCAGCTGGGCGACGGCATCGCCCGGGTCCACGGGCTCGAGAACGCCGTCGCGATGGAGATGCTCGAGTTCGAGCACGGCGTCACCGGGATCGCGTTCAACCTGGAGGAGGACAACGTCGGCGCCGCGCTCTTCGGCGAATGGGAGCTGATCAAGGAGGGCGAGCCCGTCAAGCGGACGGGCCAGGTCGCCAGCATCCCGGTCGGAGACCAGCTGGTCGGGCGCATCGTCGACCCCCTCGGGAACCCGCTCGACGGCGGTCCTCCGCTCGAGACCTCGGAGACCCGGCCGCTCGAGTTCAAGGCGCCCGGAGTCGTCGAGCGCCAGCCGGTCAAGGAGCCGTTGATGACCGGCATCAAGGCGATCGACTCGATGACGAACGTCGGTCGCGGCCAGCGTGAGCTGATCATCGGCGACCGCTCGACGGGCAAGACCGCGATCCTGATCGACACGATCCTGAACCAGAAGGACACGGACGTCATCTGCATCTATGTCGCCATCGGGCAGAAGGCCTCGACGGTCGCACAGGTGTACGAACGGCTCCGCGACGCGGGTGCGATGGACTACACGATCATCGTCAGCGCTGCGGCGCACGAGGCGGCGCCGATCAAGTGGATGGCGCCCTTCGCAGGCGCCGCGATGGGCGAGCACATCATGTTCAACGGCGGCCACGCGCTGTGCATGTACGACGACCTTTCGAAGCACGCGGACGCCTACCGGCAGCTCTCGCTGCTGCTCCGGAGGCCGCCCGGGCGTGAGGCGTTCCCCGGCGACGTCTTCTACCTCCACTCGCGACTCCTGGAGCGAGCCTGCAAGCTCTCTGACGAGCTCGGCGGCGGCTCGCTGACCGCGCTTCCGCTGATCGAGACGCAAGCAGGGGACGTGGCCGCGTACATCCCGACCAACGTCATCTCGATCACGGACGGCCAGATCTTCCTCGAGTCCGACCTCTTCTTCTCTGGCGTCCGCCCGGCGGTGAATGTCGGCATCTCGGTGTCCCGGGTCGGTTCGAGCGCCCAGACCAAGGCGATGAAGAAGGTCGCCGGCCGCCTCCGGCTCGAGCTGTCCCAGTACCGCGAGCTCGAGGCGTTCGCGCAGTTCGGCTCCGAGCTCGACCCGGCGACGCAGCGGACGCTCGCCCGCGGGCAGCGGATGGTCGCGACGCTCAACCAGCCGCAGTACGCGCCGTGGCCGATGGAGGACCAGGTCGTGGCGATTTGGGCCGGTATCAACGGCTACCTCGACGACATCCCGCCGGCTCAGGTCCCCCGCTTCCAGGACGAGCTGCGCGAGTTCCTGCGCGCCGAGGGAGCCGTGTACAAGACGATCCGCGAGTCGGGCGACCTGGACGACGACACGGAGGAGAAGCTCAAGGGCGAGGTCGAGAAGTTCAAGCAGAACTTCTCGGTTCAAGAAGAGGCCGTCGTCTAGGAACCCTTGGAAACCGTTCAGGACATCAGGCGGCGGATCCGGTCCGTCACCAACACTCGCAAGATCACGAAGGCGATGGAGCTCGTCGCGGGCGCCCGCCTGCGGCGGGCCCAGGCCCGGATCGAGGCGATGCGGCCGTACGCCGACCGGATGCTGGAGCTGATGGTCGGCACTGCCCGCGCCAGCTCGTCGGTCCGTGGCCTGCCGTTGCTCCAGCGGCGGGAGATCCGGACGGCGGCGATCCTGGGCCTGACCGGGGACCGAGGGCTGGCCGGCGCCTTCAACGCGCAGATCCTCCGACACGTGTTCGCGGTCGAGCGCCGGTTGCGCCGCGACGGCGTCGACGTTCGCTGGCTCGTCTCGGGCCGCAAGGGGTCCTCGACGCTGAAGTTCCGCCGCTATGACGTCGAGCAGGCATGGATCGGCTTCAGCGACCGCCCCGCCTACGCGGACGCCCAGGCGATCGCTCACCACATCACCGAGCTCTACGGCGAAGAAGAGGTCGACCAGGTGATCGTGGTCTACAACCACTTCGAGTCGCCGCTCGTCCAGCGGGTCGTCGAGCAGGAGATCCTCCCGATCCCCGAGAGTGTGCTCGAGTCCGGCGACGAAGCCCCGGCGCTCGTCGGCGACTTCATCTACGAGCCGGAGCCCGAGCTGATCCTCGAGCGGCTGCTCCCCGTGTACGTCGAGACCGAGCTGTACCGGGCGCTGCTCGAGTCCGCGGCGTCCGAGCAGGGCGCGCGGATGACGGCGATGCGCAACGCCTCGAAGAACGCAGCTGAGCTGATCGAGAGCCTGACGCTCGCGATGAACCGAGCCCGGCAAGCCGAGATCACCCAGGAAATCCTGGAAGTCGTCGCCGGCGCCGACGCGCTTACCGCCTCCTAACCCCCGAGCCGATCAGAACGTCTAATCGAGGGCAGGGCTCCGCGCGTTTATGCTCTGACCTCCCCGATGGCGCAAAAGGAAAAAGGACGCGAAGTTCTCTCGGCAGGCGCCGGCCTCGCTGCCGAGGTCGCGCTCGAGAGCGGAGGCGAGCTCGGCGAGATCACGGCGGTTCGCGCTCGCGGCTACTGGGAGCAGGTCTGGATCCGCTTCAAGAAGGACAAGGTCGCGATCGCGAGCGGCTTCGTCATCATCCTGCTGATCCTGGCCGCCTTCCCGGGCGCGCCGCTGGCCGAGAAGTGGCTCGGGCACGGGCCGAACGACATCTTCCCGTCGCCCGGCGTCGGCGTCGACATGAACCTCGTCCCCGTCGGTCCGAACACACACGCCACGAACTTCAACCCGGAGACCGGCCAGGAGGAAGCCGTCTACTTCCCGCTCGGGACCGCGGACACGCTCGGCCGCGACGAGCTGCTCCGCCTCATGTACGGCGCGCGGGTCTCGCTGGAGGTCGCGATCGGAGCGACCCTGCTCTCGATGTTCATCGGGGTGCTTCTCGGCGCCACAGCCGGCTATTTCAGGGGCGCGATCGACTCCTTGATCTCCCGCTTGACGGAGATCGTCATGGCGTTCCCTCTGCTCCTGTTCGTCATCGCCCTCGCTGCGACCGTGGGCGACCGCTTGCAGGACATCACGCTGGGCGGGATCCTGTCGCCCGGGGTGCTGATGCTCATCCTGGTGGGCGGGGTGTTCGGCTGGTTCTATCCAGCCCGGATCATCCGCGCGCAGGTGCTGTCGCTCCGCGAGAAGGAGTTCATCGAGGCGGCGCAGATGGTCGGCTCGAGCGACTGGCGCATCATCCGGTCGCACCTACTGCCCCACCTGGTCGCGCCGATCATCGTCTACTCGACGCTGATCGTCGCCCAGTTCGTGCTCTTCGAGGCCGGTCTCTCGTTCCTCGGCGTGGGCATCGAGCTGCCGACGGCGAGCTGGGGATCGCTGCTCTCGACGGCTCCGGACTTCTACCTCCAGCAGCCGTGGCTCATGGTCTGGCCGGGCGCTGCCGTTCTGATCACGACTCTCGCGTTCAACCTGCTCGGCGACGGGCTGCGGGACGCGTTCGATCCGCGGGGATCGGCCCACTGATGCGGGCCAAGAAGATCTCTTAATCACCCGCTAACTAACTCTGATCGCCCTCGTCTGATGAGACGGGACACGTATGTGTCCTGAGTCGACGCAACCGCCTGTGTCGGCTCGAAACGCGGAAAGGAGTCTCATGCACAGACGACTCATGCTTTCGGTCGCAATGCTCCTGGTTGGTGCCGGGCTGCTAGCGGCGTCCGCTGTTGCGGGCCCGCAGGTGGCCGCTGCTCCCCAGGGCAAGCAGACCGGAGACGCAAGAGTCGGCGGCACGTTCAAGCACAGCCTGAGCGTCGACATCGACTATGTCGATCCGTCGCTCTGGTACTACGTGCCGTCGTGGACGATCGCTTACTCGACGTGCTCGATGCTCCTGAACTACCCGCACGCTCCGGCCCCTCGTGGGTCCCGGCTCGTGCCCGAGGTTGCTCAGGGGTTCCCGACCATTTCGAGTAACGGTCTGATCTACACCTTCAAGCTGAAGAGCTCGTACCGCCTCAGCAACGGACAGCCGCTCCGCGCGCAGAACTTCGCGTGGGCGATCAACCGTGCGCTGCAGAAGCGGATGGCCTCTCCGGCTCAGCCGTTCATCGAGGACATCGCAGGCGCCTCGGCCGTCATCGACGGTCGTGCG
Source organism: uncultured Actinomycetes bacterium (assembly GCA_963733215.1). Classification (GTDB taxonomy): domain Bacteria; phylum Actinomycetota; class Thermoleophilia; order Gaiellales; family Gaiellaceae; genus JACDAN01. Next base: position 47,359 of record CAVTCN010000010.1, read on the forward strand.
TCGCGGGCCTCGGCGTCACGACTCCGAATGCGACCACGCTTCGGATTCGGATGTCGAAGCGGGCACCTGACCTGCTGTCTCGCCTCGCAATGCCGTTCTTCTGCGGTATGCCGGCGAACATGCCGGTCAACCCGGACGGCGTCTCGGCCCCGGTTGTCGGGTCGGGTGCGTACTTCATCAAGGAGTGGACGAAGAACCGGCGCATCGTGCTGGAACGGAACCGCTTCTATCGCGGCCCCAACAAGGGCAACGTGAACAGCTTCGT
>CAVTCN010000011.1:0-53201 GCA_963733215.1 uncultured Actinomycetes bacterium
CGTTCCGCACCGGCGCCCAGGAGTACTGGGGGATCCAACAGACGAGCTGGGAAGAGGCGCCGGTCCTCGAGAGCAAGAACGTCAGTCAGCGGATCGGGAACCAGGACTTCGATCTCTACTACGACGGCGCGAGGCTGCACATGGTCGTGCTCCGTACGGACAAGGGCAACTACTGGGTCGTGAACACCCTCCGTGACACGCTCTCCAACGAGACGATGCTCTCGATCGCCCGCGGCCTGAGGCCGGTCGGAGGAAAGAAGCAATGAGCAAGATCGGATTCTTCGGCGCCGGCTGGGTCGGCGTCGTCACGGCGGCCTGCTTCGCCGAGCTCGGCCACGACGTCGTCGTCAGAGATGTCTCCTCCGAGCGGATCGACGCGCTGCGGGGCGGAGGCCTGCCGTTCCACGAGCCAGGCCTCGTCGAGCTGATCGAACGGAATGCAGAGCGGATGGCGTTCACGCTCGACGCGGCCGAGGCAGCATCCGAAGCCGACTTCCTCTACGTCTGCGTCGGGACGCCGTCGACGTATTCCGGCGACGCCGACCTCTCGTACGTCTGGAGCGTCCTCGACGATCTCCCCGAGCTCTCAGGCAGCCCGGTGCTCGTCATGAAGAGCACCGTGCCGGTCGGAACCGGTGAGAAGGTCCGTGCCGCGCTCGACGCACGAGGGCTGGAGCACGTCGGCTACGTCTCGAATCCGGAGTTCCTCTCCGAGGCGACGGCCGTGCGTGACTTCATGTCGCCCGACCGGATCGTGATCGGCGCCTTCGACCAGTCAGACGGCGACCGCGTCGAGGAGCTGCACGCGAGCCTTGACGCGCCCGTCGTCCGGTCCGACGTCGCCTCGTCGGAGATGATCAAGCTCGCGGCCAACGCGTTCCTGATGACGCGGATCAGCTTCATCAACGAGATCGCCAACGTCTGCGAGCTCGTCGGCGCCGATGTGGAGGAGGTTGCGCGCGGCATCGGCCTCGACCACCGTCTCGGCCCGCACTTCCTGCGTGCGGGGATCGGCTACGGCGGGTCCTGTTTCCCGAAGGACGCCTCCGCGCTCAAGCAGCTCGCGTCGAACTCGGGCTACCACTTCCAGCTGCTCTCCGCGGTGATCGAGGTGAACGAGCTCCAGAAGCGGCGCGTCGTCGCCAAGCTCCAGAAGCACCTGGGGAAGCTGCGCGGCAAGCGGGTGGCGCTCCTCGGGCTCGCGTTCAAGCCGAACACGGACGACATGCGCGAGGCGCCGAGCATCGTGCTCGCCTCCCGTTTGCTCGCCGAGGGCGCCGAGGTGCGCGGATGGGATCCCGTTGCCCGGCCCGGCCCGCTGATGAACGGCGTCGAGATCTCCGAGTCGGTCGCCGAGGCCGTGAAGGACGCTGACGCCGCGGTCATCGTCACCGCCTGGGCGGAGCTGCAGGACCTGGCCACGGCGGAGACCCGCGACGCGATGCGCAACCCGCTGATCGTCGACGGGCGAAACATGCTCGATCCGGACGCGGTCCGGCAGGCCGGCTTCGCGTACGAGGGGGTGGGCCGACCAACCTCGCCGCTCTCGGGGCTGCCCGAGACGAGCGAGCCCGAGCACGAACTCGCCTAGGCGTCATGGAGGCGATCATCCTCGCCGGCGGAAAAGCCGAGCGGCTCGGCGAGGCAGCCGAGGGCCGGCCCAAGGCGCTCGTTACGCTCGGAGGCCGCCCGCTCGCCGCGTACCAGATCGCCCTGCTCGCCGAGGTCGGGGTCGAACGCGTGCTGATCAGCTGCGCCGCCGGCCAGGAAGCGGCGTTCGAGCAGGAGCTCGGGGATCTGGGCGTCGAGCTCGTGCTCGTCGGCGAGCCGGAGCCGCTCGGACGGGGCGGGGGCCTTCGCCTCGCCGCGCAGCAGCGGCGCGAGACGGGTCCGGTCTACGCGCTGAACGGCGACGAGCTCTTCGACATCGACCTCTCGGACCTGCTCGCGCGCCATGTCGAGAAGAGGCATGCGGCGACCATCACGGTTGCGCCGCTCCGCAGCCATCTGGGCGTGGTCGACCTCGGGCCGGACGACGTCGTCGTGGGATTCCGCGAGGCCCCGCTGCTGCCGTTCTGGGTAAACACGGGGCTCTACGTGCTCGACGACGAGGCGATTGCGCGGCTGCCTGAGCGCGGTGACCACGAGACGACGACCTTCCCCGAGCTCGCGTCCGAGGGCCGCCTCGGAGGGTGGCGCCACGAGGGCCTCTGGCTGACCGTGAACACCCCCAAGGATCTCCGGGTCGCGCAGGAGTTCGTCGAATCGCACCCCGAGCGGTTCCCGGGAATCGAGTGAGATGATCGGCGTGTGGCGAGGGACCGCTTGTCGCCGAACCTGACGCTGCTCGACCGCTGGGCAATCGAGCCCAAGCGCGTGGACAAACCGTGGGGGTACGAGCTGATCTGGGCGCTCACCGATGCCTACTGCGGCAAGCTGCTCGTCGTCTATGCCGGACAGGCTCTCTCGATGCAGTTCCACCGGGAGAAGGACGAGTCGTGGTACGTGCTCGAGGGGCGAGCAGAGATCGAGATGGCGGGGGCGGGGGAGAAGTCGCCGGCGCGAGAAGTGGTGACGCCGGGCGCCGCCTTCCGGATCACGGCGGGCACCGTGCACCGCGTGCGGGCGCTCGAGGACACGACGATCCTCGAGGTGTCGACGCCGCAGATCGACGACGTCGTTCGGCTCGAGGACGCGTACGGGCGGGAGGGAACCTCCGCCCCGTAGACCTTGACACGCTTGTGTTAAGGTTTGTCCGATGGATGGACTGACCGTAGGTGCTGCGGCGAACGCCACCGGCTGGTCGGCGCGAATGCTGCGCTACGTCGAAGGCTCCCGGCTCGTCGTCCCACGGCGATCGGCCACCGGGTACCGGCTCTATGGCCTGCGCGAGCTGAACCAGCTTCGCTCGCTCGCGCAGCTTCGCAGCCGGTTCGGCGCAGAGCTCACCGACATCGCCTTCGCCGCCCGTCTGCGCCGCGAGCCGGCGCTCCGCGGCGCCGTGGACACGTGGCTCGCAGGCTCCGATTTCGGATCGGCCGACTGGGTCGACTGGGAGCAGCGAAAGCACGAGCGGCTCCTCGCCGCCTAACTACACTCCCGCAGTCAACGAGACAGAGAGAGAGCTGATGGCAACCACGAAGCGCTACGACGTCAAAGACCTATCCCTTGCCGCCGAAGGCGTGCGGCGGATCGCCTGGGCCGACCGGCAGATGCCGGTGCTCGCCGCGATCCGCGAGCGCTTCGAGGCCGAACAGCCGCTTTCGGGCTACCGCGTCGCGGCGTGCCTCCACGTCACGACCGAGACTGCCAACCTCGCCCGCACGCTGAAGGCGGGCGGCGCCGACGTGGTTCTTTGCGCGTCGAACCCGCTGTCCACGCAGGACGACGTCGCGGCGGCGCTAGTCGACGAGTTCGACGTGTCCGTTTTCGCCATCAAGGGCGAGGACAACGACACCTACTACCAGCACATCGAGGCCGCCGTCGACCATAAGCCGCAGCTGACCATGGACGACGGCGCCGACGTCATCGGCGTCCTCCACGCACACCGTCGCGAGCAGCTCGGCGACATCATCGCCGGGACGGAGGAGACGACCACCGGGGTGATCCGGCTGAAGGCGCTCGAGGCCGACGGCGCACTCGGGTTTCCGATCATCGCCGTCAACGAGGCGCAGACGAAGCATCTGTTCGACAACCGGTACGGGACAGGCCAGTCGACGATCGACGGGATCATCCGCGCGACGAACATCCTCCTCGCCGGCAAGCGGTTCGTCATCTCGGGCTACGGCTGGGTCGGCAAGGGGGTCGCGATGAGGGCGAAGGGCATGGGCGCCCACGTGATCGTCACCGAGGTCGATCCGCTTCGCGCGATCGAGGCGGCGATGGACGGGTTCGAGCTGATGCCGATGAACGAGGCGGCGCAGGTCGGCGACATCTTCTGCACGGCGACGGGCGACAAGTCCGTCATCACCCGCGAGCACATGGAGCAAATGAAGGACGGCGCGGTGCTCGCGAACACCGGGCACTTCAACGTCGAGATCGAGATCGCGGCGCTCCGCCAGCTGGCCGTCGAGTCACGCGAGGCCCGGGCGTTCGTCGAGGAGTTCACGCTCGAGGACGGCCGCCGGCTCTACCTCCTTGGCGACGGCCGGCTGATCAATCTGGCCGCGGCCGAGGGGCATCCGGCGATCGTGATGGACATGTCCTTCGCGAACCAGGCTCTCTCCGCCGAGTACGCCGTGGATCACGCGGCCGAGCTCGAGCGCAAGGTCTATCCGGTGCCCGACGAGATCGACCGCGAGATCGCCCGCCTCAAGCTGGACACCATGGGGATCCGGATCGACCGGCTGACGGAGGAGCAGGCGAACTACCTGGCCTCCTGGAACGAGGGGACCTAGGCTCTGAAGGCCGTCGTGTTGGCGGCCGGGTACGCCACCCGGCTCCGGCCGCTCACCGACCACGTCGCGAAGCCGCTCCTGCCGCTTGCAGGACGGCCGATGCTGGACTACCTGTACGACAAGATCGCCGAGGTCGGCGCCGTGGACGAGCTCCACGTCGTGACGAACTCGCGGTTCGCGGCGGACTTTCGGGACTGGGCGGAGGGCGGCGAGCGGCCCCTGCGCGTGGTCGTCCACGACGACGGCACAACGTCGAACGACGACCGGCTCGGGGCAGTCGGCGACATGGCGTTCGCGATCGACCGTGGCGGGCTCGAAGGCGACGATCTGCTGGTCCTCGCCGGTGACAACTTGATCGGTTACGGGCTCGACGAGCTCGTCGCGTTCTGGCGGGAGAAGGGTGGCGAGGCCGCGATCGCCGTGCACCGGATCGCCGACGCTGAGCTGATCACCCAGTACGGCGTCGCCGAACTGGACGAGGACGATCGCGTCGTCTCTCTCGAGGAGAAGCCGTCTGAGCCGCGAAGCGACCTCGCGGTCACGGCGTCCTACGTCTACTCCGCGAGGCTCGCCTCGTTGATCCCGGCCTACCTCGGGGAGGGGAGATCGCCGGATGCCCCCGGCAACTTCGTCGTCTGGCTCCACACTCGCGAGCCGGTCTACGGGTACCGCTTCGCAGGCGACTGGATGGATATCGGCGACCCGCAGCAGCTCCTCGTCGCCGACAACCTGATGCGCGAGCGCGCCGGGCTCCCGGCGCGCGCCGAATACTCGCTCGACAAGTAACACTCTTGGCGCAGATCCGCGCGCCATGCGTGCGGATTTCCCGGCTAGCGTCGAGGCGATGTGCTTCTCGACCTTCTGTTGCCTCGCCGCTGCGTTTCCTGCGCCCGTCTGGGTGAGGATCTCTGCGCGGACTGCAGGGCCGCGCTTCCGCTCCTGCTCGGCACGCACTGCGAGCGCTGCGGCGCGCCGACGGCGTGGCCCGTGCGGCGCTGCCGCGAGTGCTCGGGCCGGACGGCTCGCGTTCGCCTCCGCCCGCGCGGCGGTGGCATACGAGTCATCCGTGCCCGCGGTCGTGGCCGCGTGGAAGGAGCGCGGGCTCCGGCGGCTGGCCGAGCTGGCGGCGGACGTCGTCGCCGACTGCCTCGCCTGCCCGGTCGCCGACGCCATAGCGTTCATCCCGCCCGACGGCGACCGAAGCGTCCGCCGCGGCCACCATCCCGCGGAGCGCCTCGCCCGGGAGCTTGGGCGACGCTGGAGGCTGCCGGTGGTTCGCTCGCTCGGCCGAACGCGCGCTCCGCGGCCCCAGCGCGGGCTGGCGCTGCCAGACCGGCGCCGGAATGTCGCCGGTGCGTTCTCGGCCGACAAGCCGGTCCCGAAGCGGCTGGTACTCGTGGACGACGTCTACACCACCGGAGCGACCGCGGCGTCCGCGGCGTCTGCGCTGCGCAAGGCTGGAGCGACCCGCATCGACGTGGTCACCTTCGCGCGTGCCGTGCGGTCAATACAATCGATGGCTCGACCGGCAACGGCGATCTCGGGAGGGCTTGGTGCGACTCCAGGTGAAGGGCAAGAACGTCGAGGTCACCGACTCGATTCGTGAGTACGCGGAGGAGAAGCTCTCGAAGCTCGGGCGCCAGCTGGCGGACCCGACGCGCGTGGAGCTCGAGCTCGCGGTCGAGCGGAACCCCTCGATCTCACAGAACCACGTCGCCGAGGCGACGATCTGGACGAAGGGGCCGATCCTCCGGGCGCGGGAGGCGTCCAAGGATCACAGGGCCTCGATCGACCAACTGGTGGACAAGCTGGAGCGGCAGGTCAAGCGCTACCGCGACAAGCGGCGGTCGAGGCGCGATCGCCAGCTACCCGAGGCAGGGATCCCGGAGGAGGCGATTCCGATCGACGAGGAACCGATGATCGTGAAGTCCAAGCAGTTCGCGGTCAAGCCGATGGGGCCCGAAGAAGCCGTGCTCCAGCTGGAGCTCGTCGGACACGACTTCTTCGTCTTCCAGAACGGAGACACGGGCGACGTGAACGTCGTCTACCGACGGCGCGACGGCGCCTACGGCCTCATCGAGCCGCAGACCTGAGAGCCAGGCGGTGCCGTTCCTTCGGCGGCGCGAGAAGCCGCTTCACGAGCAGCTCGCCGAAGGGACCGGCCTGCTGGAGTGGCGCTCGAAGCATGCGCCTGCCTACCCGCAGTCCTTCGCGGGCACCCTGGACGTGCTGCACGGAGGGAAGCCGCGGCAATGGGATGCAGTCGGGACCGCCGAGGCGCCAGGCCTGCCGGTGGACGCACTCGAGTTCACTGCGCTTCCGGATGGAACCCTGCTGGTCGAGGACGAGCTCCCGGAGGATGCGCTCTCCTCGCTGACCGAGGTCGTGGAACGGTCGGTCTCGCCGCCCTACCGGGCCCGGGCAGTCCGCAGCGAGGGCGATCGCTGGGCGGTGGCAGCCAATGCGATCGAGGTCGTGGAGCTGACCTCCGAGATCCCCGGCGACACCGTCAGCCTCGCCGTGCAGGACGGTGAGCGCACGCTGCTCGTCGACGAGCGGCCTGCCTGGGAGAGCATCCCCGCCCTGGAGCAATACGGTGCCGCCATCCACTCCGACTTCGTCCTGAGCGCCGAGCGGCTCCACGGGACGCTCTGGGCAGTCGAGGTAAACCCTTTGTGAACGCGTAATCCGCGCTCAGGGTCGGGCGACGTGCCTCCGATACCCTAGGTCTGTGGCGACGGACCTCGGCAGCTTCGAGAAATTCCTGCGCGTCGGCGAAGGCCGGCGGCTCAAGAGGCTAGGCAAGCAAGCCGCCTACATCGGCACCCTGGAGGAGGAGTTCGAGGGCGCCGATCTCCCGGCGAAGACCGCCGAGTTCCGCCAGCGCCTCGAGAACGGCGAGACGACCGAGGACATCCTCTTCGAGGCCTACGCCGCCGTCCGAGAGGCGTTCAAGCGAAGCATGGACGTACGGCTCTTCGACGTTCAGTTGATGGGCGGGATTGCGCTCCACGAGGGCGACATCGCCGAGATGAAGACCGGTGAGGGAAAGACGTTCGTCGCGACGATGCCGCTGTACCTGAACGCGCTGACGGGCTCGAACGTCCACCTCGTCACCGTCAACGACTACCTCGCCAAGCGCGACCCCGAGTGGACGAAGCCCGTCTGGGACGCCCTGGGCATGAAGGTCGGCTACATCCAGAACATGATGCCGTTCGCGGAGCGCAAGCGCGCGTACGAGGCGGACGTCACTTACGGGACGAACTCGGAGTTCGGCTTCGACTATCTCCGCGACAACATGGCCGTCTCCCTCGAGGGGACGGTCCAGCGCGGATTCGCCTACGCGATCGTCGACGAGGTCGACTCGATCCTGATCGACGAGGCGCGGACACCGCTCATCATCTCCGGCGAGCCCGAGGTCGCCGCGCAGGTCTACTACGACTTCGCCCGCGTCGTGAAGACCATGGAAGGCGCCCGGAGCGAGGGCGTGACGCCCAAGGGCATCGACGAGACGGAGCAGTCCGGGCTCGACTACACCTTCGACGAGAAGCACAAGACCGTGTCGCCGAGCCAGGCCGCGATCGACACGATCGAGCGCGCTCTCGGGATCGACAACCTCTACGACCCGCGCAACGTCCAGCTCGTCAACCACCTGAACCAGGCGCTGAAGGCCCAGGCCCTGTACCACCGGGACCAGGACTACGTGATCCAGGACGGCGAGGTCAAGATCGTCGACGAGTTCACCGGCCGGATCATGGAAGGACGCCGTTGGTCGGAGGGCCTGCACCAGGCAATCGAGGCGAAGGAGGGCCAGCGGATCCAGGAGGAGAACGTCACCCTCGCGACGATCACGCTCCAGAACTACTTCCGTCTCTACGAGAAGCTCGCCGGCATGACCGGTACCGCCAAGACCGAGGAGAAGGAGTTCGTCGAGATCTACGGCCTCAACGTGGTCGAGATCCCGACCAACGTCCCGGTTGTCCGCCAGGACCAGAACGACCTGATCTTCAAGACGAAGGACTCGAAGTTCGACGCTGTGATCGAGGACATCGCCGAGCGCAACGAGGCCGGCCAGCCGGTTCTCGTGGGCACGATCGACGTCGAGACCTCCGAGCATCTGGCGCAGCGGCTCCAGCGCCGCGGCGTCCCGCACAGCGTCCTGAACGCGAAGCAGCACGAGCGCGAGGCCGAGATCATCAAGGACGCCGGCCAGGTCGGCGCCGTCACGATCGCGACGAACATGGCCGGCCGCGGCGTCGACATCAAGCTCGGCGAGGGCGTCCGCGAGCTCGGCGGCCTCTACGTCCTCGGCACCGAGCGCCACGAGGCGCGCCGCATCGACAACCAGCTGCGCGGCCGCTCGGGCCGCCAGGGCGACGACGGCGAGTCCCGCTACTACCTGTCGGGCCAGGACCAGGTCGTCCGCCTGTTCGCCGGTGACCGGATCTACAACATCATGGAGCGCTTCAAGCTCCCGGACGACCAGCCCATGGAGGCCTCGATCCTCTCGAAGCAGATCGAGAACGCGCAGAAGAAGGTCGAGGAGCAGAACTTCGTCATGCGGAAGAACGTCCTCAAGTACGACGACGTCCTCAACGTCCAGCGCCAGGTCATCTACGAGCAGCGCCGCCGCGTCCTCGAGGGCGACGACCTCTCCGGAGACGTCAAGGAGTGGATCGACGACGTCGTCGAGGGCCTCGTCGCCGAGTACACCGCCGAGGAGTACGTCGAGGAGTGGGACATCGCCGAGCTCGTCAAGGCGACGAACGACCTCTTCGGCACGGACATCACCGAGGAGGAGATCCGCGAGGACATCGCCGAGCTGACCCGCGAGGCGCTCGTCGACGACTTCGCCGAGACCGCGCAGGAGGAGTACGAGGACCGCACGAAGGCGTGGGGCGACGAGATCGCGCGGCAGGTCGAGCGCTACGTGATCCTCCAGGTGGTCGACCAGAGGTGGCGCGAGCACCTCGAGAACATGGACTACCTCCGCGAGGGCGTCCATCTCCGCGCCATGGCTCAGAAGGATCCACTCGTCGAGTACCGGCACGAGGGCCATCTGATGTTCGAGGAGCTCGGCCGGCTGATCCGCAGCGAGGTCGTCTCGCTGCTCTTCCACGCCGAGGTGCAGGCCGAGGACGCTCCGGCGCTTCAGGAGCTGCAGGAGTTCGAGGAGGACGGCGACGGCTACGCCTACGAGCACCAGTCGCTCGCCGGCTCCGAGGCGATCGCCGCGGCCGGCGCGACGGCGGCGGTCGGGGCTTCGGCCACGGCGGTCGCGGCCGGTGCGGTCGGCGGCGGGGGCGGATCGGTCGCGACCAAGCAGCGCGTGGCTTCCGAGTTCGACAAGGTGGGGCGGAACGACCCCTGCCCCTGCGGCTCGGGCAAGAAGTACAAGAAGTGCCACGGAGCCTGAGCCGGCTGGCGCAGACGCGTTCGCGGCGCTTCCTTCTCGAACAGTCGTAGCGAGGAACGGGCGGAGCCCGTTCCTCGGAGAAGCGCACGAATCGCGAGGGACTGTCCCTCGGACCTGTCGACTCGGGTCATGGTGTTCGTGTCAGATGTGTGCCGGTGTTCGTCCGGTGGGCGCGAATGTGCTCTGCTGGCTCGAGTCACGGCCGTGGCCTCTTGGTCAGCAGCCCACGAGAGCTGCGCCGGCCGCCGGTCGCGCGTGGTCCGATTTCGGGCTGGCGGTACGATCAAGCCGCGATGGCAGAGACGACGCAGACCGTCGAGGAGCGCCTCCAGGGGATCGGGACCCAGCTCGACTGGGTCCGTGAGTACCTTTGACCCCGCTGCGCTCCAATCCCGCACCGCCGAGCTCGAGCAGGCGATGGGCGCGCCCGGCTTCTGGGACGACCAGCGGCGCGCCGCGGACGTCTCCGCCGAGCACGCACGCCTGACGAAGCGACTCGAGCGCTACGACCGGCTCGTCCGCGACTACGAGGACGCCCAGGAGCTCCTCTCGCTCGACGGCGACCTAGCGGGCGAGCTGGACGAGCACCTGCGGCCGATCGAGCAGGACCTCGACCGCCTCCGCGAGGACGCGCTCTTCTCCGGCGAGTACGACGCAGGCGACGCGCTCGTCACGATCCACGCCGGCGAGGGCGGGACCGACGCCCAGGACTGGACCGAGATGCTCGTGCGCATGTACCTGCGCTGGGCCGAGCGCCGGGGCTTCAAGGCCGAGACGATCGAGGCGAGCCCGGGCGAGGAGGCCGGGCTCAAGTCCGCCGCGATCACGATGTCGGGCGAGAACGCCTACGGCACGCTCAAGGCCGAGCGCGGCGTCCACCGGCTCGTCCGCCTCTCGCCGTTCGACTCCGCCCACCGGCGCCAGACCTCGTTCGCACAGGTGATCGTTGCGCCCCTCGTCACCGACGACGCGGAGGTCGAGATCGCCGACGAGGACCTCCGCATCGACACGTACCGCGCGAGCGGCGCCGGCGGACAGCACGTGAACAAGACCGACTCGGCGGTCCGGATCACGCACCTCCCGACGGGAATCGTGGTCCAGTGTCAGAACGAGCGCTCACAGTCGTCGAACAAGCAAACGGCGCTACGGCTGCTCCGATCCCGTCTCGCCGAGGTCGCGGAGGAGGAGCGGGAGGCCGAGCTCGCGCGTGAGCGCGGCGAGGCGCAGAACACCGGTTTCGGCAGCCAGATCCGCAGCTACGTCCTCCACCCGTACCAGATGGTCAAGGATCACCGGACCGATCACGAGACCGGGAACACGGACGCCGTTCTCGACGGGGACCTCGATGCGTTCATCCAGGCGTACCTGCTCGAAAAGGCCGCCGGAAAGGTCGTCTAGCAGGGGCTTTCGCTAAGCTGGTGCGTCGTTCCAGGCCCAGCCACGGCGCCGTGAGCGCGCGCGCATACTGCGATGACAGCCGTAGAGGAAGACATCTTCGTGACAGACACGCCAACCGCCCTGGCCGAGCCGGGCGAGCAGGAGCCGACCCCCGCCGCACCGGGCGCCGGGGCGATGATCGTGTTCGAGACCGTCTCGAAGACGTACGACCCCCACGTGGTCGCCCTCGAGTCGGCGTCGTTCGTGATCGAGAAGGGTGAGTTCGTCTTCCTCGTCGGCCCGTCCGGCTCCGGCAAGTCGACGATGATCCGCCTCCTGCTCAAGGAGCTCGAGCCGACGACAGGCCGCATCATCATCGGCGGCCGCGACCTGGGAAGGCTCCCGCACCGCAAGGTGCCGCAGCTCCGCCGCAACATCGGCTGCGTCTTCCAGGACTTCAAGCTCCTCTCCGACCGGACGACCTCGGAGAACGTCGCCTACGCGCTCAAGGTGCAGGGCGAGAGCCGCAACGCGATCCGGCGGAAGGTGCCGGAGGTGCTCGGCCTCGTCGGCCTGACGCACAAGGGCAACTCCTACCCGGACGAGCTCTCGGGCGGAGAGCAGCAGCGCGTCTCGATCGCGCGCGCCTTCGTCAACCACCCGCCGCTGCTCGTCTGCGACGAGCCCACCGGGAACCTCGACCCCGACACCTCCGTCGGGATCATGCAGCTCCTCTACCGGATCAACCGCTCGGGCACGACGATCCTGATGGCGACCCACGACCGCGAGATGGTCGACAAGATGCGCCGCCGCGTGATCGCGCTCGAGGACGGCCGCATCGCACGCGACGAGCGCCGCGGGGGCTACGCGTCCGAATGAGGCTGAAGATGATGCTGAGCGAGGCGGTGCGCTCGATCGGGGCGAACCTCTCGACGACGGTGGCCGCGACCATGACCGTGCTGATCGGGATGTTCCTGCTCGGGCTCGTGATCGCCTTTGCGACCTACGCGCGCTCGTGGAGCGACGACGTCAAGGCGGGCCTCGTGGTGAAGGTCTTCCACGATCGGGACGCCACGCCTCAGCAGGTGAACGCGGTCCGGGTGTTGCTCGAGCAGGATCCCCGCGTCGACAAGGACCGGATCGAGTTCATCTCGGCTGAAGAGGGTCTCCGCGAGATGCGCGCGCCAGCGGCCCGACATCTTCAGCAACGACCTCCCGTACAACCCGCTCGGCCCCGCCTGGACGGTGTACCCGACGAAGGCCGAGAACGTGGAGGAGATCGCCGCCGCCGTCGGGACGGGAACCAAGGCGAGCCCCTACCCGGAGGGCGTCCACAACGTGACGTACGGGAAGGAGAAGGCCAAGCGGATCCTGCGGGTCGCGAACATCATCAATGCGATCTTCGGGATCGCCGTCCTCGTGCTCCTCTCGGCCGCCGCGATCCTGATCGCGAACACGATCCGCCTCTCGATCTTCGCGCGGCGGCGTGAGATCGAGGTGATGAAGCTCGTCGGGGCCACCAACTGGTTCGTGCGTGGCCCGTTCATGCTCGAGGGCCTGATCTGCGGCCTCGTCGGGTCGCTGCTCGCCGTGATCCTGCTCTTCGTGAGCAAGGAGGCAGCCCTCCCGTCGCTGCTCCCGAGGCTGACGAGCGACCCTGACGTCCAGGCGCTCGGCTTCTGGCTGATCTCGCTGATCCTTCTCGGGCTCGGACTGCTGCTCGGCGCCGCCGGCTCCGGCCTCACACTTCGCCGGTTCCTGAGGGTCTGACCGACCGCCTCGTCGTCGAGATCGCTCGGCGCGGGCGCTTCCTCGTCGGCGAGCCGTACTTCACGCCCGGCGTGCCGCTCACGCTGGACAAGCGCGGGCTGGGCGATGTCGGTCCCGGCGACCTCGCCGTAGTGACCGCCGGACGGGGGCGCCGGGCCAGGGTCGAGAAGGCGCTCGGGCCTGCCGACCGGCTGCCGAACGTCCTCGAAGCGCTGCTCGAGCAGGAAGGGGCGAGGACGGACTTCGAGCCCCACGACCCGCCTCCCGCGAGCCTCGACGGCCGCGTCGACCTACGGGAGCAGGTCTGCTTCACGATCGACCCCGACACGGCGCAGGACTTCGACGACGCCATCGCCGTTCGCCGGGAGGGAGACGGCTATCGCGTCTGGGTGCACATCGCCGACGTCTCGCACTTCGTCCCCGCCGGCTCGCCGCTGGACCGCGGGGCGGCCGAGCGCGCTTTCTCCCTCTATGTCCCGGGCCGGGTGGCGCCCATGCTGCCGCCGGAGCTCTCGAACGAGCTCTGCAGCCTCCGCCCGCGCGAGGATCGCCTCTGCGTCACGGTCGAGGTGCCGTTCGATGCGAACCTCGAGCTCGGCGAGCCGGCCTTCTATCGGTCGGTGATCCGCAGTCGCGCGCGGCTGACCTACGGGCAGGCGGAGCGGATCCTGCGCGGTGAGGAGGCCGTCGAGCCCGAGCTCGAGGAAGGGCTTCGTCTGGCCGAGACGGTCGCGCTCGAGCTGCGCCGCCGCCGTTTCGCCCGCGGCGCGCTCCGTGTGACGACCCGCGAGGTCGCGTTCGCGTTCGACGAGGACGGCGGCGTCGAACGTGCCTGGCTCGAGTCCGAGCCGCACGCGCACATGCTCGTCGAGGAGCTGATGATCCTCGCCAATGAGGCCGTCGGCGGGTTGCTGGCGGGTCGAAGGCGGGAGGCGCTCTACCGCGTCCACGAGCGGCCCGACCCGCAGGCCGTCCTCCACCTGCTCGCGAAGCTCACCGCGCTCGAGGTGCCCACGCCGCCGGTGCCCGAGCGCGAGCGTCTGACTCCGGGGCTGGCCGCAAAGCTCGCCGCGGAGACGAGCGAGCGCGTCTCCGAGTACGTCGAGCGGTCAGGCCGAGGCGCCGAGGCCTTTCCGTCCCTGGTGCTGCGGGCGCTGAAGCAGGCGCGGTACGACGGGCGCAACCTCGGCCACTCCGGCCTTGCGAGCCCTGCGTACGCCCACTTCACGTCGCCGATCCGTCGCTATCCCGACCTCGTCGTCCACCGTGCGCTGCTGCGGGAGCTGGGCGTCGCCGACGAGCCGCTTCCCGAAGACCTCGGCGGGGCCGCCGAGCATGCGTCCGCCCAGGAGCGCCGGTTCGCGGACATCGAGTACCGCGCGGACGACATCTGCCTCGCCTGGCTGCTCGAGTCGGTGCTCTTCGACCGCGGCTGGGACGCGACGTTCGAGGGCGAGATCAACGGCGTCATCGGTTCCGGGCTCTTCGTCCGCTTCGGCGAGGTCTTCGAGGGCTACGTCCCGGTCCGGCGGCTGGGCGGGGACTACTACGAGGTGAACGAGCTCGCCACTGCTCTCGTCGGGCGCCGCACGAAGCGGACGTTCAGGCTCGGTGACCCGATCGACGTCCTCGTGGCCGAGATCAACCGCGCGGAGGGCAAGATCGAGCTCCGAGTCGGAAGCAGCCACAATTGACCGATGGCTGAGAAGGTGATCGCAGAGAACCGCAAGGCGCGCCACGAGTACCACCTGCTCGAGCGCCACGAAGCCGGGCTGGTCTTGATGGGGTCGGAGGTCAAGTCGCTCCGCCAGGGCCAGGCTCACCTCCAGCGGTCGTTCGCCGACATCCGCGACGGCGAGCTCTGGCTCGTCGGCTCCCACATCGCGCCGTACGACCAAGCCGGTGACCAGGGCCACGAGCCCGACCGTGACCGCAAGCTGCTCCTCCACCGCCGGGAGATCGAGTCGCTGATCGGCAAGGTGCAGGAGCGCGGCTTCACGCTCGTCCCGACTCGGCTCTACTTCAAGGACGGGCGCGCGAAGGTCGAGATCGCGCTGGCCAAGGGTAAGGACGTCCGGGACAAGCGCCGAGACATCTCGCGGCGGGACGCAGACCGCCAGATGGAGCGGGCCCTGAAGGAGCGGTCCCGCTAGCTCATTCCGTCGTCATGTGACGATCGCGCAGATCGCGAAGGCGGTCACGGCTGCAGTCCCGCCTCCCGTGAAGGCTGCGGTGGTGACTGCCGTTCCTTGCCACCCAGCTGCCGTCGGAACCGACGAGCGGAAGGTGATCCTCGTTGCGTTGGCTCCGGACGTCGGCGTGATCGACATCCCCCCGCCGATCGGCACCTTTCCTGCCGGGCAGCTCGCAGTCGCCGAGACGCTCGTCCCGTTCGGAGGGTTCGCGGCGGTCGTCGTCGTGGCCTGAACGACCTCGCGGCCCGAGACGCCCGGCGAGCCGGCCTGGCCGGTTGCGCCTTGCGGACCCTGAGGCCCCTGCGGGCCGGTCGCACCTTGCGGGCCTGCCGGGCCCTGCGCGCCTGCAGGGCCTGTTGCACCCTGGGTGCCCGTTGCTCCCTGGGGGCCTGTTGCTCCCTGGGGGCCGGGAGGACCTTGTGCGCCCGGCGGCCCGGGCGGGCCTTGCGGCCCTGCTGGCCCGTCTGGGCCCTCTGGACCTTCGGGTCCCTCGGGCCCCTCTGGTCCATCTGGCCCGATGGGTCCCTGTGGGCCGGGAGGCCCTTGTGCGCCTTGAGGCCCTTGAGCGCCCTGCGCTCCCGAGGGGCCCTGTGGCCCGTCTGGGCCCTCGGGCCCTTCGGGCCCTGCCGGCCCGCTGGGGCCTTGAAGCCCGCGCTCGCCCTGCGGACCGGCTGGACCGACGGAGCCCTGGGGACCGGGTGGGCCGCCGACGCCCTGCGGGCCTCGCTGGCCGTTCGAGTTGTTCCAGGTGATGGGTCGTTGGCCGGGCGCGCAGCGAGCGCCGCGGCGGATCTTGATGTCCCAGCGCGTCATCGTCGGGCCGCCTGTCTCGATGCAGGCGTGGATCACGGTCGCCGATTGGTCCTGCGCGGCCACGCTCGCACTCGTCGCGGTCAAGAGGAAGACCGCCGTTCCGGCCGCAGCGAGCAAGCGGAACAATCGTTGTCCCCCTTTCAAGCGCTCGCTTCCCGACTTGCGTCGGCTGATCGCCTCGACGGTATCTGGGGCCGGCGCCGATCTCAAATGTGGACGGCGACTACTGCGTGTCCTGTCCGCTGACTCCCCACGTGTCCGACAGCAGATAGCCCTCCGGGAACGGGTCCGTCGGGTCGAGCATCAGCTGTGAGATGCCGGTGATCCAGGCGCTGCCGCGGATCGCGGGGATGATGGCGGGACGGTCGCCGACCGACGTCTCGGAGACGATCCGGCCCACGAACTCCGAGCCGATCGCGGAGGCATGAGTCATCGAGTCTCCGGACTTCATGCTCCCACGCGCGTGGAGTGCCGCCATGCGCGCGGAGAGCCCCGTGCCGGTCGCGGAGCGGTCGAGCCGGCCGGGAGCGACGACAACCGCATTTCGGCTCACCGCGCCGACTCCCTGCCACGGCTCCGCGATCTGGACGATGCTTACCCCGGCGATCGACGGGTTCTCCGGGTGCTCGCAGGGGAGCTGCTCGCGGGCTGCGGCGCGGATCCGTTCCCCGGCAAGCGAAAGGTCACGCGCCTCGTGGGGCTCGATCGCGAAGCCGAGTGCGGCCGCGTCGGCGATTGCGTACCACATGCCGCCGTAGGCGACGTCGACGGTGATCGTGCCCAGGCCGTCTACCTCGAGCGGCGCATCGAGGCGATCGGCAAAGCAGGGGACGTTTGTGAACTCCACGCTCTCGCAGCGGCCGTCTCGGCAAGCTGCCCTCACTTCGACCACGCCGCCCGGCGCCTCCAGCCGGAGGACGGTCTCCGGCTCGGACATCGGCAGGATGCCGGTCTCGAGCAGCACCGTGGTCGTACAAATCGTGTTCGAGCCGGACATCGGCGGATACTCGGTCGGCTCCATGATGATGAAGCCGGCGTCGCAGTCCGGCCTCGTCGCTGGGACGATCAGGTTCGCGTGACAGGCGACGCTGCCGCGCGGCTCCCGCAGCAGCAGGCGCCGAAGCGCGTCGCCGTGCGTCCGCAGGTGCTGCATCTGCTCGAAGACGGAACCGCCGGGCGGCGGGAGCACTCCGCCGACAACGACGTTGCCGACCTCACCGCCCGCGTGGCAGCCGACGACGGTGATGGTGCGACGTATGCGCATCCGCGCGATTCTCGCGTGCGCGGGCCGCGGCTACAATGTGGGTCGACATACGGGGGCGACCAGGTTTCGACGTGGTCGGTTCTCCGGCAGAGTTGCAAGCCGAGGTCCCCGGTCGGCCTCGTAAAACAACCGGGAAAAACACGCAAGTGCGGATGACAATCGCGCACTCGCTCTCGCTGCCTAACCCGTAGCAGGGCGCGTCGCTCCGAGCTGGGCCCGTGGCTCGGTCAGCGGCGTCAACTAACGGGCTTGGCGCCAAGGGAACGTCATCGCCTGAGGCGCGACACCAAAGGATGACTAGCCCGGCGGTTGGTCGGCTGTCCACCGGCCGGCGGGCGAATCTGAAGGGCAGCCTAAGCTTGTAGACGCTCTGTCGGCGCGGCCTCGGACGCGGGTTCGATTCCCGCCGCCTCCACCTTTGGCTCACCTACAGGGCCCTCTTTCCGAGTACTGGCGCCTCCCAGCGTGATCTGGGAGGCGGCGGCGCGCCCGCACGCAGAAGAAAGGACTGAACTACATGGCTGACAAGAAGGTTTGGTTCATCACTGGCTCCGGCCGGGGTATGGGCGTCGACATCACCCAGGCCGCGCTCGCCGCCGGCCACGCAGTCGTTGCGACTGGCCGCAACACCGAAGCCGTGGCCGACGCCGTCGGCGAGGCTGACGACCTGCTCGTCGTCGAGCTCGACATTACGAGGCAGGCATCGGCGGAGGCGGCGGTACAGGCCGCGCTTGAGCGCTTCGGCCGCATCGACGTGCTGGTCAACAACGCCGGCAACTTCTATGCCGGTTACTTCGAGGAGCTCTCGCCTGAGCAGATCGAGCGGTCGCTGACGACGAACCTTGGCGGGCCGATGAACGTCACACGTGCGGTCCTTCCCGTGATGCGCAAGCAGCGGTCGGGGAACGTCGTCACGATCACGTCGACCGCCGGCATCGTGGGGCAGGAGTTCTGCTCGGCCTACGCGGCCGCGAAGTTCGGGGTTGAGGGGTGGATGGAGTCGCTCCGGTTCGAGGTCGAGCCGTTCGGCATCCGGACCACAATCGTGGAGCCGGGCTTCTTCCGCACCGCGCTCCTCGAACAGGAGTCGACGGCCTACGCCGACCTGTCGATCGACGACTACGCCGAGCGAACCGCGCAGACCCGCCCCGCCTGGGAGGCGATGAGCGGCAAGCAGGGCGGCGACCCCGCGAAGCTCGCGAAAGCTCTGGTCACCGTTGTCGACGAGAAGGAGCCGCCGCTGCGCTGGGTTGCAGGCGCGGATGCGGTGGAGACCGTCGAGCAAAAAGCCAAGGAGCTGCTCGCGCAGGTCGATGCCCATCGCGAACTCTCGACGTCACTCGCGATTGACGAGCCGGCGGATGGGTCGCACGGGGGACGCAGCGGCGCATGACCTCGGCTCCGTTGTGCGGAAGTTCGCACCTTTCGAACCCTTCGCCTCCAGTGCATCGCGCTCGCGGCTGCGGCTGTGATGCCCACGAGGACCGTCGCTGCGATGAGTGCTTGGCGTAGTCGGTGCAAAGTGCCTCCTTCGGTCGGCCGTTGCGCTCACGCTAGGAACGGAGGCGCGACCCGGCATCCGTGGAGCTGCCGTGATTTCGGCGCAGGCATGCCGTAGTTCCGTCTAGTCGCTTCGCGCCGTGCCGGGCCGCTCCCGATCGAGGGCTAGGATGGCTCCATGCGTGCTGGCGATAGTGACCGCGAACGTGCCACGGCTGCGCTGCAGGAGCATTACGTCGGCGGCCGCTTGACGCTCGAGGAGCTCTCGGAGCGCACCGGACGTGTGCTCGCGGCCCGGTCGCGCGCCGAGATCCGGCGCGCGCTCTCGGACTTGCCCCTCTTCGCGGGTGACGGCGAGCTCGCGGCTCGTGGACGGTCGCTCGTGCAGTCCGTGGCTCGTAGCGCGATGCTCGTCGTCTTCACGGGCGCGTATCTCGTTTTCAGCTTCGTGCTGCTTCTCGTCTTCGGGCTGACGCTGGTTCTCAACGGCGCCTCCGGTACGGCGCTCGTCGGCTTCCTGCTGGTCTGGCTCGTCCCGACGTACCTGCTGTCGCGGCTCTGGCACCGGCCGGCGCCACGACGGACGGAGGGTGCGAGTTGACGGCCCTAAAGCTCGACGGCGACGAGTGGACGCTCGTTCACCCGACGCGCCTCCGCACCATCGTCGCCAGCATCGTTGCCACATGCACGCGCTCGGCACTCGGCTCGGCGTAGGCGTCGCCGCGACACACGGTCAACGTACGACCGGCGCGGAGGACCTCACCCTCGGCGATGAGCCTCTCGCCACTGGCCGGCGCCAGCAGGTTGAGCTTGAGCTCGACGGTTAGCACCTCCGCTTCGTTCGGCATCAGGGTCAGCGCCGCGTAGCCGCAGGCGCTGTCCAACGCGGCGGCGACGACACCTGCGTGGAGGAAGCCGTCCTGCTGGGACAGGCGCGGCTCGATTGGCAGAGCGATGGTGACGCGACCACTGGCGATGTCGGCGAGCTCGGCGCCGAGAGTCGCCATCGCACCTTGACGGGCGAAGCTGGCTCGGACGCGCGCGACGATGGCACTGTCGAGAGGCGCAGGCGCCCGAGTCATCGGCGGCCGATGAGCTCCTTGAACGCGGGCTCATCGCGGATCGGATCGAAGTCCGAGTCGTCCTTTGCCAACGCCCGTAAGCCGTCCGACATGTCGAGCGCGCGGCGGAGGTGGTCGATCGCGTCGGCAGTCCGGCCGGCGAGGCTCTCGCAGCAGGCGACGTTGTAGAACAGATTGGCGTACTGCGGATGAGCCTCGAGCAGGGGGCGTCCGCGGTCCGCCGCCTCGGCATACTCGCCCGCCGCGTAGAACCGGTTGAGCGGGGCCCAGATCTCCCAGCCCTCGGCCTCGTACGCCTTCCCCGCGGTTCCGCCGATCGCGACGATCGTCGTCCCGGGCTCCTCGGCGAACGCCGTACGCTTCACATTGGGAGGGACGAAGACGAACGTGCCGGCGGGGGCGTCCACCCGGTCGCCGTCGAGTTCGAACGCCGCACGTCCCTGCTGAACGAGGTACAGCTCCTCGCTCGAGTCCGGCTCCGATTCGTCGTGCTCGTTGATGATCCGGTCGCCGACGTCACGGGCCGTCCACGCGGTCACCCCGAAGGCTGTGATGCCGAAGTGGTGCCGGATCGGCCGAAACGGCTCGCGCCCGTCGTCCAGCTCGTCGATCTCCTCGAGGTGCGCCACCGAATAACCGCTCATAGAAACCCTTCACGTCGTCGTCACGAAGCCGCCGAGTCTTGCAGCAAACGCGCGAGCTCGACCGCTCTGAGGCTAGGCGAAGCGGTCTCGATCGCGCTCGACGCTCAGCGAGCGAACGACCTGCGCGAGCAGAAGCGTGCCGAGGAAGGCGATCACCAGGAGCAGCAAGCCGATGATCGTGAGCACGAATGGATCGTCGAAGGGACTGCCCTCGATCGCCTTGGTGACGCGATCGCCGACGCCGTCGAGAAGGGTCTTCGCGGCTCCTGCGACGGCTCCGGCGATGCCGACGACCGGCTTCTCGACCGCCTCGAGGCGTCCCCCGTTCGAGCCTGGCTGATCGCCGCCGGGCGTTGACACGACGCCGAGGTCTGCGATCGGCTCGGTGCACGTGCTCCCGTTGCGCGCCTTGCGGAGTGCGGCCGGAGTGGACTTCCCGCGCGCGATCACGATCGGGATCGCGGCGGCGTCACGCTCCGCGCCGCGGGCACGGACGACGAGGCGATAGCCGCCCGCCGGGAGTGCTCGGCCGCGAAACCGGCCGCGGAAGCGGACGAGGTTCACGCCGGCGTGCGCCCGCACCGTGAAGCTGCCGAGCCGCTTGCAGGACGGGTAGACACGCACGATCGTGATCCGCAGGACGGCAGGCCTCGAGAGCCGGAAGATCAGCGTCGTGCCGCCGTTCTTCTTCCCTGGGCGGAGAACGGTGCGCGAGGCGCGAACCGGTCGGCTCTGCTCCTCCTCGCTACAGGGATCCGGCTGGCATGAAGCGCTGCTGAGCGTGAAGGGCCCGACCGTCGATCCTGAGCCCGCGCTCGGTGCCGGCGCTCCTGGCGTTGCCGGTGCGCCGCCGGTGCTGCCTGCGGGTCCTGTCGACGCTGGCCCGCTCCCGGATCCTGTGCCCGAGGGAGTTGGACCGCTCCCGGAAGTCGTCGTCGGCGAGCTCGCAGTCGTCGCGGTCGGAGTGGTGGACGAGGGCGGAGGCGGTGGCGGTGTCCGGACAGGGGGCGGCGGCACGTTCGCCGGCGGCGGCGGCGGGAGCGCAGGCGGTGGGGGTAGCGGCGGCGGTGGAAGCGGCGGCGGCGGTGGCAGGTTCGGTGGAGGCGGAGGAGGAGGAAGCGGCGGAGGCGGAGGAAGTGGGGGCGGCGGCGGGAGCGGCGGAGGAGGTGGCGGCGGTGGAAGAGGCGGAGGCGGCGGGAGCGGCGGAGGTGGAGGGAGCGGAGGTGGCGGCGGCGGCGGAGGAATCGAGAGCTGAGGCCCTTGTTCCGCCCCCGCAGCAACCTGCGTGCCGGCAGGCGCCAAGACGAGACAGGCGACCGCCGCAACGAGTGAAGCGATCAGCCGCCGTTGATTCACCGCAGATCCGCAGTCCGGGAAAACACCTTCACCTACTGGCTACCCAGCTACCGACAATTAAACCCTCAAGTGGGCGAGGGGGCCGCGCACCTTTATGTGGGTTTGCAAAGACCATCTGTGTGGCTCGAAAGGCGGAGGTACACTCGCCTCGCCTCTGAACGTGTCAACCTGCGGCCAACCGAGGGGGTTTGACGCTCATGAGAGCACTGCAGGGGGGCTGGGGCGTTCGTGCCGGCCTTGTCGCCGGCGCCGCGGCGATCATCTTCGCCGTGGCGGCCTCGGTCGGGGGTGCGATCTCCCCGATGGGGAAGGACTCCGCCTCCCACCAGTACCAGTACGACAAGAAGGTGACGATCTGTCACCGGACGGGGTCGAAGAAGCATCCGTTCGTGACGATCCGCGTTTCGAGACGGGCCGTCAGGGCGCACCTGGCGCACGGCGACAAGCTCGGTCCTTGTTCCCGGGCGAAGTTCGCCGTCTGTCACAAGTCGCGGCGAGGCAAGCAGACCATCAAGGTGGTCGGCACTCGTGCACTCCACAAGCACCTTCGCCATGGCGACAGACTCGGCTCGTGCAGGAAGGGTCACAAGCACGGGAAGAAGGGCTCCGACCGGGGCAAGCGCCGCTAAACGGCAGCCCCGAACTGGTTCGGCGGGAGGCCCCGTGAGCGAGGCCTCCCGCTTGCGCCTGGACCACGCCCCCGGGCTCCTGGCCGGTGGGCTCGTCCTGGTGCTCGGCTTCGACGAGGGCGGGTTTGCGTCGGCGAGCTGGGTCTGGAGCGTGGTCCCGCTCACGCTCGTCGCGGGCGTGCTCCTCGGCGGCCTTGCGGCCCGGCCTTCGCGGGTGGAGCTCTGGTTTCTCGCGGCGCTCGCCGGGCTCCTCGTCTGGACGCTCGTCTCGTGGGTCTGGTCGCTCGACCCGACCGCCTCCGTTCTCGACGGCGAGCGGCTGCTTCTCTACGTCTCCGCAGCCGCCGCGTTCGTGCTCCTGGCGCGGCCGGGCTCGAGGCCCGGTCTCCTGGTCGGGGTCCTCGTGGCCGTCGCCGTGCTCTGCATGGCGGGTCTCGGCGACGCCGCCATCAGCGACGACCCCATCGGGCCGGTCACCGACGATCCCGGCTCGGACGACCGGTTGGCCGAGCCGGTGGGGTATGCGAACGGCATGGCGGTGCTCGCGGCGATGGGGACGCTCCTGGCCGTCGGGCTCGCCCTCCCCGCGCCGTCCCGCAGCCTGCGCGTCGCCTGCCTGGTGCTCGTTCCTCTGTTCGTCGCGACGCTGTACCTGACGTACTCGCGGGGAGGGTGGCTTGCACTCGCGCTCGGGTTGCTGGCCTTGCTCGCCCTGCGAATCGGCAGACTCGACCGCCGCGTCGTCCTCGCGGCCTGCGCGGTCCTGCTCGTCGCCGTGACTGCGGCGGGATTCGCGTTCGCCCGGTCCTTCGCGGACCCGACGGCGACGCCGGCCGAGGGCGCGGAGCGCCTGCGCACGCTCTCGGGCAGCAGCCGCGCCGACTACTGGCGGGTGGCGCTGCGCGCGTTCGAGGACGAGCCCCTGCTCGGCTCAGGCTCTGGAAGCTATCGCCGCCTCTGGTATCGAAACCGCTCGGAGCCCCAGCCCGCCCGGGACGCGCACAGCCTCTATCTCGAGACGCTCGCCGAGCTGGGACCGCTCGGGCTCGTGCTCCTCCTGTCGGCGCTCGGGATCCCCGTGGCAGTTGCGGTCGGCGCCCGTGCCGACCCGCTGACGGCCGCGGCGCTCGGGCCCTACGTGGCGTTTCTCGCCCACACAGCTCAGGACTGGGACTGGGAGCTGCCGGCGGTGACGGTCCCCGCGCTCGCGTGCGCGGTCGCGCTCTTGCTCTCCGCCCGCCGGCAGTGGGCTCCACTCGGGCCTGTGCCGAGCCTTGTCGGCGGCGTGGCGGCGCTCGCGCTCGCCGTGCTCGCGCTCACCGCCTACGCCGGGAATCGCGAGCTCGCGCTCGGCGAGGCCGGTTCCGAGCGCTCCGCACGCCGGGCCGCACGCCTCCAACCCTGGTCGGCGGAGCCCTGGCGCGTCCTGGGCGAGGCCCAGCTCGAGCGGGGCGAGCTGGAGGCTGCCCGGGCCAGCTTTCGCGAGGGCCTGAGCCGCGACGACGGGGACTGGGAGCTCTGGATCGACCTGGCTTTGGCGAGTGACGGCGACGCGAGGCGCGCGGCATTCGACCGCGCTCTCCGCCTCAATCCCCGCGACCCCGACCTGCCGGAGCTGCGCCAGGAGTAGCCGGCGACGTGAGTTTCCCGCGGTTCGGTGCTAGCGTTCTTGGCGACAGAACAGGAGTCCACCGTGTGCGAGAGGCTCGGGTCATCTGCGGGCCCGCTCGCGGCTTTCGGGGCCGCTCTCCTGTTTGCGGCGTTCGCGATCCTCTCGCTCGGCCCGAGCCCGGCGTCTGCAGCG
This sequence comes from uncultured Actinomycetes bacterium, assembly GCA_963733215.1. Taxonomy (GTDB): domain Bacteria; phylum Actinomycetota; class Thermoleophilia; order Gaiellales; family Gaiellaceae; genus JACDAN01. The sequence continues at coordinate 24,248 of CAVTCN010000011.1, forward strand.
AAGCCCTGCTGGGAGCTCGTGATGGACGACTGGGCCGACAACGCGAGCATCGACCGGCCCTACTCGGTCAACTGCCTCCAGCAGGCACTCGACCGCGCGCCCGAGGACATCCGCGCCTACAGCGACATCGAGGATCAGATCCGCCAGGCGCTGAGGGACACCGTCATCCGGCGGCCGCAGAGCAGCACGGGCAACCCCGAAGGGCCGATCGAGCAGGCACTCAGCGTGGACACGAACGATGCCCGCTCGATCCCGATCCCGCTCCTGGTTCTCGCCGCCTGCGCCTCCGCGCTGATCATCGCGGGCGGAGCGGGGATCGCCGTGCGCAAGCTCCGCCGCTGACTCGACGCCCGGCCGCGACGCTTGCGGTTTTCGTCCCGCGACAGCTACGTTCCGCTCAATGTCTCCTTTGGGCGGGTCCGCGTCCCGTCTGCGGCGCGCCCTCGGGTGGGGCCTGCCGGTGCTCGCATCGGGGCTCCTTTTCGCTCCACCTGCGCTCGGCGCGTCGTTGCCGCCGGCGTCGCCGAACCCGCTCCCGGGAAGCTCGTTCCAGGGCGGCGGACGGAAACCAGGAAACGTGCTCGACCCTCGATCGACTGGCAGGGCCTGAGAGCGCCGAGGCCGCGTCATCCACAACCGCGGACGCGAACGACAGGATACGGCGTTCAAGGGCGGGAGCAAGGAGGACAACCCCGGCGAGTGGGACTTCACGGTCGAGTCGGGCGGCGTCAACCCCGGCAAGGCCAACATTCTCGACGCATGGTCGGCGAGCGACCAGGGTGGCGCGGACACGTTCGTCTATCTCGGGTTCTCGCGTGAGGCAGCGAGTACCGGCGTGCGGCACGACGTTCTTGGCCTTCGAGCTCAACCACGACGCGCGCCTCTGGGACAACGGAAAGGCGATGATTCCGTGCCGGCGCACGGGCGACATCCTCGTCTCCTACGAGCCTCAGGGCAACCGGTGTCGAAGTCGTCCTCCAGCAGTGGATCACGCGAGCTGACCGACCTGGCGACCGGGTGCGCCAGGCCAGCGGCCGCCTCGACGAGCTGACCAGGCCTGACGGCGAACGTCGACGTACAGGGCGCCATGAACGCAGCGGGGATCACCAATTACCTTCCGGGGTTCTACGAGAACACAATTCCGAGTCGAGCAGTTCGGCGAGGCGGCGCTGAACCTGAGCCAGGATCCTCGACGACGCGCTCAACGACGAGTGCTTCTCGTTCGGCTCGATCTGGATGCACTCGCGCTCGTCCACGTCGGAGCTCGTCGAACATGCAGGACTACGTCGCGCCTCACGCGCTCGCGTTGCGCTCATGCTCGGCCTCCGGCACGAAGTTCCACGACCTCGACGCCGACGGCGTACGCGACCCCGCCGAGCCCGGCCTTCCGCGCTGGATCATCTGGGCCGACTACGACGACGACGGCGTTCGCGACCCCGCCCCGCCCGCCGAGCCCTTCGGCATCACCGACAACGAAGGCCAGTACGTCATCAACGACATCAAGCCGCCCGACGGCACGTACATGCTCCGCGAGACGCTGTTGACGACAGGGGCGCGCCGACGTGCGGCCACCGCGGGCGTCGCGTGCAGCTTCCCCAATGCGACGCACCCCGGGTGGCACCGGCTCCGCGCCACCGCCCGGGGGGCAATTCCGGTGCGCCTGGGGGCCGATTGCGAGTGCGACCACGACGTACGCGCGCGGAAAGGATTTTGGCAACTACGTCCCGGCAACTCTCGTCGTCGAGAAAGAGCTCTATCCGAGCAACGACCCCGGCCGCTTCGATCTGCTCGTGAACGGCATCGTCTTTGTCCCCGCGGCGGGCGACGGCGCGCGCCGCTCCGAACAGGTGCGACCCGGCGCCTACACCGTGTCCGAGGTAGCGACCCCGCTCACCAACCCGGCTGACTACCGCTCGACGGTCGAGTGCAAGCGCGGGACGAGGCGAACACAGACTCGCGCAGGCAGGGTGTACGAGAACCTTCAGCTGTCGTCGGGGGGGACCGCAACATGCACGTTCCGGAACGTGCGTATCGGCGCGCCCGCGATCGCGATCGACAAGACCGGGCCCGCGGTGGCCACCGCCGGCGACACACTCCGCTACACGCTCGTCGTCACCAACCCGGGCGACCTTCCCTTCCCCGCCGCATCCGTCCGGGTCGAGGATCCCAACTGCGACGACCCGCCAGTCCTGCGTCTCCACGAACGGCGACAGCTCGCCGGGCACGCTCGACCCCGGCGACACGTGGACGTACTCCTGCTCCAAGAAGACGACGGCAGGCCCCGACTGCGTGCCGTCGGTGGTGCCCAACGTCGCAACGGTCACCGGCACGACGCCGGGCCCCGTGAGCGACAGCAGCGGCATCGTCACCACGCTTCGCTGCCCGCCTGAGCCCCCCGAGCCGGGGCCGGGGCCGGGGCCTGGGCCTGGGCCGGGCCTGGGCCGCAGCCGCCCCCGCCTCCGCCTCCGCCTCCGGAGCCACCGTCGCCGATCCGCCCGCCGGGCCCCACGCCGCCCGACTCGGGCGACGCGGCGGTCGCCGGTGCGTTCTTCCGCCAGGTCACCAGCGGGTGCATTCGCGGCCGGGTTCCTCGAGTGAACCTCGAAGGCACACGGGCCTCGCGTGTCCGCGTGCTCGTGAACGACCGAGTCGTTAGGGGAGTGACAGTCCGGGCACTGCAGCGGCGGCTGGACCAGCGCGTCATGCTCGCGCCGCCCGGGAAGAGGTACAGGCTTCAAGTCCGGGTGACCTTCCAGCCAGGGACGGGCAGCCCAGCCGTCGTCTTCCGAGCGACGATCCGGATCTGCAGCGCGGTGCGCGCCGCCCGACCGCCTTTCACCGGCTAACTGCCGGCAGTGCGAAGCTAGGCTGAGCCGTCCGAGGCGAGCCTGCCGCGCATCGTTTCCTCGATGCGGTCGGCGATCTGCGGTTGTGCCTGTTGGAGCTGGCGGAACTTCGGGTCGACGATCCCGCATGGCACGACTCACCGCCGTGAAGTGGAGTAGATTCGCGCCGTGATCCGCCTGATCGTGCGCACGCTCATCGCGCTCGTGGCGAACGCGGTCGGGCTGATCGTCGCGGCCGCCGTCCTCGGCGACATGGAGCTCGACGTGAGCGGGTTCATCGTCGCGGTCGTGGTCTTCACCATCGTGTTCGCGCTGCTGCAGCCGTTCCTCGTCGCCCAGCTGCGGGGGTCAGGCTCGGCCGTGCTCGGCGGCGTGGCGCTGATTGCGACGCTCGCCTCGCTGATCATCACCGACCTCCTCTCCGACGGGTTCACGATCGACGGCGCGGTCACATGGCTCCTGGCGGCGGTGATCGTCTGGGCCGCCGCCGTGCTCGCGGCGTTCATCCTGCCCTTCCTCGGCCTGAAGAAGTACCTCGAAGAGCGGCGCGACTAGCGCGTAGCCGCGAGCTGGCCGCAGGCGGCGGCGATGTCGCGGCCGCGGGTGAGCCGCACCGTCGACGGGATCCGGGCCTCGTCGAGCACGCGCTTGAAGGCGGCAATCGCCTCCCGCGAGGACCCGTCGTACATCCCGGTCGGGTTGTACGGGATCAGGTTCACCTTGAAGACCTTCGGGTCGAGGAGCTCCGCGAGCTGACCGGCCCGCTCGCGCGAGTCGTTCACGCCGGCGAGCAGCACGTACTCGACGAACACCTTGCGGTGCCGCAGCTCGAAGTAGCGGCGGCACTCGGCGAGGACGGACGGAAGCGGGTAGCGGTCGTTCACCGGCATCAGCTCCGACCGCAGCCGAGGATCGGCGGCGTGGATGGAGAGCGCCAGCCGGATCGGCTCCTCGACCTCGTCGACATAGCGGGTGAGGCCGGGCATCCAGCCGACGGTCGAGATGGTGGTCCGCCGGTGCGTGATCCCGATCTCGGGCAGGCGGCGCGCGGCTGCGAGCACCTCCTCGTAGTTCAGGAACGGCTCGCCCATGCCCATGAACACGAGGTGGTTCACCGGCTCGATGCGGCGGAAGTAGAGCGCCTGGTCGAGGATCTCCGACGCGTTCAGGTTGCGGCCGAAGCGCATCTGGCCCGTCGCGCAGAAGGTGCACGTGAGCGGGCACCCGGACTGTGAGGAGACGCAGACCGACCTCCGCCCGTCGCGGTAGCGCATCAGGACGGCCTCGACCGGATGGCCGTCGGCGGTGCGGAAGAGCGCCTTGACGGTGCCGTCCGCCGCCGTCGCTTCGTCCTCGACCGACAGCGACGAGAAGGGGACGCTCTTGGTGAGCCGGGCGCGCAGCGTCAGCGGGAGGTTCGTCATCTCGTCGTAGCCGGTCGCGCCGCGCGCCGCCCACTCCCAGACCTGCCGGGCGCGGAAGGGTGGCTCCCCCGTATCGGCAAGCGTGCGTTCGAGCAGTGCGAGGTCCACGCCGCCACGGTAGCGCTAAGGCCTGAGCGTAGGAAGCCGTCGCGCACGCGGTAGCGCGGCCGCGGTATACGTTTCCTGCATGAGGCTCGTACGGTTTTTCGCCTGCACGCTGGGCGCGCTCGCGGTCCTGGCGCCGGCGGCGCAGGCCGTGGTATCGACAGGCGCCTACGGCAACACCGCGCGCTTCGATCGCCTGACCGGGCAGCAGACCGAGTCCGGCCTCGTGTTCCTGGGTTGGGACCAGGGCCGGACGTGGGGGTCGAAGTACGACTTCTTCCTGAACAGATTGGGGGAACGGCCCCACATAGCGCTCCACCCCGAGAGCCGGGGCAGGATGCTGACGCCGAGCGCGATCGCGCTCGGGAAGGGCGACGCGCACCTGATCGGGCTCGCGCAGGCGATCGCCGAGTCCGGCAAGCCGGTGATCATCCGGCCGCTCGGTGAGATGAACAACTCGAAGAACCCCTACTGCGCGTTCACGCCGAGCGGCGGAAGGCGCGGGGCCGCGTACTCAACCCGCTGGTACCGCAAGGCCTTCCAGCGCATCTTCATCCTCATGCACGGCGGCACCGCGCAGGCGATGACGGCCCGCCTCCGTGCGCTCCGTCTGCCCGGAGTGCGCACCGACCTTCCTGCCGTCCCTGCCCCACAGATGACTGTCGTCTGGAACCCGCTCGCCGTGGGGGTCCCGAACGTCCCGGGGAACCATTTCCTGGCGTACTACCCGGGCGGCCGTTACGTCGACGCGTACGGCAACAACTACTACAACACGGGCGGCGGCTACGCATTCTTCAAGACCGAGGAGCTCTACCGAGCCTTTCCGCGCAAGCCGTTCATGTTCCCGGAGTGGGGCCTCTCGGTCGACGATCCGGGCTACATCCGGGCGTTCGCGACGTTCGTCCGGCGACACCCGCGCGTGCGGTTCATCGGCTTCTTCAACGGCCCGGCCGGGGGTGCCTACGACATCGGGACGAAGCCGCGAAGCCGGGCCGCGTACAGGCGTTTCGTCGTGCCGCTCACCCGGTGAGGGCCGCATGACCTACTTGCCTGCGAAGGACCGCTACGACCGGATGGAGTACCGGCGCAGCGGCCGCAGCGGCCTACTCCTTCCCGCGATCTCCCTGGGGCTCTGGCACAACTTCGGGAGCGACGACCGGCCGCTCGAGATCGGCCGCGCGATCATCCGCCAAGCCTTCGACCGCGGGATCACGCATTTCGACCTCGCGAACAACTATGGACCTCCGTACGGCTCGGCCGAGGAGAACTTCGGCCGCATCCTTCGCGACGACCTGGCGGCGTACCGCGACGAGCTGATCATCTCCTCGAAGGCCGGCTACGACATGTGGCCCGGCCCGTACGGGGAGTGGGGCTCGCGCAAGTACCTGCTCGCAAGCCTCGACCAGAGCCTTGGCCGCATGGGCCTGGACTACGTCGACATCTTCTACTCGCACCGCTACGACCCCGACACGCCGCTGGAGGAGACGATGGGCGCGCTGGACACGGCCGTCCGGCAGGGCAAGGCGCTCTACGTCGGGATCTCGTCGTACTCGGCCGTCAAGACGGCGGAGGCGGCCGCGATCCTCCGCGCGCTCGGGACGCCGTTCGTCATCCACCAGCCGTCGTACTCGCTGCTGAACCGCTGGATCGAGGACGAGCTCCTCGCCACGCTCGAGGAGCTCGGCATCGGCTGCATCGTGTTCTCGCCGCTCGCGCAGGGCCTTCTGACCAACAGGTACTTCGAAGGGATTCCCGAGGGGTCGAGGGCGGCGACGACCGGCAGCGCGCTCTCGCCGGAGCTCGTGACCGAGGAGACGATGGAGAAGGTGCGTGCCCTGAACGCGGTCGCCGAGCGGCGGGGTCAGTCGCTCGCGCAGATGGCGATCGCCTGGACGCTGCGCGACCAACGCGTGACTTCAGCGCTGATCGGTGCCAGCAGCGTCGAGCAGCTGGAGGACAGCCTGGCCGCGCTCGACCGGCTCGACTTCAGCGAGGACGAGCTGGCAGAGATCGACCGGTTCGCGACGGACAGCGGCATCAACCTCTGGGCCGAGTCGAGCCGGGAGTAGCGGGCAACAGCGGCACGACTTCCTCCGCGAAGCGCCGAACGCGATCCTCGAGGCCCGGCGTCTCGTGGTCGAGGTTGACGACGAAGCCGTCGCAGCCGGCGTCGAGGTACTCCGCCAGGCGTTCGGCAATCCATTCCGCGGGACCCGTGACGGCGTGGCGACCACGCTCGTCTGCGCCGTCCGCCGGCTGGTCCTGGAGGTAGACGCCGATGCGGAGGATCACTCGGCCGTCCGCGCGGCGGTCCCGGAACTCGGCGGCCATCGTGCGCAGCTCGTCCGGCGGCAGGGCGACGGGATGCCACACGCCGGTGAGCGCGGCGCGCCGGATCGTGGCGCGCGAGACGCCGGCGATCCAGAGCTCCGGGCCGCCCGGCCGGACGAGCTCCGGCGCGAGCCAGCCTCGGCCGGACGGGAGGTCGACCGGGCCGGGCATGTGCTCGAACGCCTGCTTGGTCGTTCGCACCCAGTTGTCGAGCCGGCGTCCGCGACTCGCGAAGTCGGAGGCGAGCAGCGCGAACTCGCCCTCCATCCAGCCGGCGGCGACTGCCGTGATGATCCGTCCGCCCGAGAGGAAGTCGAGGGTCGTGAGCTGCTTCAGGGCGACGAGCGGGTTCCGCTGGGGGACGACGAGCGCCGACACGCCGAGCTGGATCCGCTCGGTGCGGCCGGCCAGGAAGCCGAGCGAGACGAGCGCCTCGGCGATCGTCCCGTAGATCGGCGCGTGCTCGGGCGGCACGACCACGTGGTCGGTGACCCAGCCGGAGTCGAACCCGGCCCGCTCGGCCGCCACCGCTGCGCCCGCAAGGCGCTCGGCATCGAGCCCCGCGCCGTAGTTCGGAAGGATCAGGCCGAGGTGCGGTCGGGCCACGCGCCAACGCTAACGGCAACAATTCCTCTGTGGCTCTGCTCGCGACTCCACCGCCCGCACCGGCCGTCGTGTCGCCCGCTGCCTACGAGATCTCGTTCGGGCGGGTCATCGGCCGTGTCGGCGCGGGGACGACCAAGGTGATCGTCAGCGTCGACGGACGGGTCGTGGCCAGCAAGGACGTCGGCCGCAAGCGCTTCGACTTCGCCGTCCCGCTTCCGGCGCGCGACGTTCGGCTCACGGTCACCGCGCTGGACGAGCGCGGCCGCGGCGCATCGACGAGGATCGGTCCCGTCTTCTCGCTCCCGGCGACCGCCGAGCCGCGCGGGCCGCCGAGGAGGAGCGTCGAGGATCCTCGTCTGGCCCGCACGATCCGCTCGCTCGCGCGAGCCTTCCCCGGGATCTGCGGCGTCTACGTCCAGGACCTGCGCACCGGCGCAGGCGCCGCCTGGAACGCCGGCGCACGCTTCCCGGCCGCGTCGACCGTCAAGGTCGCGATTGCGATCGAGGTGCTCCGGAGGCTCGGCGGGAAGCCGCCGCGCGGCAGCCGGCTGGACGCCCTGCTCCGCAAGGCGATCATCCCGTCCGACGACCGGGCGGCCAACGACCTACTCACCTGGCTCGGCGGCTCGACGAGCGGCGGCGCAGCCCATGTCAACCAACTCTTCCGCGCGCTCGGCATGGATGACACGGACATGTACGGCGGCTACATCGTCACCCAAGGCCAGATCCCGATCCGGACCGGCGCTCAGCCGAGCTTCGTCGGCAAGCGGACGACGGCTGCCGACCTCGCCACGCTCATGCGCTCGCTGAACCTCGCGGCGGTCGGGCAGGGCGCGCTGGCCAGGCGTGGCTTCCGGCCGTCACAGGCTCGCTTCCTCCTCTACCTGCTCGCGCATTCGCAGGTGAGCCGGATCGACCGGTTTCTGCCTCCCGGCCCGACCGTGGCGCTCCAGAAGGCCGGCTGGATCAGCACCGCCTTGCACGACACCGGCCTCGTCTACTGGCAGGGCGGAAGCTTCGTCGCCAGTGTCCTGACCTGGAACGGCCGGGGTGTCGGCGTCGCCTCGGATGTGCTCGCAGGCCGTATCGGGCGCGCCGCGTATGCCAGGTTCGGACGTGGCTGACTACGACGACGTCCTCGATCGCATCCGTGAGCTCTGCCTGGCGCTGCCCGAGACCAGCGAGCGGCTGAGCCACGGCCACCCGGCCTTCTTCGTCCGCGACAAGCGCTCCTTCGCGATGGTGCTGAACGACCACCACGGCGACGGGCGGTTTGCGCTGTGGTGCGCCGCGGAGGACGGGGTCCAGCAGATGCTCGTCGAGTCCGACCCCGAGCGGTTCTTCCGCCCGCCGTACGTCGGCCACCGCGGCTGGCTCGGCCTGCGCCTCGACCGGGAGCTCCACTGGGACGAGCTCGCGGGGATCCTCGAGGACGCCTACGTCGAGGTCGCGCCACCGAAGCTCGTCGAGGAGGCGCGCCGGCGCGCCGAGGCGTAGTCAGCCGGCCGGGGCTTGCTGCACGGCCGCCGCGGGAACGTCGTCCCGCCTGAGGACGAACCAGGCCACGCCGACAGCGAGCAGGGCGAAGACCGAGGCGACCGCGAAGCCCCAGTTGTAGCCGCCGGTCAGCGCGGACAGCGGGTCCTCGCCGTCCGCCACGAGCGTGTCTGCTCGCTCGTTCGAGATCGTCGAGATCAGCGCGACGCCGACCGCACCTCCGAGCTGCTGGGAGGTGTTGAGCAGGCCCGACGCGACACCGGCGATCCGATCCTCGATGCGGGAGAGCGCGGCGAGGGACATGGGGATGAAGATGAACGCCAGGCCGAAGCCGCTGATCACGTACGGGATGAACAGGTTCCTCCAGAACGTCCCGTCGACCGGCAGCTGCGTGTACCAGAGGTAGGCGAAAGCCAGGAACGCGGTGCCGACCATCATCACCGGCTTCACGCCCGTGCGCGTGATGGCGGATTGCGCGATCGCCGCGCCGGGGATCGTCATCCCCGCCGTGGCCAGGAAGGCGAGCCCGGCCTCGAGCGGTGAATAGCCGAGGACGGTCTGCATGTAGAGGGTGAGCAGGAAGAAGCCGCCGAAGAGCGTTGCGCCAAGGAGCACGCCGACCGTATTGGCAACGAAGACCGGGCGAATCTTGAAGAGGCTGAGCGGCACGATCGGCGTCGCCGTGCGGGCCTCCCACCAGAAGAACGCGGCCACGAGCGCGACCGAGAGCGCCGTGAGCCCGAGCGTCTGAGCGCTGCCCCAACCGGCGTCTGGTGCCTCCGACATGGCGTAGACGAAGATCACGAGGCCGGAAGTGACGAGTGCCGCGCCGAGGATGTCCACGCGCCGGTCTGCGCCCTCGACCCGGCCTTCGGAGATCAGCGTGGGGGCCAGGGCGAAGATCGCGACGCCGACCGGGACGTTCACGAAGAAGATCGCCTCCCAGCCGAAGTACTCGACCAGGATGCCGCCGAGCAGGACGCCGGCCGCGGCGCCGCTGCCCGCGACGGCGCCCCAGATCCCGAATGCCTTGTTGCGCTCTGCCTGGTCGTGGCGGAACGAGTCGCTGATGATCGCCAGCGTCGCCGGCGAGACGATCGCGCCGCCGAGGCCCTGAATCGCCCGGAAGATGATCAGCTGCGTCCCGCTGTCGGCGAGCCCGCAGGCGAGGGAGCCGCCGGTGAAGAGCACCATCCCGAACATGAACACCTTGCGCCGGCCGAGGAGGTCCGCGGCGCGGCCGCCCAGGAGCAGGAAGCCGCCGAACGCGAGCGAGTAGGCGGTGACGATCCACTGGAGCGTGTCGCGGGAGATCCCGAGGTCCTCCTGGATCGACGGCAGCGCCACGTTCACGATCGCCACGTCCAGGATCACCATGAAGAACGCGACGCAGACGAGCGCCAGCGCTCGCCAACGCCTGGGGTCCGGGGCGGCGCCAGGCTCCATGCGGCGGGAACGCTACTGATCCGAAAGGAGACGGGCAAAAACCTCCCTCTGACAGGGGTTTCTGCGCTCCGGATCGGCGCCGATGAGGAGGGTGAAATGCTGCGGATCTCGCCGGCGGCCCTCGCGGCGGTCGCGCTCTGCGTGCTCGCCTGCCCCGGCGTGGCCGACGCCTCCGGGACGGCACAGCCTGCGCGCGTGGCGGTGACGATGACCGACCGGGCTTGCAAGGTGGCGCGAACGGCGCGGCCCGGGCGGACGCAGTTTCGGATTGCAAACCGCGGAAAGCGGGCCAGGACCTTCTCGATCGCCGGCCGTCGCAGCCCGTTCGTGAAGCCTCGCAGGCACGCGACACTCACCGTCGGGCTCGTGCGCGGGCGCCTGTACCGCTGGACGTGCACCGCCAGGGGCCGCCCGCGCAGCGTGAAGCGGGGCAAGCTGCAAGTTTCCCGGCCGACCCAGGTCGGACGGCCGCAGAGCCCGCCGCCACCGCCACCGCCCCCGCCGCTCTCCACCGCCGCCTCCTCCGCCGGCGGGACCGCCGCCACCGACACCGCCGCCACCACCGCCTCCGCCTCCGCCCGCGCATGCGGTCGGCGTCCGCACGGTGGCAAGCTCCGGCGAGCTGTACCTGACGGGGAACGGGACGACGTTCGTGTCCCGCGGCGCGGTCTACGAGCGGCTCGACGGCGGCGGCCAGCCCGTCACCTTCGACGTGGGCCTCTACGACGCTGCGGCCGCGGACGCAGCGCTCGCCGACCTGGATCTCCACGGCTACAACACCGTGCGCGTCTTCGTGGGCGGTGCCTCGCTGGCCGACGTCTCCGCGCCGGACGACCTCTCGGGTGCGTACGTCGGCAACGTCGTCGACTTCCTCGAGAAGGCGAGGACGCGCGGTGTCCAGGTGATCCTCGTCGCCGAAGGAGTCCCGCCCGGGACGAGCTATGCCGCTCAGGTCGCGGGCGGCGCCACGGCGGAGCTCGCCGGCGAGAACGCCCAGTACCTGACGTCGGCAGGGGTGAGCGCCAACGCAGCCTTCTGGGCGGCGCTCGCCGGGCGGCTGACCGCGCAGCCCGTCCTCCGCGAGACGATCCTCTCGTACGAGCTCCGCCGGGAGGCGTACTTCCGCTCCGACCAAGCGCCGCTCACGCTCGCCTCTGGAACGGTGACACCGGCGAACGGCCAGTCCTACGATCTCGCCGTCCCTGCCGAGCGGCAGGCGCTGATGGACGACGGCCTCGTCCACTGGGCGGACTCCGTGCGGGCCGCGATCCGCGCTGTCGACCCCACCGCGCTCGTGTCGCTCGGCTTCCTGTGGCCGCAGGCCCCGAACCCTGCGCGGATCGGAGACCCGCGCGTGAGCCGGATGCGCGCCGTTCTCGACGACTCGCAGGTCGACTTCGTCAGCCCGCGGGTGGTCCCTGGCCTCGAGCTGACGCTTCCGCAGTACGTCGAGAACTACGAGCTGCCGGCGACCACGGCCAAGCCCGTGCTGATGGCCGAGCTGGGCGCACCGACCGCTTCCAGTCCGACGGCCGCCGTCGCCGCCGAGACGCTGCAGAGCTGGCAGGCCGACTCGTGCGCCGCCGGCTTCGACGGCTGGCTCCTGTGGACCTGGGACACGGACGGCGAACGGGCGGGCGAGCCGCCGATGTGGGACGGCCAGGACGCCGGCGGCCTGCTCGAGCGCGCCCTCGCGCCGACGATCCGCACCGATCCGTGCTCGCCGACGAACCTCGCGCTCGGGAAGCCGGTCACCGCCTCCTCGGTCGCGCCCGGCTGGCCGGCCGGGCACGCAGTCGACGGGCTCGTCGGAACGCACTGGAACTCCACGGGGCCGCCCGGCGGATGGATCGAGATCGACCTCGGAGCCCAGTACGACATCTCGCTGCTTCGGCTCGTCGTCGCCCAGACCCCGCCGGGCCGCGCGGTGCACAAGGTCTACGGGCGTGCGACCGCCGGCGGGGCGCCGGGCACGGAGCTCTACGAGCTGGACGCGTCGACGGTGGACGGCCAGAACGTCGAGATCGCGCCGGCGAGCCCGTGGTCGGGCGTGCGCTACCTCCGGATCCACACCGTCTGGGGCCCTTCATGGCCCGCCTGGCGCGAGATCCAGGTCTACAAGGCGCCCTAGGAACCCTCGGGTTCGGCGCTTACACTGCGTCCGGGTCTGCCCTTTTTGCCAACAGGAGGTTTTTCGTGAGAACGGGTCTCGTCACAACGCTCGTCGCGCTGGCGGTCGCCGGCGTACTCGCCGCGCCGACCGCTGCGGCGACGCCGACGGAGCGGAAGCTCGCTAGTCAGATCAAGGTCATGCAGCGTCAGGTCAAGGTCCTCCAGGGCCAGGTCAAGAAGCTCCGCGCGGATGTACGCACGGCGGGGAATATCGCCGTCGGCGGGGTGACCTTCACTGCGTGCACAGCGGCGGCAACCTCCGACGCCTTCCAAGGGACCTGGGAGACGATTGACGAGTTGCGGGCAGCCGTTGCTCAACCTGATCGGTATCCGCCTTCGACGCCAATCGCTGACCCGCTGAACTCCTGCAACGCGCTTGAGATCCAGCGTCAGCCAGGCGCCGTCCCACCGACCACGAACGTCTTCGCGGCGCTGCTGAACATCTTCCGCTGATCCGGAGTACTAGATGTGCCGGCGGGGCACGACGCCGAGCTCCTCGACCATCGTGAAGAAGGCCTTGGCGTAGGGCGAGTCTCGCGTCCGCCGGCGGACCTCGAGCCAGTCGATGCGCTCGCGCAGCGAGCGCGCGAACTCGAGCGAGCGCTCGTAGTCGAGCTCGTGCTCGTCCAGCGCGAGCAGCTTCGTGACCATGATGTCCTCGAGCGACATGACCTTCATCGGCACCGCGTTCACCTCGAGGTCCTCTGCGCGCTCGAAGAGCCCGTCGTCGACGTCCTGGCCGACGGCGCGGAAGATGACGTCCACGAGCACCTCGCCGTCCCACGCCTTGTAGAGCCAGCCCTCGGGTGGCTTCTCGGTGCGCATGCCCGCGTCGGCCAGCGCCTGCAGCGCCCGCTCGGCGTGTGCCGGACGCACCATCACATCGAGGTCGTGGCCGGTTCCGGGCCCTCCGTACGCCCAGGCGGCGAGCCCGCCGCCCAGCAGGAACGGCACTTCGGCGTCGCGCAGGGCCCCCGCAACGCGCTTGACGCTCTCCTTGATGTCTCCGAACGGCTGTTCTTCCGGCACCATTCACTCGTTACCCGAGCGGCTTGAGGGGGAATCACGGGAGCATGACGGTTCGAGTCGCAGCGGCAGGCGACATCCACTGCTCCGAGGAGGAGCGGTCGCGGCTCGAGACCGCGTTCATGGACGCCGAGCGCGAGAGCGACCTGATCCTGCTCGCAGGCGACCTGACGACCTACGGCGAGCCCGAGCAGGCCGCTGTGCTCGCGGACGTGGCGCGCGGGATCGGCGTCCCGGTCTACGCGGTGCTGGGAAACCACGACTGGCACGCGAACCGCCACGAGGAGCTCGTGTCCGCGCTGCGCGGGGGCGGCATCCACGTCCTCGAGCGGGCGGCCGAGGTGGTCTCCGTGAGCGGCGTGGAAGTCGGGATCGTCGGGACGAAAGGCTTCATCGGCGGGTTCACCGGCTCGCTGCTGCCCGACTTCGGGGAGCCGCTCCTCCGTCGCGTCTACGCCGAGACGAGCGCCGAGGTCTCCGCTCTCGACCGTGGCCTGCGCCGGGTCTGCGATTGCGCAGTCCGCATCGTCCTGCTCCATTACGCGCCGACGAAGGCGACGATCGAGGGCGAGCCGGAGACGATCTGGACCTATCTCGGCAGCGAGCGCCTGGCAGAGCCGATCGCCGAGCACAGGCCCGACCTGGTCCTCCACGGCCACGGCCATGGCGGCACGTTCGCCGGCGCAATCGACGGCATCCCGGTCTTCAACGTCGGCATCCCCGTCATCGGACGGGACTTCTGGATCTTCGAGTTCGACGAGAGCGGGCTGGTGCGGGAGCCGGAGGCCGTCGAGTCGGGTCGTTAGGAGGGTTTGGCGGAATAGCGCTCGTTGCCAGGATGCTGATGGTCGTTCCCAGGCAAGGACGCAGGGAGCGTTCGTATCCTTGCCATACGGGCGCGACTGAGGACGCCGCCTGGGGGCGAGCAGCGCGTCCTGGCGGCATAGCCGGTATTGCGCCAAGCCCTCCTAGGAGCCGACCACTTGGACGAGCCAGCGGCGGTCGCGCTCTCGATCGAGCTCGAGGAAGAGGATGCGCTGCCAGGTGCCGAGGCAAAGCTGGCCGTCGCGGATCGGGATCGACTCGCCCGCGCTTCCGAGGAGCATCGACATGCAGTGGGCGTGGCCGTTGCCGCGCTCCATGTCCTCCTCGCAGATGTTCTCGGTGCGTCGGTCCCAGTCGTCGTGCGCGTAGTAGCCCTCGCTCGGGACGAGACGCCGGAGCATGGACGCGAAGTCCTCGAGGAAGCCGTTCTCGACCTCGTTGACCCGGACGCAACAGGTCGTGTGGGGCGAGTAGACGCAGACGATCCCGTCGCGGACGCCGCTCTCGCGAACCGCCTCCATCACCTCGTCCGTGATGTCCCGAACAGCCAGCCCGCCCTCGGTGCGCAGCCGCTGTTCCCCCTGGAACGCCTTCATCGGCGGGATCCTATCCACGGGTCGGACGGAAGTACGCTGGCTCGTTGTGGTCGAGAATGTCGTCGTACGCCGACCGGTCCTGGATGACGCCGGCGCCGTCGCCGCGCTGCTCGCCGCCCGGGACCGCGTGGACTTCGGGGAGGACGACCCGATCGGGTTCACGGGCGAGGAGCTTCGCGAGTGGTGGGGGATGGACGAGCCCGCGCTTGCGACCGACGCATGGATCGCGCTCCGGGACGGCGCGATCGTCGGATATGCGCGGACTCACCGAGAGGGTGACGTCGCGAACCTCGCCGACGAGTCCTGCGTGCATCCCCGCGCCCGCGGCCTCGGAATCGGCTCGTGGCTCCTCGACGAGGCGGAGCAATGGGCCCGGGAGAACGGGCTGCCCCGTTTCCACGTGCACGTAGTTACCGACGGCGGCCGGACCCTGGTCGAGCAGCGGGGGCACGAGCTCGTGCGGTTCTTCTGGCGCATGGAGATCGACATGTCCGAGGAGCCGAGCGTTTCCGACCCGCCGGCCGGGATGACGATCCGCGACTACCGGCCCGGCGAAGACGACCCGGCGCTCCATGCGATGCACCAGGAGGCCTTCGCGGAGCACTGGGAGTTCACACCGAGCCCGCTCGACGAGTGGCTGAAGTGGCGTCACACGCGCCAGGACTACCACCCGGCGCTCTGGCAGATCGCCGAGGAGAACGCCGAGATCGCCGGCGCCGTCCTGTGCTTCGGCGAAGACCGCTTCGGCTGGGTGCTCGACCTTGCGGTCAGGCCGACCTCTCGCCGGGCGGGGCTCGGGCTCGTGCTGCTCCAGTCCGGCTTCGCCGCTCTCCGGCGGCGTGGCCACACCCGTGTCGGACTCGAGGTGGACTCCGAGAACGAGACGGGCGCGACGCGCCTCTACGAGCGCGCCGGCATGAAGGTCACGCGCCGCTATGCGACCTACGAGAAGCTGCTCGCGTAGCCCGGTTACGCTGTCCCGAGAGGGCCCGTAGCTCAGCTGGTTAGAGCAGCCGACTCATAATCGGTTGGTCCCTGGTTCGAGTCCAGGCGGGCCCACTAGAACCCCTGCTGATGCGGAAGCTGCGTGCCTCCGACGATTCGCGGATGCACGGTATGGGGAGAAACGATTAGTGGAACGGATCGCGCTTGCGTTCGTATTGCTCGTGGTGCCGGCGTGCGGTGGCACGTTCGAGCAGGATCTGGTCGTCCCGGCGCCGCCGACCAGCGAGGGCTCCTGCCGGGGCAAGGCTGCTCCACACACTCCTGCCGAGGTCGTCGCAGCGCTCCGCAAACACGGACTCACCGCCTCGGCACCCAGGGACTGCGAGGAGGGTCAGCGACCCGTGATTGGTCTGCTTGGCGACGGTCTCGCAGGCGAGGAGAATGCCGTCTACTGTTCCGTCGCAGCCAACTCCGCGGCGCAAAGAGCCCAGCGGTTCAACGACCAAGTCCGCCGAGACAACGTCTTCTGCATCACGCACAGCGCACGCGTGCACAGGCGAGTCGTGGCGGCTCTGCGCGAACTTCCCCGCTAGCACGCTCGCCGGTCCGGGAAGATCCTGGCCCGTCGTAACGTCTTGTGATGATGGTCACGAGGAGGACATGGCGTTGAGACCTCCCCGGTGGGCGGCGCGGGCCACGTTCGCCGCGCTCGTCACCGTCGTTGTCTCCGCTTCCGCGACGACGCTCGCCGGGGCCGCGCCGGCCGCGCCCGCACCCGGGGCGTGGAAGACCATTCCCGGCGTCCGCGCGGACTTCGGACAAGGCATCGCCGCTCTCGGTTGGGCCTCGGGCCGCGTCTGGATGGCGCTGACCGGCGCGGGCGTGGACAAGATGTCCGTGACGAGCGCCAGGGTCGTCGGCCGGGGTCTGAGCGGATTCGAGACGACTCGCATGAACGCCAGCGGGTACGTGCGGATGTTCGCCGGCTCCGAGCTCGTGTACTCCGTCTCGAAATCGAACGCGGACTCGCTCGTGGCGAGGCAGCTGCTTCCCAACGGTCGACTCGGGCCGCCGACCGTTCCTCTGAACCCCAAGTCGATCGCCCCCAACCAGAACCTCTCCGCGGCAGCCGCTCTCAGCGTGGGCGGGCGCGCCGTCTGGGCCCTTCCCGGCGGGTCCAGAACGGGCTCCGTTCTGTGGGTCTGTTGCGCGGCCGACGGATCCGGGCAGAACCTGACGCGGTTCGTCAATCGCCAGTCGACGCCGGCGAGGCCGGTCTACCTGGGGCTGGACGGGCGCGGGCGACTGTGGCTGGCCTGGCACGACGCGAGCGGCGTCAAGATCGTCGAGCTCGACCCTGCGAGCCTGGTGCCGCGCACGGCGACACCGATCCGCGCTCCAGGGCGCGGTGTCGAGCGGTTCTACATGACCTGCGCGGCGACCTGCCGGCTCGTAATCGAGGCCCCCATGGTGGGAATCCACTCGTGGGCGCCGGGGGAACGCTCACCCACGATGATCGCGAGGGCGGTAAACGTGTTCGGCGAGACGCGTGCGCCGTGGCTCCTGGCCGCTGCATACCGCTCCGGCAAGCTCGCCGTCGCGTACATCCCGTATGACGCTCCCCTCGGAGTTCGCGTCGTCCGCGGTGACGCCCGAGGCGCGCGGTCCCGCCGCGTCGGCCGCCTCAGGAAGTCACTCGAGGGAGTGACGACGCACGCCGTGTTCGTTCCCGCGGGGCTCGTCGCAGTCACGCCGGTGAACGCCGTCGAACTCTCCGCCGTCCGGATCGGCCTGATTCCGCTCCCCTGACCTCCAACCCCGAGGCTGCCAATGCTCCGGAACCTCAGCCAGCCGGTCGCCATCGGGCTTGGAGCCGTGCTGGGCTTGGCGCTCGGCATCGTCGTCAGTCTGACCACCGATGTCCCCTTTGCACCTGAGGTCGGAATTGTGCTCGGTGCGCTCCTTGGCTGGCTCTCGGGCCGCGTGGGCACGTAGGTCAACCCGATGCTCACCGGGGGCCGCCCCCGTCCGGCGTCCCCGCGCGAAAGCAAGTTACGCTGCCGGCGTGCTTCCGTGGATCATCATCGCTGTGGTCGCCGTACCTTTGGTCGTCATCGCCTTCATGGCCACACGTCGCAGAACGACTGCCGGCGAGCATCCCGCGAGTGAAGACGACCACGCGCGAGCGGAAACGGAGCAGGAGTTCGCCGAGGCCGAGGCCTACCAGGCGAAGTGGCATGAGGAGGACAAGGAGAGGTACCACCAGGAGCGCTTGCCCTAGCTGGGGTCGCCTGCCGCTCTTGGCACACTTTCTCCATGAAGAACACGCTGGAGGCTTTCTTCCGCCTATTGACGAAGCCGTTTCGGCGCGGGGACCCGCAGACGGAAGCCGGCGCCGCCGAGGCTGAGAAGGAGATGCTCGAAGCGAGGCGGGACGCCCAGCTCGAAGCTCAGCACCGGAACTCGTATCTGACTCGATGAAGGTTGCGTTCGCGTTCGCGGTGCTCGCCACGGTGCTCGCGTCGGGTTGCGGCTCCGACGACTCAGCCACCCCCACCACGACGACCACCGGCGCTTCGACGTCGCTCTCGTCCGACGACGTCGAGAAGGCGTTCCGCGCAGAGGTCGCGAGCGGCGGCGTGGTCAACCTCGACGACACCTCGCCGAAGTCGATCGACTGCGTCAAGGGCGAAGGCAACCAGGTGTGGCGCTGCGAGGTCTCTCCGGCTGGCGGCGGCGACCCGGGCCGCGTCTGCATCATCACCGTCGACCCGGCCACGCGGACCGTGACCGAGCGCACCTGCGGCCGGATCGACAACTAACCCAGCAGCGCGCCCAACGCGTCGATCGTGTCCGCCTCCTCCGCCGCCTTGTCCGGCCGGTAGCGCTTCACGCGCGCGAAGCGGAGCGCGACTCCGCCCTTGTAGCGCGTCGAGGACTGCACGCCGTCGAGGGCGATCTCGACGACCAGCTCGGGCCGCACGAGCACGGCGATCCCCCGACGGTCGGTCTCACGCGCCAGTAGCTCCCTCGTCTGCCACTCGAGGAGCTCATCCGTCAGCCCCTTGAAGCACTTCCCGACCATCACGAAGCCGCCGGTCGCCGGGTCGCGGGCCCCGAGGTGCAGATTCGAGAGCCAGCCCTCTCGCCTGCCGTGTCCCCACTCGGCGCCGAGCACTACCAGGTCGTAGGTCCGGACCGGCTTCACCTTCCTCCACGACTTCCCACGGCGGCCGGCCGCATACAGGGACGCCGCGTCCTTGACGACGACGCCCTCGTGCCCGGCGCTCAGCGCCTCGTCGAGCACGCGGCTCGCCTCTTCCGCGGAGGACGTGAGGAGCCCCGGGATCTTCAGGTCCGGTGCCAGCGCCTCGAGCCGGGCACGCGCGCTGCTCGAGCGGCGTGTCGAGGAGGTCCTCGCCGTCCACGTGCAGGAGGTCGAAGAGGAAGGTCACGACCCCTTCGGGTGGCGCATCGCGATCGATCCTCGACACGGTCTCCTGGAACGCCGCCGGTCCGTGCTCACCCATCCACAACGCCTCGCCGTCGAGCACGGCCTGTCTGAACGGAAGCCGGCGCACCGCCTCGACGATCCCGGGCAGCGACGGCGTGATGTCGTTCAGGTTGCGCGTGTAGACGCGCACCTCGTCGTCGCGGCGATGGATCTGGATGCGGATCCCGTCGAGCTTCCACTCGACCAGTGCGCGCTCGTAGCCCGCCACTGCATCGCCAACGCTCTCGGCGGTGGACGCGAGCATCGGGAAGATCGGCCGGAAGAGCTCGAAGCCGACCTCGCGCAGGCCCTCCTCACCCGTCGTCATGGCGATCTCGGCCGTCCGCGTGAGGTCGCCGGAGAGCATCAGGGCCCGGCGCGCGACCTGGCCAGACACGCCGGCAGCCTTCGCGACCGCGTCCGTCATCACCCCGGCGAGCGCGCCCTGCCGAAGCTCGCCGGTGAAGAGCCGCCTGACGAACCCCGCCTCGTCGGCCGTCGCCCGGCCCAGGAGCTCGCCGAGAATCTCCTTGCGCCTCGCTGCAGAGCCGCTGCCCGTCGCCTCCTTGACGGCCGAGATCGCCGTGTCGAGCTCGGCGACCGTGAGCGACGCTTGCTCGGCCGCCGGGCGCTCGACGCCGTACACCGTCCTGTAGCCGACGCCGACACGGCCCTGGCGCGGCACGCCGGTGAGGAAGCCGACGGCGATCGGAACCTCGTCGGGCTCGAGTTTTCGCAACAGGTCGGCGAGGATCGCGACCTTCCCGGTGCGCGAGCCGGTGCCGGCGACCTCGCTCGAGGCGGCGACGACGTCCGCGAGCGGGGTCATCTCAGTCCCGGCTGCGAGCGGCGGCCAGCCGCTCCGGCGCCGTCGGGTGGCTGAAGAAGAAGAGGTAGGCGGCCTTCGGCGGGTCGAGGTCGCCCAGGTTCGAGAGCGCCAGATTGCGGTGCGTCGCCTCGTACGCCTCCGCGTCGCCGGTCAGCTCCAGTGAGAAGCGGTCGGCGTCGCGCTCCCACCTGCGTGACAGCGCGAGCGCGAACGGGCGGAGCGCGAGCTCCGCGACGGTGCCGGCGAAGAGGACGAACGGGATCACCCGCGGGTCGCCCGGCCCGTCCGCTCCGATCGCGGCGAGGAGCTCGTCCCACTGGAACAGCACCCACAGCCCGAGCACGAACAGCGCCGTGCCGGCCATCGCGATCGCCGTCCCGATCGCGACATGCCTGAAACGGCGGTGGCCGAGCTCGTGGGCGACGACCAGCCGCACCTCGCTCGGCTCGCCCCGGTCGAGCAGCGTGTCCCAGAGAACCACTCTGCGCGTCTTGCCGATCCCGGACACATAGGCGTTGTGCTTCGTCGTACGCCGGCTCGCGTCCGCGACGAGCACGTCGCGCACCGGCACCCCCGCGCGGTCGGCCAACCGCCGCAGATCGCCCGCAAGGACGTCGTCCTGTAACGGCGCGAACCGGTTGAACACCGGCTCCAGGAGCACCGGGGCGAGAAAGGTGACGACGAAGACGATCGCCGCACCGCCCAGCGCCGCCACGAGCGGCCACCAGGACGGAAAGAGGTGCACGGACGCGATCAGCCCGAACATCGGGATCACGGTCAGCGCCACGCCGATCGCAACGCCTTTCGCACGATCCGACACCCAGCTCCGGAGCGTCTGCGTCGAGAACCCCCAGCGCCGCTCGTGCAGGTAGCCGCGCCAGAACGCGATCGGGGTGGCGGCGAGCGAGCCGAGGAGCGCGACGAGCGCCGAGAACGCGATCGTCTCGCCCCACCACGCAAGCCCGTCGACGAGCTCGAAGAGCCAATCGCCGAGCCCTCCGAAGCTGAGCAAACCGAGCACGAGGAGGCCGAGAGCGATGCTGATGACGCGGGCCAGATACGCCGGGCGGTGGTAGCGGCGGGCTCGCTCGACCTGCTCGGAATCGAAGATCTGACCGCCGCTACTTAACGTACTGTCCATCAAACGTGAACATTCGCACGTCTAAATTCTGACGATGGCATCGAGCGAGGGTCTCGTCGGGCTGCCGTCCGGCGAGGCAACGAAGGAACTCACGCTCCAGTGGCGGCGGCTGATCCGGACCGCCACCGCCGTCGCCGTCCTCACCAGCCCGGTCGTCTACTTCTTCTTCCACGAGGAGGTCGGCATCAGCCGGTGGTACTCGCTCTTCTGGACGTTCATCGCGGTGATCGCGTTCCGCGGCTTGATGGACATCATCGTCCGCCGGTTCATCCCGTGGCCCAGCCTCTTCGGCAGCGACGAGCCCGAGGTGCGCGAGGACGACGTGGTCAACCGGCGCCGCGCCTGGTACTGGACCAAGCGGTATCGGCTGGTCGTCTGGATCTTCGGAATCATCACGTTCTTCTGGATCATCCGGCTGCTGATCCCCGGCGGCGACACGAGCTGGACCTCGACGATCACCGACCCGTGGGAGGCGCTGCAGCCAATTCTCACGAACCCGTCGATGCTGCTCTACGCGATCATCTTCCCGCTCTTCTTCATCATGAACTTCGTCATCTTGCTCGGCCCGATGATGCTGATGGGCATCACGCAGATGCAGGGCTTCGAGCCAGGAGATGCGGAGTGGGGGGTCAAGCTGGACGACGTCCGCGGTCAGGCCGAGGCGAAAGAGGAGGTGCGCCGCGTCGTCTCCATCTGGCAGTCCGGCGAGGCCTTCGAGGCGGCGGGCGGAAAGCGCGAGCGCGGGATGCTGTTCCTGGGCGCTCCAGGAACAGGAAAGACCATGCTTTCAAAGGCGATCGCCACAGGTTTCAACTGCCCATTCGTTTCCATGCCGGGGTCGGGCTTTGCCCAGACCTTCATGGGCATGGACGTGATCATTGTCCGCTACCTCGCGTGGAAGGCGAAGAGGCTGGCCCGGAAGTGGGGCGGCCAGTGCATCGTCTTCATCGACGAGATCGACGCCGTCGGCCGACGGCGGGCGGCGCTCGACGAAGGCGGGATGGGAGGCTTCGCGACGCCCATGCCGGCGACCTTCGAGGACTTCGCGTTCCACGGCAGAAACGGCTCGCTCACCTCCACCGGCGACCTCGTGCTCGAGACTCGCGCCTGGCGCGAGAAGCTCTTCGCCAATCGCACGCCCGAGCGACGCCCGAGCGCATTCGGCCGGGTCAGCGCGATCGTCAACCAGGCGTTTCCCGGGGCGATGATGGGCGGTCAGGGCCAGCTGGCCCTGAACCAGCTACTCGTCGTGATGGACGGGATCGACAACCCGCCGTTCATGAAGAGGTTCGGGACGAATCGGATCAACACGTTCCTCGATGCGACGTACATCGTCCCGCGGCGTGTCAGGGGACGCTCGCTGCGCATGCCGCCGCCTCGGCCGCGCCAGGAGCAGATCTACTTCATCGGCGCCACGAACGTGCCACTCGAGGCGCTCGACCCGGCCCTCACGCGGCCGGGGCGGATGGGCCGATACGTGTGGCTGCGCACGCCGACGAAGAAGGACCGGCTCGACATCTTCGACCTCTACCTCAAGAGGGTCTCGCACGACCCCGACCTCGATTCGGAGAAGCGCCGCGACGAGATCGCGCGCATCACGAACGGGTATTCGCCGGCGATGATCGAGCAGGTCTGCTCGATGGCGCTGACCTATGCCCACCACGAAGGCAAGCCACGCTTCGGCTGGGAGGAGATCGTCGAGGCGATGACCACCATCGAGTCGGGCATGGCGATCAACATCGAGTACATCCCGGAGGAGACGCGGGCGATCGCCGTCCACGAAGCGGGACACGCAGTCGCCGGCCACGCGTACATGAAAGGCGCCGAGTCGACACGCCTCTCGATCCGGCGGCGCGGTGAGGCCCTGGGCCACCACCAGGCGCTCGAGAAGGAGGAACGCTTCAGCTCGTGGCGGAGCGAGGAGCTCGCGCGCCTGGTCTGGACGCTCGGCGCGATGGCGGCAGAGCGAGTCTTCTACGGAGAGAACTCGACCGGCGTCGGCGGCGACGTCCAGAGCGCAACGGCAAGGTCGGCCTGGATGGTCGGCGCCTGCGCGATGGCTCCCGAGCGGATCGAGTTCGCCGACGGGTTCAAGCCGCCGAAGGGCAAGACCGAGGACGACGTCCGTGAGGAGATCGCCAAGAAGTACCAGAAGATCGGCGACCAGATCATGAACCGCTCCGGCGGTGGGATGCACGGCGACCCACTGGGCGGTGTCATGGGCGATCCGTCGAAGCGCGCGATGGCCTCCCAGCTCCTGGGGCAGGCCTACGTCGCCGCGCACCAGCTGATCGAGCACAACCGCGACGGGGTCGCCAAGGTGGCCGACACCCTCGTCGAGCGCCGCGAGCTGCACGGCGACGAGATCCTCAGGCTCCTCGAGTCGGTCAACCTCGAAATACCCGCTGCCGATCCCCTCGAGGAAGAGTCATGGCCGAAGCTGTAGTCCCCGAGCCCTCACGCGAGCAGGCCTCCCAGGCGGAGGAGGCGCTGCCGCGCTTCGAGCGCCGGCAGGCCGTCCACGGCGGGCGCTTCATGGTCGGCTATGCGGTGATCGTCGTGATGGTCCTCGCTGCGCTGCTGACCATCGGCTTCATGAGTCGCGGCGGCTCCAGCTCCACGACGGCGGCCGGCGGCCTCACCACCGAGGAGGGCGGCTTCCAGCGGGCGCGCGAGATTGCGACCGAGATCGCTCGCCAGTACCGCGGCGCAAACGGCGAGCAGCTCGTAGCTGTCACGGCACAGACCGGTGAGGTCTCCGGCCTTCCCCTCCAGTACATCGCGCTCCGCCACGGGCGCAACAGGCAGCTCACGCAGGGCGACGTCTCCGTCGTCCAGCCCGGCGAGACCGCGCTCTTCAGCTTCTGCGGCCTCGCGGGCGAGCAGAACTGCGCA
Organism: uncultured Actinomycetes bacterium; assembly: GCA_963733215.1. Taxonomy (GTDB): domain Bacteria; phylum Actinomycetota; class Thermoleophilia; order Gaiellales; family Gaiellaceae; genus JACDAN01. The sequence continues at coordinate 48,425 of CAVTCN010000011.1, forward strand.
CTCCCCGGCCAGCCGACGCCGGAGCGCCTGATGCTGCTGCGACGCGAGGCGGTCGAGCTGTCGTACTACACCTTCAAGCTCCTGCCCGAGATCCAGACAGTCGTCTCGCTGTTCCCGCCCGTGCCGCGCGGGGAGGGCCAGCCGCCGCAGACGTTCGCCGTGTACTTCCAGCGCAGGCACATGGAGGGCCTCCTCGGCAGCAACCTCACGAGGGCGCTCCCCGAGAAGCCGCCGTTCGCCGACGGAGACCTGACTCCGGGCGAGGCCGACACGATCAACCGTCTCACGGAGACACGGCTCTTCACCTCGTCGTTCGAGCAGCTGCCGACGCAGGGCGTGATGCTCAGCCTGTCGCCGCCGAGCGCCTGAGCCAGTAGGCGAGAAGCGTCCGTTCGGGGGATGGTGCGAATGCCTGCTCGCTCCGACGATGTTCTCCGTAACCCCTGCGGAAACGAAAGGCGGCACACATGGTTGCGGATGACCTCCGTCGCAGGCTCCGAATGCTCAAGTTCGCAGGCCTGCTCCAGCGGATCGCGACGTCTCGGTAGTCGAGTCGTCGCCCAAGTCGGGGGAGGGCGGCGAGGAACACCGTCCAAGGTGCGCTTCGCCGCTGTCCTGCTCGTCGGCCTGGCGGTGCTCCTGCCGGGAGCCGGCCGGGCACAGCCGGCGAGCGAATACCGGATCATCGCGATCGGCGACTTCGGCGTCGGCGGCGAGTTCCAGCGGAGCTTCGGCGAGGGCGTGCGCAGGTTCGAGGCGCGCAACCGCTCGAACCTGCTCCTGACGCTCGGGGACAACGACTACTCGGAGAGCCCTACGGCGTTCCGCGCGAACTGGGCCGACAGCTTCGGCTGGGCCCGTCGCCGCGGCCTCGCCGTCGCCGGCGTGATCGGTAACCACGACGTCCGCGTCCAGGGAGGGCGGTACGAGTTCTCCACGCTCGGCATGCGCGGGCGCTACTACAAGCGGCGAGCCGGGCCGGCCGAGCTGTTCCTGCTCGACTCGAACCGGGTCGACTCGGCCCAGACCTCCTGGCTCGCGAGGAGCCTTGCCGCCTCGAAGGCCCGCTGGAAGATCGCCGTCTTCCATCATCCGGCGTACACCTGCGGGAACTACCGCGCCCATCCCGACGTCGTGCGCCGCTGGGTGCGCCTGTTCGAGCGGCACCGCGTCGTCCTTGCCCTCTCGGGTCACGACCACAACTACCAGCGGCTGGGGCCGAAGCGGGGTGTCCGCTACGTCGTCCACGGCGGCGGAAACCCGGGGCTCTACCCGATCAGCTCCTGCCCCGCCGGTTACCCGCGCCGGGCCCGCGGGCTGGCGGAGCACGGGTTCGTCTACCTCGTCATCCGCCCGAATCGCCTCGACGGCTGGGCCGTCTGGCCGGACGGCAGGCGGCGAGATCACTTCGTCGTCGCGTGGCTAGGATGAAGCCGATGGCTGAGCTCGGAACCATGCGCGTCAAGGGCGGCCTGGCCGAGATGCTCAAGGGCGGCGTGATCATGGACGTCACGACCTCCGAGCAGGCGCTGATCGCCGAGGAGGCCGGCGCCGTCGCCGTCATGGCGCTGGAGCGCGTCCCGGCCGACATTCGCGCGCAGGGCGGCGTCGCCCGCATGGCGGATCCGGACAAGATCACCGAGATCCAGGAGGCCGTGACCATCCCGGTGATGGCCAAGGCGCGCATCGGCCACTTCGTCGAGGCGCAGATCCTCGAGGCGCTCGAGGTCGACTACATCGACGAGAGCGAGGTCCTGACGCCGGCGGACACCGCCCACCACATCGACAAGTGGAAGTTCACCGTCCCGTTCGTCTGCGGCTGCACGAACCTCGGCGAGGCGCTGCGCAGGATCTCCGAGGGCGCCGCGATGATCCGGACGAAGGGCGAGGCGGGCACCGGCGACATCGTCAACGCCGTCACGCACATGCGGGCGGTCTTCGGCGGGATCCGCCGGCTGGGCTCGCTTGCGGAGGACGAGCTCTACTCCGAGGCCAAGAACCTCCAGGCCCCGCTCGACCTCGTCCGCTGGGTCGCCGAGCACGGACGGCTCCCGGTCGTGACCTTCACAGCCGGCGGCATCGCGACGCCCGCCGACGCGGCGCTCTGCATGCAGCACGGCGCGGACGGTGTCTTCGTCGGCTCGGGGATCTTCAAGTCGGCCGACCCGCCGGCAGTCGCGAAGGCGATCGTCGAGGCGACGACGCACTTCAACGACGCGGAGATCCTCGCGCGCGTCTCGCGCGGCCTCGGCGACGCGATGAGCGGTCTGTCCGCGGCGGCGCTGGCTCCCGAAGAGCTGCTCGAGACCCGGGGCTGGTAGACGAAGAGGGCGCCCGGAGGCGCCCCCTTCCGTCGGCTTGCCGCTAGAGAATCCCGCGCGCCTGGAACTGCGCGCGAACCGTGTTCGCCGTGGCCGCATCATAGAGGCGGTTCGCGGCGGCGACGGTGGCTGTGGCGAGCTGGGTCATCGTCGTCCCGCCGAAGTCGAACTGACCTTCGAGGATGACGGTGTCGGCCCGGACGTTGCCGAGCGCGTTGCGGATGTCCCACAGCGCTCTCGACCAGATCCGCCCGTCGGCATGCACCTGCCCGACGAGGTTCTCGGGGTAGTGGAGGTTCGAGTCGACCCGGCGGAGGCAGTGCGGCGGCGGTCGGGTCGTAGGACGTTGCGTCCCAGTCGGCGACGCACGCCGGATCCGTGAGCGGCGGCAGGCCGAGCTTCTGACGGACGACCATCGTCGTCGTGACGGCCCAGTAGTCGCCGAACCCCTCGCTGATCGCGCCGGCCTCGACCGAGGCGAACGCGAAGTTCTGCGAGAAGTGGATGGCGTGGCCGTACTCGTGGTTGATGACCTCGCCGTCCTCGGCGTCGTCGACGCCGCCCTTCCCGAGCCGGATCTCGTCCTTGTGGGTCGTTGCGAACGAGTTGTCGATGCCGAACTGGTTGATCCGGAGCCGCTGCGGCTCCTTGTTCACCGGGCGGAGCGTCGAGCCGAACCCCAGGGTCTGAATGTACTTCTGCGACTCGGTGATCCAGAAGTACGCCATCACCTGCTCGAACTCGTCCTGTGCTCGGTTGTAGAAGAACGTGTTCGTGGGCGAGTACGCGGGGTTGCCGGTTTCGCCGACGATCTCGGCCCAGCGTCCCCGGAGGAAACCGCTTCCGTCGAGATCGGTCAGCGCCACCGTGTGGTACGCCGCGGCCGGCACCGCGGCCGCCGAGTCCTTCTGATCCCGAAGCGACTGGTTGTTCAGATCCTCGACCGGATTGGACACGAAGACCGAAGCCGTCCCGGTCCGCGGTGCCCGGGCCGGGCTTCGCCGCGAAGGCGGCAGTCGTGATCATCAGGATCACAAGCGCCAGACCGGCGGCGACCATCCCCCTTGCTGCAGTCGATTGCATCTGTCCCCCTCTTGTCCTGATATTGAGAGCGCCGGGAGCCTACCCCTCCAATCGAGGATCGTCTACCGGCGGACTAGAGTCTGCGTCATGCTCGCTCGAACTGCGGCCTTCGCGTGCATCGCGCTCTTTCTGGCCGGCTGCGGCGGCAGTGAGTCCGCCTCGCACGTGGCCGAGCTCGGCGACTACGACGAGACGATGCCGCTCCGGACGAAGGTCGAGGCCGAGAACTCGGGCTCGACCGACATCACGTTCCAGAGCCCGCGCGGCGGCGACGTCGAGGCGACCATCGTCCTCCCGCCCGACGCCGGCGAAGGGAAAGCGCTACCCGGCCGCCGTGTACCTCCACCCGTACCGGTTTTCCCGCTCGTTCTACTACCGCGAGGCGCTCGACCTGGCGCAGCGCGGGGTTGCCGTGCTGCTTGTCAACGCGGCGATGACGCGGCAGGACCTCGCCCAGGTGGACCTGCTCGATCCCGTGTACGCCGGGGACGCGTTCCGTTCGTACGTGCGCCACGACCTCGTCGATCTCCGCCGCGGCCTCGACTACCTCGAGGGGAGGGACGACATCGACGACCGGATCGCCGTCGTCGGCCAGGAGTACGGCGCCCTGTCGGCCGGCGGGCTCGCAGCGGTAGACGATCGCGTCGATGCGCTCGTACTGTCGGCCGTGCCGGCCGAGCCGAGCCGCTACTGGGCCAAGGAGTTCGTCCCGCAGGAGACCTTCGACAGCTTCCACGAGCTGCTGCGCGACTTCGACCCGATCCGGCTGCTGGGCTCGTTCGACGGCGACGTCCTGATCCAGAATCCGCGGCGCGACGACGACTGGCCGCTCCGCGAGTACGAGCGTCTGGCCGAGGATGCGGACGGCGCCGAGGTCAAGTGGTACCCCGACTACGGGCACCACATGGGCCCGGAGGCCGACACCGACCGGCAGGAGTGGCTCACCCAGAAGCTCACCGAGCGGTGAGTACGATTTCCCCGATGCGCATCGGGGTGCTGGCAATCCAGGGCGACTTCCGGGAGCACGCAGGCGTGCTTCGACGGTTGGGCGCCGAGCCGGTGGAGGTTCGCAAGGCGGACGAGCTCGACGGCCTCGACGGCCTGGTGATCCCCGGCGGTGAGTCCACGGCGATCATGCGCCTCGCCCGCATCTACGGCTTCGAGGAGGCGCTCCGGAGCTTCGACCGGCCGATGTTCGGCACCTGCGCCGGGATGATCCTGCTCGACCGCGAGCACCTCGGTCTCGTGGACATCTCGGTCCGGCGGAATGCGTACGGAACCCAGGTCGCGAGCTTCGAGGCCGACCTCGAGCTCGCCGGTGACCCCGAGCCGCTGCGCGGGGTCTTCATCCGCGCGCCGCGGATTGAGGACGC
>CAVTCN010000012.1:0-5576 GCA_963733215.1 uncultured Actinomycetes bacterium
GGGACCCGGGCTCGTCCGCCGTTCAGGTCGCGCGAGGCGGCCAGAGCGGCGTGGTCGTCCTGGATATGTCCGCCAGCATCGGCGGCGCACGCCGGCGGCTGACGGAGCCGTTCGAGTACCTGGCGGACACGAACCAGGACTTCGGTCTCGTGCTGTTCTCGAGCGTCGCATACGAGACGATGCCCCCCGGCACCGCGGCTCCGGAGCTCCGCGGATTCCTGCGCGCGCGGCGCCGTTCCCGAACGTCTGCTTCGTTCGGGACGAGACCCAGGTTTGCCCCCCGGGGCAGCGCCGGGTCGATTCGACAGCGCGGAGGCCGAGGAGATCCGCCGTCAGTCGGTGACGCCCTGGGCGGAGAACTTCCGCGGCGGGACGAAGATCTCGACGGGTCTCCAGCTCGCGCGCGAGATGCTCGAGCGGCACGACCAGGAGGAGCGCGGCGCGCTGCTGATCAGCGACCTCGATAACTCGCTGCTCGACAACCCGGCGCTGACCCGCGAGCTGATCACCTACGAGCGCAAGGGGATTCCGCTGTACCTCGTGGCCATGTCCCCGTTCGACGAGGACCGCTTCTTCTTCGAGCGGCTGGTCGGCAAGGAGGCGTTCGTCGACCGGGCGGACATGGCGCCGCCGCGGCTCGCGGACGAGAAGCGACGCGCCGAGCGCGCGGGAGTCCCGGCCGGTCTGGCCGGGTTGGCGCTCCTCCTGCTGATGCTGCTCGCGGCGAACGAGCACTTCTGCGGTCGGCTCGCCTGGCGTCCGGCACGGGCGCAGGAGGTCGAGGAATGAAGCGCGCACGGCCGATTGTCCGCAAGGGCTTGCCGATTGCGATTCTGATCGCGCTGGCCGTGTTCGCGGCGCTCGTCGCGCGGGACGCCGCGGCGATCAGGAGTGGCTTCGAGGGCGGCGACCTGGCGTTCAAGGCCCAGCCGGCGGCTGAGCGGCTCTGGAAGATCGACACCCGTGTGCCCTACGCAAAGCGCGCTTTCGGAGTCGAGGACGACCTGCTCTACCGGCGGGCGCTGCGCGCCTTCGCGGTCGACGCGCGGCGCGGAGAGAACCCGTACGACTTCGACCGCCCGGCCTTCCGCGCCGAGGCGCAGGCGACGCTCGGGGCCGCCGAGGAGTCGAGCCTCGCCGCCCCGCTCCGCTCGAAGGCGGCGAGCCTCCAGGGCGTCCTCACGTTCGAGGAAGCGATCCAGGACCCGATCAACGGCCCCGCGCTGATGCGCCGCGTCGCCGGCGACTTCGAGCGTGCGGTGCGGACCGACCCCACCAACGAGGAGGCGAAATACAACCTCGAGTACCTGCTGCGCCTCATGGATCCGAGCGCGGAGCGGCTCAGGATCCGGGAGAACATTCCGGCGTACCAGCCCGGACGGAGCGCGCCGGGGGCCGGCCCCTCGCGGCAGGGCGAGGGCTACTAGGACGCACGTGGATTTCTCCTTCCTCACGCCGCTCGCCGGGCTCGTGACGCTCGCTGCCGCCGTGCCGCTCGTCGCCTTCGTCCGGAGCGAGCAGCGGGCGGCGCGGGTGCGCGAGCTGCTGCGTCTCGCACCGCCGGGAAGCTCGCAGCGGAACACGGTCGCGGCGATCGTCGTGCTCGCCCTGCTGGTCGGAGTCGGTGCCGCGCAGCCCGTGCTGGAGGAGACGCACGAGCACGCCGCCCGGTCGGACGCGCAGGCGTTCTTCGTCCTCGACACCTCGCGCTCGATGCTCGCGTCGGAGGAGGCGGGTGGGGAAGCGCGCTTCGAGCGCGCCCGCTCGGCGGCGCTGCGGATGCGCGACGAGCTGCCCGCGGTGCCGGTCGGGATCGCGTCGATCACGGATCGCACCCTGCCGTTGCTCTTTCCGACGGCCAATCGCGACTCGTTCAGCTCCACGCTTCAGCTCGCGCTCGGCGTCGACCGGCCCGCTTCGTCGGAGGCCGGGAACGTGCGGGCGACGCGGTTCGGCGCGCTGGCCGCGGTCGCGTCCCGGAACTTCTTCGGCGACGCCGAGCGGCGGCTCGTCGTGCTGTTCACGGACGCGGAGACGTGCCGTTCAACGCACGAGCGATCGCGAATGAGCTCTCACAGGCCAACGCCGAGCTCGTGGTCGTCCGCTTCTGGCGCCCGGGAGAGCAGGTCTTCGGCCCGCAGGGCTCCCCGGAGCCGTACGAGCCGGACCCGGCCAGCGCCGACCATGCCCGGCAGCTCGCCGAGGCGGCCGGCGGCCGCGCGTACGACGAGGACGATCTCGACGGCGCGATCCGGTCGGCCAGGGAGGTTGTCGGCGAGGGAGAGACCGTCGTGCGGACGGTCCGGACGGACATCGACCCACTCGCGCCCTACGTCTTCCTCGCGGCGCTCCTGCCGCTCGCGTTCCTGCTGTACCGCCGGAACCTGGCCTAGGGAGGGACCAGCCCGCCGAGATCAGAACGACGCCGGTCAGCGCGGCGACGACGCCGACGAGCTGGAGGCCCGCCACGCGCTCCGAGAGGACGGCCGCCGCCAGGCCGACCGTCACGACCGGATAGAGCGTCGCGAGCACCGAGACGACGCTGACGTCTCCCTGGCTCGAGGCCGCCGCGAAGAACGTGTTCCCGGCCGTGTCCATCACGCCGATCATCGCGATCGCCAGCAGGCTTCCTCTCGCCGCGCCGAGCGGCGGGCGGAGGACGAGCCAGGCCGCGAGCACGAGAACGAAGACCGAGGCCCGGAAGGTGAACGCCGCCCAGAGGAAGTCCTCGCCGCTCGCCTCGTGCATCGGGACGTAGTAGCCGCCGAAGCCGATCACGGCCGCGATCGCCCAGGGAACGCCGGCCGCAACCCGCGCGGAGCCGGCCGCCGGCCGCTCGAAGGACGCCAGCGCGACTCCGCCGAGCGCGAGCGCGAAGCCGGCGAGCTGGAGCGACGAGACGTCGTCGCCGGTGGCGATCCCGAACACGACCGGGACCGCGGCGGCGACGGAGGCAATCGGCGCGACGACGCTGATCGAGCCGACGGCCATTCCGCGGAAGAACGCTGCGAGCCCGATCGTGCCGAAGATGGCTGCGACCGGCGCCCACAGGATCGAGCTCCCGGGCGGCGGGTTCCCGGCGATTGCCACGACCAGGCTGATCGCAAGCACGCCCGAGACCTGCGCGACCAGGAGGACGACGAGCACGGGCACCGTCCGGCTCTTCAGGCCGCCCAGGAAGTCGCCCACGCCCCAGGAGATGCTCGCCGCGAGCGCGCAGACCGCTGCGATCATGGGGCGCTAGCCTGGAACGGGCCTGGTGGCGGCGACGGCGTCGAGCTGGTTCGCGTGATAGAGCACCGCCGCCTCCGCCGTCCGTGCGGTTCGCCCGTCGTGGTGGACCGCGACGGCGTGGACGACCTCGGCCAGCACTCCGCGCTCCAGCCCGCCGGCCTGGGACTCGATCAGCCGGATCCCGAGCTGGACGTGTCCGAGCAGGCGCCCTTCCTCGGTCGGTGCGAAGGAGGGGCCGCGTCCGAGCTCCAGCGTGCGGCCCGCGTCGTGGAGGATCGCGGCGGCGACGAGCAGGTCGTGCCGGAGCCGTGGGTGCACCTGCGCGGTCTCGCGGCAGAGCGTCGCGACCGCGACCGTGTGCTCCAGGAGCCCACCGGCGTAGTCGTGGTGGGTGCCGGGGTTCGCCGGGAGCTCCCGCAGCCGGCCGCGGAACCGCGTGTCGGAGAGGAAGCGGCCGACGAGCGTCTTCAGGCCGGCGTGCGAGAGCTCGGCGCCCAGGAACTCGAGGAAGCCGTCCAGCTCGTCGGCGTCGCGACGGAGCGCCGGCGTCAGCTCCGAGGGATCCTGCCCCTCGGCCGCCTCGAGCGAGCGGACGTCGAGCTGGAGGCGGTCGCGGTACTTGTCCACCCGTCCGAGCACACGCACGGCGTCGCCCTCGCCGAACCGGGAATCGAGCAGCTCGACGTCGTTCCAGACCCGCGCCTCGATCTTCCCGCTCGGGTCGACGAGCTCCAGCGCCAGGTAGTCGGAGCCCGTCTTCGTCCGCCGCCGTTCTTTCCGCGCGACCGCATACGTGCCCTCGACGACGCGGTTCTCGGCGAGGTCCGCGATCGTGCTCACGGGTCGAGTCTATGGAGCACGGAGGATGTAACGTCACGCTCGAGATGGCCGTGGTCAAGCCGATTCGGGCCGTGCGCTACGACGAGTCCGTCGCCGGTCCGCTCGAGCGGCTCGTGGCACCGCCCTACGACGTGATCGACGAGGCGCAGCGCGAGGACCTCCGCGCGCGGAGCCCGCTCAACGTCGTCCACCTGACGCTGCCGGACGACGAGGCGGACGCCGCGCGGCTGTGGCGCGAGTGGCTGTCCGACGGCGTCCTCGTGCGGGACGAGGGGCCGACCTTCTGGGCGCTCGAGCAGCGGTACGTCGGGCCGGACGGGGTCGAGCGCACCCGGCGCGGCCTTGTCGCGGCCCTGAAGGTCGAGCCGTACGAGACCGAGTCGTCCTGCCGCACGAGCGGACCCACGCGGAGCCCAAGGAAGGGCGAAAGCGGCTGCTGGAGGCGCTCGGGGCGCACCCCGAGCCGATCTTCCTCCTCTACGACGGCGCGCCTCCGTACGAGCATCCGGCCGGCGAGCCCGAGCTGGAGGCGGAAGGGCACGCGTCTGTGGCGGATCCCGTCGGACGGCATCGCGGAGGCGTTCGCCGACAAGCAGCTGCTGATCGCCGACGGGCACCACCGGTACGAGACCGCGGTGGCCTCGGCGTGGAGGACATCCTCGTCGTGCTGGTCTCGACCGACGATCCGGGCTGATGATCTTCCCGACGCACAGGATCGCCGAGCGGCTGAACGGCAGGAGCTCGCACCCAGGGACTCAGGACGCGCTCGCCAGCTCGAGGCGCAGCCGCCCCAGCGTGCCGCGGCCGTCGTCTACCGGAAGGGCGGCGGCGGCGCTCGTCGAGGGGGAGGAGGGTGCCCTCGACGTCCAGCTGGTCGAGCAGCTGGCGCCCGGACCGGTGCGGTACACGCCGTCGGTCGACGAGGCTGTCGCCGCCGTGGAGCAGGGAGACGCCGAGGGCGCGTTCATCGTCCGGCCCACGCGATCGAGGACGTCTTCCGCTTCGCGCAGGCGGGCGAGACCTTGCCCCAGAAGACGACCTACTTCTACCCCAAGCTGCTGTCGGGGCTCCTCTTCCTGCCGCTCGACACCTGATGGAGCCCTGGCTCGACGCCTTCGCGCCGCGGCGCAGGACATCACGCGCGTGCTGGACGACCTTCCGACCCGGATCGAGCGGGAGCCGGTCGTCGCCGCCGGCGAGGGAGGCGACGACACGACGGCGATCGACGATGCCGCCGAGCGGGCCGTCGTCGCCCGGCTCGAGGAGCTCCATCGGGACGGACAGGAGTTCACGCTCGTGTCGGAGGAGCTCGGCGAGCGCGTGTTCGGCTCCTCCGAGCTGCACGTCGTGGTCGACCCGATCGACGGGTCGGTGAACGCCAAGCGGGGGCTGAGGAACTTCTGCCTCTCGATCGCGGTGGCCGAGGGCGCGACGATGGGGGACGTCGTGTTCGGCTACGTCCACGACTTCGGTACCGGCGAGGAGTGGACGGCGACTCGCGG
>CAVTCN010000013.1:0-28434 GCA_963733215.1 uncultured Actinomycetes bacterium
ACATCGAGCTGCAGAGCTGCACGACGATTTTCGTCTCGTGCCCGCCCGGCACCGACACGATCGACCAGCACTTCGACGACCTGCAGGCGGACGTGACGATCGCCGACCTCGTCGCCGTCCTGACGCCCGCCGCGCGGGCGAGGCTGACGCTCCACGACCTCGTCGCGAGCCTCGCCAACCCGAACGCGTTCACCGTTGCGCAGCTCCTCGCGGTGCTCGTCCCGCCCTCCGACTACACCATCGCGCAGGTGGCTGCGATCTTCACCGAGGCCAGCGGCGTCACGCTCGAAGATCTCGTCGCAAGCCTGCCGAACCCGAACGCGTTCACGCTCAACGACCTCCTCATCGCCGTGCTGCGCGCCGGCGCGCAGTGGGAGCAGGTCGACCTCTCGCAACCGGCGCTCGCACGCGTCGCGACCGGCGGCGGCAGCGTCAACCTCGTCGCCGACCTCACCGTCGACGGCAGCTCGGAGCTCACGTTCTCGGTGAAGCTCCCGCCCGGTTGGACGGCCGGCAACTCGGTCCCGTCGATCGAGTCCGTTCCTCCGGGTGCCGCCACCACGCTCGAGGTCGTGGACGTCGAGACCACATCCGACGGAGCCACGCGTTACACCCTGCGGACGCAGTTCCCGGTCGAGGGCGGCCAGCGGTTCCACTTCGACGACGTCAGGCCCGGCACGACCCTCGGGCCTGCGACGCCCACGCTCGCCGTCACGACAGCTGGCGGCACGCCCGACGCCGCGCCGGCGGTCTCGGTCAACGTGCAGGAGACGTTCGAGCCGAACAACGATCCCGCCACCGCGCCGGTGCTCGCTCCCGGGTCGCTCTACCTCTCGTACCTGACGACCGCTGCGGACACCGACTTCTTCCGTGTGACCGTGCCCGCCGCGGGCACTCGCACGACGATCCGGCTCAGCCACCTGCCCGAGGACTACGACCTCGTCGTCTACGGGCGGCAGGGCACTCAGCAGCTCGTCCAGCCCGGTGCTGCGTCACCGCTCGAGACCCCGGTGCTCGGCGACCAAGGCGCCCCGATCACCCACCTCACGGAGGCACTGCCGGCGGAGACCCTCGACGATCTCACGCTGCTGACCAACCGCCCGGTGCTCGGCGTCTCCGCCTTCCGGGGCACTGAGGACGAAGCGGTCGTCGCCGTCTCCGACGGTGTACCCGGCGAATACATCCTGCAGATCAAGGCCTACAACGGCGCGACCAGCGTCGAGCCGTACATGGTGCGGGTGGAGACCGAGGTGCCGCGCCTGGCGCCGAACTGCCAGGCGCGCTTCAGCGACCTCGAGCCCGCCTTCGCCCCGCCGCGGCCCGGCGTCATCCCAGCGTCGATCCCCGCCGACACCGACACGCTCTTCCTGGCCAACGGCCCGCAGCTCGCAAAGGCCGGCGCGGCAGGCGTCCTCGACTGGTTCTCGACAGCGAATACGAACATGAGCCGGTTGCGACAAACGGGCCACCCGGGCGCGCTCGTCCGGCTCGAAGACGATCCCGCTGTTGCGCTGGCGTACACGGAGTGGAACAGGCAGCCGTGCAGCACGTCGCGGGCGAACGCAGTCGTCCGGGCGATCACCGACGTCGTGCGATCGATCCGAACCGTGCGGCCGTCGGTGCGGCACGTCGTGCTCCTCGGAAACGACACGGCGCTGCCGTTCGCCCGTCTGGACGACCTGACCACGATCGCGAACGAGGCCGACTACGCCTCGACGTTCGCGCGCAGCGACGACCTCTACGGCCCGCTGTTCGAGCACCGCGTCCTCTCGGACGATCCCTACGCGACGACGGACCCCATCCCCTACCTTCAGCGGCAGCTCTTCGTGCCTCAGCTCGCGGTTGGCCGGCTCGTGGAGACGGCCGGCCAGATCACGGGCACACTCACCCGCTTCCTCGATTTCGGTGGGGACCTGGATCCCGCGAGCGCCCGGACGAGCGGCTACGACTTCCTCCAGGACGGCGCCAACGGCGTGGCCGCAGCCTTTGCCGGCATCGTCGGGGCGCCGCAGCCGGCCACGACTCCGCCGCTCATCGGCAACCAGTGGACGCAGGGCACGCTCGCGGGCGCGCTGGGCACGAACACGGGGCTCTTCGGCATGAACGGCCATGCCGACCACCATCGCCTCCAACCGGCGGCGGGCGCGCAGCTCTTCTCCGCGGTCGACCTCCCGGCCTCTCTAGTCCGCTCGGTCGTGTTCAGCATGGGCTGCCACTCCGGACTGTCCGCGAGTGACGCGTCCGTGGCGGGACCAATTGCAACCGACTGGGCGCAGACCTACGCCGGAAAGGGCGCCGCGGCCTACGCCGGCAACCTTGGCTACGGATACGGCGACACCCTCACCGTCGCCTACTCGGAGGCGCTCAACGTCCGGCTCGCGCAAGGCCTGCGGGACGGCCTGCCGATCGGCGAGGCGCTCGTCGCGGCCAAGCAGGGCTACCTCGCCAACCTCGGCCTCGTCGGCGTCTACGACGAGAAGGCGATGTCGGAGCTCGCCCTCTACGGGCTCCCGATGTGGTCGCTCGCAGGCGCCACGCCGCCGACGCCGCCCACCACTCCGGCACTGCCGGCAGGAGTCACGCGGCTCTCGACCGATCCGGATCCGGTGACGGGCTTGATGGTCGATCGCTACCGCTCGCAGCCGGCGCTGAACCAGCAGCCGCCCACCGCCGAGGGGACGTACTGGACAGGCCCGAGCGGCGTGCAGGTGACGCATCTACGGCCCCTGCAGCCGAAGGTCGAGTTCCCGGTCGCCGCGGATGCGCGCGGCGTGCTGATCACGGGCCTGGTGACGCCCGCGGACGTACAGGTCGATCCGGTGTACGCGCGGCCGATCGTGGACAGCTCGACAGCCGAGCCCGAGCTGCCGTTCGCCGACGTCGCCTTCCCGGCCAAGATCCAGTCGCTCGTAACGCAGCAGACACGGAGCGGGCCGCGTGTCTCCGCGGTGCTCGTCCACGGCCAGTTCTTCTCGAACGAGACGACCGACGCCGCGGGCGACGGCAACCAGCGACTGTTCACGCGCGTCGATCTCGACGTGCTCCGCTCGTCGGGATCCGACCGCCTGGCCCCGCGCTTCGATTCAATCGACGCGGTCGTGCCGCCTGGATCGGGGATCGTCTCGTTCTCGGTCGACGCCGTCGACCTGCCCGCGGAGTCGGCCACAGATGTCGCCCGCGTGCTGCTCGCCTACCGCGACGAAGGGTCACTGACGTGGCGGTTCCTCGACCTCCGCCAGAACGGGACGAGCGCGCGGTGGGGCGGGAGCGCATCGGTGATCGGCAATCGCATCGAGTACTTCGCGCAGGCCGTCGACAGGTCGGGCAACGTCGCTGTCTCCACTAACAAGGGACTGCTCTTCGCCGGCAGGCCGCCGCAGCCGCCGTCGGGCGAAGGCGTCAACCCCTCCATCACCCCCCGCCCACCGGACGGAACGCAGACGCCGGCCGGCTGGTTCACGCCCGCGGCAGTGCTCGACGTCGGGGCCGAGGCCGGCATCGCCGTTTCAGTTTCGATCGATGGCGGCCCCCTCACGCCGTTCTCCGCACCGATCACCTTCGACACCGACGGCCTCCACACCGTCGACGTCCGCGGGTCCAACGGCTACGAGGCGTCGCTGCTGGCGCCCGTCGACCGCCTGCCTCCGACCGTCGCGCTCGACAGTCCCGGAGAGACGGTGCCGCTCAACGGGCTCGTCCCGCTCGCGTTCCGCTGCGGCGACACCGGCTCCGGCGTCGATACATGCACGGCGACGGTTAACGGCTCCCCGGCCAACCAGGGCTCCCCAGTGCCGACCGGCGGTCTGGGCACGACTCGCACGATCCGATTGACGGCGACCGACCGGGTCGGCCGATCGACCACCCAGGAGTTCCCGTACACCGTCACGAGCCGCGGAATCGTCTACACGAGCAGTGCCACGGGCTCCGGCGACGTGTACGTGCTGCCCGTGACCGCCGGGCCGGCGACCGCGCGAACGCGGCTGACTGCGACCTCGTTCCCGGAGGCGGATCCGGTGTGGTCGCCGGACTCTCGGCGGATCGCGTTCTCGAGCAACCGCGACGGCACCTGGCGGATCTACCTGATGGACGCCGACGGCACGGACGTCACGCTCCTGCCGACCGGCACCGGAGACGCGACCGAGCCAGCGTGGTCGCCCGACGGCGGGACGCATCGCGTTCGTCTCCACCCGCAGCGGCAACCCCGATATCTGGGTCGTCAACCTCGAGCGGGTCCGGGCTGCAACGGCTGACGACCGATTCGAAGCTCGACGTCGCTCCCACCTGGTCGCCCTCGGCGACGAACCGGATCGCATGGTCGAACGGCCCGGGCGGGCAGCTCGACATCTGGACCATGCAGCCCAACGGAAACGGCAAGACCCGCCTGACCTCCACGCAGGACCTCAACACCGAGGCCGCGTGGGCCTCGAACGGCACGATCGCCTTCGCGCGTCGCGCCAAGGGCGGCAATCGCTTCGAGATCTGGACGATGACCTCGACCGGCGGCTCCATGCGGAGGATCATCATCTCCAACGTCCGGAACGACACGAAGCCGACGTGGCTGCAGGACGGGAGGCTGGTGTTCGCTTCCGACCGCGATGACACGCGCGACTACGACCTCTTCCGGGCCCGGCCGCCGACGAGCGGTACAGCCTGGCCGCTCGACGGCCGCGTCACCGACGCGCCCGGCGACGACACGTCGCCGAACGGCTGACCCACCGCGTCGGACTACAATCGTGGCATGGCGGTCGCAGCCCCCGACCGGCTCCACTACACGCCGAACGACGACGCGAACGAGCTGATCGCGCGCGACCCGCTGGCCCTGTTGATCGGCTTCGCGCTCGACCAGCAGGTGACGGTGCCGACCGCATTCCTCGGGACCGTGGAAGCTGAAGGAGCGGCTCGGCACGCTGGATGCAACCGAGATCGCGCACATGGATCCTGACCGGCTCGAGGGCGCGTTTCGCGAGAAGCCGGCCGTCCACCGCTTCCCCGGCGCGATGGCGACGCGGGTTCGCGATCTCTCCGCCCACGTCGAGGAGGAGTACGGCGGCGATGCGTCCCGGCTCTGGACGGAGGCGGCCGACTCGGCCGAGCTCCGGCGCCGGATCGCCGCGCTGCCGGGCTTCGGTGAGATGAAGATCAAGGCGCTCTCGGCCGTGCTCTACAAGCGCTTCGGTGTGGAGGCCGCTCGCGAGCTGACGCCGGATCACCCGACGCTGGGCGACGTGGACTCGCCCGAGGCGCTCGAGCACTACCAGGCGCTGAAGCGCGAGCACAAGGCGAAGATGCGCGCCCAGCAGGGTTGACGCTCGACCCGCGCGTCGTCGCCTACGTCGTCCGCGAGAGCCCGGAGACCGGGATCGACGAGGTCGTGGTCGTCGATGCCGACGATCTCGACGGTGTCGGAGTCGAGATCATCCGGGAGCTCGGTGAGGAAGCTGGCACGCGGTTCGTCCACGGCCTGCTCCGCGAGCCGGTTCCCTCGTGGGACGGGGGCTGGACGAGGCTGACACTCGACTACGAGGGGCCGTTCGCCGCCGCGCTCGTTCGCCAGCGGGTCGTCGCCTACGTCACGCGTATTCGTGACGGCGTAACGGAGCTCTTGACGATCGAGGCCGAGGGGTACCCGGAAGACGGCATTCAGGTTCCGGCCGGCCGCCTGGACCCGGGCGAGAGCCTCGAAGAGGGGCTGATCCGCGAGCTCGCAGAGGAGACCGGCTTCACCGGCGTGCGCATCGCCAGCGAGCTGCCGGACTTCGAGTGCTCGTATCCCACGTACAACCACAACCACGCCTTCCATCTCGTGGCAGTGGAGGACACGCCCGAGTGCTGGCGTCACGCGGTGCACGGTGAGGGTGCAGATGCCGGCATCGTCCACATCTGCCGCTGGGCCCCGCTGTCCGCGGAGCTCGAGCTCTGGAACGGGGGAGATCCGATGTTGCGCCACTTGCCGATATGACGCAGGTGAGAGTCACTCTCGTCGCTGTCATCGGCCTTGCCCTGCTCGTGGGCGGCCGACCCGCGGAGGCGTTGCGCCATCCCGCGGCCCCGGGCTGCTCGATCTTCCCGAAGTCCAACGTCTGGAACAAGCGCGTCGACCGCCTGCCGGTCGCAGCCAACTCCGACGCGATCATCCGGTCGATCGGTCCCGACGACACGCTCCACCCCGACTTCGGCTCCGGCCTCTGGGAGGGTGCGCCGATCGGGATCCCGATCACCATCGTGCGCGGCCGTCAGGCGAAGGTGCGCGTGCGGTTCGAGTACGCGGACGAGAGCGACCGCGGGCCGTACCCGATCCCGCGAAACGTGAAGATCGAGGGCGGCCGGAACTCGGAGGGCGACCGCCATGCCTTGATCCTCGACCGGGACAACTGCCGCCTCTACGAACTCTTCGCGCTCTACCCGGAGGGGAACCGCTGGCGTGCGGGATCCGGCGCGATCTGGAACCTGCGCACGAACAGGCTCAGGCCTGCCGGCTGGACGTCGGCCGACGCCGCCGGGCTGCCGATCCTCCCCGGCCTCGCCCGCTTCGACGAGGTCGCGCGCGGGCGGATCGACCACGCGCTGCGCTTCACGGTCAGTCGGACGCGGCGCGCGTACGTCTACCCCGCCCGTCACTACGCAAGCAGCGCAACCGATGCGAACCTGCCCGCGATGGGCCAGCGCCTGCGGCTGAAGGCGAGCTTCCGCACCGCCGGCTACCCGCGCCAGGCCCGGATCGTCCTGGAGGCGCTCAAGCGCTACGGGATGATGGTCTCGGACAACGGCTCGGACTGGTTCATCACCGGCGCGCCCGACCCGCGCTGGTCGAACGAGCAGCTACGGGCGCTGAAGCGCGTCCCCGGCTCGGCCTTCGAGGTCGTGGACACGAGCAAGCTCCGCCCGCGCTGACCCCTTGAGTCCGTCCCGCGGACGTGCTTTCCTCTATCGAGAGAGGGGGGGCATCACCGCTTGAAGCAACATCGGTTGATCTCTGCGGTCGCCGCGACTGTGCTGCTCGTCGGCGCTCCCGTTGCGGCCGGCGCGTCCGGTGACCCGGTCGTGGGCGGCACGCCTGCGAGCCTAGGGAAGTACCCGGCGCAGGGCGCGCTGCTCATCAGCACCGATGCCGACCCGACGAACCACGAAAGCCTCTGCGGGGGAACGCTCCTCGGCCAACGGCACTTCCTGACGGCAGCCCACTGTGTCGACGGTGAGCCGCCAACGGACCTCCTGGTCTACATGGGTGACGTGGACCTTTCCCAACCGAATACCGGCATCTTCTTCAACATCGCCGCCGTCGACGTGCATCCGGGCTGGATCCCGTCGACTATCCAGAACGACCTCGCGATGCTGACGCTCGTGAACATTGCGCCGTTCCAGCCGCTGCGGGTCATCCGCCCGCACGAGGGCGCGCTCTGGGCGCCGGGAACGCAGACGACGATCATCGGCTGGGGGTCCACGCAACCGGGCGGCGGCGGGTCTGCAAGCCTGCTCGAGGCGAACGTCCCGCTCATCAGCGATGCGCTGTGCGCGAGCCAGTACTCGGGCCACCTACCAGCGTTCGATCCGAACACGATGGTCTGCGCGTACGACGGTGCCCATGACACCTGCGAGGGCGACAGCGGCGGCCCACTGATGGTGCCGAACCCGGCGGGCGGCTTCGTGCTCGCAGGAGTGACGTCGTGGGGCGAGGGTTGCGCGGACGCAGACTTCGCCGGCGTCTACGCGCGCGTCGGCGGCCCGCTCAACGACTGGATAATGCAGCGCCATCCGTGGTCGACCTTCAGCGTCGGCCCGGCGCACTCCGGCACACAGACCGCCTTTACTGCGACAGCGTTCCACCCGACTGTGCCGTTCACCGGCTTCACCTGGGACTTCGACAACGACGGCCAGTACGACGACGCGGGCGGCGCGAGCATCAGCCGCGTCTTCACGACCGGCGGTGCAGTCCCGGTCGGCGTCCGCGCCGTCAACCCGACGGGGGACAGCGCCGACTACCGGCAGATCGTGACCGTGAACGGGACCCCGACGATCCGAGCCGGCGGGCCGAACGGCTACTCGGTCCGCGAGGGGGCAAGTGTCCAGCTCGCCGGAAGCGGCTCGGATCCCGAGGGGCAGGCCCTCGCCTACTCCTGGGACCTGAACGGCGACGGTGCCTTCGAGGTGAGCGGCCAGATGACCTCGTTCTCCGCCTTGCAGCTCGACGGGCCGGCCACGAGGAGCGCCTCGTTTCGCGTCTGCGACAGCGCAGGCGGGTGCAGCACGTCCGCCGCCACGATTCGGGTGACGAATGCGCCGCCGCGGGCAAATGCAGGCCCCAATCGGCGGGCGAGGCGCGGGCCAGGGTCCGGTTCCGCATGCGCGCTACGGACCCCGGCCGTGACCGACTCAGGGTGCCTATGGCGCTTCGGCGACGGGAAGCGTGCATCGGGCGCCAGGGCGACGCACCGATACCGGCGGGCCGGTCGCTACACCGTCACGGCGATCGTGATCGACGACGACGGGGCACGCGCGACCGACAGGGTCAGAGTTCGGGTAACCGCCGCAGGACTAGCGACTAGCCCACGCCGGCGAGCAGGAACGCGCGGTTCTCGCGCAGCATCTCGCGCGCGATCACGAGCCGCTGGATCTGGTTCGTTCCCTCGTAGATCTGCGTGATCTTGGCGTCGCGCATCATCCGCTCGACCGGGTACTCCTGCATGTAGCCGTAGCCGCCGAGGATCTGGACGGCGTCGGTCGTCACGTCCATGGCCACATCCGTGCAGTAGAGCTTCGCCATCGCGCTGATCTTCGTCAGCTCGGAGCCGTCGATGCCGTCGTCGATCATCTGGCCGCACTTGTAGAGCAGGAGCCGCGCCGCCTCGCACTTGGTCTCCATGTCGGCGAGCGTCGCCGAGATCAGCTGGTGCTGCGCGATCGGCTTGCCCATCGTCTCGCGGTCCTTGGCGTACTCGAGCGCGTAGTCGGTCGCGCCCTGCGCGAGCCCGAGGCCCTGCGCGCCGATCCCCGGCCGCGAGCGGTCGAGGATCCGCATCGCGATCCTGAACCCCTCGCCCTCTTCCCCCAGGAGGTTGTCCGACGGGATCCGCATGTCGTTGAAGAAGATCTCGCCGGTCGTCGAGCCCTTGATGCCCATCTTCGGCTCGATCCGTCCCACCTCGAATCCGGGACTGGACGCCTCGACGACGAAGGCCGAGATCCCGGAGTGGCCCTCGCCCGGCTCGGTCTTGGCGAACACGGTGTAGAGGTCGGCGACGCCCGCGTTCGTGATGAAGCGCTTCGAGCCGTTGATGACGTACTCGTCGCCGTCGAGCCGCGCCTCGCTGCGCATGGCCGCGGAGTCGGAGCCCGAGCCGGGCTCCGTGAGCGCGTACGCGGCCAGCCACTCGCCCGAGGCGAGCTTGGGCAGAAAGCGCTGTTTCTGCTCGTCCGTTCCCGCCAGCTTGAGGCCGAGCGTGCCGAGCTCCTGGACGGCGATGATCAGGCCGCTCGTCGCACAGACCTTGGAGACCTCCTCGATCGCCACCAGCGCCATCAGCGCGGAGGCGCCGAGGCCGCCGTACTCCTCGTCGTACAGGACGCCGAAGATCCCGTGCTCGCGGAAGACCTCGACGACGTCCCACGGAAACTCGGCCGACTTGTCGATCTCGGCCGCGCGCGGCGCGATGCGCTCGCGCGCGAGCTCGCGGATCAGCTCGCGGATCTCCTGCTGCTCTTCGCTGAGCGGCTCGGTCGGCACGCGCGCAATCCTAGAGCGAGCCTGTTAGGTTCCGCGCCATGGCGAAGCGGGTTGCCGTCCTTATCGCCGTTTTCAGCCTCGTCGGGACGTCGATGGCGCTCGCGTCGAGCCCGAACCACGAGTACGGCTGGGAGCTGACGCCGACGGGCTCGACCGCCCGGCTCCGCGGGCTCTCCGCGGTCAGTGAGCGCGTCGCCTGGGCAAGCGGCAGCGTCGGCACCGTCCTCCGCACGACGAACAAGGGTGCGACGTGGCAGTCGGTCGGCCCGCCTGGCACCTCGGCCCTCCAGTTCCGGGACATCGAGGCGTTCGACGCCAGCACGGCCGTGATCCTCTCGATCGGGAGCGGCACGGACTCGCGCATCTACCGGACGACCGACGGCGGGCAGACATGGACGCTCGTCTTCCAGAATCAGGACCCGGCGGCGTTCTACGACTGCATGGCGTGGTTCAACAAGCATCGTGGGCTCGCGCTCTCCGACCCGGTGAACGGTCGCTTCCGCATCCTGGCGACGAACGACGGCGGCCAGACTTGGCAGGTGGTCGACGCGGACATGCCTCCCGCATTGCCGCTCGAGTTCGCCTTCGCCGCGAGCGGCCAGTGCATCACGACGGCAGGCGGCCGCGACGTCTGGTTCGGGACCGGCGGGGACGCGATCGCACGCGTCTTCCACTCCGGCGACCGCGGGCTCACGTGGACGGTCGCGAACACGCCGGTACGCAGCGGGCCGAGCGCCGGCATCTTCGCGCTCGCGTTCAGAGATCCGCGGCACGGCCTCGCAGCCGGCGGCCAGTTCGACGCACCGACCGCGTCACCCGACGCCCATGCGCTCACCAACGACGGCGGCCTGACGTGGAGCCTCGCGACGGGCGCTCCCGACGAGTACCGCTCCGGCGCGCACTGGGTGACCGGGCGTGAGGCGATCATCGTCGGCCCGAGCGGCAGCGACGTGACGCTCGACGGCGGCCTGACCTGGCATGGCTTCGACGAAGGCAGCTTCGACACGGTCGACTGCGCCGGCGGGCATGCGTGCTGGGCGTCCGGCGAGCAGGGCCGCGTCGCCTTCCTGACGCGCGACTAGCGCCGCTTCAGGTCTTCTGTGGTCGGGCCCTCGAGGACCCGGCCGTCGGCCGCGTAGCGGGAGCCGTGGCACGGGCAGTCCCACGTCCGCTCGGCGGGATTCCAGTCCACGATGCACCAGAGATGCCGGCAGACGGGTGAAAGCTCGTGCACCGTGCCGTCGTCGTCGCGGTAGACGGCCGTCTTCCTGATCCTGCCCGACGACCGCGCCCTCGCCCGGGACGGAGGTCGTCCGCGGAGGATGCGTCGCCGGCTCGCACCCGGTCGGCGAAGAAATGGAGGCCGGTGCTCGCGTTCTCCTTGACGAACCTCGAGAGCGCGGACCGCGGAGGGAGCCGCTTGGAATCGAAGAGCTCGAGCCAGGGGTTCTCACGGCCGAGGATCGAGTCCGCGATCATCATCGCCGCGGCGGTTCCGTTCGTCATGCCCCACTTGTTGAACCCCGTCGCCGTGTAGGCGTGGGGCGTCGTGCGGGCGACGCGGCCGACGTACGGAACCTGGTCGTGCGGCATGTAGTCGTGGGTCGACCAGCGGTACTCGACCTCGCCTGCGCTCGGCCAGTGCTCGCGGAGGAACTCCTCCAGCTCGTCGTACTTGGACGGCGTGTCGTCCTCGGCCCCGACCTTGTGCCCGTTGCCGCCGACGTTGAGCAGGAGCCTGTCGCCGTCGCGGAGCGTCCGCATCGAACGGGTCGGAGTGCCGGCGTTGATGAACATCCCGTCGGGCGCCGCGGCAGGGTCGATCGGCGCGCAGACGGCGTAACTCAGGTGCGGGTAGGTCTTCGCGAAGAAGAGCCCGCGGTCGAGGATCGGCAGGTGCGTCGCGACCACGACGTCCCGGGCGCGCACCCTGCCCTGCTCCGCCACCACCTCGCACGGCTCCCCGTGCTTGACCGAGTGGACGCGTGAGCTCTCGAAGACGTGGCTGCCGTCGCCCGGGATGGTCGCGGCGAGCGCGAGCAGGTACTTGCGCGGATGGAACTGGGCCTGGTTCTCGAGCCGGACGGCTGCGGTGACCGGGAAGGGCAGCGGGGTCTCGCGGACGAGTGACGCCGGCAGCCCGGCCGCGCGCTCGATCTCCGCTTCTTGCTCGACCTGCTCCGCCTGCTGATCGTCGTCGGCGTAGGCGAAATTGTCCTTGCGCTCGAAGTCGCAGTCGATCCCGTCCTCCTCGACGAAACGGGCGATCCGCTCGAGGCCGGCCTGGTTCGCCTCGGCATAGATCCGCGTTCCGTCCTCGCCGAACGCCTTGCTGATCCTCGTGTAGCCGAGGCCGTGCCCGGACGTGACCTTCGCGGTCGTGTAGCCCGTCGCACCGTGGACGATGCGCTTGGACTCGAGCAGCGCGACCCTCTTCCCGGCTCGTTTCAGGAGCACCGCAGCCGTGATCCCGGTTATCCCGGCGCCGACGACGGCGACGTCGACATCGATCTCTTCGGTCAGGGCCGGATAGTCCGTCTCCGGCGTCGTGCCGATCCAGAACGACGGGCCGCCTTGGCTCATGGCGGCTCCTTTCCTGTTCCGGCGCCAGGGGAAACTAGATTCTCGTCCGTGATTCTCGATCGAGGCGTCGTGAGGACGCTGGAGCCGTCGCTCCCGACTGCGTCCGCGCTCGCGATCGCGGGCGACCGGATCGCCGGCGCGGTCGGGACGCACGAGGACGCGTTGCCGAGCCCCGACCGGGTCGATCTCGGGGGGCGCTGCGTCGTCCCTGGCTTCTCGGATGCGCATGTCCACTTCCCGACGTGGGCGCTGGCGCAGCGGGAGGTCCGCCTCGAGGGCGTCGGATCGGTGGATGAAGCGGTGGCCCGGGTGCGGGAAGGGCTGGGTTCCGTGCGGGAGGGTGGCTGGCTGCTCGGACGAGGCTGGCGCGACGCCGAGTGGGCGGAGCGGCCGACCCGCGAAGCGCTCGACGCACTGGCGGGCGAGGCGCCGGTTGCCCTGCTCTCACACGACTCGCACTCGCTCTGGCTCAACTCGGCGGCACTCGCCCGGGCGAACGGCGACCTTGAGGTCGAGGGCGGCGTCGTCGAGCGCGATGCTGCGGGCGAGCCGACCGGAATCCTCCGCGAAGAGGCGTGCTGGAGCTTCCACGAGCGGCACATCGAGATCGCGGACGCGGAGCACCTCGAAACGATGCGCGTGGGGCTTCGAGTGGCGGCATCGCGCGGCGTCACCTCCGTGCACGACAAGGACGGAGGGATCGGAGCGCTCCGGTTCTGGCAGACGCTCTCGGCCGAGGGTGCGCTCTCGTTGCGCGTCTGGCAGTCGCTTCCGGCCGCGCAGATCGACCGCCTCGGGGAGCTCGGACTCAGGAGCGGTCTCGGTGACGGGATGCTCCGGATCGGCTACCTGAAGGCGTTCATGGACGGGACGCTCGGGTCGCAGACCGCGCGGATGCTCGACGGGAGCGGTGTCGAGATCACAAGCCGCGAGGCGCTCGTCGAGATCCTGCGGTTGGCGGCGCCCGCCGGCTGGCCGGTCGCCGTGCACGCGATCGGGGACCTGGCGAACCGCGAGGCGCTCGACGCCTTCGAGGAGACCCGCGCCGAGTGGGCGCCGCTCGGGCTGCGGAACCGGATCGAGCACGCGCAGCTGCTTGCGCCGGAGGACGTCGGCCGGTTCGCGAAGCTCGGCGTCGCCGCCTCCGTCCAGTTCAGTCATGCCACGTCGGACCGCGACGTCGCCGATCGCTACTGGGCGGGCAAGACGGACGGCGCCTACGCCTTCCGCTCGCTGCTGGACTCGGGAGCCGTCGTCGCGAACGGCTCCGACGCGCCGATCGAGGAGCTCGACCCGCTCGCCGGGATCCGGGCCGGCGTCCTGCGGACGATCGACGACCGGCCCGCCTGGCACCCCGAGCAGACGCTGACCGTCGAGCAGGCGTTCCAGGCGACCTGCGTCACACCGGCGTGGCTCAGCTACGACGAGCACCGCCGAGGCAAGCTCGTTCCCGGGTACCTCGCCGATCTCGTCGTCCTCGACCGCGACCCGTTCGAGCTCCCGCCCGAGGAGCTGGACGAGGTCCAGGTGGTCGCCACGATGGTCGGCGGCCGCTGGACGCACAACCCGCCCCCTTGGGACACCTGATTGGGGTCAGACCCCGAAACGAGAACGTGACGATCCGTCCACAAAAGGGACACGGCCCTGTCGCAGCCACGCGGAGCATGCGTTTCTCAGGCGTCTTCCGCGTGTGCGGTGTGCGCGTTGCGTGCGGATGTCGTTACGGGGTCTGACCCCAGCAGGGCTACGACTTCAGCAGTCCGGCGAATGAGCGGAAGAGCTCCTTGCCCGCCTCGACCGCGAGCGGGATGTGGTCGACGCGCAGGCGCTCGTTGGGCGAGTGGATGTTCCCCTCCGGAAGGTCGAAGCCCGTGATCACCGTCGGGATCCCCTTCTCCGCAAGCGCCGGGACGATCGGCAGCGACCCGCCCACGCGGACCAGCAGTGGCCTCGCACCGACGACGCGCTCGAACGCGTCCTGCGCGAGACGGATCGCGGGCGAGTCGGACTGGATCAAGCCCGGCGACGCGCTCGACCAGCGCTCGACCTCCACATCCGTGCCTGCCGGCGCAGCCTCGCGCAAGAGGCGCTCGAAGACAGGCGCGATCTCGTCCGGATCCTGACCGGGCGCGAGCCGGATGGAAACGTTCGCCTCCGCGCAGACCGGCAGCACCGTCTTCTGGAGGATCGGCTCTCCGCCGACCAACCCGTTGACGGTCACGGACGGCTCAGCCCACGTGCGGGAATAGAACTCGTCGGCAGCCCTCGGGTCCGCAGGGCGTGCTCCACCCTCCTCGAGGAGTTCCGACCCGGGAGCGAGCTCGCCCCATCCGCGAACTTCCTCTTCCGGCGGTGCCGCCACGCCCGCGCGGAGCGGGTCGGGCAAGAGCCCGTTCTCCCCGGGAAGGACCGCATGAAGCGTCTGCATCAACGCGTCGGTCGAGCTCAGTGCGGCGCCGCCGAACACGCCGGAGTGGAGGTCGCGCGCTCCCGTCCGGACACGGACGTGGAAATAGACCATCCCGCGGGTCGCGACATGGAAGACCGGCGCGCCCGGCCGGAGCATCGCCGAGTCGAAGATCACCGCCGCATCGGCTCCGCGCTCGTCCGAGGCGATGAACTCGACAACCTGGTGGCCGCCGGTCTCCTCCTCCCCATCGCAGACGAAGCGGACGTTCACGGGGAGCTCGCCGGCCGCAGCCAGCTCCTCCGTCGCCTTGAGCAGCGCCCAGAGCTGGCCCTTGTCGTCGGCCACTCCGCGCGCATAGAGCCAGCCGTCCCGCACCTCCGGCTCGAAGGGATCCGTCTCCCACTCGTCCGCCGGCCCCGCCGGCTGCACGTCGAAATGCCCGTAGCAGAGGACGGTTGGCGCAGCGCCGCCTCCGGACGCACGCACCTCGCCGACGACCAGCGGAAACGTGTCGGTCTCGACCAGTTGAGCCTCGCCGCCCATCCGCCGCACCGCATCGGCGACCCACTCTGCAGCGCGCCGCACGTCGTCCTTGCACTCGGGATCGGCGCTGATCGATGGGATGCGGAGCAGCTCCGAGAGCTCCTCCATCCAGGCTGAATCCAGCTCGGCCACGGGGCGGCCGAGTCTAAGCGCTACGCAACCCTGAGCTTCTGGGAGTCCGCGAGCGCGCGGAGCTTCTTCAGGCTCTGGTTCTCGATCTGCCGGATGCGCTCGCGCGTGACCTGGAACGTCCGCCCGACCTCGTCCAGCGTCCGCGGCTGCTCGCCGTTCAGCCCGTACCGAAGCTCGAGCACCCGCCGCTCCCGCTCGGACAGCGTCCCCAGGATCTTGACCAGCGCCTCCTTGCGGAGGATGTCCTCGGCCACCTCCTCGGGCTGCGGCGCCAGCTCGTCCGTGATGAAGTGCCCGAACTCGGACTCCTCGTCGTCGCCGACCGGCTTCTCGAGCGAGACCGGGGTCTGCGCGCTGCGCCGGATCTGATCGACCTCGTCGACCGTCAGTTCGAGCTCGTGGGCGATCTCCTCCGAGCAGGGCTCTCGACCGCGTTCGGCCCTCAGCTTGCGCTCGGTGCGCAGGATCTTGTTCAGCTTCTCGACGACGTGGACGGGCATGCGGATCGTGCGCGCCTTGTCGGCGAGCGCCCGCGCAACCGCCTGCCGGATCCACCACGTCGCGTACGTCGAGAACTTGAACCCCTTGCGGTGGTCGAACTTCTCCGCTGCACGCACCAGCCCGATCGTCCCCTCCTGGATCAGATCGAGGAACGGCAGGCCCTGGTTGCGATACCGCTTCGCGATCGAGACGACGAGGCGGAGGTTCGCCTCCACCATCTCCTGCTTGGCGCGATGGTCGCCGCGCTCGATCCGCTTCGCCAGCTCGATCTCCTGAGCGGCGGTGAGCAGATCGACCTTGCCGATGTCCTTCAGGAAGAGCTGCAGAGCCTCGGTCGAGACTTCCCGCTCGTCGACCTCGGCCTCTTCCTCGGCCGGCTCGACCACCTCGATGTGCAGCTCCTCGAGCTTGCCGTACAGCTCGTCGACCTGCGCCGGCTCGAGCTCCAGCTCGTCGACCGCGACGGCGAGCTCGTCGGACGCCAGCTGCCCCGACTCCTGGGCGCTCGCGATCAGCGCCTCGAAGATGCCCTCGGCCGGAGTTGGTGCTGTCTGCCCCGCACTTCCCGCCTGCTCCACCGGTTCCCCTCTCGTATCCGGTTGGTGCTTACCCCTCTGGACCCCTACGGACATGGCGCATCCTTCCAAAGGACCTCCTCTACCGCCATAGGCCGACCGGCCCATCTTGCGGTTTGTCGGTCCTAGTGCCGCTTAGCTTTCACGTATCCCTTCTAGACGGTCGAGGAGTCGTTTTGCTTCCATATCGTGCGGCGGCCCGAGCCGGGTTGCGCGACCGAGCTGGCGCCGTGCCTCTTCGAGGTCGCCGAGCCAGAGCAGCATCAGGCCGAGGTGGAAGCGGACGGTGCCGGCGCGCGGGAACCGCCTGGTCAGCGGGCCCATGCGGGAGAACGCGCGTTCGGGATGCTCCTTGTCGAAGCGTCCGATTGCATCGGCGACCAGGGCATCTGCGTCGTTCGGCGCGAGCTTCGCGGCAGCCGAGAACTCCCGCCGCGCCGAGACCGGCCGTTCGACGCGCTGGAGCGCCACGCCGTAGAGCAGCTTGGCGTGAGGATCGGCCCGCCGAGCCATCCTCCGGAGCGCGGTGAACTGCTCCGGCGCCTCCATGGCGCGAACCTCACGCGGCCCACGGAAGCCGGGAACGAAGGTCGGGAGGCCCGGAGGGGCGCCCCGGAAGAGCAGATCCCCCGCCCGCACGGCGAACGCGGTGTCGGCGGCCCGCGTGCGCGTCGTCCGCCACGCCTCGACCGCGCCGGCCGTGTCTCCGCTCCAGAACCGGGCGAGGCCGAGGTGAAACAGCACGGCGCCGCTCCGGGGATGGAGCGTCGCGAGGCCCTCGAGGCGCTCCAGCGTCCCGTCGGGCCAGGCCGAGATCGCCTCGCCCGCCTCGGCCTGGAGGGACCGGCCGGCGGCGAAATCCGCCCGTGCGCCGGCGAGGTCGCCGTGCGAGTGCTTGCCGGCCGCGCGCCGGAGCCGCGTCGCCTCGGGGTCCGTCCGCACGCCGAGGTCGACCAGGACCGGCGGGTTTCCCTCCGGGCGCGCTGCCTCCGGATCGTCGTCGCCGCCGAAGAACGCCGCGCCTCCGGCCACGCCGGCCGCGGCCGCGAGCGCGACGGCGACGACCAGGATCACGCGGGTGCGGTGGGACATCGGCACCACGGTAGCCCGACTTCCCATGGCTATCCTCAACTCATGTCGGCCACGGTTCGCGAGATCGGCCCACGCGAGGCGCGCGAGGCTGACGCCGCTGCTCGTCGACGTTCGCAGCGACGAGGAGTGGAAGGTCTCCCACATCCCGGGCGCCCTCCACGTCCCGATGTCGCAGGTGGAGGAGCGGCTCCCGGAGCTCGTGCCGGACCGGAGCCGCCCGATCATCACGTACTGCGCGGTCGGCTCGCGCTCGTATCGGATCCTTCCGACGCTGGACGCGCTCGGCTATGAAGACGCGATCTCGATGACCGGCGGGATCGTCGCCTGGAGGGAGCTCGGCTTCCCCATCGACTCCGAGAGCCGCCTCGACGAGGACAAGCGAGAGCGCTACAGCCGGCACCTGCTGATCCCCGAGGTCGGCGAGGACGGACAGCAACGCCTGCTGGAGACCAGCATCCTGCTGATCGGCGCCGGCGGGCTCGGCTCGCCGTCCGCCCTCTACCTCGCTGCGGCCGGCGTCGGGCGGATCGGGATCGTCGACGACGACGTGGTCGACTCCTCGAACCTCCAGCGGCAGGTGCTCCATTCGACCGCGGGGCTCGGCGAGCGCAAGGCGCGCTCGGCCAGGAAGGCGCTGACGGCGCTCAACCCGGACGTCGAGGTCGTCACGTACGAGGAGCGCCTGACCTCGGAGAACGTCGACCGGATCCTCACGGGCGGCTGGGACCTGATCGTCGACGGCGCCGACAACTTCCCGACCCGCTACCTGCTGAACGACGCCTCCGTCTGGCACGACATCCCCGTCGTCCACGGCTCGATCTTCCGGTTCGAGGGCCAGGTGACCGTCTTCAAGCCGCACGAGGGGCCGTGCTACCGCTGCCTCTTCCCGCAGCCGCCGCCGCCGGAGCTGGCGCCGAGCTGCGCCGAGGGCGGAGTGCTCGGCGTCCTGCCCGGCGTGATCGGCTCGCTCCAGGCGAACGAGGCGCTGAAGCTCGCGCTCGGAATCGGCGAGCCCGCGATCGGGCGGCTGCTGCTCTTCGACGCCCTCGGCGCGAAGCTGGAGGAGGTGCGGGTCCGCCGCGACCCGGACTGCCCGGTCTGCGGCGACAACCCGACGATCACGGAGTACATCGACTACGTCGACTTCTGCGGAGGACGATGAGCACGGTTCGTATCCCACCCACACTTCGCGCCGAGACGCAGGGCGCAGCGAGCGTCGAGGCGAGCGGCGGGACCGTGCGCGACCTGCTCGACGACCTGACCGGCCGCTTTCCCGCCCTACGCGAGCGCATCTACCCAGAGGGCGAGCTGGCGCGCTTCGTGAACGTCTACGTCGAGGGCGAGGACGTCCGAACCCGGGAAGGGCTCGACACCGAGGTTTCCGACAGCTCGACGGTGATTCTCCTACCGGCCATGGCCGGTGGCTGTTAGGTCTGTTCTCGAGCTCGTCGGGAACACGCCGCTCGTCGAGCTGACACGACTCTCCCCGAAGGGCGTCCGCCTCTACGCGAAGCTGGAAGGCCAGAACCCGACCGGGTCGATCAAGGACCGGGTCGCGAAGGCGATGATCGAGGCGGCCGAGGCGTCCGGCGAGCTCGAGCCCGGCCGCGAGCTCCTCGAGCCGACCAGCGGGAACACCGGCATCTCGCTGGCGATGGTCGCGAGGGTCAAGGGCTACCGGCTCACGTGCGTGGTGCCTGAGAACGTCACGGAGGAGCGGCTCAAGCTGCTCCGCCTCCTCGGCGCGGAGCTGATCCTCTCGCCCGGCGCCGAGGGCTCCAACGGCGCCGTCACGCTCGCCCTCGAGCTGGCCGAGCGCGAACCGCGCTACTACCTGCCTTTCCAGTACGCCAATGAGGCCAACCCGCAGGCGCACTACGACGGCACAGGCGCCGAGATCGCGGCCGAGCTCGAGCGTGTCGACGTCGTCGTCGCGGGGCTCGGCACCGGTGGGACGCTGATGGGCGTTGGGCGCCGGCTCCGCGAGCGGTTCGCGGACGTCGTCGTCGCGGCCGCCGGAGCCGCTCCCCGGCGACCCGGTGCTGGGCCTACGCTCCCTCGAGGACGGCTACGTGCCTCCGATCCTCGACGTCGACCAGCTCGACCGTAAGATCCTCGTCTCCAATGCCGACTCGGTGGCGGGGATGCGGGCGCTCCTCGAGCGCGAGGCGATCTTCGCGGGCGTGTCCTCAGGCGGCGTCCTCCACGTCGCCAGGCGCCTCGCGGAGGAGCTGGACGACGGTGTCGTGGTCGCGATCCTCGCGGACGCCGGCTGGAAGTACCTGTCGGCCCCGCTCTGGGAAGCCGAGGACGTCGAGCGCGCCATGGAGCACGCGATCTGGTGGTAGTCCCTGCCGCGATCCGCGCCGAGCTCCTCGCCCACGCGCGGGAGGAGGCGCCGAACGAGGCGTGCGGGCTCGTCGCGTTCCGCGAGGGCATCGCAGAGCGCTACCTGCCCGCCGAGAACGCACTCGA
The DNA here is from genome assembly GCA_963733215.1 of uncultured Actinomycetes bacterium. GTDB lineage: Bacteria > Actinomycetota > Thermoleophilia > Gaiellales > Gaiellaceae > JACDAN01. Next base: position 20,033 of record CAVTCN010000013.1, read on the forward strand.
GAGCCCGTACCGCTTCGAGCTGCGCCCGCGCGACCCGGCCGACTTCTTCCTCGAGGACGAGGGGTACGAGCTCGCCGTCTTCCACTCGCATCCGCAGAGCGAGCCGAAGCCGTCCCGGACGGACCTGGAGCACATCGGGCTCTGGGAGGGGCGTCCGTACCTGATCCTGCGCGCGGACACCGGCGAGCTCGCCGGGTGGCGGATCTCGAACGGCGGCGTCGAACCGCTCCCGCTCGGTGAGTAGGACCGCAGCAGTCGCCGGCGCCGGGATCTTCGGCGCCTCCCTCGCCCGCCGGCTCGCCCGGGCCGGCTGGGACGTCACGCTCTACGAGCGGCACGAGCCGGGCCACGAGCGCTCCGCCTCGGGTGACGAGTCGCGCCTGATCCGCTTCGCGCACGGCGCCGACGCGTGGTACACGCGCTCCGCCTGGCGGGCACGCGAGCTCTGGCGCGAGCTCGAGGCGGAGTCGGGAGCCGAGCTCTTCCGCGAGTGCGGAGTCGCCTGGTTCGCCCGGGCCGAAGACGGCTGGGAGGCGGAGAGCGAACGAGTCCTGCGCGAGGAGAAGATCCCCGTCGAGCGGCTAGCGCCAGAGGAGGGCGCCGGGCTCTTCCCGAGCTTCGAGGCCGGCGACCTCGCGTTCATCCTCTGGGAGCCGAGCGCCGGGATCCTGCGGGCGGCCGACGCGACACGGGCGATGACCGAGTCGGCGCAGCAGGCCGGCGTCAAGGTCGTTCGCGAGGCGGCCGAGCCCGGACGGGTCGAGGCGGACGCGGTGATCTGGGCGTGCGGCGCCTGGCTCGCGTCCCTCTTTCCGGACCTCGTGCCGCTGCGCGTCTCCAGGCAGGACCTCTTCTACCTCGAGTGCGGCGAGGCCTGGGACGCCGGCCGGGTGCCTGCCTGGGTCGAGTACGACCGCTCGATCTACGGCGTCGGCCGGATCGGTCACGGATTCAAGATCGCGCCGGACGTCGAGGGGCCCGCGTTCGACCCGGAGAGCGACGAGCGGACGCCCGACAAACGCAACGAGGCGATCGCGCGCGCCTACGCGGAAGAGCGGTTCCCGGCGCTGGCCGGCGCGCCGGTGGCGTTCTCGAAGGTCTGTCCGTACTCGCTGACGCCGGACACGCACTTCCTGCTCGCGCCGCATCCGGAGCTCGACGGCAACTGGATCTTCGGCGGCGGCTCGGGCCACGGTTTCAAGCACGGCCCTGCGCTCGCCGAGTACGCGGCGCGGGTGATCGCCGGCGAGGAGGCGCCCGACGAGAAGTTCGGGCTCGGCCCGCGAGAGGGCGGGCCGAGCCTCCGAACGTCCGGAACGTAAGCGTGCATGCGGGCGTCGCTGGCGGTGCGAGGCCGGAGGGGACAGTGTTCCAACACGGCCCCGGAGAGCATCGTGCCGCCAGCGGCGTCAGGCGGCCCGCGGAGCCCGGCTTCGCCGGGCGGGAGCGGGCCGCCGGCGCATGTGCGCTTTACCTGACGGTGATGAAGCCCTTCATGCCCATGCTGCGGTGGGGCGTGCAGTAGTACTCGTAGCGGCCGCGCTTGAGCGTGACGGTCGCCGTCCGGCGTCCGGTGAAGCCCAGGCCGGTGATGACCTTGTTCCGGATTCCGGGGCCGGTGAGGACGAAGTTGTGAAAGCCGGACCTGTCCGTGACCGTGATCGTGTACTTGCCCGGCTTCAGGCGGGTCACCTTCGTGCCCGCCTTCTTGACGGTGATCGTGAAGCCCGGTCCGGTGACGCCGGTGAGCTTGATCGGCGTGGTTGCGGTCGTTCCGGCCGGTGCCGAGAGCGGCAGCGCAAGGCGCTGCGAACAGGACAATCGAGATCAGCATCCGTTTCAACGACGGCTCCTTCATGTCGAGAGACACCTGAGTTCTACGCGTGTTGGCGCCGCTTGGATTAGGCGGGCGTCGCAGGCGTCTCTGCGGGCGGCTCCTTCGCCGCCCGGAGCCGGTAGTACAGGGTCGTCCAGGTGACCACGACAAACGGCGTCACCACGGTGCCGATGATGATGTTCGAGAGGAAGCTCTGCAGCCAGTCGCTCACGGGCAAGAGCAGGAGGCCGAGCACGATGTTGAAGGCGATCACGAGCAGGATCGTGAGCACGATGACGCCGAAGACGCTCCACGCATGGCCCCGCACGAGCTCCCGGCTTCGGCCGAACGACTCTCCCGCGGAGCGCTCTTCCAGGACGATCACCGGGATGATCACGATCCACCAGGTCAGCAGGATCAGGCCGGGGACGATCAGGAGCACGAGCCCCAATGCGATCCCGAGACCGGCGAGCAGCCCGCCGACGATGATCGCCGGAAGCTGTGGGCGCACGCGTTCGTAGGTCTCGCCCAGGGACATGTCGGCGCGGCCGTCGCGGATGTCCTCCACGGCGCGGACGAGGGCGCCCTGAACCCAGAAGAGCGCGATGAGCGAGATGATGAAGCTCAGAATCGCGCCGAACCAGGTGAGCAAGAGGACGAGCACCAGGCTGATCAGCGCAACCGCCACATAGACGACCAGTGCGATCGGCACGAGGTGGCGCCAGTGGGCCTTGTACGTCTCCCAGGCTTCGCCGATCACTCCGGAGGTCGGGTTCACCGGGCGACCCTATCGGTTGGGAGGGCTTGGTGAATCGTCGCTCGTCGCGGGGGTGCGATGGTCGTTCCGAGGCAAGGACGCAGGGAGCGTTCGTATCGATGAGATACGGGCGCGACCGAGGACGCGGCCTCGGGGCGAGCAGCGCAGCCCGGCGGCACAGCCGATGCTTCGCCGAGCCCTCCTAACGCGCGGCCGCGTCGCGGATGGCCGCGACGATGTCGTCCAACTCCTCGTCCTTCGTCAGGCAGGCCGCCGCGCCGGCTTCGGTGAGGGCCTCCATCTCCAGGACGCTGGCCGACGCCGTCAGGCAGACGACGGCGACGTCGGGGCATTCCCGCCGGAGCACGCCGGTCACCTGGACGCCGTCGAGACCGGGCAGCCGGTAGTCCATGACGACGACGTCGGGATTGTGATCCCGGCAGAGCTGGACGACGTCGTTGCCGTTCTCGACCGCGGCGACGACCTCCACGTCCGGCCGCATCCCGAGGAGCAGCTCGAGCGCCTCGCGAAAGACTCGGTTGTCCTCGACGAGGGCGACGCGGACCGCTACAGCGCCTTCTCGACCTTCCCGGCCTTGAGGCACCTGGTGCAGACGTACGCGCGGGTCGGCTTCCCCTTGAGGAGGATCCTGACGCGCTGGAGGTTCGGGTCGAAGCGCCGCTTCGTGGCGACCATCGAGTGGCTCCGGTTGTGACCGAAGCCCGGCTTCTTCCCACAGATGGCGCAAACCCTGGACATCCGGCGCGGCAGTCTAGCTACTTCGCCGCGGCTCTCAGCTGCTGGAAGACGTTTGCCATCTCCAGCGCGCCGCGGACGATCTCGCCCACACGGTCGATCCTGGCCTCGGCCTGCTCGATCGTGTCCGTCGTGAGGACGCCGAAGGCGACCGGGACGCCGGTCTCGATCGCCGCGAGCTGGAGGCCGCTGGCTGCCTCGCCGGCGACGAAGTCGAAGTGCGGCGTCTCTCCGCGCACGACGCAGCCGAGCGCGATCACGCAGGCGTACTGGCGGGTCTTCGCGAGCGCCATCGCCGCAAGGGGGAGCTCGAATGCGCCGGGGACTGGGACGATCGTGACGGACTCGCGTGGAACGCCTGCCGACTCCAGCTCCTCGAGCGCACGCCCGAGCAGTCCGCTGGTGATCTCGCCGTTGAACTTCGCGACCACGATCCCGACGGCCCGGCCCTCGCCGTCGGCGGACCCGGTGATCACCTTGTAGCCCGCAGGGACCTCGAAGCGCCCAGGTGCGTGCTCGGCCTCGGGCTCGGGTTGCGGCTCGGGCTCGGGCTCGGGCTCGGGCTGCGGCTCCGGCGACGGCGGTGTCTCGAGCTCCTCCGCGTCGGCCGTGCGTAGCTGCGGGAGCTCCTGCTCGGGCTCCGGGCGGACGTTCTCCTCGCGTTCCTCGAGGCGGTCGGTCACGCGTCGAACCGCAGATCCTGATGGTGAAGCTTGTGGCCCAGCCTGTCGCGCTTCGTCTCGAGGTAGCGGCGGTTCTCGGCGTTCGGCGAGGTCTCGATCGGCACCTGCTCGACCACCCGGAGCCCGAATCCTTCGAGGCCCGTGATCTTCTTCGGGTTGTTCGTGAGAATCCTGATCGTCGTCAGCCCCAGGTCGGCGAGGATCTGGTTCCCGATCCCCCAGTCCCTGGCGTCGGCCGGAAAACCGAGCTCGAGGTTCGCGTCGACGGTGTCGAAGCCGTCCTCCTGCAGCTCGTACGCCTTGAGCTTGCTGAGCAGCCCGATGCCGCGTCCCTCCTGCGCCATGTAGAGCAGCACCCCGCGCTCCTCTGCGCCGATCTGCTGAAGCGCCTGATCGAGCTGCTCCCCGCAGTCGCAGCGGAACGAGTGGAACACGTCGCCGGTGAGGCACTCGGAGTGGACACGGACGAGGACGTCGTCCGCTCCGTCGATCTTGCCTTTGACGAGCGCGATGTGCGTCTTGCCGGTCAGCTTCTCGCGGAAGGCGACGGCGTCGAAGTCGCCGTACGCTGTCGGGAGCCGCACGGAAACCGTGCGCTCGACCAGCTTCTCCGTGCGCCGCCGGTACTCGATCAGATCGGCGACCGTGAGCAGCCTGATGCCGTGGCGCTCGCAGAACCCCATCAGATCGGGTACCCGCGCCATCGTCCCGTCCTCGTTCATCACCTCGCACACGACGCCCGCGGGGATCAGCCCCGCGAGCCGGGCGAGGTCGACGGAGGCCTCCGTTTGGCCGGTTCGCTCGAGCACGCCGCCGGCGCGGGCTCGGAGCGGAAAGATGTGGCCGGGGTGAACGAGGTCGTGCGCGCCCTTGTTCGGGTCGATGGCGGTCTGGATCGTCCGCGAGCGGTCGGCGGCGGAGATCCCCGTCGTCACACCCTCGCGTGCCTCGATCGACACTGTGAAGGCCGTCTGCAGCGGAGCCTCGTTGTTCTCCGCCATAGGGCGGAGCGCGAGCTCGTCGACGCGCTCCGGCGTAAGGCAGAGGCAGATCAGCCCGCGCGCGTGAGTGGCCATGAAGTTGATCGCCTCGGGCGTCGCGAACTGGGCGGCGATCGTGAGGTCGCCCTCGTTCTCGCGGTCGGCGGCGTCGACGACGACCACGAACTTGCCCGCGCGGACGTCCTCGATCGCCTCTTCGATCGCGGAGAGTGCAGGTTCCGTCGTCGCCATGGGCGTCATCGTATCGGGGCTAGCTCCCAGCACCTGTCAGCTTCTCGACGTACTTGGCGAGGATGTCGACCTCGAGGTTGACCCGGTCGCCCGACTGGAGCGAGCCGAGGGTGGTGACCTCGAGCGTGTGCGCGACCAGGGCGACCGTGAAGGTCTCCTCGTCGAGCGCGGCGATCGTGAGCGAGACGCCGTCGACGGTGATCGAGCCCTTCTCGACGCAGTAGCGGAGGATCTCCGGCGGCGCCTCGACGGTCAGCCGCTCGCCCTCGAGCCCGCGCACCCGGCCGACGCCGTCCACGTGGCCCTGGACGTAGTGCCCGCCCAGCGGGTCGCCTGCCGCGAGCGCCGGCTCGAGGTTGACCGCGTCGCCGAAGCCCTTCGTCCGCGCCGTGGTCTCCGCCATCACGTCGAAGGCGAGGTGGCCGTTCTGGGCCTCGACGACGGTCAGGCAGACCCCGTCGACGTTGATCGAGTCACCGATCTGCGGCGCGAGCGACGACTCGACGACCAGGCGGCTGTCGGCGAACGAGAGGGTCCGCGCGCGCTCCCGAACGATCCCCGTGAACACGGGAAGAGGTTACTGGCCGAGGGCGATCGCTTCGATCGTCTCGCGGACGAGCGGCTGGAGCTGCGGCCGAGAGACGTCCGCCCGGGCGAGCTCGCTGCGCAGCTCCTCGATCAGGTCCTGCGATTCAGGTCCCACATCGCCGGGTTGAGGTTGGGCGAGCGCCTCCCGGACCTGGCCGACATCGACGTGGCCCGCGAGCCAGCGCGAGAGCGTCTGAACCAGATCAGGGCTCGTTGACATAAGCCGTCAGCAGCACATCTTCTCCGACGGGTCGGCTGCCGAAACCGCCGAGGCGCGCCGCCGGAATCTCGCCCTCGAAAAGGGCCGGGCCGGCGCCGGCGAGCTTCGGCGCGACGAACACGAGCAGCTTGTCGAGCAGGCCCTCGCGAAGAAAGGCGGCTGCGATCCGCGGGCCGCCCTCGAGGAGCAGCGACTGGATGCCCTCCCCGGCGAGCTTGGCGAGCTCGTCGGCGAGCGGGCCGGTGCGCAGCTCGAGCTCCGAGTCGTCGGGAAGGGGCCCGCGGCCGAAGGCGAGCCGGCGAGGCTGCTCGGCGGCGCCGACGTCTCTCGCGTCGAGGCGCGGCTGATCGGCGTGCACGGTGCCCATTCCGACGCCGACGGCGTCCGACACCGCCCGCAGCTCGTGGACGAGCCGCCGGCTCTCCTCGCCGGAGATCCAGCGCTCGCCCGGAATCGCCAACCGGCCGTCGAGCGTCATCGCCGCCTTGTAGGTGACGAAGGGGCGGCCCTGCGCGACCCACGTCCGCCAGGCCTCGTTCTGGGCGCGCGCCTCGAAGAGGTCAGCGTGCTCGACCTCGACGCCGGCGGCGCGAAGCGTCTCGAGCCCGCCTCCGGCCTCGGGGTTCGGGTCGAGCGAGGCGGCGACGACCCGGGCCACCCTGGCGGCCAGCACGGCCTCGGTGCACGGCGGCGTCGTCCCGTGGTGCGCGCACGGCTCCATGGTCACGTAGAGCGTGGAGCCCGCGGCCTGTTCGCCCGCCGCCTCGAGCGCCAGCACCTCGGCGTGCGGCTCGCCCCTTCGGCGGTGCCAGCCCTCGCCCACGACTGCGCCGTCGCGGACGACGACCGCCCCGACCAGGGGATTCGGATGCGTGGTCCCGCGTCCCTGCTCCGCCAGCTCGAGGGCCCGCGCGAGGTGCTCGTTCACGCCGCCTCTTGGACGAGCTCCTCGTAGGCCTGCGCGATGTCGTCCCGCCCGAAGGTGCTCGTGCCGGCGACGAAGAGGCTCGCGCCGGCGTCCCGGAGGAGGCGGATGTTGTCCCGGCCGACCCCGCCGTCGACCTGGATCGGCTTCCCCGCCGGCAGGAGCCCCCGCAGGCGCTCGATCCGCGGCAGCGCCTCCGGCATGAACGGCTGGCCGGAGTAGCCCGGCTCGATGCTCATGCAGAGCACGAGGTCGAACGGGTCGGAGACCTCGGCCGCCTGCTCCGGCTCCGTCTCCGGCTTGAAGGCGAGGCCGACCTGGAGCTCGTGTTCCCGCGCGAGGCGCGCGACCGCCTCCGGGTTCCGGACGGCTTCGATGTGGAAGGTGACGCTGTCGCCTCCGGCCTCTGCGATGGCCTCGAAGTGGCGCTGCGGTTCCTCGACCATGAGGTGGCAGTCCAGTCGGCCGCCGAGCCGGTGGACGAGCGGCGAGATGGACTCGAGCACGATCGGCCCGATCGTGATCGGCGGGACGAAGTGCCCGTCACCGATGTCGAAGTGGAAGATCCGCGCGCCGGCGCGCATCAGCGTCTCGATCTGCTCACCGAGCCGCGAGAAGTCGGCCGCGTAGAGCGACGGCTCGACCTCTACGGCTCGCATCCAGTCCCGCCAGGGCACGGGGCAAGCTTACGAGCGGCCATGGCTGCCGCAGACATGACGAGTGTCTGACACTCGCCGCCGTCCGAGAATTCACACATTTGGCACAGACTGCGCTTGACAGCCCGCGGGGTCCGACACCGATCACGCCCCGGCGCGACGAAGCCGGGCGATGAAGAAGCCGGACGTCCGGTGCCGGTGCGGAAGCGTCAGGAGAAACTCGGGCTGTCGGGGGTGCGCGAACTCCGGCCACTCCTCGCCCAGCGGCTCGACCGACGAGGCCCGACTCATCGACGACGTCCTCGTTCTCCTGCTTCGCGATCGTGCAGACCGAGTAGACGATCGTGCCATCCGGCTTCACCCGTTCCGCCGCGACGCGGAGCAGCTCGGACTGCAGCTCGGGGAGCGGCTTCGCGCGCCAGCGCAGGTCCGGCCTGGCGGCAAGCACGCCGAGCCCGGAGCACGGCGCGTCCACGAGCACGCGGTCGAACCCGGACAGCTCCGGCGCGAGGTCGAGTGCATCGGCGTTGACGACGCGAACGTTCGAGAACCCGAGCCGGCGAACGTTCGCCTCGAGCTCCCGAGCCCGGCCCGGATGGAGCTCCACGGCGACCACTTCCGATGCCAAGCGGGCGAGCTGCGTGGTCTTTCCGCCGGGCGCAGCGCACAAGTCCAGCACCCGGTCCCCGGCTGAGCGTCCACTGCAGCGCCCGCCAGCTGCGAGCCGCGGCTCTGCGGCCACACCTCACCGCGCTCCAGCTCTCCCGGG
>CAVTCN010000014.1:0-6212 GCA_963733215.1 uncultured Actinomycetes bacterium
TACACCGGCTCGTAGCCGGCCAGCGAGCGCAGCCCGACGACGATGACAAAGCCGATCCCGAAGAAGAGCGGCGTCATCCACGCCGCGCGGACGAAGCCCGGGCCCAGCAGCCAGCGGCTCCAGCCCGTCGCGGCGGAGCGGGCGGCGCGTGGGGCGTGTGGTCTACGACCTCGGTCACGGGGCGGTCACCTTATCCCTGGCCTCCCCGTAGCCCTTGCTCTTGCTGTGAACGCCAGCGGTCGAACTCGTCCTCCCTCATCACGATCACCCCTGCTCGCATGAGGGCGTGGCCGAGACCGCAGAGCTCGGTGCAGACGACGGTGTGCTCGCCTGGCTCGGTCGGCGTGATCGCGACGCCGGGTGACGATGCCGGGCACGGCGTCCTGCTTCTGCCTGAACTCGGGGACCCAGAACGAGTGGATGACGTCGAGGGCCCTGAGGCGCAACTCGACCTGGCGGCCCTCCGGCAGCCGCAAGCGTTCCCGAGACCGGGCAGTTGGGCGTCTCCGGCGGGAGCTTGCAAATCTGTTCGTCCTTCGCAGCCGCTACCGCCTCCGCCTCGGGCGGATAGGCGAACGTCCATGCGAACTGACGTGCGGTGACCTCGACGACGATACGGTCGTCCTTCAGCTTCCCGTTCTCGGCGAGCGCGACGGCGCTCACGACCGCGATCACGGTGACGAGGATCGTGGGAATGGCCGTCCAGGCGATCTCGATCCCGGTATGCCCGTGGATCGGCGGCCCGTCGGAGTCGTCGTCGGGACGGACCCGGAACTTCGCGACCGAGTAGACGGTGATCGCCGCGACGACCGCGAAGACCCCGATGCAGATCGCGACCGTGAACCAGAGAACGAAGTCGATGCGCTCCCCCTCCTCCGACCTCAGTGGGGGTAGCCAGGGGATGAAGAGAGCGACAGCCGTGGCGACCGCGGCTGCGAGCAGTGCGATCGTGACGACCCGAACGATTGCTCCCCTGCGCACCGGGATCGAGCCTACTCAACGTGTCGGTGCGTTGCTGTAGTTAGCGTCGCCGGGCTTGTGGGTACACCGGGGGAAACAAGGAGGTTCAATGGGACTCGCAGCAAGTCTGTTTCTGATCGCAGGTGGGGCAATCCTCGTCTGGGGAGTCAATCGCGAAGTCGCCGGACTCGACGTCGACGCGATCGGCGTGATCCTGATGGTGATCGGCATCATCGGCGCCGTCCTGTCGCTGATCTTCTGGTCGTCGTGGGGCGGCTTCGGAGGCCGTCGCCGTCGGCCACGTACGTCGAAGAAGGGCCACCCGCCCGGCTACTAGAGAGCTCGCGAACTACCGGGGCCGCTTTCCAGGCCCGGCCCGTCTAGCCAGCCATTCGGGGCTCGCCCATGGCTTCGCCGTGGGCTTAGCCATTGTCCGCCTAGAAGGCGGACAAAGGATCGACGTTCGCACCGCGCACGATCACCTCGAAGTGGAGGTGCGGGCCGGTCGCCTCCCCGACGCGCCGACGAAGCCGATCGTGGACCCGGCGCCGACGTTCTTGCCCACCCGGACTGCGATCCTCGAGAGGTGGGCATAGAGGGTCCGCACGCCACTGCCGTGGGCGATGACGACCATGTTCCCCCAGCCGTTCCCGCCCCAGCCGGCGAAGTCGACTCGTCCTGAGCGAGCTGCGCCGACCGCAGCTCCTTTCGGAGCCGGGAAGTCGAGGCCGGCGTGGAACCGGTTCCCGCTCGGACCGAAGACGTCTCCGATCGGGCCGATCAGCGGTCGCGCCATCGACGAGAGGAGAACGGGGAACGGGACCGCGAAGGGCGGCGAAGGTGCCCGGGCCGGCGATGCCGTCGGGCATGATCCCGGCCCGGCGCTGAAAACGGCGCAGCGCCTCATACGGTGTGCTCTCCGAAGTCGCCGTCGAAGCTCCCGGACGGAAAGCCGTGCCAGGCGAGCGCGAACTGCAGCGCGGCGACGTCCCATCCGCGCATGCCGACCAGGAGGGGGCGCCCGCCCAGCGGAGCACGCTTCCCGTACCGTCCGAGCGCCTTTCGCGTGCGCGGGCCGGGGACGCCGTCGGCCGAGAGGCCGGCGCGGTGCTGGAACCGGCGCACGGCGCGCTCGGTACCCGGCCCGAGGACGCCGTCGACGGTTCCTCTGTACAGGCCACGCTCGCGGAGGCCGACCTGTAGAGCGGCGACCTCGGGGTTTCCGCCTGCGCCGGCGAAGCCTGCGAACGCGAGCGCGGCGAGGCAGAACATCGAAACAATCGCCACGAAACCCCTCATCACAACGAGAATCGGTCGCGCGAAAGCGCGTCCATATCCCCCAAAAGGGGGAACTCGAACGAGGGATCAAATCCCCATTTCGAGGGACGACGCGGCGCGAATCTGCCCCGATACTGCGATCAGGCGGCATCTAGACCACCTGGAGGACTGCGGCTTTGCGGCACAACCGAGATCACCGGCCTGCCCCGATCGGGGTGGACCTTCGCATCGGCAGACTGCTGTGCGCTGCCCTGCTCGCAGTGACCGGCGTCTACGGAATCGAGGCGCTCACGGGCATTCACGGGAAGCCTCGATCGCTTCTTCGACACCTGGGTCTACAACGGGCTCCTCCTCGCTTCGAGCGCCGCCTGTCTCGCGAGAGGCCTCCTCGTCCGTGCGGAGCGCCTGCCGTGGCTTCTCCTCGGGACCGCACTGCTGCTCTGGAGCATCGGCGACCTCTACTACCTCTTCTTCCTCTCGGGGCTGGACGAGGTCTCGATCCCGTCACTCAGCGATCCCTTCTATCTCGCCTTCTATCCGGTGAGCTACGTCGCGCTCGGGCTCCTCCTCCGAGCCCGCATGAAGCGCTTCCGCGGCAACCTGTGGCTCGACGGCGTGATCGCATCCCTCGCGGTCGCTGCTCTCGGGCGCGGCCGTGATCTTCGACGAGGTGATCAGCACGACCGGCGGGAGCGCGCTCGTCGTCGCGACGAACCTCGCCTACCCGCTCGCCGACCTGCTCCTCCTCGCACTCGTCGTCGCCATGTTCGGCGTTACGGGTGGCGGGTCGACCGGACGTGGGGGCTCGTCGCGGCCGGCTTCGCGGTCTTCGCGATCACCGACAGCGTGTACCTCTATGAGACCGCCGTGGGCAGGTACGTCGAGGGCGGCATGCTGGACGTCGGTTGGCCCGCGGCGCTCGTCCTGATCGCGTGCTCGGCCTGGCAGCCGACGAGGAAGCTCGAGCGCGTCCGCACCGAGAGCTGGCAGGCGCTCACGCTGCCGACATTCTTCGCGGTCGTGGGTCTCGGCCTGCTCGTCTACGACCATTTCGTCCGCATCAACCTCGTCGCGTTCGCTCTCGCCTCGGCAACCATCGCCGCGGTGATCGTGCGCGCCGTCCTCACGTTCCGCGAGCGCGTCCGGTTGCTCGCGACGAGCCGGGAGGAGGCGCTCACCGATTCGCTTGACCGGGCTCGGAAACCGGCGCCGGTTCGTCTCCGACCTCGAAGAGCTGCTCGCCGAGGAGACCGGACGACGCCGTCTCACTCGTCGTCTTCGACCTGGACGGGTTCAAGGCATACAACGATTCATTCGGCCACGCCGCCGGCGACGCCCTTCTCGGTCGCGTCGCAGGACGGCTCGCCGCCGCGACCGAGGGCTACGGGAGCGCGTACAGGCTCGGCGGCGACGAGTTCTGCGTCCTGGCCTCGACGTTCGACCGTCGGACCGGGCCGCCTCATCGAGCGGGCGGCGGCTGCGCTCACCGAGGAGGGCGAGGGGTTTTCCGTGCGGTGCTCCTACGGCGCGGTGCTGATGCCCGCCGAGGCCTCGAGCCTGACCGAGGCGCTCCGGATGGCCGACGACCGGATGTACCTGCACAAACAGCGCTCCCGTCCGAGCGCGGAGAGGCAGAGCATCGACGTCCTCGTCAGCGTCCTGAACGAGCGCGATTCCCACGTTGCGCACCACCTTGCCGACGTGGCAGACCTGGCGGAGGCCGTGAGCCGCAGGCTCGATGTTCCGGAACCACAGGTGCGACCCTGCGGCAGGCCGCCGAGCTGCACGACGTGGGGAAGCTCGCGATCCCTGAGGAGATCCTCAGCAAGCCGGGCCCCTCTCGCGGGGACGAGTGGGAGTTCGTGCGGCGGCACACGCTGATCGGAGAGCGAATCCTCGGCGCAGCCGCCAGGCTCGGCGCCGCGGCCCAGATCGTTCGCTCGACCCACGAGCGCTGGGACGGGACGGGCTACCCCGACCGACTGGCCGGCTCGGAGATCCCCCTCGGCGCGCGGATCATCGCGGTCTGCGACGCGTTCGACGCCATGACCTCACCGCGGCCGTACGCGGAGCCGATCAGCACGCAGGAGGCGATTCGCGAGCTACTGCGCTGCGCAGGGACGCAGTTCGACCCTGAGGTCGTCGATGCGTTCGCCGCCGTGCAGTCGGACCTGAACGCTCAGCTAGTCGCCTAGAGACTTGCTCCATGCGGCGCTCGTATTTCGGCAGGCCCTCGGCGTCGCCGGAAATCGGTCGTCGAGGACAGTTAGCTCAGGCCGTGCGTCGGACCCTGAACGGCTCCGCTAGATGCTCTGGACGACTTCGCCACTTCCGGCGCTCGATTTCGGGCGACTTCGGCGTGCGAGACTGGTCCACGAGGCGTTCGCCGCCGGATGCAAGCGCCGGCCTGATCCGCTCCGAGCTCGAGCGCACCGAGCAGGTCAGCGGCAGCCGTGAGGTTGACGCGTACGATCTCGACCCGAACCAGGTCCGGCTCGGCAAGACGTTCGGAATCCATGAACGACGCGGTCGCGAGCAGATGTCGAAGCTGAGAAGCCAGAGCCCGGCGCGCCGTCGAGCTCGTGACTGAGGCGTCGCGCGACGAAGCCGATGCGACACTCGAGGCTGCTGCGGCGACGCCAAGGTCGCCATCGTCTCGCTTGCTCGCGGGCGTGAGCGCCGATGAGGCGCGCCTGCGGCTGGAAGTAGCGGGCGACAACGTTCGCAGGAACCTGGAAACGCCATGAGGCTCGGCGTCGAGGCTGCCGTCGTAGAGGGCGTACTCGTCCCAGGGGACGTCGCGATCTCGAACGGCACCGTTGCGGACGTCGCCCTCGGCAAGCGCTCCGGGCGCGGGATCGCAGTTCCCGGTTTCATCGACCTGCAGGTCAACGGCTTCGGCGGGGTCGACTTCGCGACTGCGGATGCCGACGGCTACCGCCGCGCCGGCGAGTCGCTGCTCGAGACGGGCGTGACGGCATTCCAGCCGACCTTCATCACGCGCCCGAGGCGGATCTCATCGCAGCGTTGAATGCGATCCCGTCGGCGCCGGCTGGACCGCGGATCGTCGGCGCCCACCTCGAGGGGCCGTTTCTCTCTCCCGAGCGCCTCGGCGTGCATCCGGCCTCGGCGCGCCGCGATCCCGATCTGGCTCTCCTCGAACGGCTACTCGAGGCCGGTCCGGTCTCACAGATGACGCTCGCTCCCGAGCTGAACGGAGCGCTCGAGCTGATCGACGTACTGCAGGAGCGCGGCGTCGTCGTCTCGTGCGGCCACTCGAACGCGACGGCAGCAGAGGCGGCTCTCGCGTTCGACCGCGGTGTGCGCACGGTGACGCACCTCTTCAACGCGATGCCGCCGTTCTCGCACCGAGATCCGGGTTTGGCCGGCGCCGCGCTCGCACGAGACGACGTCGTCGTCCAGCTGATCCTCGACGGCGACCACCTCGCCGACGAGACGGCGGCTGTCGTCTGGAAGGCCGCGGCCGGCAGAATCGCGCTCGTCACCGACGCGATGGCGGCGACGGGTGTCGGCGACGGCCGTTTTCGCCTCGGGGGGGTCGACGTCGAGGTGCGGGACGGCGTCGCCCGTCGCGCCGAGGACGGCGTCCTGGCGGGTAGCGTCACGACTCTGCTCGACGGAATTCACAAGTTGCACGCCCTCGGTGCGCCGCTTTCTGAGGCGGTCGCGGCCGCGACGTCTGTGCCGGCGCGCGTTGCCGGTCGGGTCGACGGCGTCCTTCGAGCCGGGGGCAACGCCGACTTCGTGATCCTCGACGATCGCCTCGAGATTCACGCGGTCTTCGTCGGCGGGAAGGAACTCGTCGGCGTTGGCTGAGATCGTCCTGAGCATGTGACGAAGGCATTCGGAGGCTGACGCGTCCCTGCGGTAGGACGACCTGATCGCCGAGCCCAGCGCGTAGCGTGGCTGCTTCTTGGGCCCGACGCCTCTGCCTCGCTTCTTCGCAGCTTTGA
>CAVTCN010000015.1:0-27648 GCA_963733215.1 uncultured Actinomycetes bacterium
CTTTCGGGCCGATCTCTCGCTCCGGGATGCGCGAGCCTTCGAGCTCGGCGCGGAGCGCCGGGGATGCAGCCCACACTCCACGCGCCTGCAGCTCTTCTCGGCCGCGCTCGGCCGCGCGGATGACCGCAAACGTGGCGCCGACGCCCGACGCGGCTGCTTCAGCCAGCACACCGAGGGCGCCGTCCAGATCCTCTGCGTCCAGGAGGTCCTGGCCCGCCGCTGCGAGCGTCCTGAGAGCCCCCCGAGAGACCTCCTGTCCGGCCGGAATCACGCGACAAGTGTAGGAGGCTCCGACCTCTTCGATTGAGCCGAGGGGTGCGACGTAAGCTCGCAGTGTGGCTGCCCTCAGGCCGCACCAACGGCGGGCGCTCGACGCGATCTGCGACACCTTCCATCCGGGGACCGCCGAGCTCGGCGCTTCTGATGCCTTCCTCGAGCTCTTCGGCTCCCAGTTACGGCCGGCCGAGCTCCGCCAGCTCGGCTGGCTGCTGAGCCTCTTCGGGGTGCGTCGGTTCGAGCGGCTTTCGCAGAGGCACCGCGAGCGGATCCTGCTCGCCTGGTGCAACAGCAGGCTGGTGACGCGCCGTGCGGCGTTCCACGGCCTCCGCAAGGCGGCGCTCGCGCTCGCGTACGGGCTGCCGGCCCAAGGCGGCGCGCCGAACCCGACGTGGGAGCGGATCGGCTACCCGGGGCCGATCGGGCCCGTCGAGGAGGCGCCGCCGAAGGCGATCGAGCCGCTCGCGGTGACCCGCGACCTCGAGCTCGAGTGCGACGTGTGCGTCGTCGGATCGGGCGCCGGCGGCGGGACGGCCGCCGCTCGTCTGGCCGTCGCGGGCCTCGACGTCGTCGTGCTCGAGGCCGGCGACTACGACGACGATCGGGATTTCGACGGCGCCGAGCTTCGGGGCTACGGACGCTACCTCGGCCACGCATCGGCGACTACGCGCGACCAGTCGGTGGGGATCCTCGCCGGTGCGTGTCTCGGCGGAGGCACGGTCGTGAACTACACGACGTCGTTCCGTACGCCCGACGAGGTGCGCGAGGAGTGGGCGGGCCACGGCGTCCCGGCATTCACATCCGAGACGTTCACGAAGAGCCTCGACGCCGTGTGTCAGCGGCTCGGGGTCAACCTCGACCACAATCGTCGCTCCCGTCGCGAGGAGCTCGTTCACCGGGGCCTGGCCCAGCTCGGCTGGCACGAGGGCGCGATGCCGCGAAACGTGCTCGGCTGCGACCAGGGCGTGAGCTGCGGCTACTGCCCCTACGGCTGCCGTCTGGGCGCCAAGCAGTCCACCGTCAAGACCTGGCTCCCCGATGCGGACGCGGCCGGCGCGCGCATCCTCGTCGGCACGCGCGCCGAGCGCGTCCTCGTCGAGCGTGGCGCAGCGCGCGGCGTGCTGGCCCGCACCGTCGCAGGGCACGAAGTCACTGTTCGCTCCAGAGCAGTCGTTGTCGCGTGCGGGTCGATCATGACCCCCGCGCTGCTCCGAAACTCCGGGATCGGCAACGACGCCGTCGGCCGGCACCTCCGTCTACACCCGGTCTCGGCCACACTCGGCATCTTCGAGGCGGAGGTTCGGCCGTGGGAAGGGACGATGCAGGCGATCTACTCGGACGAGCACCGCGATCTGGACGGCGGCTACGGGCTCAAGTACGAGACGACG
Source organism: uncultured Actinomycetes bacterium (assembly GCA_963733215.1). Lineage (GTDB taxonomy): Bacteria > Actinomycetota > Thermoleophilia > Gaiellales > Gaiellaceae > JACDAN01. The sequence goes on from CAVTCN010000015.1 coordinate 1,665, forward strand.
GCGGCACACCCGACCTTCATCGCGGCGTTTACGCCGTGGCAGGGGGCAGCGAGCCATGCGGAGCTGATGGACCAGGCGCGCTACGGCGTCGGTGTCGGCGCCCTCCTCCGCGACCGGGGCGAGGGCCGCGTCCGTACCGATCGCGGAGGCCGGCCGATCATCGACTACCACCTCTCGAGGTACGACGCTCAGCACCTTCGGATCGGCATCGAAGGCACGGCTCGCATCCTCGAGGCGGCCGGAGCGCGCCGAATCGTGCTCGGGCACGCGCAGCTCGTCGACTACGCGCCCGGCCGGTCGACCGTCGAGGACTACATGCGTGCGGTGGACGAGGCCGGATTCGGCCCTGGGCGATTGAGCGTCTTCTCGTTCCACCAGATGGGATCGGCCCGCATGGGCGGCTCGCCGGACGATTCCGCCTGCGACCCAGACGGTCAGCTCTGGGAAGAACAGAACGTCGTCGTCTGCGACGCCTCGACGTTCCCGACGGCTTCGGGGGTCAACCCGATGGTGACGATCGAGGCGATCGCCCATATGAACGCTTCGGCCCTCGCCGAACGGCTGTCCTGACGGCGAGCGATCGCTTGAGCCTCTTATAGAGTGCGGCGATGGCCGAGCCCGCCCGGCGCCCCGATGCCGCGGAAGAGCCGCCGGTTCCCGATCCGATTGCGGTCCGGCGCGCGTACCGATTCCACAAGACTCGTCGCCGGATCCGGCAGGAGCGGAAGCAGGAGCGAGCCCTCGCGCGCCTGCGCTTCTTCGCCATCCTCCTTTCGCTCTTGGTCCTCGCCGCCTACCTGTCACTCGTCGTCTGGCGGCAGATCGAGCAACTGTTCGGCCTCTGACCGGCGCATCGCGGATACTTCCCGCCGTGGAGTCGCCCGAGACCTATCCGCAGGAGACGTACGAGCCGAAGGAGAACGCCGATCGCTTCGCACCGGACGCGGCCTGGGTGTGGGGGGCCGGCGAGCGGCTGACCTGGCTCGGCGGGATGGTGCTCGCGCTTTCGACCCTGATGGGCTGGTACGTGAACAGCTCGGGCGACCTGACGGTGGCGGTGATCGGCTGGCACACCGGCGCGCTGGCGAAGATCGTTCTGCTGCTGGGACTCGCCGTCGTCGCGCTGCACCTGCTCCACGCGGCGGGCATCGAGCTCCCGGCAACGGTTCCGGAGAGCCTGGTCGTGATCGTCCTCGGCTCGCTCGCGACGATCCTCGTCCTGATCCGCGTGATCTCGATCCCGGACGACTTCCAGCCCGCCAGCAGGGGCATAGGCATCTGGATCTCGTTGATCGCGGCCGTCGCTGTGATCGTCGCCGGCCTCTTGAGGGCGTCAGAAGAGCTCTAGCCAGGCCTTACGCGCGCAGCAGTTCCTTGGTACGCGTAATCAGGTCCTGCGGGTTGAACGGCTTGCCCAGGAATCCCTGAGCGCCTCGCGCCTGCGCATCGTCCTCCGAGCTCTCGGCCTGGCCGCTGAACATGATCACCGGGATCGAGCCCATGCCGTGGCGCTCCTGCATCCGGCGCAGCATCTCCCAACCATCCACGCCCGGCATCATCACGTCGAGGAGGATGAGGTCGGGAGCTTGCTCCTCGAGCGCCGCGAGCCCCTCGTCGGCGCTGCCGGCCTCGCGAACCACGTACCCGTCCATCTCGAGGTTCACGCGGACGAATTCGCGGATCCGCGCGTCGTCGTCGACGATCAGGACGACCGGCGTGCCGCGCGAACGCGGGCCGCTGGAGTTGGCCGACCCGGACACGAAGGCGTCCAGGTCCCGCCGGCGGTAGCGGCGATGGCCGCCGGGGGTGTAGAAGGCCGGCAGCCGGCCCTGGTCGGACCATTTTCGGATCGTGCTCTGCGCGACTCCCAGATACTTCGCCGCCTGACCGAGGGTCAACCAGTCTGCGCCGTCATTTCCTTGCGGCTGCCTGCGCGCCCTGCCCCCGACCTCGGCCACCCCGGAATCTAAGCAAAGCTGCACTTATTTCGCTGTTTTCCGCGAAGGCCTAGGGAGTGACGGTCACCGTTCGCGTCTCCGTGACGCGGTTCGTCTGCGTCCAGGGTTGGATGGTTCGGACGCTCGTGACCGGCGTCGACGGCTCCGGGCGGTCCTCGAGCGCCTGGCCGACGGCCACGCCGACAGCGAAGACGATGACGGCGGCAGCGATCCGGATCAGCCAGCCGAGGACACCAGCGCCGCGCTTGCGACGCCTGCGGGCGGACGGGCCAGTACTCATGGCGCGTAGTCGGTCGCGCCTCGCGCGTAGCGATGAAACGCAGCATCCTGCGCGACAGACACCCTGGCGGTCCACCCGGGCCGCTCGGCGCGCTCGGCGACCGCCTCGTACACCCAGCCGTCGTCGCCGCCGTACGCGTCGGCGAGCTGGGCGAGGGTGAAGTGCTCGCCGATCCGCCGGCGGAGCGCCTCGATGACCGCCTCGACCTGCGCCATCAGCGTCTCGTAGGCGTCCGGGTCGGAGACGGAAGCCCTCAGCCGCCGATCGCCTTCCTCCCACTGGTGCCTCGCGGTGTCCACGTAGGTCGCCACAGCTCCGTCCTTACCCATCGGCGTCCGGAGTGCAGCACCGATCGGGCCATTTCGACTCGATCTCGGCGTAGACCCGTTCGCCGAGCTCGTACCCGGGGCGTGCGAGCGCGAACGCCACGTGAGCGTGCAGGCACTTCAGCCGCTGCGGATTGGCTGTGCCGCCGATGCCCAGATCGAGCGATGCCCCCTGCTCGCGTCCGACCTGGCCGTCGGCGAGCTCCCGGCGAATGACCCGCTGCTCAGCCGTCGCCTCGTCGAGGCTCCTCGCGAGCTGTTCGTCGTGCGAGGCGAGCTGGCTCCAGCGCTCGATCCCGCCGGCGGCCTCGAGCCTAGCCACGGCGGCGACCAGGTGGCGGCAGGTGAGGTAGAAGGTCGTCGGGAAGGGATCGCCGGCGCTGTCGTAGGGCGCCTGGACCGTTACGGCCGGCGCGCCGAACGGGCAGCGGACGGCGACGCGCAAGAACGCGCGCGGCTCGCGGCCCAGCTGGCGCTCGACGACGGCGCGGTCATCCACCGCCTCCGATCCTAGTGCCGGGTTTCTGTCGGGCCCGCCACTCGTCGATTCCCTTGACGATGAAGAGCCGCTCGCCGGGCTTCACGAGGCCGAGCCGCCGGGCGCGCCGGGCGAGCGCCTCCGGCGTGTCGGACTCGGCGACCTGGCGGGCGAGCTCGTCGCGCTCGGCGCGCAGCGACCGCACCTGGGCAGCTCGTTCCTCGAGCGACGCCTTCGTGTCGAGATAGCTCTTGAGCGGCCGGTAGTAGAGGAGGCCGACGACGAGAATCGTCGCGACCGCGAGCCAGCGCATGAGCCGCGGTCGGCGGCGGGCACGGCGCGGAGGTCGCTTGCGCGGGGACCGGGACGGCATGTGCCAGTCGGTTCGGGAGCGCCCACGCCGCTCCTGCTTTGAAAGCTCTAGGCGTACGAGAGCTTGATCATGTCCGTGCTGCCGGGGAGGTTCACCGCCGTGCCTGCAGTCAGCACCACGAGGTCGCCCTCGTCGAGCAGGCCGGACTCGCGGCCCACGTCCAGCGAGCGCGTCCAGAGCTCCTCCACGTCGGCCGCCTCGGGCATCTCCATCGGCGTCACTCCCCACTCGAGCGCCATGTGCTGGAGCGCGGAGGGGTGGTGGGAAAGCCCGATCACCGGCCGGCGGGGGCGAAGCCTGGCGACGACGGACGCCGTCCGCCCGGTGTAGGTCGGCACGAGGATCGCTTTCGCGCCGAGCGTCTCCGCCAGGTCGCAGGCCGCGTTGGACATTGCCTGCCCGACCGTGGGCTCGTCGCCCGGCTGCGGGAACTGGTGTCGGTATTCGATGCTCGGTTCGATCGTCCGGGCGATGCGCTCCATCGTCCGCACGGCCTCGAGCGGGTAGCGGCCGATCGCCGTCTCCTCGGAGAGCATCACCGCAGAGGTGCCGTCGAGGATCGCGTTCGCGACGTCGCTCGCCTCTGCGCGCGTCGGCTCGGCGTGGTTGACCATCGACTCGAGCATCTGGGTCGCGGTGATCACCGGTTTCCCCTGGTCGAGCGAGGCGAGGATGATCCGCTTCTGGAGGAGCGGCACGACCTCGACGCCGATCTCGACGCCCAGGTCGCCGCGGGCGACCATGATCGCGTCCGACTCCTCGAGGATCGAGGGCAGCGCATCGATCGCCTCCGCCTTCTCGATCTTCGCGATCACGTGCGCGTCGACGCCGGCCTGCTTGATCAGCCCCTTGAGGTCGCGGACGTCTGCGGCCGAGCGCACGAACGAGAGCGCGACGAAGTCGGCGCCGAGGCCCAGCGCGAACTCGAGGTCGTCAGTGTCCTTTCGGGTGAGGGCCGGGATGGGCACCGGAACGCCCGGGACGTTCACGCCCTTGTGCGAGCTGACGGTGCCGCCGACGACGACGGCGCAGCGTGCGCGGCCCGCCTGGACCGCATCGACGCGAAGCCGGACGAGCCCGTCGTCGATCAGGACGTCGTGGCCGGGCTGGAGCACCTGGCCGATCACCGCCGGGAGGACCGGCAGCTCTCCGTCGATGCTTCCGTCCTCGCCGCCGGTGACGACGACCTCGTCGCCGTCGGCGAGCTGCATCGGGGCATCGAGCTCGCCGACGCGCAGCTTCGGTCCCTGGAGGTCGGCGATCAGCGCGATCGGCCGGCCCACCTCGTCCTGGGCCTTCCGCACCATGCGCGCGTACTCGGCGTGCTGCTCTTGCGTCCCGTGCGAGAAGTTGAGGCGTGCGCCGTCCATCCCGGCCTGTGCGAGCGCGATCACACGCTCCTCGGTCGCGCACGACGGGCCGAGCGTGACGACGATCTTCGTGCGGCGGGGGACCGCGGTCGCCATGTGCGTCAGCGTAGCGAGAGCGGGATCGACCGTTCGTTCGTCCGCGAGCCGTCTGCGGCCGAGATCTCGAAGACGACGAGGCGACCCGGGCCCGACGCCTCGTAGGGAACGGTGAACCGGAAGGTCCCGCGCGTCCCGCTGCCGGACGTCGCGGTCACGAAGTCCTTCTTCAGGATCTTGTCGTCCGCATCGCGAAGCTCGTACTGGAACGTCGCCTCGAACGTGTTCGCCGTGCCTGTCGCCTCGAAACCCGACTCGACCTCCTCGTGGGAGAGGGGAGACTCGACCAGGATCGCCGGGGTCTCATCCTCGAACGCCGCGCGACCGACCGGCGGGTCGCCGTTGAACGAGACCCGCTGCACCGAGTCGAACTGGGTCAGCGTGTACGTGAGCTGGGCGAGCGCCTTGCGATTCGTGACGGCGGGATCGAGCTCGATCGACGCGACGCCACCCTCGATCGCCAGGCTCCGCAGCCTCGTCTCGGGCGGAATCGCCGACGTCAGCTCGCTCTCGGTGCCCTCGAAGAGCTGGTGAACCGTGTTCGTCGCGATCGCCGGCCCAGTGACCAGCCCGCGCTGCTCGGGCCAGACCTTGCCGTCCTGGAGGAAGTAGAGCGCGACGAGCGCCGGCGCCTCGCTCGGAACCGACGACGCGGCGGTCTCGGTCACCGTCTCACGGACGGTGACCGTTGTGGTGTCGTCGCCGCCACAGCCGGCGGCAAGGAGCAGCAGCGCGAGGCTAAGGACGAGTCTTGAAGGCATCCCAGCCGGGGTATTCGGCGTCCGCGCCGAGCTCCCCTTCGATCCGCAGTAGCTGGTTGTACTTGGCGGTGCGATCCGAGCGCGAGGGCGCGCCGGCCTTGATCTGCCCGGCATTCGTCGCGACGGCGAGATCGGCGATCGTCGTGTCCTCGGTCTCGCCCGAGCGATGGGAGATGACCGCGGTGTAGCCGGCCGACCGCGCCAACGCGATCGCCTCGAGCGACTCGGTCAGCGTCCCGATCTGGTTGACCTTGACGAGGATCGAGTTGGCGACGCCCTCCTCGATCCCGCGCCGCAGCCGTTCCACGTTCGTGACGAAGAGGTCGTCGCCGACGAGCTGGACGCGATCGCCGAGCCGCTCGGTCAGCGCCTTCCACGCCGTCCAGTCCTCCTCCGCCGCGCCGTCCTCGATCGAGACGATCGGATAGCGCTCGACGAGCTCGGCCCAGAAGTCGGTCAGCTGCTCGGGCGTCGCCTCCCGGCCTTCGAACCGGTAGCGCCCGTCGTCGCCGACGAGCTCGGACATCGCAGGGTCGAGCGCGATCGCGATCCGCTCGCGGTGGCCGGCGCGCTCGACGGCCTCGAGGATCGCGTCGATCGCCGCTTCGGTGGACTCGAAGTCCGGCGCGAAGCCGCCTTCGTCCCCCACGGCGGTCGCAAGCCCGCGCTCGTCAAGGAGCTTCTTCAGCGTGTGGAACGTCTCCGCGGCGATGCGGAGCGCCTCCGAGAACGTCTCGGCACCGCCCGGCACGATCATGAACTCCTGGAGGTCGAGCGAGTTGTCCGCGTGCACACCACCGTTGACGACGTTCAGCATCGGGACGGGGAGCACGTGCGCCTCGGGGCCGCCGATCCAGTTGTAGAGCGGGACGCCGGCTTCCGCGGCAGCCGCTTTGGCCACCGCAAGAGAGACCCCGAGGATCGCGTTCGCCCCCAGCCGCCCCTTGTTGTCGGTGCCGTCCAGCATGACGAGCGTCGAGTCGACACCCGCCTGATCGGCCGGATCGAGGCCCCGAATCCCCTGCGCGATCTCGGTGATCACGTTCTCGACCGCCTGCGAGACGCCCCTGCCGAGCCATGCAGAGGGATCGCCGTCCCGGAGCTCGACCGCCTCGAACTGGCCGGTCGACGCCCCCGAGGGGACCGCAGCCCGGCCGCGCGCTCCGGACTCGAGCACCACCTCGACCTCGACCGTGGGATTGCCCCGGGAGTCGAGGATGGTGCGGGCGTGGACGTCGTAGATCGGGCTCAGCGGAACTCCTCCTTGGCGGCGTCGAAGTATCGGTCTTTCTCGTCGAGCGTGAGCGAGGTGAACTCCTTGCCCTCCGCCCCCGCAAGCGTGCGACGCGCGCTCCACGCGGTCGGCGAAGCGGCCGCGCCATCGCCCGCAGGGCCAGCTCGGGGTCGACGTTCAGCCGCCGCGCGACGTTGACGGCGGCGAAGAGCACGTCGCCGAGCTCCTCGAACACATGCGGGTCCGGCTCGGCCTCGGGCGCAGGCTCGCCCACCTCGGCGATCGCCTCGCGAAGCTCGCGCAGCTCGTCGTCCAGGTCGGCGAGCGCGCCGTCGACGTCCGGATACTCGAAGTCGATCGCGGCAGCACGTCGTTGGAGCTTCCGCGCGTAGAGCAGCGCCGGAAGCGTTTCGGGCACGTGGTGGAAGATCCCCTCGCGGCCCTCCTGCTCGGCCTTGATCTGCTCCCAGTTCGCGCGAACCCGGCCTGGGGTCTCGGCATCGACCTCGCCGAAGACGTGCGGGTGCCGGCGCACGAGCTTCTCCTCGATCCCGCGCGCGACCGACTCGAGCGAGCCGGCGCCGCGCTCCTGGAGGAGCAACGCGAGAAAGTAGGTCTGGAAGAGTAGGTCTCCGAGCTCGTCCTCGAGCTTCGCGTCGTCGGCCGAGATGGCTGCGTCCGCGACCTCGTACGCCTCTTCGACCGTGTGCGGGACGATCGTGAGCGCCGTCTGCTCGCGATCCCACGGGCAGTCGCGCCGCAGGCGCTCGGTCAGGCGTTGGAGGTCGAGAAGGGCGTCGGCGAGAGGGTCTTGCTCAGCCAGTTTCGGCGGGGGCGTTCGCCTTCGGCTTGTAGCCGACCTGGTACGTCGTCTCGCCCTCGAGGTCCTTCTTCATGTCGGCGACCCACTTCTCCATCTCCTTGTTGCGGTTCTCCTGGAGAAGCTGCTGCTTAATCGCTGGCTGGACCTGGGCATACGGCGTCGACTGGCTCTTCTTCACCGGGCCGAGGGCCTGGATGATGTGCCAGCCGTACTGCGTCTTCACGGGCTTGGAGATCCCGTTGTCGCCGATCGTGAAGGCCGTCTGCTCGAACTCCGGGACGAGCTGGCCCTTCGTCGCGGTCATCTTCCCGCCCTGGTTCTTCGAGGCCGGGTCCTGCGAATGCTTCTTGGCGATGGCGTTCCAGTTGCCGCCGGCCTTCAGCTCGTTGTAGAGCTGATCGGCAAGCGCCTTCTGGTTGGGCTTGACGAGGACGTGGCGCACGGCCCGCGTCTCGGGCGTCCCGTACTGCGCCTTGTTCTTGTCGTAGTACGCCTTGACCTGCTCGTCGGTGACCTTCACTTCCTTGGTCACCTTGTTGAAGATCGCCTCCTGGACGAGGTTGGCGCGGATGATGTCGCGCGCCTGCTCGGGGCTCAGGCCCTGGGACTTGAGCTCGGCGTCGAACTTCTTCTTGTCGCCCTGGTGGCGCTCCTTGATGTACTGGTCGATCCGCTTGTCCACGGCCTCGTCGCTGACGTCGATGTCGAGCTCGTCGGCCTTCACCTCGAACTGCGTGCGCTGGATGAGGAAGTTCATGGCCTGGTCGCGGAGCTGCACGTACTCGGGCGTGCCGACCTTCGGGAACGGCCGCTTCTGCGCCTCGTAGCTGCGCTGCGCGTACGTGATCAGGTCGTCGAACTCGGACTTCGGGATCGACTGGTCGCCGACGACGGCAACCGAGTTCGTCGGCACCGCGTCGGAGCCGCCGTCGTCGCTGCCGCAGCCCACCGCGAACACGGCGACTACGAGAGCGAGAAAGAGTGTCGAGAAGACCCGTTTCATGAAAAACGCGCCGACCTATGCTGCGCGACGCGTGTCGAGGATAGCATCGACTAAACGCACCGCCCCCCGAAATACATCGTCTCTTAACGAGATTTCATTTCGGGCTGTCGTGTAGACCGCGGTGTCGATTCGGCTACGCAGCTCGCGCAGCTCTCCGGAGCCCAGAACAAGCGGCCCGACGGTCGCCCGCCCACCTCGGAAGACGAGGTAGTCCGCGCCGAGGCGGGCGACCTTGATCCTTACTTCCTGGATTGCAAAGAGGTTCTCGACCGGGTCCGGCAGCGGGCCGAAGCGGTCGGTGGTGGCGGCCTCGAGCTCGCGCAGCTCGTCCTCGGTCTCCGCGAGCGCGAGCCGGCGGTGCAGATCGATCCGCATCGCCTCCGAGTCGACGTAGGTGTTCGGCACGTAGGCGTCGACGCGGGCGTCTATGCGCACGGGCCTTGCGGTCGGCCGCCGCTCGCCCGAGAGCTCGGCCACCGCCTCGCCGAGCAGCTCCACGTAGAGCTCGAACCCGAGCGCGGCGACATGGCCCGATTGCTCGGCGCCCAGGAGGTCGCCCGCACCGCGGATCTCGAGGTCGCGCATCGCGATCGCGAAGCCGGCGCCGAGCTCGGTGTGGTCGGCGAGGGTGGCGAGGCGGGCGCGCGCCTCCGGCGTCAGCTCGGACGCGTCCGGATAGAACAGATACGAGTGGGCCAGCTGGTCGGAGCGGCCCACCCGGCCGCGGATCTGGTAGAGCTGGGCGAGCCCGAGAGCGTCGGCCCGCTCGACGATCAGCGTGTTGGCCTGCGGGATGTCGAGGCCCGACTCGATGATCGTCGTCGAGACGAGCACGTCGGCGTCGCCGCGCAGGAACGAGAGCATCCGGTCCTCGAGCTCCTTCTCGCGCATCTGCCCGTGCGCGACGACCACGCGGAGGTCCGGCGTCAGCGCCTGGAGCCACGCGGCCCGCTCGTCGATCGTCTCCACCCGGTTGTGGAGGAAGAACGCCTGCCCCCCACGCGCGACCTCCCGCTCCAGCGACTGCTTGACGAGGTCCTCGTCGAACTCGCCGACGTGCGTCCTGATCGGGCGCCGGCCCTCGGGCGGGGTCTCGATGATCGAGATGTCCCGCAGGCCCGAGAGCGACATGTGGAGCGTGCGCGGGATCGGCGTCGCGGTGAGGGCGAGGACGTCGACCTCGAGGCGCAGCTGGCGCAACAGCTCCTTCTGCGCGACGCCGAAACGCTGCTCCTCGTCCACGATCACGAGCCCGAGGTCCTTCGGGATCACGTCTCTCGAGAGCACGCGATGCGTCCCGATCAGGACATCCACTTTCCCTGCCGCGAAGTCGGCGAGCACCTGTTTCGTCTCCTTCGCGCTGCGGAAGCGGGAGACCATCTCGACCCGGAGCGGGAAGTCTCGGTAGCGCTCGCGGAACGTGTTCCAGTGCTGCTGGGCGAGCACCGTCGTCGGGACGAGCATCAGCGTCTGCTTGCCGTTCAGGGCGACGGCGAAGGCGGCCCGGACCGCGACCTCGGTCTTCCCGAAGCCGACGTCGCCGCAGACGAGCCTGTCCATCGGCCTGCGGTGTCTCGAGGTCTTCCTTGACGGCCTCGATCGCGACCCGCTGGTCGTCGGTCTCCTGGTACGGGAAGCTCGCCTCGAGCTGCTCGAGGTACTCGTGCTCGAGGTCGTACGCGACACCGGGCGCCTGCTGCCGCTCCGCGTAGAGGCGGATGAAGCTCGCCGGCGAGCTCGCGGATGCCCTCGCGCGCCCGGCTCTTGAGCAGCTGCCATGCCTTGCCGCCGAGCTTCGAGAGCGCCGGCGCGCCGCCGTTCGCGCCGATGTAGCGCGAGACCTTCCCGAGTTGCTCGTGCGGGACGTAGAGCCTGTCGTCCCCGCGGAAAGCGAGCAGCAGGTAGTCGCGCGTGACGCCGGCGACTTCCTTCGTCTCGAAGCCGAGCAGCTTCCCGACGCCGTGGTCCTCGTGGACGACATGGTCGCCGGTGCGGAGGTCGGCGAAGGACTGGAGCGCCCGGCCGACCCTGTGCTCGGCTCGCGGCTTGCGCCGGAAGACCTGCGTGTCCGGCAGGAGCGCGAGGCCGAGGTCGCGCCAGACGAAGCCGCGGCGGGCCGGCGAGACCGCGTAGAGGAGCTCGGCTTCGGCGGGAAGCTCCTCGCCCTCCTCGAGGAGGCGTGCATCGACGCGGCGGAGCAGGTTCTGGTTGCGCAGCGCCTCCCCGCGGTGCGCGAAGGCGACGATCGTGCGGAGCCCGCCGCGGACGAGCGACGCGAGCTCCTGTTCGGCCTCGGAGAGCCCGCGGGCGGCGATCGCGGGCCGCTGCGCCTCGAACGAGATCGGCTGTCCGGTCGGGAAGGGATCGAGCTCGGCTGCGCCGTCGAGCGGCTGCGCCGGGAGCTCCTCTTCCTCCCAGACCGCCCGCACTGCTTCCGGCTGCCAGACGAGGTCGGGCGCGCGGGTCAGGGGCGGCACGAGGTCGTCCGGGGGCGACGCCTCGTCATCGTCCGGGAGCGTCGGTTCGGCCAGGTCGGCGCGGCGCTCCGTCGCCGGGTAGATCACGGCGCTCTCGACCGGGTGCAGCGTGCGCTGCGTGAAGGGCGAGTAGGCGCGCATCGACTCGATCTCGTCGCCGAACAGCTCGAGACGGAGCGGCTCGCGGCCGGTGGTCGGGAAGACGTCGATGATCCCGCCGCGAACCGCGAACTGCCCCCGTTCCTCGGCTCGCTCGACGCGCTCGTAGCCCGCGAGGGCGAATCGCTCCGTCAGGTCCTCCTCCGCGTCCTCGGGCAACCGGATCGGCTGCGGGCGCTCCTCGGGAGGTGGCAGGCCTTCGGCGATCGCGGCCGCCGAGGCCGCGACGAGGCCGCCGGCAGCGAGGACGTCGAGCGCCCGGGCCCGCTCACCGACGAGGTGCGGCGCCGGCTCGAGCCCGGAGCCCCAACGAACGCCGCGGCTCGGCAGGAGCGCGACGCCGTCGTCACCGAGGAACCAGGCGGCCGCCTCGGCCGCGTCGCGCGCGTCGGAGTCCTCGGGGAGGACGACCACGAGGCCACGATCGAGCCGGAGGTGGAGAGCCGCGAGGAGGAGCGGCAGCGCGGGCTCGGAGACCCGCGCGCGAGGCCCTTTGCGGTCCGCCGCCTCGACGGCGAGGCCCTGGTGCGCTTCGGAGATCTCGTCGGCGAACGCCCGAAGCCGCTCGCTTTCGGCGAGCTCCTGTGCAACGACGTGTAGCACCGGCCGGTCCACGACAAACGCCGGAACGGTCAGGTTCCGGGCCGTTCATGGTACGCGCAGGGACAATCGCGGGATGGGCGCGCATTCCATCCGGGCGGCTGGGCCGAATGACGCCGAGACGCTGTTCGCGATCCACCGGGAGAGCGCGATGACGGCGTACGTGGAGATCTTCCCGCCCGACCGCTATCGGTTCCCGGATGCGGAGATGCGCGAGGTCTGGACGCGGGCGCTGCGTGACGGCGACACGTCCGTACTGATCGCCGAGCGGGCCGGGAGCCCGGTCGGTTTCGCCACCACCTCGCCGGGATGGCTGAGGAACCTGTTCGTCGTGCCGGCTGACTGGGGTCGCGGCGCCGGCGCCGCGCTCCACGACGAGGCCGTCGTCTTACTCCGCAGCGGCGGCGCGTCGATCGCTCAGCTCTGGGTACTCGAGGAGAACGAGCGCGCGCGGAGGTTCTACGAGGCGCGCGGCTGGCAGGACGACGGCGGCCGGTCGAGATCGGAGTTCCCGCCCCATCCGGTCGAGCTCAGGTACGCGCTCCGGCTCGGCGAGGGGCGACGCGAACCGCCGGGTCGCACCCATCCCAAACCCCCACCCACCCAAGGGGATGAGGCTTCGAGGCTAGCGCCCGGATTCGCGCCTGACTGTGTCGATTTCGCGCCGAAAGTCCGTCAGGGTCAGGGCGCCCCGTAGACGACCTGCTCCATCGGCTCCTCGGGCTCGTCGGGATCGCGAAGCTCGTCCTCGTCCTCGCCGCCGACCTGCGCCGGCCGGTCCACATAGGCACGCGCCTGCAGCGTGAAGAGCTCCGCGTAGAGACCGTCGCGAGCCATCAGCTCCTCGTGCGACCCCTCCTCGACGACGCGCCCCTCGTGCAGCACGTAGATGCGATCCGCCGAACGCACGCTCGAGAACCGGTGCGAGATCAGCACCACCGAGCGGCCGTGCAGCAACTCCCGCATCCGCTCGAAGAGGTTGCTCTCCGCCCGCGCGTCGAGCGACGCCGTCGGCTCGTCGAGGATCACGAACGGCGCGTCCCGGAAGAACGCCCGCGCGAGGGCAACGCGCTGCCACTGGCCGATCGAGAGATCGAAACCGCCCGAGAACTCGCGGCCGAGCATCGTCTCGTACCCCTCCGGGAGCGAGGCGAGGAACTCGTGCGCGTCCGCGCGGGCAGCCGCCTCGAGGATCGCGTCGAGGTCGTCGATGCGCTCCTTCCGCCCCAGCCCGACGTTCTCGCGCGCGGGCAGGAGGTAGCGCTCGAAGTCCTGGAAGATCACTGCGACGGCGCGACGAAGATCGTCTGCGTCCACATCCGCGAGGTCGAGGTCGTCCCAGCGGATCCTCCCGGTTTCGGGCCGGTACAGGCCGGCGAGCATCTTCGCGAGCGTGGTCTTGCCGGAGCCGTTCTCGCCGACGAGCGCGATGATCTCGCCCTTGCCGATCTCGAGCGAGACGCCGTCGACGGCCGGGCGGTCCGATTCCGGGTAGGTGAACGAGACGTCCTCCACCGTCAGGCGGTCGAACGACTTCGGCGCGGGCGTCCGGCCCTCGGCTTCCTCGACTGACGGTTCGAGCGTCAGGAAGGACGAGTAGTCGCGGATGAAGAGCGTTGCCTCGTACAGGGAAGTGGCGCTCATGTGCAGGCCGCGCAGCTGGTTCGCGAGCTGGTAGAGGCCGAAGACCGCAGCGCCGGCCGCCGCCAGCGTCATGCGGTCGCTCGTGTACAGCCAGGCGAGCATCGCGATCGTCCCCACCGTGACGGCCGACGACGTGACCGAGCCGAGCAGCGCTCGCCCGGTCCTGCGCTTCGCCAGCTTGCGCAGCTCGGCGATCCGCTCGTCATAGAGCGTGTCGTAGCGGCGGCGAAGGAACCCGGCCAGGTTGAAGGCGCGCACCTCCTTGGCCGCGTTCCGGCCCATCAGCACGTTCTGGAGGTAGCCGCGCTGCCGGTCGTTCGGGGTCATGCCCCGCGTGTAGTGGTAGAGGTCGCGCGTGTTCAGCGAGGCGACGACCCAGAGCGGCAGATAGCCGATGAGCACGAACGGCAGCAGCAGCGGCTGGAGCGCAGCGAGCGCGAAGACGATCGCAGTGGCCGTCACCAGCGAGCCGACGATCCCCAGCAGGCCGTTGACGGTCTGGAGCGCGCGGAACTGCCCCTGCGCACGGGCCCGCTGGAGCCGGTCGTAGAACTCCGGCGACTCGAAGGCGAGCAGGTCGATCCTCGTCGACACGTCGAGCACGCGGTCGATCGCCTTGCGGCCGACCAGCTCACCGAGGACGCGGCTCTGTTCATCCCGGATCGCCCGGGCGAGGTCGAGGGCGACCGTGACGGCGACGAGCGCGACTAGCGGTGGCCCGACCTCGGCAAGGTCGGCGGTGCCGCCGGTGCCGAGGACCGCCTCGAAGACCGCCTTCGCCACGAAGAGCTGCACCACCACGCCAAGCGCAGCGAGAAGCTGCAGGCTGGACGTGAGCAGGAAGATGTTGCGGCCGGAGGTCCAGACCAGCCGCATCGAGTCGCCGAGGAGGCCGGGCAGGTCGCGCCAGGTTCCTTCCGACCCCTCCGGGTGCATGACTTCCCACCACGTGCGCCCCTGCCGCGGACCGGGCGCGACGCCCTGACGCCTTCGAGCGCCGGCGCCGTCACCCGCCGAAACGAACACGCGATCCATGGCCTAGTTGTACCGGCGCTGCGCCTCCTCGAGACCGTCGCGCGCCATCGTCTCGACGGCATCCGCTGATCGCCCGATCAGCTCGTCGACGTCCACTTCGGGCTCGAACCCGCCCAGGACGTAGTCGGCGACGCTTCGCCGGTCGCCGCGGCCGGGCCGCCCCACCCCGATCCGCAGGCGCAGGAAGTCGTTCGTCCCCAGGGCCTGGGCGATGGAGCGCAGGCCGTTGTGGCCCGCGAGCCCGCCGCCGAACTTCGCCTGGAGCCGTCCGGGCTCGAGGTCGACGTCGTCATGGACGACGAGGACGTCGGCCGGGTCGGCCTTGAAGAACTTCCGCGCGGCGCCGATCGATTGGCCCGAGACGTTCATGTACGTCTCGGGCTTCAGCAGCGCGAGCCTCAGGTCGTCGAGCCGCGTCTCCGCAAGCTGGCCGGAGAACTTCCCGCGGAAGGACCCATCTTGCCGCCGCGCGAGCTCGTCCACGACCATCCAGCCGGCGTTGTGTCTCGTGCGTTCGTACTCGCGACCCGGGTTCCCGAGACCGGCGATGAGGAGATCCAGCGTCGAGGCGCGCTCGCCCCGACTGAAGAGGCGCAACTAGCCCTCGGTGGTTTCGGGCTCGCCGCCCTCGCCCGAGTCGGCCTCGGCGGACGGCTCCTCGCCCTCGGCTGCGCCCTCCGGCGGCTCCTCGCCCTCGGCCAGCTCCTCGCCCTCCTCGAGCTCCTCTTCCTCGGGCTCGGGCTCGACGATCTGCGTCGGCAGCGTGACCGTCGCAAGCACCGTCTCCTCGGGATCGTCGAGGAACGTGACGCCTTCCTGCTTGCCGACGTCGGCCAGGCGAAGCGTGTCGCCGATGTGCATCTCGGAGATGTCGACCTCGATCCGCTCGGGGATCTCCATCGGCAACGCCTCGACGTTGATCTCGCGCGTGACCTGCGAGAGCACGCCGCCCTCCTTCGTACCCTGAGACTCTCCGACGAGCTCGATCACGACCTGCGCCTGGATCGGCTGGTCGAGGCGGACCTCCTGGAGGTCGATGTGGGCGATGCGGCCGGTGATCACGTCCTGCTGGTAGTCCTTGAGGATCGACGCATGCGTCGTCTTCTGGCCTTCGAGGACCACGTCGAGGATCGCGTGCAGGCCCGACGGGCCGGTCAGGACCCGGCGAAGCTCGCGCTCGTGGACGGAGATGGCGTGCGGCGTCTTCCCGCGTCCGTAGAGGACGCCCGGGATCATCCCGTCGCGCCGCAGGCGGCGTGAGTCGGAGGAACCGCGTCCCTCGCGCTCCGCTACCTCCAGCTTGATTCGTTCACCGGCCACGGCGCGGCAGTGTAGCGGGAGGGCTTGGCCGAGCGACGCTCGTCGCCAGGGTGCGATGGTCGTTCCGAGGCAAGGACGCAGGGAGCGTTCGTATCGTTGAGATACGGCCGCGACTGAGGACGCAGTCCTCGGGGCGAGCAGCGCGGCCTGGCGGCTCAGCCGTCGCTCTGCCGAGCCCTCCCTTCCGAGAGCGCGTCATCGAGGCCTCGCGCGACGAGCTCGTACCACCAGTCGAGCTGCGGCGGGTGCCGAGCAGTGGCGATCGTCTCCGCAGCGGCCTGCAGGGCGCGCTTCTTCTCGAACGGCCCGCGAAGGGTCACGACGTCCCACTCCTCCCGCGGGAGGGCGATGTGGACGGCACGGATCGGCTCGTCGGCGTGCTCGAGCGTTCTCAGGATCTGGTCTCCGGGCCCCTGCGGGAGCGCGAGCGCGTCGCGCACGGCGCTGAGCTCCGCCAGGAACGGCGTCGCGTACGGAAAGAGCAGGTCGCCGGCGTCCGCTCGGACGGTGGCCGGCGTCCCCGTCGGCAGGAGACCGAGCTCGCGCGGATCCTTGAGCCCACTGGCCGGCGAGGCGACCGCGAGCACGATCACGCCCGCGACGACGACCAACCAGGCGCGCTCCGGGATCCAGCGGCGCAGCCAGACGACGCCGACGCCGATCACCGCCGCCCAGAGCGGCAGGCCGTAGAAGAGGTGACGCGGCGAGAGATCGGGCTCCGACCCCGCCGGGATCAGCACGAAGAGCACGGGCGGGACCGCAAACGCCACAGCCAGCACCGCCACGCCCGGCTTCTGCGCGGCGAGCACGGCGAGGCCGACGATCGCGAGACCCGTGAACAGCACCAGGGTCAGTCCGCTGCCGCCTGCGAACGCCGAGACCGCGGCGACGAGCTCGCCCCAGGCGTCGCCGGGCGACGCGAGCGCCGAACCGTCGTCCCCCACCTCGGCCCGATCGGCAAGCCGGAGATCGGCGAGCACGAACGGAATCGCAGCGAGTACCGCGACCGCGACGGGCAGCGCGTCGAGCAACGAGCGCCTCTGCCAGAGAACGGCGGCCACTCCCAGGGCGACGAGTGCGGGAATCAGCCCGTAGGGATGAACCGCAGGGAGCAACCAGAACGCAGCGGCCGCGGCTGTCACAGCACTCCGGGTCCGTAGCTCCACCGCCCGGACGAACAGGTCGGCGGCCAGCGCTGCGACGAGCACGTACAGCGCGTACATCCGCCCGAAGCTTCCGTAGACCGCCAGCGCGGTCGACGAAGCCGCGACAGCCGCGGCGACCAGCCCTGCCGCCTGCCCGCCGAGCCGCCGGCCGAGGTCGAAGCACAGCGGTACCGACGCGACCGCGCACACGACCGAGAGCCAGCGAAGCGCCTCGGCGCTCGTGTCCACCGCGAACACGCCGTGCGTGAGCACGAAGTGGAGCGGCGCGCCACCGCGGTCGACCATCACGGTCTCGAGCACCTCCCCGAGCGGGCGCATGGAGATCAGCCCGGCGACCGCCTCGTCCTCGTACAGCGGCTTGCCGTCGACGTCGGGGGCGATCCGGTACAGGAGCACGCCGGACAGCGCGGCGACCGCGCCGCCGACCAGGACCTCGTCCTAGAAGAGCTGATTCGCGCCCTGGAAGACCGCCGACACGGATTCGTCGGCGAAGACGTTCATGATCGTGTCGGCCAGGAGCCCCGACACCGGCAGCACGGTCAGCTTGTCCGGACGCCCGAGCGGCTCCAGCGGCACCGTGTCGGTGACGACGATCTCCGCAAGGTCGTCGGTCGCGAGCTTCTCCAGCGCGTCGCCGACGAAATGGCCGTGCGTGGCGAAGACGTAGACCTCCTTCGCGCCCGCCTCCCGCAGAGCCTTCGCGCCAGCGAGCAGCGTGCCGCCGGTGAGGATCATGTCGTCCCCCATCAGCGCGATCTTGCCCTCGACGTCACCGATCACCTCGGTGATCGACGCCTGGTCGTGCGCCGGCCGGGTCTTGTTCATGATCGCGAGGTCGGCCTCGAGCATCTGACCGAAGCGGCGCGCGAGCTTGGCGCGGCCGGCGTCCGGCGAGACCGAAACGACATCCTCGCCGGAGAGCCCCTTGTCCCGGAAGTACTGCGCGAAGAGCGGCAGTGCGGTCATGTGGTCGACGGGGATGGTGAAGAACCCCTGGATCTGGCCCGTATGAAGGTCCATCGTCAGCACGCGGTCGACCCCGGCAGCCTTCTCCAGGGTGTCTGCGAGCAGTCGCGCCGAGATCGGCTCGCGCGGCGCCGACTTCTTGTCCTGCCGCGAGTACGGGAACCATGGCATGACGGCCGTGACCCGCTTCACGGAGGCCAGCTTCGCGGCGTTGATCATCTCGAGGAGCTCCCAGAGGTAGGCGTTGACCTTGCCCACGCCGGCGCAGGACTGGACGATGAAGAGGTCGGCGCCGCGCACCGACTCCTCGTAGCGGCAGTACACCTCACCGTTCGCAAACGTCTTCAGCTCGACAGGACTGCAGGCGACGCCGAGCTTCTTGCCGATGTCCTCGGCCAGGTCTGGATGCGACCGCCCCGACACGAGCATCAGCCGCTTCGACGGCCCGCGCTCGAGCCAGTTCTGCGGCTTCGGCGTCGACTGCGTCGCCGGCGCCTCGAGGCCGGGCAGCGGCGCGACCTCAGTCGTCGTCACTGGTTCCCTCGGATTGGTCGGTTCCACGCTCGGCGTAGCCTTCTTTGTTCTCTTGCCGCGCCCGGGCGATTCCGAGCGCGCCCGGCGGGACGTCTCTCGTGATGACCGATCCCGCGCCAATCCAAGCACCGTCCCCAATCTCGACCGGAGCAATGAAGGCATTCTGGACACCGGTCCTGACGTTCCGGCCGATCGTCGTACGTCCCTTGGGCTGGCCCGGCTTGTGCGCGAAGTTCGCGGTGATGTTTCCCGCGCCGATGTTCACGCCCTCCGCGACGTCGGCGTCGCCGATGTAGGAGAGATGCGGCACCTTGGTGCCCTCGCCCACGCGCGAGTTCTTGATCTCCACGAATGTGCCCGCTTTCGCGCCCGCCTCGAGAACAGTGCCGGGGCGAAGGTAACAGAACGGACCGACGAGCACACGCGGGCCGATCGCGGCGTCGACGGCGACCACATGGGGGCCAACGCTGGCGCCTTCACCCACGGTCGTTCGGCCGTTCAGGACCGTGAACGGGCCGATCACCGCGTCGGCCTGGATCTCGACCGACGGCTCGATCCATGTCGTCCCCGGATCGACGATCGTGACCCCAGCGAGCATGTGTGCTTCGTTGATCCGGTCGCGGAGTGCAGCGCCGGCTGCGGCGAGCTCGACGCGCGTGTTCACTCCTTCCGGCTCGGTCGGATCGTCGGCCTCGAATGCGACGACGCGGTCGCCGCCGTCGACAAGCTGCCGCACGGCGTCGGTGAGGTAGAGCTCGCCCTGCGCGTTGGCCGGATCGAGCCGGTCGAGCGCAGGCCACAGCGCCACTCCACGGAAGACGTAGATCGACGAGTTGACCTCGTCGAGCGCGAGCTCCTCCGGCGTTGCGTCCGTCGCCTCGACGATGGCGCGGACGCCGCCGTCGTCGCCGCGGAGGATCCGCCCGTAGCTGCCGGGATCGTTCCGGCGGAACGTGAGCACGGTGGCGGCCGCGTCTCCGCTGCGGTGGGTCTCGAGGAGCGATGCAAGCGTCTCCGGACGCAGGAGCGGGGCATCTCCCGACAGGACCAGCACTTCTCCCGTGTGTGCCGCGAGCGCGTCCTTCGCCGAGGCGAGCGCGTCGCCGGTACCGCGGGGAGTCTGCTGGACGGCGACCTCCACGTCCTCGAACTCGCCCGCGAAGTCGGGCGAGCTCACGACGACGAGCCGTGCGGGCTCGAGCGCTCGCCCGGCATCGATCACCCAGTCGACCAGGCGCCGGCCGAGCAGCGGGTGGAGATGCTTCGGCCTCGCCGAGCGCATCCGTGTGCCGAGCCCTCCCGCAAGGACGACGGCTGCAAGCTCTGATCCGTTCACAGGCTCTCGCACGATGGCTGGGGCGCCAGGATTCGAACCTGGGATCGCGGGACCAAAACCCGCTGCCTTACCACTTGGCTACGCCCCAAAAGGTGGTACCGACCGATGATCGAGTTTACCGGCGGCTGAAGAGGACGATGAGCGCGAGGACGGCGAGGATCCCGATCGCGATGATCGTGACGGTGGCCAGGAAGAAGAACAGCACCGGAACCAGCGCGACGAGTGCCTGGGATACCGCGGCGATCCAGGCGATGTCGGACAGCGGCGGTCGGAGCCTTCGCCCGACCCAGAGGTAGAGGACGATCACCGCGACGGCGACGACGATCGCGAGCGGGCGGCTGATCCCGCCGAACACGAACAGGATCGCCTCGATGACTGCGATCACGATGGCGATGGCCGTCCGCTGGCGCCGAAGCCAGCGGCCGGAACGCGTGGATCCGTGCTCGAGAACCGGCTGCTCGATCATGCGCCGGACGCTACCACCCGGGTGTCGTCACCCAGGTGTCTCCGCGGGTCGCCAACGCACCTGCAGCCGTGACCGCCTCCGACTCCTCGGCGAAGAGCCCGTAGACGGCCGGACCGGCGCCGGTCACGTCCGCGCGGAAGGCGCCGTGATCGACGAGCTCGCGTGCAAGAGGCGAGTCGGCGAGGTCGTTCGGCGGGAGCGCCGTGAGGTCGCCGAGGACGAGCGCCTTCGTGAGCTCGGCGCGGCGCTGCTCGAAGCCTTCGGACCCGTTTCGGGCGTCGAAGGCGTCGTAGACCGCCGCCGTCGAACGCTTCCGCTCCGTCCGAGGCATGACAAGGACGATCCAGTAGTCCTGCGGCAAGTCGAGAGGCTTGAGCTCCGTGCCGTCGCCCTCGCCCAGCTGCGGGCCGGCTGTGAGGAAGAACGGGACGTCTGCGCCGAGCTCAGCGGCGATGCCATGGAGGTGTTCCGAGGAGAGCGCGCCGTCCAGCGCCTGGTTCGCAAGCCTGAGCGCCGCGGCGGCGTCCGAGCTCCCGCCGCCCAAGCCAGACGCCACGGGAATCTGCTTCTCGATCGTCGCGCGCCAGCGCGGCTCGGCGCCGGCGTGGGCGGCTGCCAGCTCGAGTGCCCGGCGGACGAGCGTGTCGTCCGGGAAGCCGTGAACCTCGAGCTCCTCGGCAGCCTCGAGGCGCACCGTGTCTGCAAGCACGATTCGTTGGAGCACGGTCGCGACCTCATGCTTGCCGTCGGCCCGTTTCGGCCCGACCACGAGCGCGAGGTTCAGCTTGGCCGGCGCGAGCAGCTCCGTCATCGAAGCGCGGCCGCGAGCTCGACGAACTCCGGCGGGGTGAGCTCCTCGGCGCGACTCGTCGGCGGCCGGCCGAGCGCCGCGAGCGCCCCCTCGGCCTTGCCCCGAACCGTGAGTCCCGCCAGCTCGAGCGAGTTGGGCAGGCGCTTCCGGCGGTGCGCGAACGCCGCCTCGACGACGGCCTTGAGCTCACCCCACGGAATGGGCGGCATCGTCTCGCGGCGGCGAAACGCGACGAGCGCCGAATCGACGTTCGGCCTCGGACGAAACACCTCGCGCGACACGGGATGTGCTCCCGTGCGCTCGGCCGCGAGCTGAACCAGCACCGAGACGGCGCCGTACGCCTTCGTCCCCGGCGCGGCGAAGAAGCGGTCCGCGACCTCCCGCTGCACCATCACGCACCAGGAGCCCACCGTCGGCAGGCGCTCGAGGCTCTCGACGACGATCGGCGTGGCGACGTTGTAGGGCAGGTTGGCGACGAGCTTGGTGGGCGCGGGCTTCAGCTCGGCTGCGTCCAGTCGGAGCGCGTCCCCGAAGTGGAGCCGCACGTTGTCCGCGCCTGCGAAGCGCTCCCGCAGGTGCGGCTCGAGGCGGTGGTCGAGCTCGACTGCGTGCACCACGCCGGCATGTTCGGCCAGGTACTCCGTCAGGACGCCCTGCCCGGGCCCGATCTCCAGCACGACGTCCTCCACGCCGACGTCTGCGAGGCGGCCGATCACGCGGACGATGTTGTCGTCGATCAGGAAGTGCTGGCCGAGCTCCTTGCTCGGCGACGGGAGGTCGCTCACGCGAGGCCGAACGCGGCGTCCGCGTTGCGATCCAGCTGGGCGGCGAGGTCTTCGGTGTCGACTCCGCGAAGCTCGGCCAGCGCCGCGACGGTGTGGACGAGGTTCGCCGGCTCGTTCGGCCTCCCGCGGCGCGGTTGGGGAGAGAGGTACGGGCTGTCGGTCTCGGCCAGCAGCCGGTCGCCGGGGATCTCACGGGCCGCGGAGCGGATGTCATAGGCGTTCGGATAGGTCACGTTCCCGGCGAAGGACACGTAGTAGCCGCGCTCGAGCGCGGGCCGGAGCAGGCCCTGCGACGAGAAGCAGTGGAGAATCACCGTGCCGTCGAAGTCGCCGAGCGCCCGGGCTACGTCCGCGTCGGCGGCGCGACAGTGGATGACGACCGGCTTCCCGAGCTCCTCGGCGACCGCGAGGTGCGCCTGGAAAAGCTGGCGCTGCAAGTCGTGCGGCGCGTAGTCCCGGTAGTAGTCGAGTCCCGTCTCGCCCACGGCCACCGGATCGAGCTCGCGAAGCAACTCGAGCTGCGTGGGGTCTGCGCCGCCCGCGTCGTGCGGGTGGATGCCGAGGATCGGGAAGACGCCCTCCCTCGCGACGCTGAAGTCGACCACCTGCGGCCAGCGGTCGGGCGAGGCGCCGACCTCGAGAATCCGATCGACGCCGGCCTGCCGCGCGCGTTCAACCAACTCTGTGGGAGGTTCTGCGCACGCGTGCAGGTGCGCGTGCGTGTCGATCACGCAGCGGCGGCCGGCGCCTCGACACGCGGAAAGAGCGGCTGCGCCGGTTCGACTTCCTCTGTCTCGACCGTCTGGCCCGGCGCGACGAAGGACCAGTCGAAGTCCTCGGGTTGGCCGAGTGCCTGCAGGATGCGCGGCGTCGTCTCCGGCAGATACGCGTGCAGCGCGACGGCGACGACGCGGATGCCGTCGGCGAGCGCATAGAGCACGCGGTCGAGCTCCTCTGCGTTGGCGTCGTCTTTGGCCAGCTCCCAGGGCTTCGAGTCCGTGACGAACTTGTTCAGTGCGCGGACCGCGTCCCAGATCGCGTCGATCGCGCCGGTGAGGTCGAAGTCGTCGAGCCGCTTCTCGACCTCCGGGCCGAGAGCGTCGAGTGACGGCCCGACCTCGGCGGCGGGTGCAATCGGGATTCGCCCATCGCGGTACTTGGCGATCATCGCGGTCGTTCTCGACACGAGGTTCCCGAGGTCGTTGCCGAGCTCGCGCTCATACCGCTCGTGCAGCGAGTCGAGCGACACGGAGCCGTCCCGGCCGAACTGCACCGACCGTGTGGCCCAGTAGCGAACGGCGTCCGAGCCGTAGACGTCGACGAGGTGAAGCGGATCGATCACGTTCCCGAGCGACTTCGAGATCTTGCGGTCGTCGAGCGTGAGGTAGCCGTGCACGAAGATGCGGCGCGGCACCTCGTAGCCGGCCGAGAGGAGCAGCGCCGGCCAGAAGACGCAGTGGAACCGCAGGATGTCCTTCGCGATCAGATGACGGACGTGGGGCCAGTACCGCTCGCGCAAGTCGTCGCCCGGCCTCGCATACGTCAGCGCGCTGAGGTAGTTGATCAGCGCGTCGACCCACACGTAGACGACCTGGTCCTGATCCCACGGAACCGGGACACCCCACGGCTGCCCGGCCCGGCTGAGGCTGAAGTCCTCGAGCCCGCCCTCGATGAAGCTCCTCGCCTCGTTTCGGCGGAAGTCGGGCAGGACGAAGTCCGGCCGCTCGTCGTAGAGCTTTAGCAGCGGCTCCTGGTAGCGCGAGAGCCGGAAGAAGTAGTTCTTCTCCTCGATCCTCTCCGGAACGGTGCCGTGATCGGGACACTTCCCGTCCACCAGCTCGTCCTCGTTCTTGAACGCCTCGCAGCCGACGCAGTAGAGCCCGGAGTAGGTGTCCTCGTAGATGTCGCCGTTGTCGTAGATCCGCTGGACGAACTCCTGGACGAATCGCTTGTGCTCCTCATCCGTCGTGCGGATGAAGAAGTCGATGCCGGCGCCGACCTGCTCAGGGACGTCGCGCCACTTCTCTGCGATCTGGTCGACGTAGACCTTCGGATCCAACCCTTGCTCTTCCGCGACGCGGTACACCTTCGACGCGTGCTCGTCCGTGCCGGTGAGGAAGAACGTGTCCTCGCCTCGCTGCCGGTGATGGCGCACGAGGATGTCCGCCGCGAGCGTCGTGTACGCATGCCCGATGTGCGGCGTCGAGTTGACGTAGTAGATCGGTGTCGTCAGGTAGAACGTCATGGGCGTCCATGATAGGCGCGAGCCTTGGCGCCACCGGAGCGGCGGCGGACGGCTTCCCGCGCCGTCGACGGAGCAAGGGAAGAGCAGCGAGGGCGAGTGTCGCTGCGAGGAAAAGGGCCCACGGCGGTCGCGAGCTCCGCGCGGGCGCAGGCGCGAGTCTCGGCGCCCTCGGCGTGGCCACGGCGGCGGCCGAAGGCATCGCGGCGCGGATGGTCGCCCGAGGCGCAGCGCCAGTCGCTGGCGACACGGTCACGGGTCGACCCGGCGTCGCCCGCTCGCTGCCGTGCCTCCCGGAACGGGAAGCCCTTGGTCGCTGCTCCTGCGGCCTCGAAGGCAAGCGCGACTCCGTCGAGCGCGCCACCGGTGTGCGTGCCCGTTTCGACAGGCGTCTCGCCGGCGCGGGCCGGGCCTCCACTGGAGGCGCCGCTCCGGCAGGAGCCGTTCCGCGCGCGGTCTCGTTCGCCGGCGATGACTCGGCCGGCGCGGGCTCGACGGCGGCCGGCGCAGGCTGCAGAGCCTGCGTGGCAGGCGTCGGCGCGGCTGCCGGCGGCGGAGCGGGCGGGCGCGGAGGAAGCAGCGTCAATGGGTCGACGTAGCCGCGCGGATCGTCGGCACGGCGGGTTCCCAGCTGGACGTGTGGAATAGCTGCCGGCTCAGCGGGCGCCGCGAGCGTCCCGACCGTCTCGCCCTCCGCTACGCCATCCCCGACCGAGACGATCACCGCTCCCAGCTGCGTGAGCGTCACGGCCCAGCCGTCCGCGGTCCGGATCGAGACCGTGCGGCCGTTCGACGGAAGCGATCCGGCGAATGTGACCCGCCCCGCGGCCGGCGCCAGGACGTCGGAGCCCTCCGGCCCTGCGATGTCGATTCCCCGATGCCCGGATGCCGTGTACGCACCGCCGCCGTAGTCGAATCCACGGATGACCTCGCCGGGAGCCGGCCAGGTCCATGCGAGGCCTGTGGGTGGAATCACCAGCGCGAAGAACGCAAGCGTCGTTGTCAGGCGGGTGAACATTTCGGCGAAGCTAGCAAGGCGCCCGGCTGTTGTCCAGTGCGGCTACAGAGAGGTGTCGTACAGCCGCTTCTTCGGCACGCCTGTCAGCCGCGAGACGACCTCCGAGGCCGTCTTTCGAGACGTGCCTGCGCTGAGGAGGTCCGCAACAGCCGCATGCGCCTCGTCCTCGTCGGCCACCCCCTCGGCGCCGCCCGGCCCGACCACGACCGTGATCTCGCCCTTTACCCCGTCGGCAAAGCGCTCCGCGACGTCTGAGGCAGGCCCGCGGACCACCTCCTCGAACCGCTTCGTCAGCTCCCGGCAGACCGCGACCGGCCTGTCCGGAAGCGCCTCTGCGAGGCTCGCCAGGGACCGGGGCAGACGGTTTGGCGACTCAAATGCGACAAGAGCGTGACGCCATTGCGCCAACTCTCGCCAGAGCGCCGAGAGCTCTCCTGCACCCCGCGGCAGGAAGCCGACGAACTGGTACCGATCGACCTCGAAGCCGCTGGCCGCCACCGCGCTCTCGACCGCCGAGGGGCCCGGCAGGACCGACACCGGAACTCCGGCCTCCAGGGCTGCTCCGACCAGCCGCGCGCCCGGATCGCTGATGCCCGGCATCCCCGCATCGGACACGAGCGCGATCCGCTCGCCCGCCGCAAGACGAGGCAGCACCTCAGCCGTCCGCTTCGCCTCGTTGTGCTCGTGGTAGCTCAGCAGCCGCGCCTTGATCCCGTGCCGGGC
>CAVTCN010000016.1:0-91622 GCA_963733215.1 uncultured Actinomycetes bacterium
GCGGGAGGCGATTCGCGCCGTCCCGGACTCGATCCGCCAGGGCGCCTACGCGCTCGGCTCGACGAAGTGGCAGGTCGTCTGGCGGCAGGTGCTTCCCGCGTCGATTCCGGGGATCGCGACCGGCTCGATCCTGGCGCTCTCCCGCGGGCTCGGCGAGACCGCGCCGCTGTTGCTCGTCGGAGCGCTCACGTACGTCTCGTTCAACCCGACGATCATGGGCGACTTCACCGCCCTTCCTGTGCAGATCTACCAGTGGATCGCCCGGCCGCAGGAGGAGTTCAGGACCCTGGCCGCCGCGGGGATCATCGTCCTCCTCGCGATCCTTCTGACCTTGAACGCGTTCGCGATCTGGCTCCGGAACAAATACGAACGAAGGTGGTGACCCCTAGGTGTCAGTCAAAATGGCCGACGTGAGCGTCAACCTCGCCGAGCAGCTCCGCGAACTCCCTCCGCGGGAGTTCCGCGAGGTCGTGTTCGACGTCGACGACCTCGGTGTCTCGTATTCGGGGAACAGGGCCCTTCAGGAAGTCTCGCTCGAGATCTACAAGAATTTCGTGACGGCGTTCATCGGCCCGTCCGGCTGCGGCAAGAGCACGTTCATCCGTTGCTTCAACCGCATGAACGACCTGATCCCGACCGCGAAGGTGGAGGGCACGATCCTCTACCACGGCGAGGATCTCTACGGCCCCGACGTCGACCCGGTCGAGGTGCGGAAGCGGATCGGCATGGTCTTCCAGAAGCCGAACCCGTTCCCGAAGTCGATCTACGACAACGTCGCCTTCGGCCCCCGCGTCCTCGGGATGACCGACGGGCTCGACGACCGCGTCGAGAAAGCACTCCAGCAGGCGGCACTCTGGGACGAGGTCAAGGACCGGCTCAAGGCGGGTGCGCTGAGCCTGTCGGGCGGTCAGCAGCAGCGGCTGTGCATCGCGCGCTGTCTCGCGGTCGAGCCGGAGGTGATCCTCATGGACGAGCCGGCGTCGGCCCTCGACCCGATCGCGACGACGCGCATCGAGGACCTGATGCACGAGCTGAAGAGGGAGTACACGATCGTCGTCGTCACGCACAACATGCAGCAGGCGGCCCGGGTCGCGGACATGACAGCGTTCTTCAGCGTCACCCGCGGCGGCGAGGGCCAGCGCACGGGCATCCTCGTCGAGTACGACGCGACCTCGAAGATCTTCACGCAGCCCTCCGACAAGCGAACGGAGGATTACGTGACCGGCCGGTTCGGTTAGGAAATCCAGATGAGCGATCCGGTGAGCGCTGACTATGGTGGCGGAATGCGACGCACGTCCTTCCAGGAGGAGCTCGACCGTCTGGAAGCAAACCTGCAGGAGGAGAGCGAGCTCGTCCTCCGATCGCTTCGGGGCTCCCTGAACGCGCTCGAGCAGCAGGACGCCGAGCTCGCCGACGAGGTGATCGCGTTCGACGACGAGGTCGACGCGCGATACCTCGAGATCAGCCAGGGAATCGAGCAGCTGCTCGCCCGGCAGACACCCGTCGCGGTCGATCTGAGGCTCGTGCTTGCAGTCCTGCACATCAACCTCGGCCTCGAGCGCATGGCCGACCTCGGCGTGACGATCGCGAAGCTCACGAAGCTCACCGCCGAGCTGCGCCCGGACGAGACGCTGGTCGAGGCGTTCGAGGAAATGGGAGCCAGGGCCGAGGAGATGACGCGCGTCGCCATGCGCTCGTTCGCCGAGCGCGACGCGGCCGCGGCCGAGAGCCTCGTCGACCTCGACGAGTTGATCGACCGCGCAAACCGCCGGGTCGTCAAGCACGTGCTCGAACTGGGGACCGATCCCTCGCTCCAGGAATGGGGTCTGAGGATGATCATCGTCTCCCGCTGCCTCGAGCGGATCGGTGACCACGCCGTCGACATCGGCGAGCAGACGGCGTACCTCGTCACCGGCGAGTTCCGCGAGTTCACCGACGCCTCCCACCCCGAGGGCGTCTCCGAGCTCGGCGAATAAACCGCCGCGAGCCGCCGGCTCCGTTACGGTTCCGCGCGCATGAGGCTGTCGCTCGTCCCTCGGACGTCGGAGTTCTACGACCTGTTCACAGCCGCCGGCGAGAACGCGCTCGAGGCCGCGCGCCAGGTCGACGCGCGCTTCCGCGCCTTCCCCGAGCGCGAGGTGCGACAGGCGCAGATCAAGGAGCTCGAGAACAAGGGCGACGACCTCACCCGCCAGATCATCGAGCTCCTGAACACGCAGTACATCACTCCGTTCGACCGGGAGGACATCTACGAGCTCGCGAAGGCGATCGACGACGTCGTCGACTTCATCGAGAACGCGTCAGACCTCCTCACGCTCTACAAGGTCGACCGCCCGATGCCGCAGTCGCTCGAGCAGTGCGGGCTCCTCGTCGAGGCCGTCGAGCACCTTTCCAAGGCGCTCGGAGAGCTGCGCGGGTTGCGCAACGCCGAGCGCCACCTCGTCCGTGTGAAGGCGCTTGAAGACCGGGCGGACAGCCTTCTTCGGGAGGCGATCGCCGGCCTGTTCGAGAACCACGTTGATCCCGTCGAGGTGATCCGCTGGAAGGACATCTTCGAGGCGCTCGAGGATGCGATCGACGCCTGCGAGACCGCGGCCGACGTCGTCGGGAACATCGTCGTCAAGAACCTGTAGGGACAGGCGATGGAGCTCTTGCTCTTCGCCGTCGTCGCAGTCGCGTTGTTCTTCGACTTCACGAACGGGTTCCACGACACTGCCAACTCGATCGCGACCTCGGTCTCGACTCGCGCGCTCTCGCCGCGCGCTGCGGTCATCAGCGCCGCGATCCTGAACTTCCTCGGGGCGTTCGTGTCCTTCGAGGTCGCGGCGACGATCGCGAGCGGGATCGTCGACCAGGGGGTCATCACGCTGGACATCGTCCTCGCCGGCCTCGTCGGTGCGATCACGTGGAACCTCATCACCTGGTATCTCGGGCTTCCCTCGAGCTCGAGCCACGCGCTCATCGGCGGGATCGTCGGCTCCGCCGTCGCCGCCGAGGGCTTCGGCGTCGTCCAGTGGGAAGGGCTGAAGGACAAGGTGCTCATCCCGTCCTTGCTCGCGCCCGTCGTGGGGGCGCTGCTCGCCGCGGCGCTCATGATCCTCGTGCTCTGGATCATCCGGAAGCGCGCGCCCGGCATCGTCAACCGGATCTTCCGGCGGCTCCAGCTGGTCTCCGGCGCCTTCGTCGCCTTCACCCACGGCACGAACGACGCCCAGAAGACGATGGGGATCATCGCGCTCGCGCTCGTCGCCTCCGGGCACCTCTCGCCCGACTTCGAGCGGCCGCCGCTGTGGGTGATCGTCAGCTCCGCTGCGGCGATGGGCCTCGGTACCTACGCCGGCGGCTGGCGGATCATCAAGACGCTCGGGTCGCGCATCGCGAAGCTCGAGCCGCCGCAGGGGTTCGCCGCGCAGACGGCGTGTGCCAGCATCCTCTGGACGACGGCCCACTACGGATTCCCGGTCTCGACCACGCACACGATCAGCGGCTCGGTGCTCGGCGCCGGCGCTTCGAGCCGGCTCTCGGCGGTTCGCTGGGGCGTGGCGGGGAACATCCTCGTGGCGTGGGTCCTGACCATCCCCTGTGCGGCCCTCGTCGGCGCCGGGATGGAAGTGCTCACCCGGGTGCCTGGCGGCGCGTTCCTCGTCTTCGGGCTGACCGCTGCCATCGCCTGCGCGGCGTTCCTCGGCCGAAGCATCCAGGCGCGGCGGCTGCGCGTCCGGCCGGCACACGCCTAGTTCGCGGCCGTCGTTTCAATCGTCACCAAGCAGTCGAAGAACTGGCCGATCGGCTGGTGTGAACGGTCGGCGAGCCGAATACCGTCAAGCGCACTCAGTTTCTCTGAGGCACGTACAACTTCTGGAGGGGTCAATGAAACGTAGCGTTCTCGCGGGCGTGATCGCCCTCATCTGTGCGGCGACGCTCACGGCGACAGCCGCGGCGGCAGTCGCGCCAGGGACGTACAAGGGGAGCCTGCACCTGGCCAGTGGGGCGAAGATCCCCGGTTCCCCGGCGACGGTCACCGTCGTCGGCAAGAAGGTCACGATCAAGGCGCCGAAGTTCGCCATCAAGTGCCAGGGGCCTAGCGGCAAGTACGACATGCCCTCGGCTCCGATCAAGTACGAGTTCAAGGGGACGCTCAAGGGCAACGCGGTGAGCGGCAGCTACCTCCCGCCGCTCGGCGGCACCGGCGAGCACTTCATGGCGAAGGGCACCTTCTCGCCCGCGAAGAAGTCGTTCACCGGGACTCTGTCGTTCGTCGGCAGATGCAAGGGCACGTCGACGATCAAGGCCAAGAAGGCCTGACCGTTCTCCGGCGGGAGCGGGTGAGGGCGATGCCCTACCCGCCTCGCCGGCACTGGGATTCGGCTGGACGGTCCTGCTGCGATTGCCTGCGGAGGATCGTCCGCAACAGTGCTTAACACAGGCACAAGGACCCGTTAAATCGGGCGCAACCATGGTGAACAGAGTCCCGGGTACTAATTCGTCGTGCTGAGACCTCCCCGCGTTCTCTCTAGCGCGGCCCCGCTCCTCATCGCAGCCGTGGTGGGGGGCGGGGTAGCGCTCGCGGGTGCCGAGCTCACGGGCATCCTCGACGACACCGAGACGATCCAGGTTCCGATCACCGGGCCCGCATCGGTGGCGCCGGCCGACTTCGCGCAGGGCCGCCGGCTGTCGGTCAACGAGATCTACCGCCGAAGCGCGCCCGGCGTCGTCCAGATCACGACCACGAGCACGGTCGAGGTCGAGCCCGACCCGTTCCTGAACCCGTTCGGCTTTCCCGAGGAGCAGCGGCAGCAGGCGCTCGGCTCGGGCTTCGTGATCGACACCGCCGGGAGGATCGTCACGAACTTCCACGTGGTCAATGGCGCAGAGCAGATCGAGGTGAGCTTCTCCAACCGGGACAGCGTTCGCGCCCGGGTCGTGGGCACCGACCCGTCGACCGACCTCGCCCTGCTCAAGGTGAATGTCGACGCGCGTGCGTTGCGGCCCCTGGACCTGGGGAACTCCGATCGCGTGCGTGTGGGCGACTCGGTAGTCGCGATCGGGAATCCACTCGGGCTGGAGCGGAGCGTGACCGCCGGGATCATCAGCGCGCTCCACCGCCCGCTGACGGCGCCGAACGAGTTCACGATCGACGACGTGATCCAGACGGACGCGTCCATCAACAGCGGCAACTCGGGCGGACCGCTGCTCGCCGCCAACGGCTCCGTGATCGGCGTCAACACGGCGATCGCGACGGGGAACACCGGCGAGCGCGGCAACATCGGAATCGGGTTTGCGGTGCCGATGAACACCGTCCGTAATGTCGTCTCGCAGCTGGTCGAGAAGGGCCGGGTCGAGCATCCGTTCATCGGCGTAGGCGCCCAGGAGGTCGACCAGGAGATCGCGCAGCTCTTCAACCTCCCAGCCGAGCGCGGGCTGCTCGTAGTGCGGGTGTACGAGGACAGCGGCGCGGCGAGTGCGGAGATGCAGGCCGGGACGCGTGAGGTCGTGATCGACGGGCAGAGCTACCAGCTCGGCGGCGACTTCATCGTCGAGATCGACGGCAAGCCCGTCTCGCAGGGCGAGGACCTCCGCAAGGCGATCATGGGCAAGAAGGTCGGCGACGAGATCACGGTCGAGGCGTATCGCGGCGACGAGAAACGCAGCTTCAAGGTGAAGCTGGGCCGCCAGCCGGCGGTTTCACAGGACTAGGCGGAAGTCGACCGGCCGTTCTGGCCGGAGACGCTACTGAGCTAGTGCGAGCCCTGCTCGACGGTGTATCGGCTTCGCGCTCTCTCTTTGGCCTCCTCAACGCTCATTCCACAGCCGTAGTTAGCGGCGAACACCTCGCCCGTTCGAATCGAGACGAGATCGGCCCAGTGGGTGCTGCCGCGAGTTTGGGCGTACTTGGGTAGCTCGTCGTCCAAGTTCCGCCGCTCAACGCGAAGCAAGAAGCCCCGCTTCTCGAAATAGGCGTCGGCCTCCGCCACGAGTCCGAAGCGTAAGGCGTTCTGCCCTACTGATCCGTGCTACTTAGCGTCTCCGGCCAATTCGTTCAGCCTTCCTTCGAGTTCAAGGCTTGCTCCGCGGCCGCCTTGACGCCTTCGCCCCAGGTGGGGAAGGCATGGTGCATGTGTGCGAGGTCGTCGACGGTCGCGCCCATCTTCAGCGCCAGCGCCAGGCCCTGGACGACGTCGCTCGCGTTGCGCGTGACCACGTGGAGGCCCAGGACGCGGCGCGATTCCCGCTCCCAGACGAGCTTGTAGAGCCCATGCTTCGTGTTCGTGTACGAGGCGCGCTGGACGTACTTGATCTCGTGGATCGCGGTCTCGACGTCGAGCCCGTCGTCCCGCGCCTGCTGCTCCGTGAGGCCGACGGCGGCGAGCTCCGGGTCGGTGAAGATCGCCGTCGGGAGCCAGTCGTAGTCGGCCCGCGCGCCGTTCGAGCCGAACATGTCGTCGACGGCGATCCGCGCCTCGTACTGCGCGACCGGCGTGAACTGGTGCCCGGCCGCGACGTCGCCGGCCGCCCAGACGCCGTCCGCCGAGGTGCGGAGACGGTCGTCGACGACGATCCCGCCGCGCCCGTGCTCGATTCCGCGCGGTCGAGCTCGAGCTCCTCGACGTTCGGCGCCCGTCCCGACGCCAGCAGGATCTGCTCGACCTCGAGCTCGTCGCCTCCAACGCTCGCCACGATTCCACCGTCCTCTCGCCGGACCCGCTCGACGGTCGTGCCGGTTCTGACCTCGATGCCTTCGTCCTCGAGTGCGGCCGTGAGCTGCTCGACCGCGTCCGCGTCGGACCTCGGCGAGAGCCGGTCGGCGCCCTGCACGATCGTCACCTTCGAGCCGAAGCGCGAGAAGATCTGCGCGAGCTCGAGCCCGACGGGCCCGCCGCCGACGACCAGCATCGACTCCGGCAGCTCGGTCAGCTCGAGCGCGGAGACGTGGTCGAGCCAGCCGGTCTCGTCGAGGCCCTCGATCGGTGGCACCGCCGTGCGCGACCCGGTCGCGACGAGGACGCGCTCGGCCGTCAGCCGCGTCCCGTTCACCTGGATCGTCTGCGGGTCGACGAACGCGCCGGTGCCGTCGAAGGTCTCGTGGCCCGCGCCGTGCAGCCGCTCCATCCAGGTCTCGCCGGAGACGATGAGGGAGTCCTTCCGCGCCTTCACCTTCGCCAGGTTGGTGCGGGCCGGCCCGACCTCGATGCCGAGCGGCTCCGCCAGCGTCTCGATGTCGTGGGCGAGCTCGGCGGCGACCAGGTACGCCTTCGTGGGCTTGCAGGCGACGTTGGGGCAGCTTCCACCCCAACGCGTGTTCTCGATCAGCGCCACGCGCGCGCCTTGCTCCTTCGCCGCCTTGTTGGCCCCGTCCCGGGCACCCGACCCCGAGCCGAGGACGATCAGGTCGAACTGCTCGCTCATTGCATCCCTCCGCGGTAGGTTCGGTGCGTGGACATCCTCGCGTTCCTCGCTATCTCCGCGCTCGTGATCGTCACGCCCGGGCAGGACACGGCGCTCGCGATCCGGAACTCGCTGCTCGGCGGGCGGCGGGGCGGAGTCTTCACGGCGCTCGGGGTCTCGACGGGACAGGCTGTCTGGGCACTGGCGACGAGCGTCGGGCTCGCCGCGCTGATCGTCGCCTTCGAGCCTGCGTTCGTGACGCTGAAGCTCGTCGGCGCCGCGTTCCTCGTCTACCTCGGCGCGCAGGCGCTGCTCGCTGCGATCCGAGGGACGCATGTCGAGCGCCGCGAGGCCGGAGGGCCGCTCACGTCCGGCGTCGCCTTCCGCCAGGGCGTGCTCAGCAACCTGGGGAACCCGAAGATGGCGGTGTTCTTCACGAGCCTGCTGCCGCAGTTCGGCGCCGAGTCGTTCGGCGGGCTGCTGGCGCTCGGGCTCGTCTTCTGCACGATGACCTTCGTGTGGCTCAGCGGCTACGCGTTCGTCGTGGCGCGGGTCGGCGACGTTCTCCGTCGGCCGGTGGTGCGCCGGGTCTTCGACGCGGTCCTCGGAACCGTCCTCGTCGCGCTCGGGATCCGGCTCGCGGCCGAACGCCGCTAGTGATCGAGCAGCGGTTCGGCGAGAGCACGCCGCTCTCGATCGGCGTCGAGGAAGAGGTGATGCTGCTCGACGCTCAGTCCCTTGCGCCGGTCGGCGCGATTCGAGAGCTCCTGGCGGAGACGGACGGCCTCGACCTGCCGGGCACGCTGAAGACGGAGCTCCATGCGTCCGTTGTCGAGCTCAACACGGAAGTGTGCGAGTCCGTCGACGAGGCGGTCGCCGCGATCGGCGTCCTCCGGGCCCGCACCTCGGAGGCTCTGGAGGGGCTCGGCCTCGTGATGGCGGCGGCAGGCTCGCACCCCTTCGCCGAGCCCGAGGAGCTGCCGATCACGGACGAGAAGCGCTACGAGGAGATGGTCGGCTACGCCGGAGTGACGGCGCGCCGGCAGGGGGTCAACGGGCTCCACGTCCACGTCGGCATGCCGGGCCCCGACGAGTGCATGACGACGCTCGAGACGCTGCTCCCGTGGATGCCGTTCGTCCTCGCGGCGTCGGCGAACTCGCCGTTCATGTCGGGGCGGGCGACCGGGCTCGCCTCGAACCGCGCGGAGATCCTGGCGCAGCTGCCGCGGAGCAGCGCGCCTCCTGTGTTCGACGGGTACGGCGAGTGGGAGTCGTGGATCGAGGGGCTCGTCGCGACCGGGCTGATGAAGGACTACACGCAGGTGTGGTGGGACGTCCGTCCGCATCCCCGGTTCGGCACCCTCGAGATCCGCATGCCCGACCAGCCGACCGGGCTCGACCGGACGGCCGCCTTCGTCTCGCTCCTGCGCGATCTCTGCGCGTGGGCGCTGGAGCATCCTGCGCCGGCGCCGGCCGACCGCGGGATCTACCAGCAGAACCGGTGGGCGGCGGTGCGGTACGGGCCGGACGCGGAGCTGATCCACGACGGTCGGCTCTCGTCCGGGTGCGCCGAGCTGTACGAGGAGTTGCCGGTCGAGACCTCGCTCGACCCGGACCTCTCGGAGGGCGCGCTCCAGCTCGAGCAGGGCGATGCCGGCGCGGCCTGCGCCGATATCGTGCGCCGCACATGGCCGTCGTGAAGGAGACGATCGAGGTCAGCGGCATCCGCTGCGAGCGGTGCGTGAACCGCCTGGCGGCCGCGCTCCGGGGCCACGAGGGCCTCGAGTTCGCGACCGCCAACCTGATGGGTCAGGTCATGCTCGAATGGGATGACGAGCGGACGAGCCGCGACGCCATCGTCGACGCCATGGCCGGCGCCGGGTTCAAGCAGCAACCCGCCTAGCGGGGCCGCCACGAGGGGTCTCCCTCGGCGAGCTCGTTGTTTGTCAGTGGCGCGGGGGCCGGTGCCGTTTCGGCTCGCAATCCAGAGCTCGTTGTCGACCGCGTCGGGCTGGATGAACACGATCCGCCGTCCGTCGGGGGAGACGGCCGGCTCGTAGCCGAACGGGATGAGCCGGCGGAGACCCGTCCCGTTGGGGCGGATCGCGAAGATCCCTCGGCCGGCGGGTTGAGTTCGGTCGCGGACGAAGACGATCCAGCGGCCGTCGGGAGTCCAGGCCGGGTCGGCCTCCGACCGTCGGCCGTGGCGCGTGAGTCGGTGCTCGCCTCGCCCGTCGGGCCTCGCGATGACCAGCGTGCGGCGCGCCACCTCGCAGGCGTAGACGACCCAGCGGCCGGTTGGCGCCCACGCCGGCTCGTAGCAGTCCTCCGTCTGGTGTGACAGACGGCGCGCCCGGCCGCCGCTACTGGGCACCGTCCAGATCTGGAAGAAGCCGGTTCGGGCGCTCGAGAACGCGATCCGCCGACCGTCCGGTGACCACGTGGGGTGAGTCTCGGACAGCGTGTTGTCGGTCAGCCGCCGAATGCCGGTTCCGTCCGCAGCCATGGTGAAGAGCTCGGGGTCCGACTCCCCCGGTGGATTCGCTGTGAACGCGATCCTCCTGCCGCTTCGTGACCAGCTCGCGCTGTGGATCTGCCACCCACGCTGCGTCAGGTTGCGGACGTCCGCCCCGCTGGAGGTCAGGACCACGAGGTTCGACCCGCGCACGACGAGGATCTCGTCGGTCGCGTGATTCGCCGCGCCGGCGGTCGCTGCCAGCGCAAGCGCCAGGCAGCAACCGGCGGTGATGCGTCTAGCGTTGATCTTCGGGGACGTCCGAGAGCCGGTCGCCGAGCAGCGCCGGGGACTCGTCGGGCATTCCGTCGGTCGTTTCCGCCGAGCCCTCGCGGATCCGCGCCCGCTCCTCGACGGCAGGCTCGAGCCCGG
Source organism: uncultured Actinomycetes bacterium (assembly GCA_963733215.1). Lineage (GTDB taxonomy): Bacteria > Actinomycetota > Thermoleophilia > Gaiellales > Gaiellaceae > JACDAN01. Next base: position 10,274 of record CAVTCN010000016.1, read on the forward strand.
CCTGCTGCTCCTGGTACTCGGCGCCGCGCGCCGGGTCGTCGGAGACCGTGTCGCCGTAGCCCTCGGTCGAAGGTGCGACCTCGGTGCTCGCGAGCCCGTAGTGACGGTCGACGGCTTCACGGTCGAACCCGTCGTCGACTCTCGGGGACTCGCTGACCAGCTCGCCGGAGAGGGTCGTCCGCGCTTCCTCCGCGCTCTCGTCGACGTCCACGGACGAGATCGGGACCGCGTAGCGGTGCTTCCGAAGCGTTCCGTGCTCGACGATCAGGTAGTCGCCTTGCTGGTCGACGACGGTTCCCCATTTCTTGTCGTCGACCGCGGTGATGAAGTCATATCCATTCATGGACCAGGCTCTACCCGGAATAGCGGACCCCGAATCTCCGTTCTCCTAGCTGGGAAACACGGCTGCTACGGTCGAGTCGATGAGTGAAGCCTCGGAGAGCTCGGCCCGGCAACTCGCAACGGACGCGCGAGATCGTGTTCGTTTCGAAGAGGAGGCACTGGACCTGTCCGACCAGGTGTACGGCGTTGCGCGGAGGCTCGTGGGCTCCCGCGAGGAAGCGGAGGACCTCGTCCAGGAGACGTACGCCCGAGCGTTCCGCAGCTGGCGTTCGTTCGAGCCGGGCACGAACCTGCGCGCGTGGCTCTTCCGGATCCTCACCAACCTGAACATCGACCGCGGCCGAAAGGTGCAGCGGACGCCGGATCTCCAGCCGCTCGAGGAGAGCGACTACTACCTCTACAACAAGCTCGAGGACTCGGGCACCGACGGGGCGCCTCCGGACGAGCGGCGTGTCGTCGAACGCCTGTCGCAAAATGACGCCGTGACCGCCCTTGCGGATCTCCCGCACGACTTCCGCGACGTCGTACTGCTCGTCGATCTCGCGGACTTCACCTACAGCGACGCCGCGCAGATCCTGGACATCCCCATCGGCACCGTCATGTCGCGGTTGCATCGCGGGCGGCGGATGCTCAAGGGCGCGCTGGCCACCTCGGCCTCGGACGAGTCGTGATGTCGGGGTTTGCGTTTGATCCGTGTGACAAGTGCGAGCAGATGATGCAGCCGTACCTCGACCGCGTCCTTACCGACGCCGAGGTCCGCGAGGCGGAGGTTCACCTCGATGGCTGCGAGTACTGCCGCAAGCGGTACACGTTCGAGCGGGAGTTCCGGACGTTCGTTCGGCAGGCGGTCTCCGAGCCCATGCCTCCGGAGCTCAAGGAGAGGCTCCGGTCCCTCCGGACGCCGCTCTAGCTCAGGGCTCTTCGGGGCCCGACGATCACGACGAGGCGCCGGGGGTTCTTGCCGGCGGGTAGCGGCCGCGCGGTGACGCCGAGCTGTTCCGCGAGGCGCTGCCCGATCTTCTCGCCGCCGGGCGGGAAGTAGACCGAGGTCTCCGGGTAGTCGAACCGGCCTGCGCGGCTCACACGCTTGATCTGGTACGCGAAGGAGCCGATCCGGTCGGCGACGCGGCGCGTGTACGTGATGTCGCCGCCGCCGTTGAGGACGTCCACCGAGATCCGCCAGGGCGGCGGGAGGCCCGCGGCAGCCGTGGCCGGAGCGGCGTCGTCCCCGAGGCGCGGCGGGACGACGACGGCAAGCGTGATCGCGAGGGCGGTGGCAACGACGCCGGCCGCGACCGCGAGCCGACCGCGCGGGTTGCTCGTCACGGGCGCGACCGGGAGGCCGGCCAGGCGGCGGGCCTCACGGCGATCGATGCCGAGGGAGGTCGCGTAGAGGAGCAGCGCGACGGTCGCGCGCTCGCTCGAGCGGAAGCGGTAGAGCCGACCCTCCTCGAGCCACTCGACCTCGTCGGACGTGAGGCCGGCGCGGCGGGCAGCCTCCTCCGGAGTGAGCTGCCGCTGGAGCCGCGCACGGGCAAGCGCGGACGGCTCCTCTCGGGCGACCGTCAACACGGCTTCCATGAACGCACTCATTCTGCTGACTCTCCTCTCAGTCTGCCGGGAATCTCATCGGCAATATCGACGTCTCCTGGAGACCCGAGGTCGTCGCATGGGACGAGGACGGGCTCGAGCGCGCGGGCTCCCTCGTCCGGAATTCGGCTCCAGACCGGGCGGGCAATCACCACCGGGTGGCTGCGGTCGCCGGCGTACGACGCGGCGACGATCTCGCCGGCGCCACTTCGCCAGGCCGCGACGACCCTGTCGACGGCGGCAGGGGAGAGGTCGGGCCCGTCGGCGAGGACGATCACGGCGGCATCGACGTCCCCGCCCAGCGCCGCGAGGCCGCAGCGCAGCGAGGCGCCGGGCCCGAGCTCCCACTCCGGGCAGTGGACGACGCGGGCATCGGTCTCGAGCGGATGCGCGCCGGTGACGACGACCAGGTCCTCGACCGAGCTGTCGCGAACCCGGCGGAGCACCTCGGGCAAGAGCAGCGCCTGCTTGGGCCCGCCGAACCGAGACCCGGCGCCGGCGGCGAGGACGACTGCCGCGACCATCTCAGGATTGTCCCGCCGGGGCACGTCCCGGTGTCGGACACCAGAACGTGTCAAGACCAGAATGCGCCGAAAGTGTGACGAATCCGACGTCAGTCGCCGGAGACGGAGGTGCTCTCGATCACGATCTTCTCGGTCGGGGCCTCCGTGCGCGGGTTGCCGAGCTCGCCGATCTTCTCGACGACGTCCATCCCCTCGACGACCCGTCCGACGACGGCGTAGTCGGGCGGGAGGTTCGCGTTGTCCGAGGTCACGATGAAGAACTGGCTCCCACCGGTGCCCGGCTGCTCGAACTGCGACTTCGCCATGGCGACGACGCCCTTCGTGTACGCCGTGTCGGGCTTGGGGGCGTCGATCGTCGTGTAGCCGGAGCCGCCGTTGCCGGTGGCGGTCGGGTCCCCGCCCTGGATGATGAAGCCGGGGACGATCCGGTGGAACCGCGTGCCGTCGAAGAATCCGTCCTTGGCCAGGTCGACCATCGAGTCGCCGTTGCAGGGCGCGCTGACCGGGTCGACCTCGACTGTGAAGTCTCCGTGCGAGGTGGCGAACGCGATCCGCGGCTTCGAGCCCGGGTCGAGCGGCTCGAGCTCGGGTGCCTTCGACGGATCCTGGATCTCGACGTCGCAGGAGTCGACCACGGGGCCGGGGCCCGAGTCGTCTCCACCGCAGCCGGCGGCGAGCACGGCTACGAGCAACAGGACGACGGCGGGCTTCACGCGGCCACCTCGTCGAGCGCCCGCCGGACGAGAGCTCGGGCGATCTCGAGCTTGTAGGCGTTCTGCGGGAGAGGCGTCGCCGTGTCGAGCGCCTGCTCGCCGTCGAGGAGCCAGGGGATCGGCGCCATGCCGGAGAGCGCGATGCGCGTCCCGCCGGACGAGCGTGCCGTTGCGACACCGACCAGCGCGAAGGAGAAGAGGCGCCGGTCCATCGCCTTGAGGTAGGTGCTCGCCTCCGGCGCGGGCACGTCCAACTCGAGAATCAGCTCGCCGGGCTCGAGTGTCGTCATCTCGCGGTCTTCATCCGTCGGAAGGCGGTAGAGGTCCGCGAGCGGCAACTCGCGTCGGTCCGTCCGCAGCGTAGCGTCCAGTGCCAGCAGGGCGGCGGCAGGATCAGACGGGTGCGCGGACGCGCAGGGATCGTTCGCGAACACCGCGTGCTCGCGGTGGACTCCCTCGCGGGCGAAGCACTTGTCGCCTCCGTGCAGCCAGCAGGGGTACTTGAGCCGCCAGTACCAGCAGCGCGTCGCCTGGAGGAGGTTGCCGCCGATCGTGCCCATCGCGCGGAGCTGCGGCGACGCCGCGAGCCGGCAGGCCTCGCGAAGTGCATGTGGAACCTGCGCGTTCGCCTCCAGTTCGCGGAGCGTGGTGCCTGCGCCGATCGTCGTCCCGTCGATCCCGCTCGGCACGACCGCGCGGACGTCGACGAGCGTCGTCGCGTCGACGATGCGGTCGCGGATCAGCGGGACGAGCTCGGTCCCACCCGCGAGCGGCACTGCACCGTTGACCAGGGCGGCCTTGGCCGCCTCGGGAGAGTCAGGCCGCAGGAGCTCCAACGCGCTCCGTCGTTCGCTCTCGCGCCTCGCGGAGCGCCCGCAACATCTCCTCCCGGCTAATCGGCAGCGAGCGGACGTCGGCGCCCGTCGCGTCGCGGATGGCGTTCGCGATCGCGGCTGCGGTCGGGATGATCGGCGGCTCCCCGAGCCCCTTGGACCCGAGATTCGTCAGATGTGCATCGGGCTCGTCGACGAGATCGGTCACGATCACTGGGACGTCTGCGATCGTCGGAAGCTTGTAGGCATCGAGCGTCTGGGTCAGGATCGTCCCGGTCGCCGGGTCGAGCAGCCGTTCCTCCGAGAGGGTGTGCCCGAGCCCCTGGATGATCCCGCCCTCGACTTGGCTCGAGGCCCCGAGCGGGTTGATGACGCGACCGACGTCGTGGATGGCGGCGATCTTGTCGACCCGGACTTCGCCCGGTCTCGATGTCGACGGCGACCTCGGCGACCTGGACGCCGAAGGTCAGGACCCGCATGCCGGTGGGGTTCGGCCCGCGCGATCCTTTGCCGAGGATCTGACCCGACTCGAGCATGCCGGTGACCTCCTCGAGCGGCCACGAGCCGCCGTCGGAGCAGACGATCCGGCCGCCCTTCAAGGACAGCAGCCGCTCCTCCCGGTCGTACCGCTGCGCCGCGATCTCGAGGATTTGGCGGGCGGCGTCGGCGGCGGCGGAGCGAACTGCCGGGCCCATCGACGGAATCGTCGAGGAGCCCGCCGAGATGGTTGCGTACGGGCCCCGAGCAGTGTCTCCCAGCGAGACTTCGACACGGTCGATCGGCAGTCCGAGCTCCTCCGCCGCGATCTGCGCCATCGCGGTCGCAGTGCCGGTGCCGATGTCCTGCATCGCGGTGACGACGGCGACCCGGGCGTCGGAGCCCACTCGGACCCAGGCGTACGACGGAGGCCCGCCGCCCCCGTACCAGACCTGGCTCGCGAGGCCGACTCCGCGCTTCCAGGTCTCGTCCGAGCTCGCCCGGACCGCGTCGCGCCGTGCCCAGTGCGGCTCGGCCCGCCGGTAGCACTCGAGCAGGTTCTTGGACGAGAACGGCCGCTCGTCCATCGCGTCGTGCTGCGCGTAGTTCCGTCGGCGGAGCTCCAGGGGGTCGAGGTCGAGCTTCGCGGCGAGCTCGTCCATCAGGCACTCGAGGCCGAAGGTGCCTTCGACGAAGCCGGGCGCGCGGAAGGCCTTCATCGGTGGGGTGTTGAGCTTGGCGGCGTACTCGACGGTCTTGACGTTCTCGCAGCCGTAGAGCATTCGCATCGGCCCGCCCGTCGACGCGAGCCACCCGCCGAACCCGTTCGAGTTCACGAACTCGCCGTCGAGGGCGGTCAGCGTCCCGTCGGAGCGGGCGCCCGCGCGGAGCCGCTGGATGGTGGCGTTCCGGTTCCCGGCGTCGAGGTTCTCCTCGCGCCGGGTCAGCATGCACTTGACGGGCCTGCCGGTCCTCCGCGCAAGCTCGGCTGCGACGTAGGTGGACGCGTCGGCGCTGTTCTTCGAGCCGAACCCGCCGCCCATGAACTCGCAGACGACCCGCACGTTGTCCTGCGGGAGCCCGAAGTGCTCCGCCACGTTCTCGCGGATGCCCCAGACGAACTGCGTCGAGATGTAGACCGTGAGGTGGTCGCCGCCCTCCCACACGCAGACCGCCTGGTGGGTCTCCATGGAGTTGTGGACGACGGTTTGCGTGCGGAACTCGGCTTCGATGACAACGTCCGCCTCGGCAAGGCCTCGCTCGAGGTCTCCCCGCTCGTAGCTGCTCGGCTCGTCGACGAGCTGGTTGCGACGGACCGCTTCGTCGGGATCGAGGAGCGGCTCGAGCTGCTCCCACTCGACCTCGAGCAGCGCGAGAGCGGCGCGGGCCTGCCCGTAGCTATCAGCCGCGACGGCGGCGACCGGGGCGCCCTGGTAGGCGGGCTCGTCCGTCAGCGGAGCGGTGTCTGGGCCGATGACGGCGCGCACTCCCGGCGCGCGCTCCGCCATGCGCGTGTCGATCTCACGCATCCGCGCCCGGGCGAACGGGCTGCGCAGCACGGCCGCGTGCAGCATCCCCGGCAATTGGACGTCGGCGGTGTAGCGGGCCTCGCCACGCGCGCGCTGGAGGCCGTCCCGGCGCGCCGCCGGCCGGCCGACAATGTCGCGTGGGCCGGCGGGCCACTGCTCCAGCGCGTCCTCGTCGACGACGACCCACTGCTCGGTGTAGCGGCCCTCGATCTCCTTCTCGGTCTTGATCAGCCTCGCCATGACGTCTCCTCCAGACAGGTCTTGGGGTCTGACCCCACGGCATGGCCCGGCGAGCCAGATACTGGAGCACGCCGACCGGCGCTCAACGGCTCCAGTCTGCGCCGTTCCGTCCCCTTTGGCCGTGTCTTGGGGTCTGACCCCAGGGCACGGCCGCGTAGGCCAGCTAGGACTGCCACGAAAGGACAGCCTCCTCGATCTTCGGATACGTGCCGCAGCGGCAGAGGTTCCCCGCCATCCCGTGGCGGACCTCCTCCGGCGTCGGTGTCGGGTTCCCGGCAACGAGCGCCGTCGCCGAGACGATCTGGCCCGGCGTGCAGAAGCCGCACTGGAGCGCGTCCGCCCGGACGAACGCGTCCACCATCGGATGCTCGCGGAGACCCTCGATCGTCGTCACCTCGCCGTCGACGCGGTGCACGAGCGTGATGCACGAGAGCACGGGGACGCCGTCGACCTGCACGGTGCAGGCGCCGCAGTGGCCCTCGTTGCAGGCGATCTTCGTCCCGGTCAGGCCGATGTCCTCGCGCAGCCAGTCCGCGAGCGAGCGGCCGACCGGCGCATCCACCTCGTAGGCCCCGCCGTTGACGCGAATCTCAAGCATCGGGCGTCACCGCGATGATGTCCGCGAGGTGGACCAGCGCGAAGACCGAGCGCCTCGTCGAGACGCGCTCGCCCTCCTCGTCGATCTCGGGCAGCTCACGCCAGAGCTCCTGTGCCGCCAACAACAGCTCCTTGATCCTGTCGAGCTCCTCGGCGTACCCATTGCGCTCGTGGCAGGCGTTCATCGCGAGGCCCAGGACACCGATCGTGTCCGCCTGGCCCGTCCAGAGGAGCGGCGTCGCCATCGAGAGGTACTGGTGGACCCGAGCCAGCGCCATCGATTGCTTGAACTCGTCCCGCCCGCGCGGCTCCGACGGCTCCAATGGCTCCTCGCCGTCGGCAATCCGGTTGGCGTTGCCGGCGAGCATGTCTCGGAGCTGTTCCTCGTTCAGTCCGGCGGTGATCGCCGTCCGAAGCGCGATCGTCAGCGACTGTGGCTGGCGCCCGTACGGGTAGTCCGAGGCGTACAGGATCTGCTCCGGCGGCACCTGGTGGAAGAAGTCGAGGAGGTCGACCGGGCTCCAGACCGAGGTGTCGAAGAAGACGCCCTTGTGGCCGGCGAAGTGCCCGGCCAGCGCGGCCATGTCCGCGATTCCGGCGTGGGCGATGATCAGCTGCGCGTCGGGATAGGTCTCGGCGAGCCGGTGGAGATGGTCGGCGATCGGAGGCAACCCGCGCCCACCGTGGATCAGGATCGGAACGCGGCGCTCGGCGGCGAGCTCGAACACGGGCACCAGCCGCTCGTCGTTCAGCGCGAAGCGCTGCGCCCTGGGGTGGAGCTTGATCCCGCGCGCCCCGCGATCGAGGCACCGGACCGCCTCGTCGATCGGACCCTCACGCAGTCAGGTCGAGGCGGACGAACGGAACCAGCCGGCCGTTCGAGCGCTCGGCATCGCGCAGGCTCCTGTCGTTGGGCGCCCGAAACGCCGGCTCGCGGTCAGGCTCGTCCATGCAGAACATGAACGCCCGCGAGATGCCGTACGTGTTCATGATCCGCTCGAGCTCCTCGTACTGGCCGCTGAAGCCGTCGATGTCGTGACCAAGATGGAGATGCGCGTCGAAGATCTCGGCGCCTTCGGGCAGCAGCCGACGGAGCTCGTCGTCGTAGCTGGAGATCAGCGCCTGGGCGCGCGAGAGGGCCGCTTCCACGAGCGCTCAGTCTATTCGGACGCCGATATAGGATCCGCACATGGCTGACGTCCTCATTTACTCAGACAACATGCACGGGCCCGAGCTCCGGCACGAGGTTCCCGTCCCCGCGCCCGACCCGTTCCTCTACGTCGAGAAGAACGGCACCAAGCACGTCGTGATCACGTCCTTCGAGGTCGACCGGATGAAGGAAGCCGGCGTCGAAGCTCACCCGCTCGAGGCCTTCGGCTGGGATGAGCTCGTCGGCAAGGGGCCGAGGGAGGAGCAGATCCTGAAGCTGCTCGTCCAGGCCGTCGAAGGGCTCGACGTCAAGGACGCGATCGTCCCGCACACGTTCCCGCTCGAGCTGGCCGACGTTCTGCGCGAGAGCGGCGTGCAGATCACGCCGGACCGCGCGTTCTTCGACAAGCGGCGGCGGGCGAAGAACGAGACCGAGCTCGCCGGGATCCGGAAGGCGCAGCGAGGAACCGAGGCGGCGATGGACGCCGCGCGCGACCTCTTCCGTCGCGCCCAGCCGTCCAACGGCACGCTGACGGTCGACGGAGAGACCCTGACCTGTGAGCTCGTCAAGGCGCGGATCACGGACGTCTTCAACGCACACGGCCTCGTCGCGGACGAGATGATCGTCGCCCACGGCCCGCAGACCGCGCTCGGCCACGACTTCGGCTCGGGCCCGATCGCGGCAGGCGAGCCGATCGTGCTCGACCTCTTCCCGCGTGATCGCGAATCCGGCTGCTACGCGGACATGACGCGCACGTTCTGCATCGGCGAGCCGCCCGAGAAGCTCGTCGAGTACCACCGGCTCGTCAAGGCGGCGCTCGACCGGTCGCTCGAGGACGTCAAGGCGGGAGCCGCCGGACGCGCGGTCTTCGAACGCGTCTGCGACGTCTTCCACGAGGCCGGCTATCCGACGCAGCTCTCGAAGCAGGAAGGCGAGGTGCTCGACCGCGGCTTCTACCACGGGCTCGGCCACGGCGTCGGGCTCGAGGTCCACGAGCCGCCGTGGCTCTCGCGCGATCCCGGCACGGTCGAGGTCGACGATGTGATCACGCTCGAGCCGGGGCTCTACGAGCCGGAGTTCGGCGGCTGTCGCCTCGAGGACCTCGTGCTGGTCACGAAGGACGGCAACGAGAACCTGACGCAGTACCCGTACGATCTGACGCCGTAATGGCCACGGAGCAGTTCGGCTCTATCGAGACCATGCTTCTCGAGGACCGGCGGTACCCGCCGGACCTCGAGTTCGCGGCGCAGGCGAACGCCCAGCAGGAGCTGTACGACCTCGACTTCGAGGAGCTCTGGGCGCGCGAGTCGCAGCGGCTGACCTGGTTCGAGCCGTGGACGACGCTGCTCGAGTGGAAGCCGCCGTACGCGAAGTGGTACCTCGGCGGGAAGCTCAACGTCTGCTTCAACTGCGTCGACCGCCATGTCGAGGCCGGCCGCGGAGGCAAGGTCGCCTACCACTGGGAAGGGGAGCCCGACGGCGACCGGCGCGAGCTGACCTACGCCGACCTCCAGGCCGAGATCGTCCGCTTCGCGAACGCGCTGAAGGAGCTCGGCGTCCGCAAGGGGACGAAGGTCGCGATCTACATGGGCATGGTCCCCGAGCTGGCGATCGCGATGCTCGCCTGCACCCGGCTCGGTGCGCCGCACACCGTCGTCTTCGGCGGCTTCTCCGCCGACTCGCTCTCCGACCGGATCAACGACATGGGCTGCACCGTGCTCGTCACGCAGGACGAGGCGTGGCGCCGGGGCTCAAAGGTGCCGCTGAAGCAGATCGCCGACGAGGCGATGGGCAATGCGCCGGGGATCGAGAAGTGCGTCGTCCTGCGCCGCACCGAGGGCGAGATCTCGATGGAGCCCGGCCGCGACGTCTTCTGGAACGAGGTCGTCGAGGGCAAGCCCGACGACCCGGAGTCATGTCCCTGCGAGCCGATGGACTCCGAGGACCTCCTGTTCCTGATGTACACGTCGGGGACGACCGCGAAGCCGAAGGGGATCGCGCACACGACGGGCGGCTACCTCGTCGGCACGGCGACGACGCACCACTACATCTTCGACCTGAAACGCGACGACGACGTCTACTGGTGCGCGGCCGACATCGGCTGGATCACCGGACACAGCTACATCGTCTACGGGCCGCTGGCGAACGGCGCGACCTCGGTCATCTACGAGGGGACGCCTGACTTTCCGGACAAGGACCGCTGGTGGGACGTCGTCGAGCGCTACGGCGTCACGATCCTCTACACCGCGCCGACCGCGATCCGGGCGCACATGAAGTGGGGGCCGGAGCACGCCGGGAAGCACGACCTTTCGTCGCTCCGGCTGCTCGGTTCGGTCGGCGAGCCGATCAACCCCGAGGCGTGGATGTGGTACCGCGAGCACGTCGGCGGCGGCCGCACACCGGTCGTCGACACGTGGTGGCAGACCGAGACCGGGATGGTCATGATCACGCCGCTGCCCGGGCTCACCACGACCAAACCGGGCTCGGCGACGAAGCCCTTCCCGGGCGTCGACGCAGCCGTCTTCGACGAGCAGGGCCGGGAGGTCGGGCCGGGCGGCGGCGGCTACCTGGTCTTGCGCAATCCGTGGCCGGCGATGCTGCGCGGGATCTACGGCGACGACGAGCGCTACGTCCAGACCTACTGGTCGCGCTACGACGGCGTGTACTTCGCGGGCGACGGCGCGCGGATCGACGAGGACGGCGACTTCTGGCTCCTCGGCCGAGTGGACGACGTGATGAACGTCTCGGGCCACCGGATCTCCACGATCGAGGTCGAGAGCGCGCTCGTGGATCACCCGTCGGTGGCGGAGGCGGCGGTCTGCGGCCGGATCGACGCGCAGACCGGCCAGGCGATCGTCGCCTTCGTGACGCTGAAGGGGAGTGAGGACGGCTCGGAGGAGCGGCTCGCCGAGCTCCGCGACCACGTCGGCACCAAGATCGGCCCCATCGCCAAGCCGGCGAACATCGTCTTCACGCCGGAGCTGCCGAAGACGCGCAGCGGCAAGATCATGCGGCGGCTCCTGCGGGACGTCGCGGAGAACCGGCCGCTCGGGGACACCACGACGCTGGCGGACCCCACGGTCGTCGAGGAGATCCGAGAACGCGGAACCAGCGAGCAGACGGAGGAGTAGATGGGCGGATACACGCACATGAGCGTCCTCGACGTGGAGGATTCGGCGGAGAAGTTCGGCTTCGGAGAGACGCACGAGACCCGGTTCGGACACGGAGACTTCGAGGCCGAGCAGACCGGCTTCAGCCTGCACCGCTTCAAGCCGGGGAAGCGGCAGCCGTTCGGCCACCGGCACGACGCGGCGGAGGAGATCTACTTCGTCGTCTCGGGCTCCGGCCGGGTCAAGCTCGACGACGACATCCTCGAGCTGCAGGCGTGCGAGGCGGTCCGCGTCGCGCCGGGCGTCATGCGCCAGTTCGAGGCGGGTGACGAAGGGCTGGAGATCCTCGCGTTCGGCCAGCGGCACGCCGAGGACCGGGGCGAGGTCGTCCAGGGCTGGTGGAGCTAGACCACCGGCAGCTCGGCGTCGATCTCTACAACGACGCGTGGCGGCTGCTCGAGAAGGAGCGGACGCCCGAGGAGGACGACGAGCTGTTGCATCAGGCGCACGCCTCGACCTACCACTGGTTGAAGGCGCCCGAGTGCGAGCCGAAGAACCGGGCGCGCGGCGAGTGGCTCTGTTCGCGGGCCTACGCGGTGCTCGGTCGGGCGGAGCCTGCGCTCCACCACGCGCAGCGCTGCCGGGCCATCGTCGAGGCGAATCCGGACAACATGGACGAGTTCGACCTTCCCTTCGCCTACGAGGCGCTCGCGCGGGCGCATCGGGTCGGTGGCGACGAGGACGAAGCGCGGCGCTACGAACGGCTTGCTCGTGAGACGGGCGCCTCCATGACCGACGCCGAGGACGTCGAGCACTTCGAAGAGGCGCTCTCGACGCTCTAGCTACCGAGCAGCTCGTCCGCGACGTCGCGGCGAACCCGCAGCTCCCAGATGAGGAGCCATGCGGAGAAGACCAGCCCGGCGATCAGCACGGCTGGAACGATCCATTGACCGACTCCGACGTCGAGGAACGCGACGAGCATGAGCGGCCAGAAGACGAAGAGGAACGCAAGGCCGAGGCCGCAAGCGAGGCAGCCCAGGGTGAGCACGAGCAGGCTGCCACTGCTCGGTACGACGAGATCCGCAGAGGTGATGTCCCGTTCGACGTCGATCGGCCGCGTGTTTTTCTCGAACGAGGCTCGGTTCCACTCTTTCGACATCAGCTACGTGTCTCAGCCTACTCCTGCGGATGCCGGCGGAGGCTTTCCAGGACATGGTCATCACCGACGTCGCAACGCTCTGCCCAGGCCCGCCCGGGGCCGATCTAGACCCGCACCTGCTACCTTGAACAGAAGTTAGAGCGAGTTCGGTTTGCGTTTCCACGCCTTCCTCACCCGTTCGTAAAGCGCGGGAGGAGGTGTTTTTTTATGGCAAACGGAACCGTCAAGTGGTTCAACGACAGCAAGGGCTACGGCTTCATCACTCCCGATGAAGGCGCGAAGGACCTGTTCGTGCATCACAGCAGCATCGCCGGCGAGGGCTTCAAGTCGCTCCCGGAGGGCGCACGAGTCTCGTACGAGCAGCGCGAGGGCTCGAAGGGGCCCGAGGCGACCGACGTGACCCAGGTCGCGTAGTTCGCGAGCCGGCCGCGGCATTGCGCCGCGGCCGGTCTCTTCTAGGGAATGAGGGCCATGAAAGAGAACGGCGACAAAATCGAGTTGAAGGGCGAGGTCTACCGTCGTGGCGCGGACGCCATGGGGCGCGGAACCATGCTGTGGTTCAACGAGGCGAAGGACCTCGGCGCGCTACGGACCGACGACGGCATCCGGATCGAGGTGCCAGGTGAAGCGTTTTCGGACGGCGAGAGGCCGCGCGGCCGCTGCGCGGGACTGGAGATCGAGTTCAAGGTGCTGACGGACCAGATCAGCGGGATTACCTTCGTGCCGGTTGTACCGGCGCGGCGAGCACGAATTCGCCGCCGTAGCTAGACGACGACGCCCGCGGACCTTCGTACTCAGCCTGCGAGGATCTTCTCGAAGCGCTCCGCGTCGTCGAACGGCCCGATCAGCGCCAGCTTCAGCCCGTTCCGACCGATCACGTCCTCCGCGACCCGCTGCACGTCCTCGACCGTGACCGCGTCGATCCCGGCCAGCACGTCCTCGGGCTCCTCGACCTCGCCCTCGAGCACCTCGCGCCGGAGCCCGAACGTGATCATCCCGTGCGGGCTCTCCGTCGCCAGCACGAACCGGCCCTTGGCGACGTTCTTCGACTTCTCGAGCTCCTCCGCGGGCACCGGCTCGGCGACGATCTTCTTCAGCTCGCGCGCGATCGTCTCGATCGCCTCGTCGATGCGCTTGATGTCGACGCCGGCCTGCGAGTAGAGCGTCCCGGTGTCCGTGTACGAGTGGTTCGTCGCGAAGACGTAGTACGCGAGCCCGCGCCGCTCCCGCACCTCCGTGAAGAGCCGGGAGGACATCCCCGTCCCGAGCACGGTTCCGAGCAGCTGCAGCGCATACCGGTCCGGATGGGACAGGGGATAGCTCGGCACGCCCATCGCGATGTGCGCCTGGTCGGACTCCTTCGAGTGGATCCGGACGCCCGGCCCGCCGCCGTTCGAGTCCGGAACCGGGTCGGCCCCGCCCGGGTCGCCGGCCTCGACCCCGCCCAGCATCTCCTCGACTTCCTGCCGGATGCCCTCGTCGAAGTTCCCGGCGACGCCGACGACCATCTTCGGGCCCGTGTACCAGCGGTCGACGTACTCGAGGAAGGTCTCACGTGTCGCGGCTCGTACGGTCTCCTTGCGGCCGATGATGTCCCAGCCGAGCGGCGTGTCGCCGTACAGGAGCTGGTGGTACACGCCCCCGATGTAGTCCCGCGGCGTGTCGAAGTACATGTTCATCTCCTCGACGATCACGCCCTTCTCGCGCTCGATCTCCTCGGGATCGAACTTCGAATGGCGGAGCATGTCGACGAGGACGTCGAACGCGCGGCCCCGGTGCTCGGCGGCGCACTTCACGTAGTACCCCGTGTACTCCTTGCCGGTGAAGGCGTTGAACTCGGCGCCGATCCCGTCGAGCTCGTTGCCGATGATCTGCGCCGTGGGCCGGCTCTCCGTGCCCTTGAAGAACATGTGCTCGGCGAAGTGCGCGATCCCGCTCGTCTCGGGAGTCTCGTAGCGGGAGCCGGCGGCGAGCATGATGAAGCAGGCGACCGACTGGACCTGCGGCATCGAGGCAGACAGAAGCCGCACTCCGTTCGGCAGCACCTCTCGCTGGAAGACGGCCATCAGACAGCCACCTCCTCGCTCAACCAGCCGCGCCACTCCGCCGGGATCTCCACACTCGCTCCTCTCTCGTAGTCGTAGCCGACGAGGACGCTCTTGCCCTCAGCCGCGACGCGGCCGTCGGCGCGCACCTCGTACTCCAGCTCGAAGCTCTTGGTTCCCAACCTCGACGGCCTGACGCCGACCTCGACCTCCTCGCCGAACGCGATCGGCGACCGGAAGTCGACCTCCATGCGGGCGAGGATCAGGCTGTGCTGCGGGTTGTCGCCCGCGCCGAGTGAAGACAAGAACGCGATGCGGGCGGACTCCATGTACGTCAGGAACACCGCGTTGTTCACATGTCCCATGCCGTCGAGGTCCCGGAAGCGCACGGTGTCGCGGTACACGAACGGGAAGCCGTCCACCGGCGGCATGGTATAGACGCCTCGATGACCGGCGAGCACACGCGGAAGGCCATCTGGGCGCAGCCGGAATGGCTCAGGCAGGTGCCGACCGACCAGCGGCTGCCGGACGCGAGGATCCTCTTCACCGGCTGCGGGACCTCGTTCCACGCAGCCCAGACCGGAGGCGAGGCAGTCCAGGCGCTCGAGCTCGTCTTGCGGCCCGAGCGTGACGCCGACGTGCTCGTTGCGATCAGTCACGAGGGGACGACGAGGCTGACGCTCGAAGCCGTGCGGGCCTGGGAGGGCGAGAAGTGGCTCGTCACCGGCGCCCCGGAGAGCCCGATCGCGGCCCTGTGCGACCACGTCGTCGTTGCGGCGCCGGAGATCGAGAAGAGCTGGTGCCACACGGCGAGCTACACGTCGGCGGTCGCTGCCCTCGCGGCGCTTCGCGGCCGGGACATCTCGGAGCTCCCCGAGGCCGTCGACGAGGAGCTCGAGCGACCGGCGCTCGCCACCGACCACGAGCGTTTCCTGATCGCCGGCGCGGGCAGCGCCTGGCCGACGGCGCAGGAGGCGGCGCTGAAGCTCCGCGAGGGCGCGTTCGTGGCGGCGGAGGCGCACCACACCGAGCAGCTCCTGCACGGGCACCTCGCCGGAGTCGACGAAACCGTGCGCTGTTTCGTGCTCGAGGGCGAGGGCCGTGCCGCCGAGCGTGCGCGCGATGCCCTCGCCGCCCTACGCGAGCTCGGCTGCGACGTCGAGTTCATACCCACGCGCCATCCCGCGGTGGACATCGTCCGCTTCCAGCTCCTGACGCTCGCCCTGGCCGAGAAGCGGGGCGTCAACCCCGACCACATCCGCACCGACGACCCGCGCTGGAAGCGTGCGCGGGCCGCGTACGACTGACGGGAGGGCGGGCCGCTCGCCCTCCCGCCGGCTGCGCTACCGCATCCCCCTAGTCGTCCTCGTCCCCGCCGTCATCTTCGTCGTCCGCAGCCCGCGCCAAGTCGAGTCCGTGCGGCCGACCCGGATAGTTGAGCGTTTGCACGATTCGGTTCCCGTCCCGGTGGTCGATGACCGCGACGCCCGGACTGGTCCCACCTTCGAACGCCGCGAACGTGTAGCGGCCGTTTCGTGACGTCCACTGATGCCCGGCGAGCGTGGTGGCCTCCAGCGGCGAGCCAAGCCGGACGAACTCGTGATCGAACGTCCGCGTGTCGACGACCACCGCCGTGGGCGGGCATCGTCCGAAGCGTGATCGTCAGCAGCCTGTCGCCGGCCGCAAGGCGGAGCGTGTCGGGAAGCCCGAGCGTGAGCACGTCGGTGCACGCGTCGTGGACTCGCAGGTCGAGGACGCAGACCCGGTTCGCCGTCCGGCGCGTGACGTACGCGGTCTTGCCGTTCCGCGTCACGGCGAGCTCGTGCGCGCCGGGAACGGTCAGGCTCCAGAGGATGGCGCCCGTCCTGGGATCGAGCGCGACGATCTCGTTCGACGCATCGCTGGCGACATAGAGGATCCGCCCACGAGGTGAGAACACGCCGGCGTGGGCCCGGCCGCTCTCGGCGTTCGGGTCGCCGTTCGTGTCCCACCGGCCGAGCAGCGTGTCCGTCCGGGTGTCCACGACCGCGACGTCGTCCGTCCCGTACAGCCCGAACGCCACGAGATTGCCCCGGCGGGTCGTGTGCACGTGATGAGGCCGCGACAACGGTGCCATGGAGATCCGCTTCGTGACGACGCCCGTCTCGGGATCGACGATGGCGATCGCCGGCGGGCTCGCGAACTCCTCGGCGACGTAGAGCTTGCCTCTCGCGTACGCGAGATCTCCGGGCTGGGAGCCCGGGGTCATCGCGATCGTGCCTGCGACGCCACCCGTCCTCGCGTCGAAGCCCTGAATCGTGTGGACGCCACGGTTCGCGACCCAGATCGTCCCTTCCACGTTCGAAAGCCGATCCCGCCTTCCGTCGTCCGCGAACGATGCGGTGGCGGCGGTCGCGAGGATCCCAACGAGCACGACGAGGAATGCCGTGAGAGCGCGACTGTGGCTGCGCATAGCCGTACCTCCTGCGGTAGCGCCCCTCGGCGAGCTGTGCCGGAAGACCCTGTCGCCGTCGGGGCTCAACCGGAAACTACGTCGGGAGCGCCGCAACTCAAATACATCTTGCCCGCGTGTTGCATAACCTGAGGTGATGCAGATCGAGGCGAAGCTTCGGGCCTTCGCGGCCATTGCCCGCTGCGGTTCCATCTCGGGCGCAGCGCAGGAGCTGTACATCAGTCAGCCCGCCGTCTCGAAGCACCTGGCATCCCTGGAAGCCGACGTCGGCAGGTCGCTCGTCGTCCGCGGCCGCGGGGGCGCCACGCTGACGCCGGCCGGCGAGGTGCTTGCCGACTACGTCCTCCGGGCCGAGGCGCTCCTGGCCAACGCCGAGCGAGCGCTCGCCGCCGGCGCCGATGCCGAGACCGGCACGCTCTCGATCGCGGCCTCGGGAATCCCGGGCACGTACGTGCTTCCGGAGCTCCTGGCGCAGTTCCGAGAGCGGTATCCGAAGGTGGAGATCGCGGCGGAGGTCACGACATCCGCTGGCGCCCTCGAGCTCGTGCGGGCGCACCGGGTCGAGCTCGCGGTCGTGGGAGGTCTTGTCGTTCCCCCAGAGCTCGAGAGCGAGCCCCTCCTCGACGACGACGTGGTGCTCATCGGACCGCCTTCTCTCGGGGGCAGACGCCTTCGACGCCGGGACCTGGCCGGTCTCACCTGGCTTTCGCGGGAGGAGGGCTCAGCGACCCGCGCGGCGGTCGAGACGACCCGTTGGGAGCTCGGTCTCCAGTCGGTGCCGACCCTCGAGCTCCAGTCCTGGGAGGCGGTCAAGCTGGCGGTCGGCAAGGGCGCCGGGGTTGCCGCGATCAGCCGCCTCGCGCTCGAGGTCGAGCTCGAGAGCGGCAGGCTGGTCGTCCTCGACGTCCCCCGCTGGCGGTTGACCCGCACGATCTCGGTCATTCGCCCGCGAGGGGTCCCGTTGACTCCGCCGGCCCTGCGGTTCCTCGAGCAGCTGCGGGAGGCGTTCACCTTGCCGCAGGCTCCTTAGAACCCCCCGCCGTCGCCTCCGCCGCCGCCGAAGTCTCCGCCGCCTCCGAAGTCTCCGCCGCCTCCGAAGTCCCCGCCGCCTCCGAAGTCCCCGCCGTCTCCGAAGTCTCCGCCGCCGAGGTCGCTGAACCCGCCGGCCTCGGCTTCCGGCGTGAACGCTGAACCGGCGAGGAGACCTCCGGCCGCCAGGCCGAAGAACCCGAACGCCCAGGGCTGGAAGTAGGCGGGCGCGTCCCAGAACGGTCTCTGCCGGCCGTTCACCGTGATCTGGCGGGTGTCGGGCTCCTCGCCGGCGTTCACCCGCCGGGCGTCTGCCTCGCAGGCCGGCACCTTCATCGGGCCGCCGTACGGGGACGTCCAGGTCACGTCCTCAACCGACGTGCCATGACGCGGGTCGAAGAAGCACGGAGGACGGGCCTCCGGGAGGGGCTTGCCGGCGAGGTGGGCCTTCGCCGCATCCATCTGGTGGCGCGAATCGACGAGCGCCGCGGTGACACGCGCGATGTCCCCGGGCGAGCGGGCCCGGTCGAACGCGTCGTCGGCCCGCTGGTACGCCTCCATTGCGCGGAGGTAGGCGGCTTTCGCTTCGGGGTGGGCCTCGACCTCCTCGTCCAGTCCGACGACGTCGTCGGCGAGCGCGACGAGATCCTCGCGCGCGACCGCCTTGACCTCGGCGAGCTCCCGTTCGCGCTGACGCCTCCGCCGGAAGAAGCGGAACCCGAAGAAGGCCGCGACGGCGGCGCCGATGACCAGGAGCCAGGACGGGAACCCACCGCCGTCCTCCTCGCCGGTCGACTCGGCCGATCCAGAACGGGACTCGCCTATCCGGCTCACGAAGTCGGACAGGACCGCAGCGACTCCCTGTTGGTTGCTGGCGCGGAATGCGCTGGTCGCGAGGTTGGCGGCCTGCGCCGCCGCGGGATCGTTGCTGACCGCGCGGAACTGGTTGCCGACGACGACGGCATAGACGCCCTGCTCACCGAGACGGCGTCCGAGCTCGAGCGCGACCTCCGTGGTCGAGTTGACCTCGCGGCGGGCCGACGGCGGAAGGATCGCAATGAAGACCGGCGCGGCGCCGCGCTCGTCGATCTCGGCGCGCAGCCGGTCCGCCTCGGCCCCGCTTAGCGCATCGGTTCCGGGGTGGACGTAGACCGGGTCGGACCGGAGTGAGTCCGCAGCCTGATCGAACAGGGCAGACTGCGCCGCTGCCGGCTCGGCGAGCACGAGTGCCGCCAACATGACGAGGAGCGCTCGCGTCATGCTCGCCAGGCCTCCAGGAGCTCGCGTTCGCGCTCCGGCTTCATCCCTGCATTCTCCGTCATCTTCGCCTCGTCCAGCGTGCCTCGGATCGTGTCCTCGAGCGGGCGGTGCGACAGCCCGGCCGCCTCGGCCCGAGAGACGTCGGCCTGGTTCATCCCGACCCACTCGGGATCGGCGAGCCACATCGGGAGCTCCATCCACTCGCCGACCTCGTGCTGCGCCAGGAACTCGTCAGGGATCCAGACCGGCGTCGCGTCCGAGTCGGCCACCGAACGGGCGGAGTCGATCAGCTCCTGCCATGAGACAGCCGAACGGGTTGCGTTGAACGCGCCGCCCTCGTTGCGCTCGAGCAGCTCGACCAGCCAGCGGCCGAGATCGCGCACGTCGACGAACTGGACGGTGCGCTCAGGCGGCGCGGGCACGACCATCTCGCCGCCGCGCGTAGCCCGGTGCGGCCAGTACGTGAACCGCCCCGTCGGGTCGTGAGGCCCGACGATCAGCCCGGGCCGGACGATCGTCGCCCGGTCGCCGTAGACCTCCCAGACGGCGTCCTCGCAGAGGGCTTTCAGCGCGCCATAGTTCTCGTATTCCGGCAGCAGCTCGTCGATCGGCATGGTCGCCGAGCTCGGCCCTTGGCGAGTCCTCGTCCGGGCCATTGCTGAGGTCTGCGTAGACGGAGACGCTGGAGACGAAGAGGTAGCGGCCGACCGAGTCCTTCAGCGCCTCGGCGGACCGCCGGACCACGTGCGGGAAGTAGCCGGACGGATCGACGACCGCGTCCCACTGCCCGCCCTCGAGCGGCGAGAGATCTTCGGTCCGGTCGCCGCGGATCTTCTCGACCTCGGGGAAGAGCTCCGGGTTGGTCTCGCCGCGGTTGAAGAGGGTGAGGTCGTGACCCCGCTCGAGCGCGGACTCGACGGTCGCGCGACCGAGGAATTTCGTCCCGCCGAGAACGAGGATCTTCACCTTCTGGTGAGCCCCCGTAAGGATTCTTTGAAAACGCTCGGGCGAGGCATGGGCCGTCGGTAGCTTGCCTGTGGAACCCATGGTCGGCGCACTCACAATCGTTTTCCTCTTCGCGGCCGCCTGGCTGCTCGCGCGCTGCGCGGCGTTCGTCGCGCTCAAGGTGCTGGTCTGGAACGACCGGCGCTCTGCCGATCACGACCTCACGAAGGCCGGGAAGATGGCCCGTCTCAAGCGGCGCGAGACCCAGGTCTCGATCATCCGGGCCGGGATCACCTACCTCGGGTTCGGAACCGCGGCCGTGCTCTCCGTCGGCCAGCTGATCGGCGGCGTCGATCGCCTGACGGCAATTGCCGGCGCGTCGTTCGTCCTGATCCTGGTCGGCTTCGCGGTGCAGCGGGTCCTGATGGACATCATCGCCGGGCTCGCGATGTTCATCGAGCGCTGGTACTCGGTCGGCGACACGATTCAGATCCCGATGCACGAGCTGCAGGGCGTCGTCGAGGACCTCTCGCTCCGGCACACCCGGCTGCGGACGCTGGACGGCGAGGTGATCCACATCCACAACTCGCAGATTCCCTCGGTTCGGGTTCTCCCGGGCGGCGCGAAGGACCTGCGGCTCGAGGTCTTCGTGACCGACCAGGAGAAGGGGATCGAGATGGTCGACTCCGTTGCGTCCATCCTGCCCGAGGGCCCGACGACGTTCGTCCGCAAGCCGCGGATCGAGCAGGTCGACGAGCTGTCCGAGAGGCTCTTCCGGATTTCCAGTCGCGCTTCGGTGGCGCCGGGCCGCGAGTGGCTCGTGGACGGCTTCTTCGCCGACCTGATCCGGGAGCGCGCCGAGCCCGGGCTGATCGCCCACGGGCCCGTGACCCTGTCCGTGGACGAGTCGGCCGCGCGCAGCTACGCGCGCGCCTCGGCGCTCACACGCCGCAGCCACGAGTTCACGCCTGCTCTCCGGCGAGCTTCCTGAGCTCGTCGAGCAGGCGCTCGACCTCGTCGGCCGTGTTGTAATGGACGATCCCGACTCGGACCGCGCCGTCGTCCAACCCGAGCCGTTTCATCACCTCGAGGGCGTAGTAGTTCCCGTCCCAGACGAAGATGCCGCGCTCGCCCAGGTGTTCGGCGACTTCGGTCGGTGACCGGCCGTCGACGTTGAGGGCGAACGTCGGCACACGGCCCTCCATCGTGGGCTGCCCATAGAGGGTCACGCCCTCGGGAAGGCCGTCGAGGAAACGCTCGCCGAGCTCTCGCTCATGGGCCGTGATCGCCTCCCAGCCGATCGACTCGACGTACTCGACGGCGGCGATGAAGCCAGCGAGCAACTCGTGCTGTGCGGTCCCGGTCTCGTAGCCCGGCGCGGGACGCACCTTGTACGGCCGCCAGCGGTCCAGCAGCTCCCGCCGGACGAAGGCGAGTCCGAGATGCGGACCGTAGAACTTGTACGGCGAGCAGAGGAGGACGTCGGCGCCGAGCTCGGCCACGTCGATCGGCCCGTGAGGCGCGTAGTGGACGGCGTCGACCCAGGCCAGCGCGCCGGCCTCGTGCGCGAGCCGGCAGATCCGCGCTGCGTCCACGAGCGTGCCGAGTGCGTTCGACGCCCAGGGGAAGGCGACGACGCGCGTCCGGTCGGACAGCTGCGCCTCGAGGTCAGACAGGTCGTAGTCCGCGAACCGCACGACGAGCCCGAGGTCGTGGGCGAGCTCGAGCCATGGTGCGACGTTGGCGTCGTGGTCGAGTCGCGTCGTGACGATCTCGTCGCCCTCCCGCAGCTCGCGTCCGACGGTCCGCGTGAGCATGAAGTTGAGATTGGTCATGCTCGGCCCGAAGATCGCCTCGCCCGCCGAGCAGCCGAGGAAGCGGCCTGCGCTCTCGTGCGCCGCCTCAACGAGCTCCCCCGTGCGCCGGCTCGTCTCGAACTGCCCACCGACGTTGGCATTGGACTCGCGGAGGTAGCCGGCGATCGCGTCGATCACCGCGTCCGGCACCTGCGTCCCGGCAGGGCCGTCGAAGAACGCGTACGGCCGTCGAAGCGCCGAGAACCGCGCGCGGACCGTCTCGACGTCGAGCGTCATCTGCATGCGCTCAGCACCTCGCCGTAGAACTGAAGGTACTCGTCCACGTGCTCCCGCCAGTAGACAGTGGAGTGCTCGCCGGGCGGCGTCTTCGCCGGAGCGTCGACGAGCGCGCCCAGTCGGACGGTGTTGTCCCGGAAGCTGTCGTCGCGCCCGACGTCGAGCCACACTCGGGCGCCGCGGAAGAGGCCCGGCCGCTCCTCCGCGAGCTCGAGCACGTCGTGACGCTCGAAGTCCTCCGCGTCGTCGAAGGCCCCCTCGGGCGTCTGCCCGCCGCCTTCCCAGAGCGCGGGGGAGTGCGCGCCGACGGCGCAGAACCGTCGCTGGCGCCCAAGGTCGAGGGCGCCGAAGCCTCCCATCGAGAAGCCGCCGATCGCCTCCTTCCGCGGATCGGTGTCCAGTCGCTCGCGAGCGGTTGGAATCGCCTCCTCGAGGATGTGCGTGCCCCAGTCGAATTCGTCGCGGTCGTGGTAGTAGCTGTGGTCGCCGCCGTCGACGAGCAGGACGGCGGGCGCGTCCGCCCCCATGGTCTCGAGCGAGTCGACGAGCTCCGGCCAGAGCAGCTCCCGCGGCGAGCCGCCCCGCTCGTGCAGGAGGACGAGGAGCGGTGCGCGCTCCCGGCCGCCGGCGAGCACTCGGTGGTGGCGCTCGCCCAGCACGAGCGGCTCACCGATCGCGGCTGAGCCCTCACCGCCCCGATACCAGGAGACGGCGATCGCGCCGACGGCGACGAGGATCCCCGCCGCGAGGATCCACCTCACAGGTCGCGGCCATTGACGCGCCAGCTGTACTTCGGCGCCGGATCCAGCGACGCCCCGATGAAGCAGCCCCACTCGGCGCTCTCGAGCAGGTTGCGCAGCTCGTCATCGGCGAGCTCGCCGCCCAGCTGGACGTCGAGCTTGCACTCGATGCTGACGAAGCCGTAGCGCTCCTGGTCTTCGCGTCGCGTCACCGTCCCGGACGCATATGCGGAGGCGGTGACGTCCACATCCTTCTGCCGCGCGAAGTGCTCGAGGCTCGAGATCGAGCAGCGCGCGAGGGCCGTCAACAGTAGGTGCTCGGCGCTGACGTCGCCTCCGATCGTGACCGGATCTCCGTCCGCGATCAGGCCGCCGCGCTCGTCGAGCGAGATCCAGTAGTCGAAATGCTTCGCGCGAACTGCCACCGTCCGGTGGGCAATTTACGGTCAGATCGTGCGGTTGCGCGTACTCAACGAGGCCGAGTGCTACACCCGCTGCTACGGCGATCGCGAGGAAGCCGTCCAGGTGATGGAGGTCCAGCCGCGGTCGACCCGGTATGAAACGACGCTCAGTGGCGAAGACATCAGGCGCCTCTTCGAAGTCCGGCTCGACTCGCGCGAGCCCGAGTTCGAGCTCGAAGCCGCGTAGCGCAGGCTACGACTCGATATAGACCGTCAGGGGTTGGACGACGCCGTGCGCTTCCATCAGCTCTACGACCTCAGCGGGCGGAGCGGCCAGCATCGACGTCATCGCACCGGCGTCGGCGACGTCGGCACAGATCGCGATGTTGTTGCTCCCGTCCTGCGCGACGTAGTCGACCACGTTGCTGCCGGTCCCGGACTCGATGGCGGCGGCGCGTTCCGCTTTGCCTTGCAGCCAGCGGTCGATGTCCTGGACGGCGTGCGTGATGACGACCTTCGGCATGTCGACTCCCTTCGGTGCGAGTAGCGGTCTGGGTCGCCGACCCTACAGGCGCAGCCGTACGATCAGGAGATGAACGCCGTTGCCGAGAGCGCGGTCCCGGACGTTCTCGCGCCCGGCCTTCAGGTCGTCTTCTGCGGGATCAATCCGGGCGTCTGGTCCGCGCAGGCGCGGGCCCACTTCGCCAATCCGCGGAACGACTTCTGGCGCCTGCTCCATGGCGCCGGCTTCACGCCTCGCCTGTACGCGCCAGAGGAGCAGCACGACCTGCCGGCACTCGGCCTCGGGCTGACGAACGCGGCGTACCGGACGACGCCGGGATCGGGGGACCTGCGGCGGGCGGACTTCGAGGGCTCCGCAGAGCGGCTGGAGGAGATCGCGCGCCGTCTGCACCCGGCATGGATCGCCTTCGTCGGCAAGGAGGCGTACCGCGGGGCCTTCAACGAGCGGCCGGAGCTCGGCGTCCAGGAGCGCGCGCTGGGCGACACGCAGCTGTTTGTCCTCCCGTCGACCTCGCCGGCGAACGCCGCGGTTCCCTATGCGGAGCGGCTGCGCTGGTTCCGCGAGCTTCGCGAGCTTGCTCGATGAAGATCCGGGAGGCCGTGCGCGCCGTCGTCCTCGATCCCGACGATCGCACGGCTCTCGTCCGCTTCGACTTCGGGCACCGCACGGTTTGGGCAACGCCCGGCGGAGGGATCGACCCCGGCGAGTCAGACGATCGTGCGCTTCGTCGGGAGCTCGCGGAGGAGCTCGGGCTCGAAGATCCGGACATCGGGCCGCATGTCTGGGTGCGTGAGCACATCTTCCAGAAGCCGCTTGGCGCGCATGACGGACAGCGAGAGCGCTACTACGTTGTTCGCACGACCCGTTTCGAGCTGCGTCCCCACCTCACGCCCGCGCAGCTCCGCGCCGAGTACGTCACCGGCATGCGCTGGTGGACGATCGAGGAGATCGAAGCCTCGGACGAGGCGTTTGCGCCTACTCGTCTAGCCGAGTGGCTTCGGCGGCTGGTCGCGGACGGCCCGCCCGAGAGTCCGACCGATGTCGGCGTCTAGCGGTTCTTGATCGCGCGGCGAACCGAGCGTGCGACGTAGAGCGCCGACTTGAGGAAGAAGAGCGCGCCGATGATCGCGCGCACCTGGCTCGCGGTCAGCGGCGTCCGCTTGCTGACCGGCTTCTCCACCTTTTGAGCGAAGCGCTGGCGCCAGCCGATGAGCGGCGCTTGGAGTGTCTGTGTCTTGTTCATGACGCGGTACTACCCACGCCAGCGGTTCGTAATCGGCGTGCGCCGGTCGCGGCCGAACGCCTTCGGGCGGAGCTTGACCCCAGGCGGCGCCTGGCGGCGCTTGTACTCCGCCCGGTCGATCAACGCGATCGCGCGATCGACGACGTCCTGGTCGAACCCGTTCGTGGTCAGCTCCTCGTGTGAGCGGTCCTCCTCGACGTAGGCCTCGAGCACCTTGTCGAGCGCGGAGTAGGGCGGGAGCGAGTCCTCGTCCTTTTGATCGGCACGGAGCTCGGCGCTCGGCGCGCGCTCGATGATCGTCTCGGGAATCAGCTCGCGGCCGGTGCGCTCGTTCAGATGCCTGGCCAGCCGGAACACGTCCGTCTTGAACACATCCTTCAGGAGCGCGAACCCCCCGGCCATGTCCCCGTAGAGCGTGGCGTACCCAACCGAGAGCTCAGACTTGTTCCCGGTCGCGACGACGAGCCAGCCGAACTTGTTCGAGAGCGCCATCAGCAGCGTCCCGCGGATGCGCGCCTGGAGGTTCTCCTCGGTGATGTCCGCCTCGCGTCCCTCGAACACGCTCGAGAGCGCCTGCTCGTAGCCGTCGAAGATCGAGTCGATGGGCAGCTCGAGGAAGTCGGTGCCGAGATTCCTCGCCAGCTGCTCGGCATCCCGGCGGGTGTCGCCGGAGGAGTAGCGCGACGGCATCGAGACGCAGTGGACGCGCTCCGGCCCCAGTGCTTCGACGGCCAGCGCCGCCGTCAGCGCCGAGTCGATTCCACCGGAGACGCCGAGGACGATGTCGCCGAACCCGTTCTTGTCCACGTAGTCCGAGAGGCCCAGCTCGAGCGCGCGTCGCATCTGCTCGAGGTCGTCGAGCGGCTCGGCGACGTACGGCTTCACCGGGCCCTGCTGCTCGCGCGGTCCGCCGAGATCGATCACCGGCGGATCGGGGATCTCACGCTCGCTCGCGAGGGCGCGGCGCCGGGCGTCGACGAGCCGGCGCGCAATCGCGGTCGAGACGTCGATGTCGACGACGAGCAGCGCCTCCTCGAACGACGGCGCGCGCGCGACGACCTCGCCCTCCTCGTCGATGACGACGCTGTGCCCGTCGAAGATCAGCTCGTCCTGGCCGCCGACCGCGTTGACGAGCGCGACCCAGCAGGCGTTGTCCCGCGCGCGCGTGATCAGCATCTCCTCGCGCTCGAGCCCCTTGCCGACGTGGAACGGCGACGCGGAGATGTTCGCGATCACGTGGGCGCCGGCGAGCGCCAGATCCGTCGCGGGTGGGCCCGGCTGCCAGATGTCCTCGCAGACCGTCGGGCCGACGAGCGCCTCGCCCACGCGCAGAAGGAACATCTCCCGGCCGGGTTGGAAGTACCGCACCTCGTCGAAGACGCCGTAGTTCGGCAGGAAGCGCTTCGGGTACACGGCCTTGATCTCGCCGCCGGCGCAGATCGCGCAGCCGTTGGCGAGGTCGCGGTCGAGCCACGGAACTCCGACCAGAGCGGCAACGTCTGTCGTCTCGGCGGCGACCTGCTCTGCGGCGCGTCGCGCCTCCCGGAGGAACCCCGGGCGGAACAGCAGATCCTCGGGCGGGTAGCCGGTGATCGCCAGTTCGGGGAAGAGGACGAGGTCGGCGCCGGCGTTCCTGGCCTCGCGCAGGCGTCCGACGATCCGCGCGACATTGCCGTCGAGGTCGCCGACGACGGTGTTGATCTGAGCGAGCGCGAGCCTCATAGTTTTCGCCTCACAGTCGAAAACATAGTCTACGGGTTGTGGAACTCGTCATCGACAGGCATTTTCGCGGCCCGACCGAATCCGCGAACGGCGGGTACACCTGCGGCGTCCTCGCGTCCCTCTTCCACGGGCCCGTCCAGGTCACACTCAGGCTCCCGCCTCCGCTCGAGCGGCCGCTCGAGCTGGACATGGACGACGGCCGTCGGAGCCTCGAGCTTCGCGACGGGGACGCGCTCGTCGCCGAGGCCGCGCCGACCGATCTGGACCTCGAGCTCCCTGAGCCGGTTGCCTTCGACGATGCGGCGGCTGCAGCGTTGCCCGAAGGCGACAGGGAGAGTGTCTTCCCCGAGTGCTTCGTGTGCGGCTGGGCTCGAAACGACGGACTGGGGATCTACGCAGGCCCGGTCGAAGGCCGCGACGTCGTCGCCGCAACGTGGACGCCTCGCCCGGACCACGTCGCGCCCGAGTTCGTCTGGGCCGCGCTGGACTGTCCCGGCGCCTATGCCGTCCATGGCGGCGAGCGGGGGATGCCGGTGCTCGGCCGGCTGACGGCGAAGGTGGAGCACCTGCCGCATGCCGGAGAGCAGTGCGTGGTGATGGCGTGGCCGCTCGGCGACGAGGGGCGGAAGCTCTACGCCGGCACGGCGCTCTTCGGCGAAGACGCCCGCGTCCTCGGCTCGGCCAGGGCGACCTGGATCGCCCCGCGAGAGACCTAGTAACAGTCTGTTACAAGTCGCGGAACCACCGCCAGCAGCGGCCTCGGAGGGCTAGTAACAGTCTGTTACTAGCGGGTTCAGCGCTGGAGCCGGATCGCGTTCAGGTCGTTCTCGGCGATCTCGTCCGCGCGGCGGATCAGGTCTTCGATGTCGTCGTGCTCGGCATGGATGTACCTGCCGCTCAGCGCATCCGCCCGGCCTGAGGCGAGGACGCGGACGAGCCTCGGCGCCAGCTCCGGCGGCGTCCACGGCGCGTCGTCTCCGAACGACTCGGTCATGTCGGTCTTCACGAGCCCGGGGCTGATCGTGAACACGAAGATCCCGTAGGGCTCGAGCTGGAGGGCCAGGCCCTCCGCGGCCCGGTAGAGCGCAGCCTTGCTGCCGCCGTAGGCGGTCGTCTTCTGACCGGGGAGGTATGCGGAGCCGCTGCCGGTGTTGACGATCCGCCCGCGACCGCGCTCGATCATCCCGGGCACGACCGCGCGCCAGCAGAGGAATGCACCGAGGACGTTGATCTCGAAAGCGCGCCACCACTCGTCCGGATCGGACTTCCAGGCCTCGTCGCCCCAGTGCGCGATCCCGGCGTTCGCGACGAGCAGGTCGATCGGCCCCAGCTCTCGCTCGACCTCGGCCACCATGCGCTCGACGTCGTCCTGCCGCGACACGTCCGCGACGACCCCGAGGCCGCCGATCTCGCGCGACACCTCCTCCACCTGGTCTGCCGAGCGCGCCGAGACCGCGACCTTCATCCCCGCGTCCGCGAGCTCGCGTGCGACCCCCGCGCCGATCCCGCGGCCGCCGCCGGTGACGAGCGCGACCTGTCCGTCCATCCTGTCCGCCATGTCAGAAGAGTCTTCCATGCGCCGTTAGGGTCCCGGCGTGACCCTCGCCGAGCTCGCCGTCACCGTCGGGATGCTCGGTGTGCTCGGCCTGATCGCGAGCCGGTTCGGGATCTCGGCGATTCCCGCCTACCTTTTGGCGGGACTGCTCCTCGGCCCGAACGAGCCGAAGATCGTGACCCTGATCAGCCCGTCGGAGGTGACGGAGTTCGTCGCCGAGATCGGGATCATCTTCCTGCTCTTCTTCCTCGGCCTCGAGTTCACGCTCACCCGGTTGTCGCGGAGCCGGCGCCATGTCGTCTTGGGCGGGATCTTCGACCTCGTGGCCAACGGCGCCCTCGGCCTGCTCATCGGCGTCGCGGCGTTCGGCTTCAGCTTCGCCGCCGTGATCCTCGCCGCGGCGATCTACGTCTCGTCGAGCGCGATCGCAGTCAAGGGCCTGATCGACTTCCGGCGCCTCGCGGACGACGAGACCGACCTCGTCCTGGCGATCCTGATCGCGGAGGACATCGCGATCGCGCTCGTGCTCGGCTTCGCGGCGGGAGGCGGCGGCGCCGCCGGCGCCACTCTTGCGATCGTCGCGAAGGCGATCGGCTTCATCGCGATCTCGCTCGCGCTCTCGAAATGGCTCTCGGGGCCGATCGACCGGGTCCTGGACTGGCTCCCGCGCGAGTTCTTCCTGCTCGCGGTCTTCGGCTTCCTGGTCGGGATGGCGGCGGTCGCCGACGCCCTCGGCCTGTCCGAGGCGATCGGGGCCCTGATGGCCGGCGTCGTCCTGTCCGAGACCTCGATGCGGGAGGAGATCGAGGAGCGCTTCTTCAGCTTCAGGGACGTCTTCGCCGCGCTCTTCTTCTTCGTCTTCGGGCTCTCGATCGACATCTCGGCGCTGGGCGACGTCGGCTGGCTGCTCGCGCTCGCCGTTCCGGCGGCAGTGATCGGCAAGATCGCGACGGGCCACTTCGCGGGCAGGCTCGGAGGTTTCTCGGCGCGCCAGAGCTTCAACGCCGGCGTGGCGCTGATCGCCCACGGCGAGTTCACGATCATCCTCGCCCAGGTCGCCTCGGCGAACGACGAGCTCTTAGCCAGCCAACAGGAGACCCTGATCGCATTCGCCGGGCTCTACGTCCTGCTGACGGCGACCATCGGCGTGGTGCTGATGAAGGAGTCGAAGGTGATCGGCCGACGCCTGTTCCCTGTCCCTACACTGGCCGAAGGAGGCTGACGCGTTGCCAAGTCAACTCGAGGAGACCCGCCTTCCCGGGATCGGGACGAAGTTCACGATCCGGACCGGTGAGGGTTCCCGGCTCACGGTGATCCTCCACAACGACGGAAAGCGGGAGCTCTACTACTTCCGGCGCGGCTCGGACGACGAGCCGCGGTCGGTGATCACGCTCGACGACGACGAGGCGCGCCAGCTCGGCGCCGTCCTCGGCGGCGCGTACGAGCGGCCGAAGATCGTCGAGGAGCTCGAGATGGCGCTTGGCGAGCTGCTCATCGAGTGGATCCCCGTTCCGGACACGAGCCGCTGGATCGGGAAGACGCTTGCCGAGGCCGGGTTCCGCGCGAACCTCGGGATCACGGTGATCGCGATCCTCCGCGAGCCCGAGCCGGTCACCGGCGCGCTCCCCGACGACGTGATTCAGCAGGGTGACACCCTCGTCACGGTCGGGAAGGCAGGTTCCTACCCGACCTTTCAGCGCGTGCTCGCCGAGGGTTAGACCGCCCGGCCGATCTCGTCGAGCGCCTCCGGGTTCTCGAGCGACGACAGGTCGCCGAGATCGGCTCCGAGCGCCTTGGCGCGCACGGCGCGGCGCATGATCTTCGCGCTGCGGGTCTTCGGCAGCGCGCTCACGAAGACCACGCGGTCGGGTCGGAACGCCTTGCCGAGGTCGCGCGCGACGAGCTTCGAGACCTCGGCGGCGAGCGCCTCGTTCCCGTCGACGCTCGGCGCGGCGATGCAGAAGATCCAGGCGACCTCGCCCTTGACCTCGTGCGGGATGCCGACCGCCGCAGCCTCGACCACGGACGGGTGCTCGACCGCCGCCGACTCCAGCTCGGCCGGGCCGATCCGCTTCCCCGCGATGTTGAGCGTGTCGTCGGAGCGGCCGTGCAGGAACCAGAAGCCGTCCTCGTCCACGGACGCCCAGTCGCCGTGCGTCCAGACGCCCGGGAAGCGGCTCCAGTACGTCTCTATGTAGCGGTCGGGATCCCGCCAGAAGCCTCGGGTCATCCCCGGGAAGGGCTTGCGGCAGACGAGCTCGCCGACCTCGCCGGTCGCCACCTGCGAGCGGCCCTCGGCGTCCACGACGTCCATCGCCATGCCGAGGGCGGGCCCGCCGAGCGAGCACGCCTTGATCGGGATCGCCGGTGTCGGGGAGAGGAAGCAGGCGCCGACCTCCGTCCCGCCGGAGCAGTTGATGATCGGCACGCGGCGATGCGGCCGACCTCCTCGAACAGCCAGCGGTACGGCTCGGGGTTCCAGGGCTCGCCGGTCGTCACGATCGTGCGGAGGGACGAGAGGTCGGCCTCGGGATCGCCGTGCGGGATCAGTCCCCGGACGAGCGTCGGTGAGATCCCGAGGACCGAGACGCGCTCCTGCTCGATCAGCCGCCAAAGCCGGTCCGGGAGGCCAGTCCGGCGCGCCCTCGGCGAAGACCAGCGTCGAGCCCATCGCCTGTCCGCCGACCACCGTCCACGGGCCCATGATCCAGCCCATGTCCGTGGCGAAATGGATCACGTCGTCCGGCCCGGCGTCCGCCTGGTAGCAGACCTCCCGCGCGATCGAGACGAGGAAGCCGCCCTGCACGTGGACGACACCCTTCGGCTTGCCGGTCGTCCCGGACGTGTAGGTCAGGAGATAGGGCGTCTCGGACGGGAGCTCGGTCGGCGGGAGCTCCCCCGGGAGGTCGGCGACGAGCTCGTCCCACGGCGCGACGACGACGTGCTCGACCGACGGCGACTCGGCCCGCGCCTCTTCCAGGATCTCCAGCATCGGCACCTCGCGTCCGCGCCGGGAAGAGACGCGCGTGGTGATGGCGACCTTCGCCTCCGAGGCCTGGAGCCGCTGCGCCACGGCCGGCGCCGCGAAGCCGGAGAAGATCGGCACCTGGATCGCACCGATGTGGGCGCAGGCATGTGAGGCGATCGCCACCTCCTGTGACATCGGGAGGAAGATCGCCACCCGGTCGCCCCGCTCGACGCCGAGCCCGACGAGCGCCTCAGCAAGCCGCGTGACCTGGTCGGACATGGCCGCCCAGGTCAGCTCGCGACGCTCGCCGGCCTCGCCGAGCGAGACTGCGGCGACCGCCTCCGGCCGGCGCTGCGCCCACCGGTGGACGCAGTTCCACGCGATGTTCACCTCCCCGCCCACGAACCAGGTCGCCCACTCGGGGCCGCGCGACAGATCCGAGACGCGGTCCCACGGCTTCGAGAACTCGAGGCCCATGTCCTCGACCGCGGCCGCCCAGAACCAGTCCGGCTCCTCCTGAGAGCGCCGCACGAGCTCCCAGTAGTCCCCGATGCCGTGGCGGCGCATCAGCCGGATGACGTTCGCCCGCTCGAGTACCTCCTCGGTCGGCCGCCAGACGACCTCGCTCACCGATTGCCCTCGACGTGGAAGTCCGGAAGCCAGTTCAGCCAGCTCGGCAGGTACCAGTTCCAGTCCCCGAGGAGCTTCATGGCTGCCGGCAGCAGTACCGAGCGGACGATCGTCGCGTCGATCAGCAGCGCGATTGCGACCCCGAAGCCCATCTGCTGGAACATCACCAGGTCGCCGACCGCGAAGCCCCCGAACACGGCGATGATGATCAGCGCGGCGCCGGTGATCAGCCGAGCCGTCGAGCTGATGCCGTGCGCGACGGCGGCATCGTTGTCGCCTGTCTGCAGGTACCGCTCGCGGATCCTGCTGAGCAGAAAGACGTGATAGTCCATGGAGAGCCCGAAGAGGACCGCGAAGAGGAACAGCGGGACCCACGCCTCGATGAAGTCGACCTGCTGGAACCCGAAGAGCTCGTTGCCGATCCCTTTCTGGAAGACGAGGATCAGAACGCCGTAGGCGGCGCCGATCGAGAGCAGGTTCAGCACGATCGCCTTGCCGGCGACGACGATCGACCTGAACGCGACGGTCAGCAGGATGAACGAGAGCGTCAGGACCACCGCCAGCAGGATCGGAAGCCAGCGGTCGGTCAGTGCGTAGTAGTCGATGCTCTCGGCCGTCTCGCCGGTGACGAGGACGCGCGCGCCGGGGATCTCCTCCTCACGCAGGGCGCGGACCGAGTCCAGCGCCTTGTCGTCGCGGCTGTCGCCGACCGGCAGCGCCTCGATCACCGCAAGCCGCTCCTCGTCGTGGAACTCGGTCTCGACCTGGCGGAAGGCGTCGTTCGCCTCCATGTCGTTCGCGATCTGCTCGATCTCCGCGCGCGTCTCGGCGTCTGCGACGTCCCCGTCGACGACGACCTCCACCGAGTCGGTGGTGCCGATCCCGAACGTTTCCTCCAGCGCATTGAACCCCTGCTTCGATGCAAAGCGATCGGGCAGCGTGCGGATCCCCGCCTCGCCCGTCGTGTAGCTGAGGACGGGAATCGAAAGCGCGACCAGGAATCCGGCGCTCAGGACGAGACTCACGACCGGCCGCCGCATGACTGCCCGCACGACCCCGCCCCAGAAGCGGCTCTCGGCGCCGGTCCCGCGCTCGGCGCCGCGGCCGATGATCGGTATCCGAAGGGCGTTGACCCGGTCGCCGAGGAGGCTCAGCACCGCGGGAAGGAGCGTCAGCGCAGCGAGCACGGACGTGATGCCCACCAGGATCGCGCCCGCGGCAAGGCTGCGGAAGATCGTGTTCGGGATCAGCAGGAGCCCGAACATCGCGATGACGAACGCGAAGCCGCTGAAGAGCACAGCGCGGCTCGCCGTCGCACCCGTTGCAGCGATCGCGTCGAGCTTGTCGCGCCCGCCCGAACGTTCCTCCCGGAAGCGCGAGACGACGAACAGCGCGTAGTCGATGCCGAGCGCCAGCCCCATGCCCGTGAGCATGTTGATCGTGAAGACCGAGAGCTCGAACACGGTGCCGACCAGGGCCACGAGCCCCAGCGCGGTGAGGATGGCGACGATGGCGAGGGCCAGCGGGACGAGGCCGGCAACGACCGCCCCGAAGACGAGGATCAGGACGATGAGCGCCACCGGGAGACCGAACTGGAGCTCGCCCTTCTGCAGGTCCTCCTCCGAGAGCGTCAGAAAGTCGCGCTCGACCGACCACTCGCCGGTCAGGAAGAGGTCGAAGTTCCCGTCCTCGTGCTGCTCGAGGACCTCCTGAACGTTCTCGGCCGCAGTCTCGTCCTCGAGCCCGAGCTCGTAGACGAGCGCCCGCTCCGTCCGCGCGACGGGCTCGGGGTTGACATAGACGACGCCATCCGTCGCCTCGAGTGCCTGGCGGAGCGGCAGTGACCGGACGCCGAAGCCGGGGCTGTCCGTGGCAACGCTGTCGGAGCGGATGAGGACGACGTCCGTCGTGAAGCTCGGGTCCGGGGCAAGCGCCCGCCGATCAGGGCGTAGGCCTGCTCCGACTCGGGGTTGTTCAGCTGCTCGGCCTCGCCGGACAGCGCGTCGCCCAGGAAGAAGACCACGAGGACGATGGAGACGACGACCGCGGCGATCCAGGCCCCGATCGTGAGCCCCGGGTGGCGTGCTGCTGCGATGGCGAGGCGCTCGGTCATTGACTCTGTAACTTAGTGGCCGCTAACATAGCTCTCCCGATCATGGCGCTGCATCTCGTGTCCGAGGAAGCACGCAAGTGGTGGACGCTTGCCGCCGTTTCCTTCGGCCTGTTCATGATCATGCTGGACAACACGGTCGTGAACGTCGCCCTTCCGTCGATGGCGCGCGACCTCGGCGCCGACCTGTCCGAGCTCGAGTGGATCGTCACGGGATATGCGCTCACGTTCGCGTCGCTCATGCTGACCGGCGGGAAGCTCGCGGACCTGCTCGGCCGCCGCCTGATCTTCGTCGCCGGCCTCGTGATCTTCACCGCCTCGTCCCTGGCCTGCGGCCTTGCCGAGACCGAGCAGACCCTGATCGCCGCCCGGGTGGTGCAAGGCGCAGGCGCCGCGCTGATGAACCCCGCCACGCTGTCGATCATCGCGGCCACCTTCCCTCCTCGCCAGCGCGGGATGGCGATCGGGATCTGGGCCGGCGTCTCCGCGCTGGCGCTTGCAATCGGCCCCCTCGTCGGCGGCCTGTTGACTGACCATCTCCACTGGAGCTGGATCTTCTTCGTCAACGTCCCCGTCGGCATCGTCGCAATCGTCGCCAGCTTCGTGCTGATCCGCGAGTCGAAGGACGAATCGGCCGAGCAGCGTCTCGACTTGCCGGGCCTCCTGACCTCCGGGATCGGCCTGTTCGCGCTCACCTACGGTCTGATCGAGGCGAACACGTACGGCTGGACCTCGGGCCGAATCGTCGGCGCGTTCGTCGTCGCCGTCGTGATGCTCGTCGCCTTCGTGCTGCTCGAGACCCACCAGCGGCTCCCGATGCTCGATCTCTCGCTCTTCCGGAACAGGACTTTCACCGGCGCGAACATCGCCATCCTCCTCGTCGCACTCGCGATGTTCGGCGTCTTCTTCTTCGTCTCGCTGTACATGCAGGGGATCCTCGGCTACTCGGCCGTCCAGACCGGAGCAGCGTTCCTGCCGCTGACCGTGCTGATCATCCTCGTCGCGCCGATCGCCGGGAAGACGTCCGATCGAGTCGGCTCGCGCTCGCTGATGACCGTGGGGATGCTCCTCGTCTCCGCCCAGCTCTTCTACTTCTCGCGACTCGACGAGAACGCCGCCTACGTCGACCTCCTTCCAGCGTTCATCCTCGGTGGGCTCGGCATGGGGCTCGTGATGACGCCGAGCGCGGCGGCCGCAGTGCGCGCGCTCCCGGTCGACAAGTCCGGCGTGGGGTCGGCCGTTCTCAACGCGTTTCGCCAGGTCGGCGGCTCCATGGGCATCGCGCTGATGGGCGCGATCATGGCCCACGAGATCGGTGGGCTGAAGGGCCCCGAGGTCTTCCGGGATCCTTCGCGTTTCGTCGACGGGTTCTCGACGTCGCTGCTCGTGGCTGCGGTGATCTCGCTTGCCGGGGCGGTGGTCTCGTTCGTCCTCGTCCGGCCGCACGAGCTCGAGGAGCCTGACCGGCGCCCCGAGCCGGTCCCCGAGGTCGGATGAGCGCCACGAAGCCGCGGCTGACCGCGGAGGAGCGGCGGGCCGCCGTCCTCGAGTGTGCCTGCGGGATCTTCTCGAAAGGCAGCTACCGCGGCACGACGACCGCCGAGATCGCACGGCAGTCGGGTGTGACCGAGCCGATCCTCTACCGCCACTTCCAGTCGAAGCGCGCGCTCTACCTCGCGTGCCTCGATTCGGCCTGGGCGGACACGAGGCAGATGTGGGAGCGG
Organism: uncultured Actinomycetes bacterium; assembly: GCA_963733215.1. Taxonomy (GTDB): domain Bacteria; phylum Actinomycetota; class Thermoleophilia; order Gaiellales; family Gaiellaceae; genus JACDAN01. Next base: position 45,978 of record CAVTCN010000016.1, read on the forward strand.
GCGGTCGCGGCCGAGCCGGATCCCGCCCTCTGGATCACCGCCATGGGCTCGGCCTACCTGAGGGCCGCGAAGGAGCGCCACGGTCTGGTCGCCAACCTCTGGATCCAGGCGCTGACGGAAGCAAGCGACGACGCCGAGATCAGAAAGCACCTCAAGCGCCACATGCGCGAGGTCCAGGAGTTCGTCGTCGGCGTGATCGAGCGCTCGCAGGCCGCCGGCGGGATCCCGGAGGACCGGGATCCCGGGGCCGAAGCGTGGATCTTCGTCTCGCTCGGCCTCCTGGCGACGGTCAGCAAGCGCCTGGGCGGCATGCTCGACGCCGACATTCCGAGAATCACCGCGAGCCGCCGTCGCTGGCTCGCCGGCGCCGACGACTGAGGAGATGAGCCGAGCCGGGGCCGCGGTGGGCTCCGTGGTCTTTCTCTTTCTTGCCCCGGGCGTCGTTGCCGGCGTGATCCCGTGGCTGCTCACGCGCTGGGAGGTCGACAGGACGCTCTGGTTGCCGCTCCGGCTCGCAGGAGGAGTGGTCGTCGCGATCTCGGTGGGCGTTCTCGTGCATGCCTTCGCACGCTTCGTGGCCGAGGGCATCGGAACGCCCGCGCCCGTTGCACCCACTGAACGGCTCGTCATCGGCGGTCTCTACCGCTACGTCCGGAATCCGATGTACCTGGCCGTCGTCGGTGCGGTCGTCGGCCAGGCGCTGCTCCTCGGTCAGCTGGCGCTCCTGCTGTACGCGGGTGCGCTTTGGGTCCTCTTCTACGCATTCGTGCGCTGGTACGAGGAGCCGAACCTCTCCCGTCGCTTCGGGGCCGACTACGAGCGGTATCGCACGACCGTGCCGGGCTGGCTCCCCCGACGGCGACGTGAGGGAAGCTTCACCTCGGGGAAGGGATGACCCATGGGCTGGGTCTACTTCAAGAGCGAAGACGATGGGGACGGAACCTACGACGGCCAGATCGGGCACGCGTACCTGGAACTGGATGACGGCTCGACGGGCGACGAGGGGCGCGACCTCGGCTGGATGAGCCTGGCCGACGCCGCTGAAATCGCACGAAAGCACGACGTCGAGCTGGACGTCGACGGCCCCACGCGAGAAGAGTGGGACAAGCTCGGTGCGCCGAGGCGCTCCTTCCTAACCCGCCTCCTCGGCCGCTGAGGGCCCCCGGCGGTGTCGGACCCCGCGAGCTGTCAAGAGCAAGACGTGCCGAGGGTGTGACGATCTCTCCCCAGCCGGAAACGCCGATGAACCGGCTTTGCCGGTTCATTCACCGACAGAGCTAGGTCGGGGCACCGCCGCAGCGCGGCGCGGCTCCATCCGGTGGCTCGAGGTCGTGAGACTTCGAGCCAGAAGGGCGGAAAGGCCCGAGAAAAAGATGAACCCCCGGGCTGCGGCCCCCGGGGGTTCGTATCTCTAGCGGCGAGCCCACCTCTGTGGCGACGGCCCGGAGGCCTTGACTCTGCGGCCCAGCCAACTCCTCCGAGCCACCGTCGCCATATCTGGCGCGCCTCCCGAACAGCTCGGCTTGGGGCTTCACTGCTCGGTGGACGGACTATAGGGGCGGTTCCCGGCTGAGTCAAGTACCTCGGTCAAGTGATTTTGCGATAGGCTCGGTTGACCCAAAATCCCCCATAGCCATGACCCTTTCGGGGGATCGAAAAGCCTCAGGAGTTGCCGTAATGTCAAGTAGTCGCAAGCCGCCCAGGAGTTAGCCCGCCAGTGAACCGCACGATTCAGAGCAAGCCGCACCGCCTCGGCCGCCTCCCCAACGGAGGACTGAGCCAGCGCCTGCGCACGCTTCGCGTCAACGCAGGCCTCACGCAGACCGACCTCGCAGGCGACCGGTTCTCCAAGGAGTACGTCTCGCAGATCGAGCGCGGCAAGACCCGTCCGACGCAGGAGACGATCGAGTGGCTCGCCGAGCGGCTCGGCGTCGATCCCGGCTTCCTCGCCAGCGGCGTCGCCGCCGACGAGCGCGGCCGGCTCGAGGCGTCCTTGGCAAGGGCCGAGGCTCTCAGCGAGAACCACGAGTATCCGGAGGCGCTCGAGGAGTTCACGCGCGTCTCTCCGACGATCGCGGGCATCGCCGCGGTCGAGCTCCAGGTTCGCTCACTGTCCGGTGAAGCCTGGGTCCGGCTTCGCCTGGGCGAGGTGAAGGAGGCGGTTCAGCTTCTCACCCGTGCGCGCGCGATGGCGGAGGACACGATGTTCTCGGACATCGACCGAGCGGAGATCCTGTACCGGCTCGGCGCCTGCCGTGTCGAGCTCGCGAGCATCCAGACCGCGATCAGCCTCTTCAACGAGGCCTTGGCGCTCGCCGAGAACTCCGGGCTTCCCTGCGACCGGCTCCGCGCCGAGATCTTCGGGGCACGCTCACGCTGCTACCGGCGTCAGCGGGACTACGAAGCGGCCCGGGAGGATCTCGAGCGGGCGCTGGAGCTCGCCGAGGCGCTCGATGACCCCCGTTCGGTCGCACGGGTGTACTTCCACGCGTCGCTCGTCGCCGAGCGCCAGGGTCAGTGGGTCCTTGCGCGCCGATACGCCGAACAGGCGAAGGCGCAGTTCGAGGAGATCGCGGATCGCAACGCGGTCGGCAAGATGCTGAACAACCTCGGTGGACTCAGCTTCCTGCTCGGCAAGCCCGAAGAGGCAGTCGAGCAGCTCAACGAGTCGTTCCGTGTCCTGCTCGAGTACGGCACAGAGAAGGATGCGGCCACGGCAGTCTCCTCGCTCGCGCAGGTGAGCCTCCGTACCGGCCAGATCGAGCCGGCGGAGGAGCAGGCGCGGCAGGCACTCAAGCTCCTCGGCGACCGCGTCGACGCGGTCGACGAGATCGGGAACGCGCAGCTCGTCCTCGGGCGCTCGCTCATGGAGCAGGGTCGCCTCGACGAAGCAGCGCAGGCCTTCGAGGAGGCCGAGCACAGCTTCGACCAGCTTTCCTCAGTAAGCCATCGTGCGGCCGCGTGGATCGCCAAGGGCGACCTTGCGGTGCGGCGCGGCCAGGACCAGGTGGCCGCGCAGCTCTACAGGCGCGCTGCAGAAGCGCTCCAGGACTTCAGGTTCTAAGAAGGAGGTGATTGCACTGAAGCATCGGGTCAAGATCTCGCTCCTCGTCGCCCTGACGACCCTCGCCGCCGTCAGCGGCGGAGGCATGTTCGACAACTGGTTCACGTGCTGAGGCGTCGGCTCCAGCTGCCATCGCTGTGGCAGCTCGAGGGTGGCACCGTCCGTCAGGGGTTCGATTCACGGGCGGTCGCCTAGGACCACTTCGCGCGAACGAGGAAACCGGATTCCGTGGGGGGAGCCGGAGACTTCGCGGTCAGGCTGCGGGCCGGCCGCGTCTTTCGCTTTGTAGGAGAGGTTGTGTGGTCGTCGAAGTGCGGCCCGTCAACTACTCCGCCTCTCCCCAGAGATGCGACGGCGGCCTCCTGGCCGCCGTCGTTTTTCCGAAGGCTGGAATAGGGACGGTTCGGACTCCGTTTGACGGGAACAAGCACCCCCGGCAGCATTCACCGCCTTACGGAGCCACCCCCACTGGAGACCGCTCACGTCAAACTGACCGATCTCGCCTCGTGCGGCGGCTGCGCGGCGAAGTACTCGGCTGCAAGGCTCGAGGAACTGCTTCGGGGATTCGTCCCCGTTGAATCGGATGAGCTGCTCGTCGGGCTCGATCCCGCGGACGACGCCGCCGTCTACCGGCTCGACGACGACCGGGCGATCATCTTCACGCTCGACTTCTTCCCGCCGGTCGTCGACGACCCCGCCGACTACGGAGCGATCGCGGCGACGAACGCGCTCAACGACGTCTTCGCGATGGGCGGCACGCCGCTTCTGGCTCTCTCCATCGCGGCATTCCCCGAGTCGCTGCCGACCGAGATGCTCGGTGCGATCTTCTCCGCGGCGGACGAGCAGGTGCGCGCCGCCGGGGCGCTGCTCGCCGGCGGCCACACGATCAGGGACGAGGAGCCGAAATATGGGCTCGCCGTGGTCGGAACGGTGCGACCGGACGCGCTCTGGCCGAAGAACGGCGCGAAGCCCGGCGACTCGATCTTCCTGACGAAGCCGCTCGGAACCGGGCTGATCATGACCGGGTTCAAGGAGGGCGCCGCCGGCACGCAGCCGCTGGAGCGTGCAGTCCGGTGGATGCGGACGTTGAACATGGATGCGGCGTCCGTCCTGCGCCAGTTCGAGCCCAACGCAGTGACCGACGTCACCGGCTTCGGGCTGTTCGGGCACGCGCACGAGGTCGCCAAGCGAAGCGGCGTGGGGATCCGGCTGGAGTCGGAGCGCTTCCCCGCGATCGACGGGGCGCTCGACCTGGCGCGCAACGGAGTTCGCACGAGCGGGGATCCGCGCAACCGGGAGTTCGCTGGCCCGCATCTCGAGCTGAACGGCGCGCCGGAGACGCTCGTCGCGCTCGGGTTCGACCCGCAGACCGCCGGGGGGCTGCTCGTGGCGGTGCCGTCCGACCGTGGTCCGGTGCTCGAGGCCGAGTTCCAGGCGAAGAAGCTGTTCATCCGGCGCGTGGGCCGGGTCGAGGAGGGCGCCGGGGTCGTCGTGGAATGACCCGTGGGATGATCCACGGGCGATTTCAGCCGTTCCATCTGGGCCATCAGGAGTACCTGCGAGGAGCGGCAGAGCGCTCGGACGAGGTCTTCGTCGGGATCACGAATCCCGACCCGGCGCGGATCCGGCCGGAGGAGAGCGATCCGCTTCGCCACCTGCCGGAGTCGAACCCCTGGAGCTACGCGGAGCGTCTGCTGATGGTGAAGGCCGCCGCGGGCGACCTCGGCCTCGACCTGGCACGCACGCACGTAATCCCATTCCCCGTCAACGAGCCGGAGCTCTGGCCCGCGTACGTGCCTGACGGGGTGACGCAGTACATCCGGCTCTTCTCGGACTGGGGCGGCACGAAGCTCGAACGGATGCGGGAGGCCGGCTACGACGTCGTCGTCCTCGACGAGGGCGCGGAGAAGGAGATCTCGGGCGCCGACGTCCGCGAGGCGCTCAGGTCGGACGGAGACTGGGAGTCGCTCGTCCCACCCGGGGTTGCACGGGTCATCCGGTCGCTGGATCGCGTCCCGGTCTAGCCTCCTCGCCGTGTATCCGATCGTCGTCGTCCTGCTGGACGGGCTGGGAGACCGCGCGCACGAGAGTCTCGGCGGCCGGACCGCCAATGAGGCGGCCGCGACGCCCAACCTCGACGCGCTCGCCTCCCGCGGGTCGACCGGTGTCCTCTACGCCGTGGGGCCTGGACGGGCTCCCTCGAGCGAGGTGGCGCACTGGTCGATGCTCGGCTACCGGCCGGAGGAGTTCCCGGGCAGGGCGGTGCTCGAGGCGCTGGGCGCAGGCCAGGAGGCCGACCCGTCCGAGGTGTTCGCCTTCGCGGCGTTGCGGCCGGCCGACGAGCGCGACGGCGCGCTCTGGCTCACCGGGCGGCCGAGGCGGGGCGAAGACGACGAGGAAGCACGCACATTGCTCGAGCGCTGCGACGGCATCGAGATCGACGGCCTCCGCTTCATGCTCTCCGACCTCGGCCGCGGCGAGGCGATTCTCCGGGTGTCCGGCGGTGCGGACGATCGCGTGACCGACTCGGACGCTTTCTTTCGCGACTGGTATCCCGTCCTGCGCCCTCAGCCCGTCGTACCCGACGCGGAACGAACGGCCAAGGCCGCCGACGAGTGGACGCGCGAGGTCCTCCGCCGGCTCGAGGGCGAGCGCTTCAACGTGATCACGCTGAAGTGGTGGGGCCGGCTGCGCGAGGCGCCGACGTTCGCCGAGCGCCATGGCGTCTCGGGCACCTTCATCGCCGCCTCGCGCTTCATGCACGGGCTCGCGCGCGCCGTTGGCCTCGAGCCGCTGGAGACAGGGGAGACCGACGACCCCACGAGGGACCTCACCCGGCGGGTCGAGCTGATCCGCGAGCGGCTCGACGCCGGCGACACGTTCGTTTTCTCCCACCAGAAGGCGGCGGACGAAGCCGGCCACACCAAGGATCCGGCGATCAAGCAGCGGACGATCGAGGCGCTCGATGCCGCTCTGGGCGATCTCCCCACGGATCGAGCCGTGGTGTGTATCACCGGAGACCACGCGACGCCGGCCTCTCCGGACGTGATCCACTCGGGCGATCCTGTGCCGTTGCTCCTGGCGGGCCCGGGTGTCCGCGCCGACCGGGTCACCTCGTTCGGCGAGCTGGACTGCGCTGCAGGCATCCTCGGCCAGCTCCGAGGCCCCGACCTGATGCCCGTGCTGCTCAACGCCGCCGACCGCCCGCTCTTCCTCGGCTCCCGGCCGACACCCTTCCCGGGCGCCGACGGCTACCCGGCGGTCCTGGAGCCGCTGCGCCCGTGAGAGTCGTCGAGGGCCGCATCCCGTTCCGCGGGTTCGAGACGTGGTATCGCGACGTCGGCCCTGAGGAGGGGGTCCCGCTCCTGTGCCTCCACGGCGGGCCTGGCTCCACCCACCATTACTTCAAGCCCCTGGAGGAGCTCGCCGAGGAGGGACGGCGAGTCGTGGTCTACGACCAGCTCGGCTGCGGCGGCTCCGACCGGCCCGACGACCCCGACCTGTGGACGGTCGACCTGTTCGTGGACGAGGTGCGAACCGTGCGGGAGGCGCTCGGGCTCGACCGGATCCATCTGCTCGGCACCTCGTGGGGCTCGATGCTCGCGATCGAGTACGTGCTCACCCAACCGCCCGGGCTCGTGAGCCTGACCCTGAACTCGCCGCCCACGTCGGCGGGGAGCTGGATGGCCGAGGCTGCCCGCCTTCGCGACCGGCTGCCCGAGCAGCACCGGCGGGCGATCGCCGAGCATGAGGAGGCCGGCACTCTCGACCACCCCGACTACAAGGCGGCCGAGGACGAGTTCTGGCGCCGTCACGTCCTGCTGGTCGACCCGCCGCCGGACTTCGTCGAGCGCGGCAAGGCGGAGAAGGGCACACCGGTCTACCGCGCGCTCTGGGGGAAGAGCGAGTGGAACGCCGACGGAAAGCTCCACGACTGGGACGTGCGCGACCGGCTCAACGAGATCCGGGTGCCGACGCTCGTCACCTCCGGCCGGTACGACGAATGCACGCCGGAGCTGGCCGAGGCCGCCCAGAGGGGGATTCCGGGCGCCGAGCGCGTGCTCTTCGAGGAGAGCTCCCACATGGCCTTCGTGGAGGAGCCCGACCGGTTCCGGGAGGTCCTCACGGACTTCCTGAGTCGCGCGGAGTCGCGTTGACGCCGAGGCGGGTCCGGTGGCTGGCCACCGCCACCGTGCTGTCGCTCTATGTCATCGTCATCACGGGCTCGCTCGTGCGGCTCACCGGCTCTGGCCTCGGCTGCGATGCGTGGCCGGGCTGCGAGGAGGGTGCCTTCTTCCCCGAGGACGACGCTCACGCGTTCATCGAGTTCGGGAACCGCGTCTTCGGGATCTTCCCGATCACCTTCTCGATCCTGACCGCCTGGGCGGCGAGGCACCTGCCCCGTTGGACGTTCTGGACGGCCGTCGGCGTTGCGGTGCTGACCGTCGCCGAGGCCCCGCTCGGGCTGGCGACGATCCGCTACGACCTCCCGCCCGAAATCGTGATGGCGCACTTCCTCGTCGCGCTGCTCGCGCTTGCCGGCGCTCTCGTCGTCCTCGTCGAGGCGATCCGCGTGGAGCGCGGCGCAGCCTCGCTCGAGTTCCCGCGCGAGCTGCGGATCGGAGCCGTCGTCCTCGCCGCTGCCTGCCTGGGGCTCGTCGTCACCGGGACGCTCGTCACGAGCGCGGGCCCGCACTCGGGAGACCCCGACGTGATCCACCGCCTCTGGAACCTCCCGGATGCCCTGTACGTCCACGTCCGGATCACGGCCGTGTTCGGCTGTGTCTTCCTCTTCGTCCTGGGCTATATCGTGGCGCGGCGCTCGCTCGCCCCGCGCCTCTTCCGGTTCTCGCTCCTGCTGCTCGCCGTGCTGCTCGCGCAGATGGCCGTCGGCGAGCTCCAGTGGCGCCTCGAGCTCCCGTGGGGAATCGTTGCCGTCCACGTGGCGCTCGCCGCCGCTGTTTGGGCACTGACGGTCACCCTCGCGGCGCTGCTCTGGCTGCCGCCTCGTTGGCTCTTGCCGCAACGGGGGTAAGGTGGACCGGATGGCCGACGAGCTCCGGATCTCCGACAAAACAGCCCTCGACAAGCCGGTTCTGATCGCCGCATTTCGCGGCTGGAACGACGGCGGCCAGGGCGCCTCCCTCGCCGCCGGCTACCTCGCCCGCCTGTGGGATGCCGAGCAGATCGCGGACGTCGATCCCGAGGGATTTTTCGACTTCCAGGCGACGAGGCCACACGTCAAGCTCGTCGACGGGCTGACCCGGCAGATCGACTGGCCCGAGACGGTCTTCTACCGCGCCCGCGTGGACGGCCTCGAACGCGATGTCGTGCTGCTCCTGGGCATGGAGCCAAATCTCCGCTGGCGTGCGTTCACCGAGATGGTCACGGGCTTCGCCGAGGAGCTCGGCGTCGAGCTCGTCATTACCCTGGGGTCTTTACTGGCCGACATCCCTCACACTCGCCCGAGCCCCGTGACGGGGAGCGCTAGCGACGAAGAGCTCGTGGAGCGGCTCGGCCTGCAGGCGTCGCGGTACGAGGGCCCCACCGGGATCGTCGGCATCCTCCACGACGCGTGCAAGCACCGTGAGCTTCCGTCGGCGAGCCTCTGGGCCGCGGTGCCGCACTACGTCTCGCTGACGCCGAGCCCGCGCGCCGCGCTCGCGCTCTGCGAGCGGCTCGGAGACATCCTCGGGGTCGAGATCGACGTGGAGGAGCTGCGCGAGGCCGCGGAGGGCTATGCCGAGCAGGTGACGCAGGCGGTCGCCGCCGACTCGGACACGCAGGCCTACGTCGAGGATCTCGAGCGGCGGGCGGACGAGTTCGACGAGGAGGACATCCCGTCGGGCGAGGCGCTGGCGGCAGAGCTCACCAGGTTCCTCCGCGAGCGGGATCGCAAGAACGGCGAACCGCCGGCAGCGACGGACCAGTAGCGGCTAGGAGGCCTCGGCGGCCGGCGCCGGCTCCTCGGCCGGCTTCTCGTCCGGCTTGCCGCCGTTCTGGTTCTGGGCCTGCTGGCCCTTCCCGCCCTTCTTCTTGCGGCGCCTGCGGCGTCGTGAGCGGCCCTGGAGCTTCGGCTGCGGGAGGTTCTCGGCGAGCGCCGCGGCGACCTCCTCGACCGTTCCGAGGCTCTCCCGTGCCGAGTCGATGAGACGGGTCGCCCGCGGCGTGTAGCCCTCGGCCGAGGCGAGCAGCGCTACTCCGACCTCGATCGGCAGGTCGCGGGCGGTGTTGACGAGTTTCGCGGCGTTCTCCTCGTGGCGGTGGCCGCGGGAGTTCGCCAGCGCACCGAGGAGCCGCTTTGCCTCGGGGTACTCGGCGCTGGCGCGGCGGTCCTGGATCTTGCGGGTCGCGCGGGCGAGGCGCCACGTCCAGCGCCAGAGGATCTGCTCCGGTGCGTCCGCCTTCCCCTCGGCGAGCCCTCGCAGCAGGATCCGCACGCCCTGTGCGCGGTCCTTCTCCCAGGTCGGCGCCTGCGTCACGAGGGTGACGAGGTCGTCGAAGCTCGCGCGGTCGACGCCCATCGAGACGCGGTCGGCGAGCGCCGTCATCCGAAGCCGGCGATTCGGGTTCTCGGCGGCGCAGGTGAACAGGAACTGCTCCAGGCAGCCCCGGCTGGCATGGCCGTCGGTCAGCTTCTTCACGAAGTCGACGCGCTCCTCGAACCGCACCTGGCGGCCGGCGATCTGGGCCCAGAAACGCTGCTCGTCCTCGTCCAGGTAGCGCGGATCGACCCGCTGCCACTCTCGTGCGATCACGGCGAGCCGGCGCTTGACGTCCGGCGTCACCGGGACGAGCCACGGCGCCGGCGACAGCTTGCGGCGGGCGCGGCGCTGCGGCCGACGGCGCGGAGCGGGCGTGACGCGAGCGCCCTCTCGGTAGAAGTCGGCGTCGAGGAGGCTGTGCAGCGAAACGACGCGCTCGTTGTGCGTCGCGCCCTTCGGCGTGAAATCGACGACGACGCCGGCCTCCTTCCGCGGGTGCATCCGCATGATCCGGCCGATGCGCTGCTGGTAGACGCGGCGGCTCGCCGTCGGCGCGAGGTGCATGCAGACCGTGGCGCGCGGCGAGTTCCAGCCCTCGGCGAGCAGCATCGCGTTGATCAGGATGTCGATTTCGCCGCGCTCGTAGGCGGCGAGGATCTCCGCGAGCTTCACCGGCGGTGTCCGTCCGCTGACGGCCTCCGCCTTCAGCCCGGCGGCGCGGAACTCGCGCGCCAGGTTGTAGGCGTGCTCGACACCGGCCGCGTAGACGATGCCCGGCGTCGAGTCGAACCGGTCGCGGTAGAGGCTTGCGGCCGCCTGGTTCAGGGCCTGGTGGTCGAGGACCTCGGCCAGGGCGCGCTCCTCGAAGTCGCCGCCGACGATCGGGACCGAGTTGATGGCCGCGGCGGGTGGGACGCGCAGGCAGCGCAGGGGAGCGATCAGCCCGCGCCGCGCAGCATCCTGGAGCGGGAGGTCGTCGACGGAGGCCGGGAAGACGTCCGAGACCTGCTTCGCGATCAGCTGCTCGGTCGCCGTCATCCCGATGTAGACCGGCTCCGTGTAGCTGCGGATCGCCGCGCTCGTCTTCTCACCGAGCGCGGTGTGCGCCTCGTCGCAGATCACCAGCTGGTACGCGCTCTTCTCCAGGTCGTTCACGTGGCGCGCGAACCAGGCGTACGTCTGGACGGTGATCAGGTCCGGCTGGGGTGCCTTCTTGCCCTTGTCGACCGCAGGCTTGAGGCGGTCGCCGTAGCCCTCGGCCGTGAGCTCGCGGTTGAACTGGGAGACGAGCAGCCGGCGGTGGGTGAGGATCAGGACGCCTTCGGTGCGTGCCGCCTCGACGAAGCCGGCGGCCGCGATCGTCTTCCCGGAAGCCGTCGGATGGCGGAAGCGGTAACGCCGCTCCGCACCGGGGTCCTCCTCGGGCGCCGGCGGGAGCTCGACCTCGTTGTCGACCTCGAAGTCGTCTTCTTCATCCTCGAGCTCGTCGACCTCCTCGAGCTTGGCTTGGCCGTTCCCGTTCCCGTTCCCGTCCGCCGCCTTCTGGTTCGCCGCGATCAGCTCTGTGAGCATTCCCGCGAGCGCGTCGATCTGGTGACGACGCAGCTCCGTGCCGGACTTGAGCAGCGGCGGGCGCTCGCTCAGCACCCGTTCGAGGCCGAGCATCAGCGCGTAGCGGATCTTCCAGTCGGGAGAGGGCGTGTCGAGCCCGGCCTCCAGCTCGGCCAGGGCGTCGTCGAGCGAGCGACGTCGAGCCGTGCCCGGCGCGAGCACGGTCTCAGGCTCCTCGTCCGCGTGCAGGAAGGGCTCACCCGCCCAGCTCTCTGCCCGGCTGGCGTCTGCGACGAGGGCGAGCGTCGCCTCGTTCGGAGTAGTTGGTTGCTCGACGGCCTCTTGCACCATGCGCGGCACTGTCAGGCGCCGCAAAGACCTCCAAGGAAAGTTGCGCTCGCCCAATCCCCGTGCGATGCGCCTGGTCGGAGTGTAGCGGAGTTGGGGCTGGAAACCGCAGAGGTTCGCGTCCCGTGACAGGAACGTCACGACCGTGTAGACGTCCCAGCGGCCGTGTTCGGCTCAGGCTGGGGTGGGCGCGCGCAGCAGGCCTACGTGATCCAGGTACCTCGAGATCCCGCCCAGGAAGAAGGGCCAGCCGGCACCGAGGAGGAGCGCGGTGTCGATGTCCTCGACGCTCGCCACGACGCCCTCGTCGAGCATGTGGTTGATCTCGTCCGCGATCGCCTCGAGGGCGGCCTGCTGGATCTCCTCGACGCTGCGCCGGTTGTCGCCCTGGACCGCGATCTCTTCCTTCCCGTCGGCGTAATTCGCGAGCGTCTTCGAGAGCGGGAACCGGTCCGGGTACGACTCGTTGAGCGTCTCCAGAACGTGGTTCGCGACGCGCGGGCCGACCATCTGGAGCAGCACGGACGGCGCCATCGGCATCCCGAGCCGGAGGATCGCCTCGTCCGTCTCCTCGACCGTGTTGCCGTGCTCGAGGGCATCCATCAGCACCGTCGTCATGCGGGTCAGGACGCGGTTGACGACGAAGGCGGGCGCGTCCTTGACGAGGACCGGGCGCTTCCTGAGCGACTTCGCGATCTCCCAGGCGGTCGCGAGCGACACGTCGTCCGTCTCGGGCGTGCTGATGATCTCCACGAGCGGGAGGACGGCGACCGGGTTGAAGAAGTGGAGGCCGACGACGCGCTCGGGATGCTCGAGGCCGCTCGCCATCTCGGTCACGGAGAGAGCGGACGTGTTCGTCGCGAGGATCGCTCTCCGGCGAGACCACCGCCTCCAGCTCGGCGAAGACCTGCTGCTTCACCGACATCTCCTCGAAGACCGCTTCGAGCACGAGGTCGCAGTCGGCGAAGTGGTCGTACGTCGTCCCGCCCTCGACGAGCGAGCCGAGGAAGCGCGCCTTGCCCTCGTCATAGCGGCCCTTCTGGACCTGGCTCTCCAGCTCGGCGTGGATGGAGGCGACGGCGCGGTCGACGATCTCCTGGTCGAGGTCGCGGATCGCGACCGGGACCTCGAGGCGCCGGAGGAAGAGCGTCGCGAGCTGGCTCGCCATCAGCCCTGCCCCGACGATTCCGACCTTTCGGACCGGCCGCGCCTCGGCGTCCGGCTTGCCGACGTCCTTCTTCGCGCGCCGCTCGACGAGGTCGAAGGCGTAGAGCGAGGCCTGGGCCTGGCGGCCCGGCAGGAGCTCGGCGATCGCGTCTTCCTCGGCCGCATAGCCCTCCTCGAGGCTCCATTTGCTCGCGCCCTCGATCAGGTCGACCGCCACGTAGGGGGCCGGGGCTGCCCCGTGCAGCGAGTCGTCCAGCTGGCGCCTGGCCTTGGCGATCAGGTCTCCGACGGCCGCGTCCGAGGGACTGTCCCTCGGGCCTGGCGCTTCGGGCCCTGTTCTTTGCACCAGGAGTGCGACGGAATCGTCGAGAAACTCCGCGGGATGCAGCACCTCGTCGACGAGCCCGAGAGACTCGGCCTCGGCACCGGTCAGCATCCGGTTTTGGCGTAGGGGATTCGCGACGATGAAGCGAAGAGCGGCGTCCACTCCGGCGATCCTCGGAACGAGCTGCGTGCCGCCCCACGCCGGGAAGAGGCCGAGGAAGACCTCCGGGCAGGCGAAGTGCCGCACCGAGCTCGCGATCGTCCGGTAGTCGCAGTGCAGCGCGATCTCGACGCCGCCCCCGAGGCACGCGCCGTTGATCGCGGCAAGCGTCGGGAACGGCAGCGCCTGGATGCGGGCGAAGAGCTCGTGCCCGGCCCGGCTCCCCTCACGCGCCTCCTCGGCGGAGACGCCGTAGAAGCGGTCGATGTCCGCGCCGGCGCAGAAGACGAAGGGTTTGCCGGTGAGCACCATCCCGGCCCAGTCGGCGCCCTCGAGCTCCTCCAGCCGGGCGGCCAGCGACTGCAGGGCCTCGGGGCCGAACACGTTCGGCTTCTGCCAGTCCTCGCCGTTGTCCATCGTGACCAGCGCGACCGGGCCGGCCTCCGTCTCGATCCGGGAGAGCTTGAACTCGGTCGGCCGGGTCAAACTCGTTCCCAGAGCAGCGCCGCGCCCATCCCCATTCCGATGCACAGTGCCGTCAGCCCGTGCTGCACGTCGGGCCGTTCCTTCATCCCATACGCCAGCTGCGCAATGAGCCGGACGCCTGTCGCCGCGAGGGGATGGCCGCACGCGATCGCGCCGCCGTAGGGGTTCAGGCGAGGGTCGTCCGGCGCGACGCCCATCCCGTCGCACCAGCTCAGGACCTGCACCGCGAAGGGCTCGTTCACCTCGAAGAGCCCGACGTCGTCGATCGAGAGGCCGGCCTGCGCCAGCACCCGCTCGGTCGCCGGGATCGGGCCGATCCCCATCAGCTCGGGCTCGACGCCCGCGAACGCGAAGCCGACAAGCCGCAGCTTCGGCTCGAGCCCCAGCTCGGCCGCCGCCGCCTCCGAGGCGAGCAGCGCCGCCGTCGCGCCGTCCGTCAGGCCCGCCGAGTTCCCCGCGGTCACCCGGCCGCCGACGCGAAACGGTGTCGGCAGCTCGGCCAGGCCCTCGAGGGACGTGTCCGGCCGCAGGAACTGGTCGCGGTCTGCGACCGTCCAGCCGTCGTCGGTGAAGACGGACATCGGGACGACGGTCTCGCGCATGATCCCGTTCGACCACGCAGTCGTCGCCCGCCTCTGCGACTCGACGGCGAAGCGGTCGGCATCCTCCTTCGTCAGCTGCGGGAAGCGGTCGTGCAGGTTCTCCGCCGTCGCGCCCATCGAGACTGCCGAGTCGTCGACGAGCCGCTCGGCGACGAACCGCGGGTTGAAGTCGACCTCGGCGCCCATCGGGTGGTGGCCCATGTGCTCGACGCCGCCGGCGAGGACGACGTCTGCGGCGCCCATGGCGATCTCGCCCGCGCCGGCGGTCACCGCGGTCAGCGCGCCGGCGCACATCCGGTCGAGCGCGAAGCCCGGGACCGTGTGTGGGATCCCGGCCAGGAGGGCCACGTCCCGGCCCATCGTCAACCCCTGGTCGCCGACCTGCGCCGTCGCCGCGAAGATCACGTCCCCGATCCGCTCGGGCGGCAGCGACGGGTTCCGGCGCAGCAGCTCCCGCACGACCTTCACCGCCATGTCGTCCGCCCGCGTCTTCCAGAAGAACCCCTTCGGGCCGGCGCGGCCGAACGCGGTTCTCAGCCCGTCGACGTAGACCACCTCGCGTAGCTCGCGCGCCACGCGGTGACAATAGCCCGGTGGGACAGGACTGGAGCGCGCACCTCGAACGGCAGGAGCAGCGGTATCGCGACGGCGAGGAGCGCCTCCCCGACGATCCGGACGAGCGCCAGCGCCAGCTGACGCGGATGGGAAACGCGGCCGGCGGCGCCGGGCTCGCGCTGCTGATGGCGGCCCGCGCGGACGAGGCGGCCGGGTGGTTCGACCGCGCGGCCGGCCGCTACCGCGAGAGCTACGAGCTCGCGCCGCCCGGGAGCTGGGGAAGGCCGATCGGCGCGATCAAGTCGCGGATCCTGGCCGGCGACTGGCCCGGCGCCGAGGAGGAGGCCACGTGGGCGCTCGGCGAGGGCGCAGCCGAGGCGGACTCGCCGATCGGCCGCTACGCCGGCGCGCTAGCCCTCCTCACCCTCGGCCGGGACGAGGAAGCCCGTCCGGTCGCGGACTCGCTGCGCGAGCGAGATGACTTCCCACACGACGTCGCGGACGCGCTGGCGACGCTCGCCGCGGAAGATGTCGTCGGCTACACGTACGCGGTCGAGAGCGTCCTCGAGTCGTTCGAGCAGCGAGACGAGTACCTCGAGGACATGCCCGTCGCGGACACGGTGGTCGTCCTGCAAGCGCTCGCCGACCGCCGAGGCATGGCTGCCGACCTCACCTCGGAGCTCTTGCCCTAGCGCAGCCGCTAATCGTGCGGGTGCATGATCGCCGTGATGACGAGCTGGTCGGCGTTCTCGTCCTCGACCTCCTCGAAGCGAGGCACGAGCTCCGAGAGCACCTCGAGCGCCTTCTCGTCGTCGACTCGCACGGTGACGCGGACGAACCTGAAACGGCCTTCGGCGGCATGCTCGGCCTGCGCCTTCTGCAGGTCGTCCATGACCGCCGTGTGCAGGTTCGACGCACCCGCCGAGACCAGCTCCGGCGCCACCTTCAGCGTCCTTGCCGCGGCGCGGTAGGGCTTCTCCCGTCCCTTGTCGCTCGGCACCTGCTGAATCAGCTCGGCGCGGAGCAGCATGCGCACGTGGAAGTGGAGATGCCCCGGATCGACGCCGAGCCGCTGGGCCAGCTCGCGGTTGGAGAGCGCTTCGTCCGTCTCCCCGAGCGCCTCGAGGACGCGCAGGCGCAGCGGGTGCCCGAGGGCCTTCAGCTGGTCTGGTCGATGGATCGTCAGCACTTCGGGCATCGATTCGGGTTCGGGAGTCGCCATCAACGATCTCTATATATACGACTAGGGCGGGTGTTGTCTAGTTAGGCAGACGATCCGCGGCGGCGCGGTCGAGCAGCACGAGCGTCGTCCCGGAGGCCGATCGGACGAGGCCGGCGGGGGTCGCGGGGTCCGGCGGCGCCGCGAACGAACGCGCGACGGCGTCCGCCTTCTCCTCGCCCGTGATCAGGAAAACGACCGTTTCGGACGCGTTCAGCTGCGGGATCGTGGCCGTCACGCGGTCGACGTCCGGCCGCGGAACGGCGACCGCTCTGCGGCCGAGCTCGTCCAGCGCCGGATCGTTCGGAAACAGCGACGCGGTGTGCCCGTCCGGGCCGATCCCGAGAAGCGCGAGATCGAAGACAACGCCTCGGAGCTCGAGGTCGTACGCGTCGGCGGCTTCCTCCGGAGAGAGCTCGCCGAGCACGCGGTGCTCGACCGCCGGCCTGCGATCGAGGCGGTCGAGGAGGCTCTCGCGAACGAGCCGGTAGTTCGACCGCTCGTCGTCAGGCGGCACGCAGCGCTCGTCGGCCCACCAGACCTCGACGCGGCTCCAGTCGGGCGCGAGCCTGGCCGCGCTGCTCGTAGGCCGGCCGCGGCGTCGACCCGCCGGAGAGCGCGATGTGCCCACCGCGAGCCGCCGCCTCGGCGAGGAGCTCTCCCGCCTCGCGCACCGCCTCGGCGGCGCTTGCAGCAACCCGCAGCTCGACGTCCACTACTCCTCCCCGGCCGCGAGCTCCCGTCCGCGCTCCATCGCCGCCTGGATCGCGTTCAGGAAGGCTGCGCGGACGCCCGCCTGCTCGAGCTCGCGGATGGCGCGGATCGTCGTCCCGCCCGGCGAGGTGACCATCTCGCGCAGCTCGACGGGGTGCATCTTCTCGTCGCGGAGGAGCTTCGCCGTCCCGAACATCGTCTGCACCACCAGCTCGGTCGTGTCCTCCCGGGACAGCCCGAGGAGGATCCCGGCCTCGATCATCGACTCCGCCAGCAGCGCGAAGTACGCGGGACCGGAGCCCGAGACAGCCGTGACCGCGTCCATGTAGCGCTCGGGCACCCGCACGACGCGGCCGACGTGAAGCAGGACGTCCTCCGCGAGGGCGAGATGCTCGTCGCCCGCATGCGCGCCGGCGCACAGCCCGGCCACGCCCTCGTGCACGGTCGCCGGCGTGTTCGGCATCGCCCGAAGAACCGGAACTCCAGGTGCGACCCGCTCCTCGATCGAGGACGTCGGAACGGCCGCGGCGATCGAGAGCACGGTCTGGTCGGTCGACAGGATCCCGCCGATCTCCCCGAGCAGCACGTCGAAGTCCTGCGGCTTGACGGCGATCACGATGATTCCCGCCCCGGCGACGGCTTCGGTGTTCGAGGTCGTGACCTGGATCCCGAGCCGCTCCGCGAGCTCCTTCGCCCGCTCCTCCCGGCGCACGGTTGCGACGATCTCCTCGGGCTTCCGCCAGTCGGTGCTGAGCAGCCCGGCCAGGAGCGCCTCGCCGATCTTCCCGGCGCCGAGGATCGCGATGCGCCGGGGATCGGCCATGGAGCCAGTCTATGACGCGAGCTGATTGACCACAGCGGCCATTTGGGACAGGCGCTCGGGATCGAGCGCACCGTCGTCGCCGACCGCCGTCGCCTCCAGCGTCAGCCCGCCCGCGTAGCCGCGCTCCGCGAGGCCGTTCAGGAAGCCCTGGAGGTCGAGGCGACCCTCGCCCGGGAGGAGGTAGCGACGCTTGCCACCCCGCCTCAGGCGCCCGTCGAAGTCCTTGATGTGAACGTGTTGGACGGCGCCCTCGGTCCAGAGCCACTCGGCGGAGATGCTCTCCTCGAGCTCGCCGTAGAGCCCGAGGAACTCGGTGTCGAGCGTGACCCGGCAGCGTGGGTCCCGCTCGAGCGCGAGCCGAACGTTTGTGAGCGGCGTGCCGTCGTCGCCCGGAATCGTCTCGACCGCCAGGGCGAGCCCGTAAGCCGACGCCATGTCCACGCACAGAGGGAGTCGTTCGACGTTGCGCTCGATCTCGCGGTCGGCGGTCGGGCGCTCCCACAGGTGGAGGACAAGCGTCTTCGCGCCCAGAGCGGCCGCCGCACGGCAGTTGACCTCGAGTCGCTGGAGCGCGTCCTCCGCCTCCTCGGAGGCCTCGCTTCCGAGGCCTGCGCCGATCAGCTTCTCGCCGTGCACGACCGGAAAGGACAGGCCGGATTCGCGGAGGTCCGAGATCACGCCGTCGAGGTTGCCGTACCAGGCGGAGTAGACACCGAGCTCGAAGCCCGGCACGCCCAGGCCCGGACCGTGGCGGACGATCTCGCCGTGGTCGGTCTGCACCGGATCGCGGGTCATCGCGCCCGTGGAGAGGAGGACGGCGCGGCTCACGCCGCCGCAGGCATCCCGCGCTCGGCGCGCACGGGAAGGAGGCCCCGGCCGAACCCGGCCAGGAGATACGCGCTTGCGAGGCCCTGCCACTCGCCGTACGGAGCCAGGAGCTCCGCAGTGTCCGACGGCTCGGCCGGGCGGCCGAGGAGTCGCGGTGCAGAGCTTGATCAGCCCGAGGTCGCCGACCAGCCCGAGCTCGTAGCTCCCGAGCCCTTGGAGCCCGATGACCCCCGACGACCACGGGCCCGAGCCCGCGCTCCCGCTCGAGCCGTTGCGCGACCTTGCGCGGGTGGAGGCCTGCGCAGCCGCTCGAGCTCGACCGTCCGGCTCAGACGGACGATCGTCGAGGCTTTCCGAGCGGTGAGGCCGAACCGCTGCAGCTCCACCGGCGCGCGGCCTGCGAAGCATTCCGGCGTCGGTGGGACGCAGTACACGCCGTCCGTCTCGCACGCCCACCGGATCAGCCGGCGCTCGATCTTCCTCGCCTCCGACGACGTGATCAGCTGCCCGCAGACGGCACGAACGAGCGCCTGCGTCACGGACCCGAGGCGGATCGGACGCTTGCCGGGGAGCGCCTTGAGCGTCCGGCCCAGCATCGGGTCGTCCGCGAAGCGCTGGAGGAACTCCGAGTGGTCGGCCTCGATCGGCAGCGTGGCCAGGAGCTGCTCGAGCGCCTCCTCCGAGTGCGACCGAAGCTCGATGCGCCCGTCGGCCTGCTGCCACGCGCAGGCTCGCGCGAGCCCGTCCTCGACCGCGAAGAGGCCGACGAGGACGCGCCCGTCGAACCGCCGCGTGGCGTCGCTCGCCCACACCGCCGAGTCGCGCAGCGAGAAAGGACCGCGGGGCCGGAGGGTCGCCTCGACCATGTCGTCGCAACCCTACGGGCGCGAGCGGTCGTAGACCTAGAGTCTCGAGATGGCGACCCCCCACCTGCAGGGCTGGGCCTCGACCCGGCGGATCACGGCCGACGGCGCAATCGAGTCCGAGCAGCGGATCACGCTCGACGGCCCGGTCGTGGAGCGCTCGACGGAAGGCGCGCGGCGCCTCGCGTCGCGGTACTGGGCCGAGCTCACGCGGTTCGGGCGCGGCCTGATCTCGGTCCGGGAGCACGACGGCGGCGTGGACGTCAGGGTCCTGCGCCGAGGCCCGGTCGTCCTTGCGCTGGGGCCGGTCGAGACGGAGGTCTCGCCGACCCTGACCGCGGCTGGCCATCCCATCCTGCGTGGTCTGCTCGTCCGGCGGCGCGGCGGACGCATCTCCTTCGAGCAAGTAGAGGGAGATCCGGTGCTGCTGCGCTCGCGGATCAGCGGCTTCCACCCGCGCCGAGGCCCCTTCTACGCGCTCGTGCAGTGGAACCTGCATCTAGCCGTGAGCCGGCAGCTACTTCCGGCACCTGATCGGCGGAAGAGCGTGAAGATCGTCGTCTTCGGGGCCACCGGGATCGTCGGACGGGCGCTGCTGCCCGTCCTCGCCGCCGAGCACGAGGTCCTCGCCGTCTCGCGGAGACGGCGCACGCCCGAGGACGGCATGACCTGGGCGGTCGCCGACGTGCTGGACGGGCCGTCCGTCCGCCGCGCGCTCGAGGGCGCCGACGTCGCCTACTACCTCGTCCACTCGCTCGGGCACGCAGGACTTCGAGGAGCGCGACATCCGGCGCAGCGACGACGTTCGCGCGGGAAGCCGCGGCCTCCCGCGTCAAGCAACTCGTCTACCTCGGCGGGCTCGGTGAGGACGGCGACGAGCTCTCGCCACACCTCCGGAGCCGGCTCGAGACCGGCCGCGCGCTCGCCTCGGGAGCCGTCCCGTCGACGACGCTCCAGGCGGCCGTCGTGATCGGGAAGGGCAGCGCCGCGTTCGAGACGGTCGTCGCGCTCGTCGACCGGCTGCCGGTGATGATCGCCCCGCGCTGGGTCTCGACCCCGACCCAGCCGGTCGCGCTCGAGGACGCCGTTCGCTACCTCGCCGGCGTCGCCGGCCGGGAGGAGGCGTTCGGCGAGACCTACGACCTCGGCGGGCCCGAAGTCATGACGTACCGCGAGATGATCGAGCGGGTCGCGCGCCTGCGCGGTAAGCGGCGGCTGATCGTCGAGGTGCCCGTCCTCACGCCGTTTCTTTCGTCGCTCTGGCTGCACCTCGTCACGCCGGTGGGGGCGTCGGTCGCTCGTCCGCTCGTGGAGGGGCTCCGCAACCCGACGGTCGCGCAGGACGAGCGCATCCGCGAGCTCGTCCCGATCCGGCGGACGCCCTTCGACGAGGCGGCGAACGACGCGCTACGCGAGCAGTAGGCGGTTTCCCGACGGGTCGCGGACGACCGGCCCTTCTGGCGTGTCCTCGGCTCCTGGCCGGTTCGGCGACCCGGCCGGACGACCTCGTCGCGCGCCTCGTCGCGTCCGGCAGGACGATGGTCGCCTGCCGCAGCGCCGCCGCGCCCTCGGGCGGCGGCGGGGCTCCCGCGCTCGCCCAGGTGTTGGCGCCGACGTGGTGGTGGTAGCCGCCGGCGGAGAGGAAGGTCGCCTGCGAGCCGAGCGTCGCCATCTCGTCGAATCCCATTACGTCGCGATAGAACCGGAGGGTCTCCGGGATGTCGGCGACCTGGAGATGGACGTGGCCCATGACCGTTCCGCCGGGCAGGCCGTCGAAGGGCTCCCGCTCGGGATCGTCGAGCTCTCGCAGCAGGTTCTCGAGATCGAGCGGCTCGGTGGTCATCCTCGCGACCTGCCCCTCCCAGAGCTCTCGAGGACGGTCGGCATAGATCTCGATCCCGTGCCCGTCCGGGTCGCGCAGGTAGAGCGCCTCGCTGACGAAGTGGTCGGAGACTCCGGTCATCGGCACCTGCTCGCGGATTGCGTGGGCGAGCCAGGCGGCGAGGTCGCGCCGTTCCGGGACGAGGAGCGCGAAGTGGAAGAGACCCGTGTTGCGCGGCGCCGGCTGGGCGCCCGGAACCTCGTGGAGGACGAGCAGCTCCGAATCTCCGCCGACGGAGGCGCGCCCGTCCCCCTGCTCGCGCACCCGAAGCCCGATCGCCTTTCGGTAGTAGTCGAGCGAGCGCTCGAGGTCGGAGACGGTCAGCTCGACGGCACCCATCCTGGTCTCGGCCGGCAGCGTCGCCACCGGCTGAGACTAGCCCTCCTCGAGACCGGTGAGAACCTTTCGAAGAAGCTTGTTCAGCTGGGCGAGCTCGCGCTCGTCGAGCGCAGCCGCGAGCTGTGCTTCCTTCTTCGCCTGGGCGCTGAGCGAATCGGCCCAGAGCTTGTGACCCTTGTCGGTCAGCTCGACGTGGAGGGCTCGGCGATCGTCGAGATCGGGTAGTCGCTTGACGAGCCCTGCCTTTTCGAGTTGGTCGAGCCGATTCGTCATCGCCCCGCTCGAGAGGCCGTCCCGCTTCGCCAGCTTGCCGGGCGAGCTCCGGTGAGGCGGGTCCTCCATGGCCAGCTGCCGCAGGATGCCCCACTCGCCGTGGCTGAGCTCGTGCTCGGCGAGCGTCTCTTCCATTTGTCGGTGGATGAGCTTCGCGATCCACTGGATCCGCTGCACTGCTCCCTCGATATCCAGGTCGATGGGCGGAAGCTTCGACGCCCAGGACTCGAGCATCCGATCGACGCGATCGGTCTGGGCCGCTGTCTTCGCCATGTCCGGATTCTGTTCCAAATTTCTCTTGACGTCAAACTACCTCTGCCATACACTTCTCCAGGTCAAGTAGTTCGATGTCGAGAATATCGACGAGAAGGGAGACCGCGATGCAGCCGACAGACACGGGGACCAGGGCGTTGCTCGCAACCGAGCACGTGGCGCAGCTCGCGCGGTCCCGGAAGGGAGCACGTGTATGGCCACGGCAATTGCGAAGGCATATGACGTCGTTGCGCTCGAGGACATCGAGCCCGGCCCCGAGCACGACGGTCGTGTCCCTCTCAACATCCGCCGCCACTTCGGCATCCAAGGATTCGGGGTGCGCGCAAACCGGTCAGTGGGTGACGGGCACGTAGTCGGCGAGCACACCGAGGTTGGGATCGGCGCGACCGGCCAGGAGGTGCTCTACCTGGTCCTGTCCGGAAAGGCGACCTTCAACGTCGACGGCGAGCCGATCTACGCAACCGCCGGGACGATGGTCTTCGTCCGCGACCCGGCGGCGCAGCGAAGCGCGGTCGCCAAGGAGGAGGGCACGACGATCCTCGCGATCGGCGGGACGCCGGGCAAGGCGTGCGAGCTCACGGTGGGCGAGGCGATGCACGACATGTGGGAGCCCTACCGGGCGGAGGACTTCGAGGGCGCCCTCGAAGCGCTCCAGCCGGTGCTCGAAGAGCGGCCGGAGGCGCTCGTCCTCTTCAACGTCGCCTGCATGGAGGCGAGGCTCGGTCGCACCGACGACGCAATCAGCCATCTGCAGCAGGCGATCGAGGACGATGATCGGATCAAGGAGTACATCCGCACCGACTCGGACCTAGACTCACTTCGAGACGATCCGCGCTTCCAGGCGCTGACCAAATAGGAAGGGAGCCGATGGCAACTGCAACCGAAAAGGCCTACGTCGTCGCGAGGCTGGACGAGCTCGAGCCCGCGCCGCTCCTTGCGCCCGACGCAACGGACGACGGACGGCAGCGCTTCGACGTCCGACGACGCTTCGGCATCACCTCGTTCGGCACCAACGCGTACCGGGCGCCGAGCGACGTCGACGTCATCCGCGAGCACGACGAGACGCTGCTCGGCGAGGCCGGGCAGGAGGAGCTCTACATCGTCTTGAACGGCTCGGCGACGTTCGAGATCGACGGTGACAGCGTCGAGGCACCGGCCGGCTCGCTGGTCCTCGTGCAGCCGACGGCGAAGAGGAAGGCGACGGCCAAGGACGACGGCACGACGATCCTCGCGATCGGCGGGACGCCGGGCAAGGCCTACGAGCCGGCGCCGGAGGAGGCGGCGGAAGCCTTCAAGGCCTACAACGAGGGCGACTACGAGACCGCTGCCGCCAAGCAGCTGGTCGTCGTGGAAAAGCGGCCGAACGACGCCGTGGCGTACTTCAACGCCGCCTGCTTCGAGGCACGGGCCGGAAAGGCCGACGAGGCGATCGAGCATCTGGGCCGGGCAGTCGAGCTGAACGACCGCATCAAGGAGCTCATCCGCACGGATGAGGATCTGGACTCCATCCGCGAAGACCCGCGCTTCGACGTGCTGACGAAGTAGCGGGAAGGCATCGGGCGCCTCCCTCTGCGGAGGCGCCTCGTGCTGTCAGCGGCGAGACGCTGCTATACCTCGTAGGGCCGCAATGGCCAAGCCCGTCGAACAGCTCGACCGCGTCGTCATCCGCTTCGCTGGCGACTCTGGCGACGGGATGCAGCTGACCGGAGCCCGCTTCACGAGCGAGACGGCGGTGCTCGGCAACGACCTCTCCACGCTGCCGGACTTCCCCGCCGAGATCCGCGCTCCGGCCGGCTCGCTGCCCGGCGTCTCCGGCTTCCAGATCCACTTCTCCGACCACGACATCCTCACGCCGGGCGACGAGCCGAACGTCCTGGTCGCGATGAATCCCGCTGCACTGCGGACGAACATTCGCGACCTTCCCAAGGGCGGCACGCTGATCGTCAACCGCGACTCGTTCACCGACCGCAACCTCGAGAAGGCCGGGTACTCGGCCAACCCGCTCGACGACGGCACCCTCGGCGACTACCACGTCCACGAGGTCAGGCTCACCTCGCTGACCCTCGAGGCGCTGAAGGAAGTGAAGGTCACGAAGCGCGAGGCCGAGCGCTCGAAGAACATGTTCGCGCTCGGCCTGATGTCCTGGCTCTACCACCGGCCCAAGAGCGGCACGCTCGACTTCATCGCCAAGAAGTTCCAGGCCAAGCCCGAGATCGCCGAGGCGAACACGAAGGCGTTCAAGGCCGGCTGGGCCTACGGCGAGACGAGCGAGGACTTCCGCGTCACGTACGAGGTCGCCCCCGCCGACCTCCCGCCGGGCACCTACCGCAACATCCGCGGCAACCAGGCGCTGACGCTCGGGCTGATCGCCGCTTCGGTCAAGAGCGGCCTGCCGTTGTTCCTCGGCGCCTACCCGATCACGCCTGCGTCGGAGATCCTCGAGGACCTTTCGCGCCGCAAGGACTTCGGCGTCCGGACGTTCCAAGCCGAGGACGAGATCTCTGCCGTCGGCGCCGCACTCGGTGCGAGCTTCGGCGGCGCGCTCGGCGTCTGCACGTCGAGCGGCCCGGGCGTCGTCCTGAAGATGGAAACGATCGGCCTCGCCGTCACGCTCGAGTTGCCGCTCGTGATCATCGACGTCCAGCGCGCCGGCCCGTCGACGGGGATGCCGACCAAGCCCGAGCAGGCCGACCTCCTGCTCGCGATGTGGGGCCGGAACGCCGAGTCGCCGGTGCCGGTGATCGCGGCCTCGACGCCGGGCGGCTGCTTCGACGCTGCCATCGAGGCGGCCCGGATCGCGCTCAAGTACCGGACGCCCGTCTTCCTGCTCTCGGACGCCTACCTCGCGAACGGCTCGGAGCCGTGGCTGATCCCCGAGCTCGAGACCTACCCCGACATCCCCGTGGGCTTCGCCGACGCGCCGAACCACGAGGGCGGCTTCCTGCCATACCTCCGGGATGCGGAGACGCTGGCGCGGCCGTGGGCGATTCCCGGCACGCCCGGCCTCGAGCACCGGATCGGCGGCCTCGAGAAGGCGGACGGAACCGGCAACGTCTCCTACGACCCGGACAACCACGACCACATGGTCCGGATCCGCGCGCGCAAGGTCGCGGGCATCGCGGCCGACATCCCGGAGCTCACGGTGGACGAGGAAGGCGGCGAGGAGCTGCTCGTCCTCAGCTGGGGCGGGACGTACGGGCCCGTGGCGGCCGGCGTGCGCCGCGTTCGCGGCGGTGGCGGCAAGGTCGCGCACGCGCACCTGAGCTATCTGAACCCCTTCCCCCGCAACACCGGCGACGTCCTGCGCAGATACGAGAAGATTCTGGTTCCGGAAATGAATCTTGGACAGCTCCTCAAGCTGGTGCGGGCCGAGTTCCTCGTCGACGCGGTTGGCTACAACCGGGTGCGCGGCCTCCCGTTCCGGTCGTCGGAGCTGGCTGAAGCCATGGAGGGAATGCTGTGAAACTGCGATTCGTACTCGGAGTGATGTTCGTCGGGATGGCCTCGGCCTGCGGCGGTGGCGGAGAAGGCGGCGGCGGCGGCGGTGGCGGCGGCGACGGGGGCGGCGACACCGTGAAGGTGACGCTCGACGAGCAGAACGGATCCGGCAAGTCGGGCACGGCCGAGATGTTCCCCGGCGCGGCGTCGACGGACGTGACGATCGAGATCCAGGGCACGTCGGACCTCGATCCGATCTACGTGCGCAGCGGCACCTGCGACTCGCCCGGCTCCGAGATCGTCCACGATGTCGGCTTCACGGCGGCGAACCTCGGCCAGGGCCAGATCTTCGTGCCGATCGACGAGGTGGCGACGGGCGAGTTCATCCTGACCGTCGAGGACGACCAGACGATGGAGCCGATCATGTGCGGGGTGATCCCGGCGCAGTGAGCGAGGCGAACGGGGGAAAGAAACCGCTGGTTCAGCTGACGGCGAAGGACTTCAAATCAGACCAGGAGGTCCGCTGGTGCCCGGGGTGCGGGGACTACGCGATCCTCGCTGCGATGCAGCAGTTCATGCCCGAGCTCGGCGTGCCGCGCGAGCGGATCGTGTTCGTGTCCGGGATCGGCTGCGCAGCGCGGTTCCCGTACTACATGCAGACGTACGGGATGCACTCGATCCACGGGCGCGCGCCGGCGATCGCAACCGGTCTCTCGTCGTCTCGTCCGGACCTGTCCGTGTGGGTCGTGACCGGCGACGGCGATGCGCTGTCGATCGGGGGCAACCACCTGATCCACGCGCTTCGGCGGAACGTCAACCTCAAGATCCTGCTCTTCAACAACCAGATCTACGGGCTGACGAAGGGGCAGTACTCACCGACCTCGCCGCTCGGGACACACAACAAGACGACGCCGTTCGGGTCTTTGGACTACCCGTTCAACCCGGTGTCGCTGGCGCTCGGCGCGGAGGCAACGTTCGTCGCGCGCTCGATCGACACCGACAAGGCGCACCTGACGGGCGTGCTGCGGAGGGCGGCCGAGCACAAGGGCTCGGTCTTCGTCGAGATCTACCAGAACTGCAACGTCTACAACGACGGCGCGTTCGACGCGGTGCGGAACGACAAGGCGAACCAGATCCTGCTGGAGCACGGTCAGCCGATCCGCTTCAGCGGCGAGGGTGAGACGCTCGAGCAGGGAGTGGTCTCGAGGCCGGGCGGCGTGGAGATCGTGGATGTGGAGTCGGTCGGCGAGGACGCGCTGCTCCTGCACGACGAGAGCGCGGAGGACCCTTCGCTCGCGTTCGCGCTGAGCCGCCTGTAGCCACACGCCTGTGGGCCCGACCCCGATCGGGATCTTCCGCGCGGTCGAGCGCCCGGTCTACGACGAGATGATGGCGGAGCAGATCGAGGTTACGAGGCGGGAGCTGGGGGAGGGCGAGCTGACGAAGCTCCTCCACACCGGCGACACCTGGACGATCTAGCAGCGGGACGCGGCGATTCGATCCGGCCACCGCCGGGAACTCCACGGGGGTGGGTCGTCGCGCGGTTCTCCTAGTCCCGCTGATCGCCGTCGCCGCGTCGGTCGCGAGCGCCGCGCCTTCCGCCCGGAACGGGCAGTTGCTGTATCTGCGGCCGCTCGGCGGCAACAACCCGCCTTTCGGCCGCCTCTTCGTCGCCTCGCCCGACGGCACGGGCGCACGCGACATCACGCCCGCCGGGATCAAGGACGTCCAGGGTGCGGCTTGGTCACCCGACGGCCGCCGGATCGCGATCTCGGCGATCGCCGACAACGACCACGACCCCGAGATCTTCATCCTCGCCGCGGACGGTCGGCTAATCCGGCGAGCGACGAACAACCACCTCTCCGACCGTCACCCGACGTGGTCGCCGGACGGCCGCCGGATCGCGTTCGCAAGCATCCGGACGGGGCTGCGACAGATCTACGGGATGCGGGCCGACGGCAGCCGCCAGCGGCGGCTGTCACATCAAAACGAGGACTGCGAGGATCCGGCGTGGTCGCCGAACGGGCGCTGGATCGTCTTCACGTGCCAGCTCGGGTACTGGAAGCTGGTCCGGATGCGCCCGGACGGCTCGGGCGAACGCCGGCTGCTGCCCGGCTACCCGCTGACCGAGACCGAGCCGAGCTGGACGCCCGACGGTCGCATCGTCTTCGGCCGCGGAGCCGAGTCGCCTCGCGGGCGGGGGATCTTCATCACGGGCGCGAACGGCAAGGGCCTGCGCCGGCTACGCGCGCACGGCGGCGACCCGTTCGTCTCGCCGGACGGCCGGCAGATCGCGTTCGCCTGGACGCCGGACGGCGCGAACCAGGAGCTCTTCGTCATGCGGAGCAACGGCACGGGCGTCAGGCAGATCACCGCCACGAACGGCGTCATGGAGTGGGGTGCCGACTGGCAGCGAATCCGCTAGCTCGCCGAAGCCCGCCGGGGTCTCGGCGGGCCTCGACTAGCTGAGCGCTCGTCGTACTAGGAGATGAAGCCGGCGACGCGGCTGATGGCGCCCTCGATGTTGCCCGAGAGCAGCGTCAGCGCTCCGAACACGGCGATCGTGATGACGGCCAGAACGACGCCGTACTCGGCCATGGTCTGGCCGTCTTCGCGCTTCTTCAGCGCGACGAGCTGGTGATAACGCTTCGACACTTCGCTTACCTCCTTCCGTCGCTGAGCAGTGCTGGGTCGGCGCTGTCCAGCGGCGAGGAAGTTGCTCCGATGCGAGGGGGCGAATGGCTTGCTCACGCCTAAAACCTCCGTGAACTACCTCGGCGTGGCCGCGTCGCCTTGATTTGAACTGACGCCCCAAAGATCGGACGTCCGGAGAGGACGACGCATCCCTCGCACAAGGGAACCCGGTGCGAGTCGCCCAGGATGGGTGTAGAGCGCTAGCCCGCCCTGAGTCGCCAGATGTCCCGGCCGCCGAAGCTCCCGACCCAGAGCTCGCTCGCGTGGTCGGGGACGACGAACGGGCCCGTGCCGACTCGCACGGTCTCGACGACGCGGTTCCGCGACAGGTGGATCCGGGCGACCGTGTTGCTCCGCTGGCTGGGCACCCAGAGGCTGCCGGCGACGATTCCGCCGTCGACCGGCTGCCTGCCGACGCGCTTGATCAGCGCGACACGGCGATTCTTGCGCTCGTCGATCTTCGCGACCGAGTTGTCGAGCCTGTTCGCGGCCCAGACGAAGTAGCCGCGGGACGCCAGCCACTCGGGGGAGGCGCCGCCGGTGGCGACTCGGCGCACGACCCGGTTCGTGCGGGGGTTGATCCGGACGATCGTCTTGCCCGAAGCGTCGCCGACCCACAGGGCCGACCGCGTGGCGGCCAGTCCGGCAGGCGCCCCGACGATCCGGATCCGCCTCACGACGCGGTTCGTGGCCGGGTCGATGCGGTGGATCGTCCCGTCCGCGTAGTTCGTCACCCAGACGGAGTCGAACGCGAAGAGGACGTCGTACGGCCCGACCCCGACGGGGATCGTCGCCGAGACGGCGGCGGTTGCCGGGTCGATCCGCTGCACCGTGTTCCCGGTGTTGGTCATGACCCACAGCGCGCCGGCGCCGGCCGTGATGCCGCAGGGGCCTCCGTCGGTCGTGATCCGGTGGGTGACCGCGTTCGTCGCCGGGTCGATCCGGACGACCTCGTTGCTCCGGAAGACCGTCGCCCAGGCTGCGCCGGCCTCGAAGGCGACGGAGCACGGCCCGCTTGCGCCCACGTCGATCTTCGCGAGCACCTCGGTCGCGCGCGTCGCGCCCTGCGCGCAGGCGACGAGGAATGCGGAGAAGATGATCGCGACCGCCGTCTTGAGCACGGCGGCAAGATACTCCGAACTCGGAGGAAAAACTACGGATCCGGAGTTTTTTTCTCGTTAAGCTCGGCGAGCTCGGCGCGGAGCGCGTCCTCGAGCGCCTGCAGCGCTTGACGAACCTCGGGCACCGGCAACTCCAGCCGCTCGTGGATCTTGTCCAGCATCTCCTGGAACTCCTTGCCGACGGCGCGATACGCCTTCCACCCGTCGTCCGTCAGCCGGAAGAGCGTCGAACGTCCGTCGAGCGGGTTCTTCACGCGCTCGGCGTGCCCGCGCTCGACGAGCCGGTTGAGGCGGTCCGAGACGGTGGTCAACGGAGCTCCCATCCGCTGCGCAAGCGCGGTCGGGCTTGGCTCGCCGCCGAGTGCGAGCAGCGAGTAGAGGAGGAAGTCGTCCGTCGCGACGGAGCTCGTCATCGACTCGAGCATCAGCGTGCGCGCGACTGTTCCTGTGGTCGCGAGGTCCAGGAGGACGGTGCCGATCCGGAGCTCCGTCACCAGATCAATAAAGCACGAAGCCGGAGCGCGCTTCTAGAAGACCAGGTAGAGCACTTCGCCGACGAGTGCCGGCTTCTCGGAGTCGCGGATCTCGATCTCGACGCCGAGGCGGTAGAGGACGCCTTCACCGCGGCGCTCGCTCGAGCGCAGCGTCGCTTTCAGCCGGACCTCCGAGCCCACCGGTACCGGCGCCGTGAACCGGATCTTCTCGGTTCCGTAGTTGATGCCCATCCGGACATCGGTGACATCCAGCACCTGAGAGACGAAGTACGGGAGCATCGACAGGCTGAGGTAACCGTGCGCGACCGTCGTCCCGAACGGCCCCTGCGCGGCCATCTCCGGGTCGACGTGGATCCACTGGTGGTCGTGCGTCGCCTCGGCGAAGAGGTCGATCTGCTTCTGGTCGACGGTCTCCCAGTTGCTCGTGCCGAGCTCCCGCTCCTCGGCGGCCTCGAGCTCGGCCAGGGTCAGCTTGGTGGTCATGCTGTCGCTTCCTCCCGTAGTCGTTCGCGGAGCTTCTTGCGGTCGACCTTCCCGACCGGGGTGAGCGGTAGTGACGGGACAACGTGCACCTCGCGCGGGTACTTGTAGCCGCCGATCCGCTCCTTGGCGAACGCGACCAGGTCGTCCGGGTCGGCCTCCTGCCCCGAGCGGAGCTCGACGAACGCGACGACCTCCTCGCCGTGAGCCTCGTCGGGCCTGCCGACGACACCGGCCGCTGCGATCGCCGGGTGCTCGAGCAGCGCCTCCTCGACGTCCCTCGGGAAGACGTTGAAGCCGCCTCGGATGATCAGGTCCTTCTTCCGATCGACGATGTAGAGGTAGCCCTCGTCGTCGAGGTAGCCGAGGTCTCCGGTGTGCAGCCAGCCGTCCACGACCGTCTCTTCGGTCGCCTCGGGCTGGTTCCAGTAGCCGAGCATCACCGTCTGCGAGCGGACGAGGATCTCTCCCACCTCGTCCTCGCCGTCGATTCGCACCTCCGTGCCGGGCACCGGCTTGCCGACGGAGCCGAGCCGCGACTGGCCGGGGCGCGTCGACGTGACGAGTGCCGAGCTCTCCGTCAGGCCGTAGCCCTCCCGGACCTCGAGTTGAGGGATCCGCCGAATCAGCTCCTGCGCGAGCTCGGCCGGAAGCGGCGCGCCGCCCGAGACCAGGTGGCTGAGATTCGAGAGGTCGTAGTCCTCGATCGGCTGGGCCAGGAGGAGCTGGATCATCGAGGGCACCACCGCGGAGATCTGCGTCTGGTGCTCCTGGGCCAGCTCGAGCCACCCGATCGGGTCGAACCAGCGCATGAGCACGGCCTTGCCCGGCTGCACCGCGTGCAGCCCGACGACGGTCACGAGCAGCCCGTACGCATGGGAGAGCGGCAGCGCGAGCAGGCCGCGGACGACGCCGGGGATGTGGCCGGCGTCGTGTCCCGCCTTGCCCGCGAACCAGAGGTTCTCGTGGGACAGCAGCACGCCCTTGGACCGTCCCGTCGTGCCGCCCGTGTAGAGCAGCGCGGCCGGGTCCTCGGGTGCCCTGGGGACGATCTCCGAGCGCTCGGCCTCCTCGAGCGCCGGGAACTCGTCCGTCGTCACGCAGCGCGCCTGAGCCGGGACGTTGGCCGCGAGCTCCGGCGTCGCGAGCACGAGCTTGGCGCCGGAGTCCTGGAGGATCAGCTCCAGCTCGGGCGGCGGCACCAGGAAGATCACGGGTGTGACGACCGCTCCTACGCGCCAGATCGCGTTGTAGGCGATCGTCACCTCGGGACAGTTCGCCATCAGGACGACGACGCGGTCTCCCGGCTCGATGCCGGCCTCGCGGAGCCAGCCCGCAAGCCGGGCCGCGCGCTCGTGGAGCTCGCCGGACGCGTGCCACCGGCCCTCGAACCACAGCGATTCGTAGTCGCCGAGCCGCGCGAAGCAATCCTCCGCGGCGTGCGCGAGGTTGTGCTCAGCCAACGCGCATCGACTGGCCGCCGGCCTTGGCCATCATCGCGACCATCCCCTCGGGCTCGGCGCCGTCGGGGAAGCGCTCCCGCAGCTGCGCGAGCAGGGCGTCGGCGTCCCAGCGCTCCTCCGCGGAGAGGAGCTCGCCCGCCTCCCACGGCCGCAGGACGTTGACGACCCCGCCCCAGACGAAGAAGCACTGGCCCGTGATGTCCTGCGCCTCGTCGGCGCTGAGCGCGACCACGAGCGGTGCCATGTTCGCCGGGTCGAGCGGGTCGAAGCCGTCATCCGGGGCCGGGAGGTCGCCGAAGGTCTCCTCCGTCATCCTCGTCCTCGCGTTCGGCGCGATGCAGTTGACCGTGACGCCGTAGCGCGCGAGCTCCTGCGCTGCGATCACGGTGAGCCCGGCGATCGCCGCCTTGGCCGCGCCGTAGTTCGCCTGCCCGACGTTCCCGAACACGCCCGACGGGCTCGACGTGTTGATCACACGGGCGCGAAGGGTGTCGCCGTCCTTGGCGAGCTGCCGCCAGTGGGCGGCCGCATGCCGTGTCGGGCCGAAGTGGCCCTTGAGATGGACGGCGATGACGGCGTCCCACTCGGCCTCGGTCATGTTCACCAGCATCCGGTCGCGCAAAATCCCGGCGTTGTTGACGAGGATGTCGAGCCGGCCGTACTGCTCGAGCGCCTGTCCGACGAGGTGCTCGGCGGCGCCGAAGTCGGAGACGTCGTCGGCGTTCGCGACCGCCTCTCCGCCCGCGGCCGCGATCTCGTCGACGACGGACTGGGCCGGCGTCGTGTCCGCGCCCTCGCCGGCCAGCGAGCCGCCCAGGTCGTTGACGACCACGCGGGCTCCCGCCTCCGCCAGGGCGAGCGCGTGCTCCCGGCCGATCCCGCGCCCGGCGCCGGTCACGATCGCCACTTTCCCTTCCAGCGACGGCATGCGAGAGGATCGTACGACGCATGGACTTCGAAGGCAGCCAGGTACAGAACGCGATCTACGTCTCCGGCGAGTCTCCGTGGCCGATCTCGCCGGAGGAGTGGGAGGCGCGCGCGGCCGAGACCTTGGAGCCCGGCCCGTTCGACTACATCGCGGGCGGGGCCGGCTCCGAGTCGACGATGCGCGCCAACCTGACGGCGTTCGGGCGCCGGCGGCTCCGCCCCAGGATGCTGACCGGGAACCGCGAGCGCGACATCTCCGTGGAGGTCCTGGGAACACGCTCTCCGGCGCCGTTCCTGCTCGCGCCGATCGGCGTGCTGTCGATCGCGCACGCGGACGGCGAGCTCGCCGTCGCACGTGCCGCCGCGTCGACCGGTGTACCGCTGGTGCTCTCGAGCGCGGCCTCGCACTCCATCGAGGAGATCGCCGAGGCGATGGGCGATGCGCCGCGCTGGTTCCAGCTCTACTGGGTCAACGATCGCGACGTCGTGGCCAGCGTCGTCCAGCGGGCCGAGGCATCGGGCTACGGAGCGATCGTCGTCACGCTCGACACGTTGATCCTGGGCTGGCGCGACCGTGACCTGCGCAAGCCGTACCTCCCGTTCGTGACCGGTGAGGGCTGCGCGCAGTTCTTTTCCGACCCTGTTTTCAGGAGCAGGCTCGAACGGCCGCCGGAGGACGATGTGCTCGCGGCTGCCGTGGCGATGCTCGCGACCTTCCCGAACCTGGGCCTGACCTGGGACGACCTCGCCTGGCTGCGGGGCCTGACCGAGCTGCCGCTCCTCGTCAAGGGCGTGCTCACCGCCGAGGACGCGCAGCGGGCGCGCGAGTGCGGCGTCGACGGGATCGTGGTCTCCAACCATGGCGGCCGCCAGGTCGACGGCGCCGTCGCGGCGCTGGACGCGCTGGTGGAGGTCCGCGAGGCGGTCGGGCCCGAGCCCGTGGTGCTGATGGACGGCGGGATCCGGCGCGGCTCGGACGTGCTGAAGGCGCTGGCGCTGGGCGCGAACGCCGTCCTGCTCGGCCGGCCGTACGCCTATGGCCTCGCGGTCGGTGGCCAGGAAGGCGTCGAGGCCGTGATCCGGCACCTGATGGCGGACACCGACGTCACCCTTGCGCTCGTCGGCGGGCGCGAGGCCCGTAACCTCGACCGGTCATGGATCGCGGCGTCGTCCTGAACGAGCTCGAGCG
The DNA here is from genome assembly GCA_963733215.1 of uncultured Actinomycetes bacterium. GTDB lineage: Bacteria > Actinomycetota > Thermoleophilia > Gaiellales > Gaiellaceae > JACDAN01. Next base: position 79,740 of record CAVTCN010000016.1, read on the forward strand.
CTTCGGCGTCGAGGAGATCGCGCTGGACGAGCCCGGCCCGGGCGAGGCGCGAGTGCGGATCGAAGCGACCGGCGTCTGCCACTCCGACCTCCACGTGGTGCGAACCGGTTTCAACCACCCGATGCCCGTCCTGCTCGGCCACGAAGGCGCCGGTGAGGTCGAGGCGGTCGGCGAGGGAGTCGAGCACGTCGGCGCCGGGGACCGCGTCGTCATCGGCTGGCGGGCGCCCTGCGGCGAGTGCCCCTGGTGCCTCCGAGGCGCGTCCCATCTCTGCCGCACGCCGGCGATGGCGGCACGGAGGATGCACACGCGCGACGGCCGCGACCTGATGGGAGCGATGCGCGCGGGCACCTTCGCCACGCGGACCGTCGTCCATGCTGCCTCGCTCGTCGCGCTTCCCGACGGTCTTTCGGCCGAGGAGGCATGCCTGATCGGATGCGCGGTCGCGACCGGCGTCTGCTCGGTCCTCAAGACGGCGGAGGTCTGGGACGGTGCGCGCGTCGGCGTGATCGGCTGCGGCGCCGTCGGCCTTTCGGTGATCCAGGGGGCGAGAGTTGCCGGAGCCGCGGAGATCCACGCGCTCGACCTGGACGAGCGGAAGCTCGAGGCCGCGCGCCGCTTCGGCGCGACGCATACGGGCGAGGCGGAGCGGCTCGACTTCGTCTTCGACGTCGTCGGCCGTCCCGAGACCGTGGCTCTGGGGCTGCGGATGCTCGGTCACGCCGGGACGCTCGTCTACATCGGCCTCCCACAGCCCGGATCGGAGGCGGTCGTGCCGCTCGACCGCACGTTCGACCGGCGGCAGCGGATCCTGGTCTCGCACGGCGGCGACCACGTCCCGGCCGAGGACTTCCCGCTCCTGATCGGCCTGGCTGCCGACGGCCGGTTGGACCTGGCCGGAATGGTCTCGAAGAGAATCGAGTTGGATGACGTCGAGATGGCGTTCGAGGACATGGAGGCCGGGGAAGTCATTCGCTCGGTGATCGTCCTGTGAGGCTGCCGCCCCCCGTCGCCGAGCTGATCGGCATCGAGGTCGTGGAGGCCGGCGCCGGTACGTGCACGATGAGGCTCGAGGCCGGCGAGCAGCACTCCAATCCGATGGGGACGATCCACGGCGGCATCCTGTGCGACCTGGCTGACGCCGCGATGGGCATGGCGTTCTTCTCGACCCTCGACGAAGGCGACTCGTTCACGACGCTCGAGCTGAAGATGAACTACCTGCGGCCGTTCTGGACCGGGGAGCTCGTCGCGCATGGGACGGTTATCTCGAGGGGGAAGACGGTCGGCCTGACCGAGTGCCGGGTCGTCGACGACCAGGAGCGTCTGATCGCGCACGCAACGAGCACCTGCATGGCGCTCCGGGGAGACGCCGCTCAGGGGCGCTAGAGGCAAGTTACAAGTTGTTACTAGCGCCGCGATCCGCCTAGCTCCGACGTCTTTCCTCCAAGTAACAAGTTGTTACTTGGATGGGCCTGGCGCTAAGCGTCTGGTCCGAGGACGCGGTCGATCAGGCCGGGATAGTCCGCGTCGTTCTCCGGATTCCAGCCCGGGGTGAGGTGGCGGCGCTCGAGGAGCTCCGCCGTCTCGGGTTCCGAGTCGCGAAGGGCCTTCACCTGAAGCGAGCGCACGAGCTCGTCCAGCTGCCGGCGTCCGTGCAGCGCTCCGAACGCGGGATCCTCGATCGAGCGTCGCAGTCGGGCGGCCAGCTCCTCTGACGCGCCGCTGCGCTCGACGACGAGATCGACGGCGTCCAGCCGGGCGAGGTCGCGGAGCACCTGCGCGCAGAGGACGTTGTGCGTCCCCTCCCAGCTCTCGAAGACGATCGCGTCGCGGTAGAGCCGGGGCAGCGGCGAGAAGTCCTCGATCGTCCCGTTGCCTCCGAGCGTCTCGATCCCGCGCCGGACCACCTTCGTCGCAGCCAGCGACGTCACGAACTTGTTCGCGTTCACGAGCAGTCGGTGCCAGGCGACGTCCTCCTCGCCGGCCTCTCCCTTGTCGATCCGGTCGACGAGCCCGGTCAGCTCCATGGTCGAGGCGAGCGCCCCGTCGGCCTCGGCCTTCATCACCGCCAGGTTCTCGCGGACGAGGGGATAGCCCGAGATCACGCGCCCGAACGCCTCGCGCTCGCGGGCGAACTCCGACGCAACCAGGTAGGCGCGGCGCATGAGCCCGGCCGAGCCAAGGGCGTTCAGCCAGCGAGACGTGTTCAGGACGCCGATCGCGGTGCGGAAGCCCTCTTCCAGCGGCCCGAGCGGATACGCGGGCGCGCCGTCGAACTCGATCTCCCCGGTCGCGAGCGCGCGCGTCCCGAGCTTGTCCTTCAGCCGTCGGATCCGGAACCCGCCGCCGGAGCGAGGCACCAGGAAGCATCCGATGCCGCGGGTCCCCTCCGGCGCGCCCCGCGGCCGGGCGGTCACGAGGAACTGGTCGGCATCGGCGACCGAGCAGAACCACTTCTCCCCGTGCAGCCGCCATGCGGAGCCGTCGGGGATCGCCTCCACCCGGTTCGCGCCGACGTCGGACCCGCCGTGGCGCTCCGTGAGGAACTGCGCTCCGCGCTGGGCCTGGTCGTAGTCGGTCTCGAGCAGCGGCGGGAGGAAGCGCTCGCGCAGCTCGTCGGAGCCGTGGGCCTTCAGCGCGCGGACGAGCCCCGCCGTGCAGACGACCGGACAGGCGTGGCCGCCCTCTCCCGCGTGCGCGAGGAGGTAGAAGAGCGACGCCTGCTCGGTGGCCGCGGCGCCGACGATTCCGGAGGCCCAGATCGCTCGCCCGGCCCGGTGGTAGGCGGGATCGAACTCGATCCGGCCGTCTGCTCCGAGCCGCGGCAGGTTCTGCTCGGCCTCCTCCACAGCGGGGTCGACCACGTCCATCACGACCTCCGCGAAGTCACGTGTTACCGCCGGTAGCACCCGTATAGGCTAACGCCGTGGATCTTCGCGACAGCGCTGACGAAGCGGCCTTCCGCGACGGAGTTCGCGCGTGGCTCCAGGAGAACCTGCCCGCCGGCGAGCCGCGGGAATGGAGCCGGAAGATCTACGACGCGGGCTATGCCGGACTGACCTGGCCCGAGGAATACGGCGGCCGAAGTGCTCCGTACAGCCATCAGGCGATCGTGCTGGAGGAGTTCGCCCGCGCCGAGGCGCCTTCCCACATGGGCGTGATCGGCCTCGGCATGGCGGGCCCGACGATCATGGCGCACGGCACCGAGGAGCAGAAGCAGCGCTACCTCTCGAAGATCCTCTCGGCGGAGGAGATCTGGTGCCAGGGCTTCTCCGAGCCGGGAGCAGGCTCCGACCTGTCGGCCGTGCGAACCTCGATCGACGCGCGGAACGGCTCCTTCGTCGTCAACGGCCAGAAGGTCTGGTCGTCGTTCGCGCACATCGCCGAACACTGCATCCTCGTCGGCCGGAGCGACCCGGAGTCGCAGCGCCACGAGGGCCTCACGTACATCATCGTCGACATGAAGGCGCCCGGCGTCGAGGTGCGCCCGCTGCGCCAGATCACCGGCGAGGCCGAGTTCAACGAGATCTTCCTGACGGACGTCGAGGTGCCGAAGGAGAACCTGCTCGGCGAGATCGGCGGAGGCTGGCAGGTCGCGATGACCACGCTCCTCCACGAGCGCGGGACGCTCGGCTTCGCGCTCGGCGGCGCGCTGGAGGCGCAGGTGCAGAAGCTCGTCGGGCTCACGAAGGAGAAGGGCGCCGACGACCCGATCATCCGCGACCGCGTCGCCCAGGAGTGGATCGAGCTCCAGGCGCTGAAGATGACGAACTACCGCTCGCTGACGACGCTGATGCAGACCGGGATCCCCGGCCCCGAGGGCTCCGTCTCCAAGCTGCACTGGTCGGAGCAGAACCAGCGCTTGACCAAGCTCGCGATGGAGATCCTCGAGGGCGAGGACGACGGCTACTGGGGCCACCAGCAGCTCCGGAGCCGCGGCAACACGATCGAGGCCGGGACCTCCGAGATCCTGCGAAACATCATCGCCGAGCGCGTGCTCGGCCTCCCGAGGAGCCGCTAGTGCAGTTCGCGTTCACCGAAGAGCAGGAGCTCCTCCGCCGCGAGGCGCGCGACGCCCTGGCGAACGGCGGCTGGTCGCGCGACGAGATCGGCGCGGCCGACCTGAGCTTCGTCGACAAGGCCGTCCTGTTCGAGGAAGCCGGGCGCGCCGGCGTGGGCGAGTCGCTCTTCGACGCGGACCGGCCCGACGACGAGCGCCTGGCGACACTTGCGCTCGAGGCCGTCGGGATCGGGAAGAAGGCGCTCGACCTCGCGGTCGAGTACGCGAAGGACCGGGAGCAGTTCGGGCGGAAGATCGGCGTGTACCAGGCCGTCTCGCACCAGCTCGCCGACACCTTCGTCGAGACCGAGCTGGCCCGCTCGCTCGCCTACTGGGCCGCGTGGTGCGTCGCCGAGGACGACGAGCAGGCGCCGATCGCGACTGCTGCGGCGAAGTCGTATGCGTCGGACGCTGCGGTAGCCGCGTGCGAGCGCTCGATCCAGGTGCACGGCGGCATCGGCTTCACCTGGGAGCACGTGCTCCACGAGTACTACAAGCGTGCACTCTGGATCCAGGCATACGGCGGCCACGGCCGCGTGCACCGCGCCCGGATTGCCTCCTGGCTGCTGGATTGACCCGCACGGCCATCGTCACGGGCGCGTCGTCGGGGATCGGCGAGGCGTGCGCCGTGAGGCTCGCCCGCGCGGGGTGGCGGGTGCTCGCCGGCGTTCGCCGCGAGGGTGACGCGCCGGAGGGAACCGAGGAGGTCCTGCTCGACGTCACCGACGCCGAGCAGATCCGTGCCGCCGCCGAGCGCGTCGACGAGCTGGACGGCCTCGTCAACAACGCGGGGATCGCACTCGGCTCGCCGCTCGAGCTCGTCCCGGTCGACCAGCTCCGCTACCAGCTCGAGGTCAACCTGGTCGGGCAGGTGGCGGTCACGCAGGCCCTCCTGCCGGCGCTCCGTCGCTCGAAGGGCAGGATCGTCTTCATCGGCTCGATCGCGGGACGGAGCGCGCTGCCGTTTCTCGCGCCGTACGCGGCCTCGAAGCACGCTCTCGAGGCCGTGGCGGATTCGCTGCGACTGGAGCTGAAGCCCTTCGGCATCTCGGTCTCCATCGTCGAGCCGGGCTCGATTCGGACAGCGATCTGGGGGCGCTCGGCCGCGCGCGCCGACGAGCTCGCCGCAACGCAGGACGCGGAGCTGGCCGAGCTCTACGCCGAACGGGTCGCGGCGTTCCGGATCGTGGCGCTGAAGCGCGGCGCAGGCGGCGCGCCGGCCGAGCGCGTGGCCGAGGTCGTCGAGGAAGCGCTCTCCGCCGAGCGGCCGCACGCGCGCTACCTGGTCGGTAGGGACGCGAAGCTGCGGGCGGGGTTCGAACGCCTCCCTGACCGGCTCCGCGACCGAATCTACGAACGAGTGCTGCTCAAGAGCTAGGAGGGTCGATGGGCTACGCCAAGGGATCGTTGGACGAGCTGGGCGGGGGACCTGGGTTCCGCAAAGTCCGCAAGGCGCTGAACGTGACCGCTTTCGGCGTCAACGGCGTCGTGTACCCGCCCGGACAGGAGGGCTTCCTCCACTACCACGACGAGCAGGACGAGCTCTACTTCGTCCACAGCGGGCGCGCGCTGTTCGAGGTCGACGGCGAGGCGTTCGAGCTCGGGCCGGGCGGCGTCGTCCACGTGGAGTCGACGACACCTCGGAAGATCTCCAATCCCGGCGACGAGGACCTCGTGATGCTCGTTGTCGGCGGCAAGGGCGGTTACGTCGGCCGCGACGGCCAGCTCGTGGACGTGGACCGCGACCTGCCCCGCCGACAGGCCTTTACCCGCGATGAGAAATAGAGGACGATCTTGACTGGGTCTACGGAGGAGGCAACGGCTCGATGAACGGCTTGATGATGGATTACCAGCTCTCGCTGCCCCCGATCCTGCAGCGCGCGGAGACGTTCTTCGGCGACCAGGAGGTCGTCACGAGGCTCCCGGACAAGAGCTTCCACCGTTACACGTTCGCCGACATGGCCGGCCGCGCAAGGCAGCTGGCCGTCGCGCTCCAGAAGCTCGGGCTCGAGCGCGGCGACCGGGTCGCGACGCTCTGCTGGAACCACTACCAGCACCTCGAGGCGTACTTCGGGATTCCGTGCGGCGGCTACGTGCTCCACACCCTGAACCTCCGCCTCCACCCGGAGGACCTCGCGTACATCGCGGATCACGGCGAGGACAAGGCCGTGATCGTCGACCGCAGCCTCCTTCCTCTGCTCGAGCAGTTCCAGGACCGGACGAAGATCGAGCATGTCTTCGTCGTCGAGGACTCCTACGAAGAGCTCCTTGCGACCGCCAGCCCGGACGAGTGGGAGGACCCGCAGCTCGACGAGCGCGAGGCGGCCGCGATGTGCTTCACGAGCGGCACCACCGGCCGCTGCAAGGGCGTCGTCTACTCGCACCGCTCGACCGTGCTGCACGCGCTCGGCGTCGCGACGACCTCGCCGCTCGGGCTGCGCGTCGCGCACGGCGACACGCTGCTGCCCGTCGTGCCGATGTTCCATGCGAACGCGTGGGGCTACCCGTATCTCGCCGCCATGCTCGGCACGAAGCTGGTGTTCCCGGGCCCGCACCTGGACCCCGAGAGCCTGCTCGAGGACTTCGTCCAGGAGAAGGTGACGTGGACGGCCGGCGTGCCGACGATCTGGCTGGGAATGCTGCAGATGCTCGACGCGAACGCCGGCAAGTGGGACCTGTCCCACATGAAGGGCATGCTCGTCGGAGGCTCCGCGGTACCGCGCGCGATGATCGCCGCGTACAAGGAGCGGCACGGGATGAGCGTCGTGCAGGGCTGGGGCATGACCGAGACTTCGCCCGTCGCGTCTGTGAGCGATTTCATCGGCGACCTCCAGGACGCCGACCAGGACACGCAGTTCGACTTCGTCGCGATGGCCGGTGTCCCGCTGCCGTTCGTCGAACTTCGGGTCCGCGCCGGCGACGAGGACGTCCCGTGGGACGCCGAGTCGATGGGCGAGCTCGAGGTTCGCGGGCCGTGGGTCGCGGCGGGGTACTACAACGACGACTCGCAGGCCGACCGGTGGACCGACGACGGCTGGTTCAAGACCGGCGACATCGTCTCGATGCACCCGCGCGGCTTCATCCAGATCAAGGACCGGTCGAAGGACGTGATCAAGTCGGGCGGCGAGTGGATCTCGTCGGTCGAGCTCGAGAACGCGATCATGTCGCACCCGGCGGTGGCGGAAGCCGCCGTGATCGCGATCCCGGACGAGAAGTGGGCCGAGCGGCCGCTCGCCGCGGTCGTCCTCAAGGAGGGCGAGACGGTGAGCGCGGACGAGCTGAAGGAGCTCCTGGCGCCGAAGTTCGCGAAGTGGTGGCTGCCCGATCGCTTCGAGTTCGTCGAGGAGATCCCGAAGACGAGCGTGGGGAAGTTCAAGAAGACCGAGCTGCGGGAGCAGTTCGCGCAGGAGCAGGTACCGGCGTCGTCGTAGGCCGACCGTGAAAGCAGTCGTTCTCCGCGAGACCGGCGCGCCGGACCGGCTCGAGCTCGAGGAGATGCCCGACCCCGAGCCGGGCGCCGGCGAGATCGTCGTGCGCGTGAAGGCTGCCGGGGTCAACTTCGCCGACGTGCTGGTTCGCCAGGGGCGCTACCCGCAGCCTCCGGAGCTGCCGACGGTTCCCGGCTCCGAGGTCGCGGGGGAGGCGGACGGCCGTCGCGTGATGGCGCTCCCGCGGGGCGGGGGCTATGCGGAGGCGATTGCCGTGGACGAGAACCTTGTCGTGCCGCTGCCGGAGGGTGCGTCTTTCGAGGAGGGCGCCGGATTTCTCTTGACGTATCTGACGGCGTGGATTCCCCTCACTCGGCAGGTTCGCGTGGGGGCGGGGTCGGTCGTGCTGGTTCATGCGGGCTCGGGCGGTGTCGGGTCGGCGGCGATCCAGGTCGCGAAGCATCTGGGCGCCCGCGTCACGGCGACGGCGAGCACGGAGGAGAAGCGCGGCGTGGCACTGGAGCAAGGGGCGGACGAGGTGTTCGGGTACGACGAGTTCGCGGAGAAGGTGAGAGCGGACGTCGTGCTCGACCCGGTCGGCGGCGAGGTCTTCACACAGAGCTTCGGCGTGCTGAACCCGCTCGGGACGGTCGTCGCGATCGGGTTCGCGGGCGGCTGGTGGGAGTCGATGGACCCCGCGCCGCTCGTCGGTCGCAACCTCGGGCTGCAGGGCTTCTATCTCGGACGCCTGATGCGTCACAACCCCGAGCTCGTGCGCGAGGCGATCGGCGAGCTCCTCGAGCTCTGGTCGTCGGGTGGGGTCAAGCCGCTCGTGGGCGCGACGTTCCCGCTCGAGCGCGCGGCCGAGGCACATGAACTGATCGAGGCGCGCCGCCATGTCGGCAAGGTCGTCCTTGTTCCCTAGGACTGCGCTCGTGACGGGCGCCGCCGGCGGGATCGGCCGCGCGATCGTCGAGCGGCTCGAACGGGAAGGGGCGGAGGTCACCGGCCTGGACGTGAAGGACGGGTTCGACGTGACGGACCCGGCGGCGTGGGAGTCGGTCGGCCGGTTCGATCTCGCGTGTCTGAACGCCGGAGTGACGACGGGCACGGCGGCGATCGCCGAGCTGACCGACGAGGAGTACCGGCGAGTCGTGGCGGTGAACGTCGACGGCGTCCTCTTCGGTGTCCGGCGCCTCGCCGGAGTCATGGGCGACGGAGACGCGATCGTCGTGACCGCGTCGCTCGCCGGCCTGACCGGGGTGGAGAGCGACCCGATCTACGCACTCACGAAGCACGCCGTGATCGGCCTCGTCCGCTCGGTCGCACCGCAACTCGAGGAGTCGGGGATCCGGATCAACGCCGTCTGCCCCGGGTTCGCCGACACGCCCATGGTCACGGCCGAGCTCCGCTCGGCTTTCGAGTCCGCGGGGTTTCCGCTGCTTCGTGCCGAGGAGGTCGCCGACGCGGTGCTCCTCGCGGCACGCAGTGAGGGAACCGGCGAGGCGTGGATCGTCCAGCCGGGCCGGGAGCCCGAGCCCTACCGCTTCGGCGGCATCCCGGGCCCGAGGGCCCCCGGCGCGGAGGGTGTCCCCCGCCGCTCTAGCCAAGTAACAACTTGTTACTTGGGAAGGTTCGGCGCTGACTTGGCACTTTTCCGAGGTCCTCTCGGCGGCATAGTCGAGTGGTGCCACGATTCGCCGCGCGAATGTCGCCCGCCTCCTCGAGGCGCTCGTCAAGGCCGACGATCCCTCCGTTCCGATCGCCGAGACCTGCCGGCGCGTCGGACGTGAGGCCGACCGGATCGGCGTGGCCAGGCCGAGCTACGAGCGCGTTCGCCTACTCGTTCACGAATCCCGACGCCTCCGACGAGGTCCCAGCACGGCCAGCGTCCTCGTCGACGTCGCGTTCCGTGCGCGACCGCCGGAGGCGGTGCTCGACCACATCTCCGGCATCGGCGTCCCCGAGCTCAGAAGCCGCCCTCAACGCAAGTAACAAGTTGTTACTTGGGGTGTTCTCGGTCGGCGACCTTGACCAGGGCCTTGCCGCGGTTCTCGCCGCGCAACATCCCCATGAAGGCGGTCGGGGCGTTCTCCAGCCCGTCCGTCACGTCTTCGCGCCACGTGATCTTGCCCTCGGCGACCCAGCGCGCCAACCGCAGCGCCGCCTCGTCGAAGCGATGCGCGTAGTCGTTGATCAGGAAGCCTTGCATCCGCGCGCGGTAGACGATCAGCGTCGCGGGATGGAAGGTCGGCTCCGGCCGCTCCAGGTTGTACTGCGAGATCTGCCCGCAGATGACGATCCTCGCGCCGACGTTGAGGCGGCGATGCACGCCCTCCGAGACTCCGCCGCCGACGTTGTCGAAGTAGATGTCGACGCCGTCGGGACAGGCGGCCTTGAACGCTTCCCGGAAGTTCTCGTCCTTGTAGTCGATCGCCTCGTCGTAGCCGTACAGGCGGCAGTCCGTGCACTTGTCGGGGCCGCCCGCGATCCCGACCGTCCGGCAGCCGGCGAGCTTCGCGATCTGCCCGACGATCTGGCCGACGGCGCCCGCGGCACCGGACACGACGACGGTGTCGCCGGGCTTCGGCTTGCCCACGTCGAGCAGCCCGAAGTACGCGGTCATCCCCGTCGCGCCGACGGCGTGCAGGGCCAGCGTGGGCGGGTCGAGGAACTCGGGAACCCTCCGACCGAGCCGGCGCGGCGACCGCGTACTCCTGCCAGCCGAGCTGTCCGACGACCAGATCGCCAGGTGAGAAGCGCCCGTCCTGGCTCTCGACGACCTCCGCCAGCGACTGGGACGTGATCACGTCCCCGAGCTCGAGACTCTTCGCGTACGAGCGCGTCTCGCTCATGCGGCCGCGCTGGTAGGGATCGACGGAGACCCAGAGGATCCGCACGAGGACCTCGCCAGGCCCTGGCTCTCCGACCTCGACCTCATCCAGGACGAAGTCCGCATCCTTCGGAAAGCCCTGCGGCCGCGCGGCGAGCGTCACGCGCCGGTTTGTCTTCACGAGAACCGCCATGTGCCGCCTTTCTCGAACTCCTTCAGGATCCGCCGGCTCACGACCATGCGGTGCACCTCGTCCGGCCCGTCGTAGATCCGCGCGGCGCGTGCCGTCGCATACATCGCCGCCAGCGGCGTCTCGTCGGTGAGCCCGCGCGCGCCGTGCACCTGGATCGCGCGATCGATGACGTCGTGCAGCGCCTGCGCGGCGTAGAACTTGATCACCGAGACCTCGACCCGAGCCTCGTCGCCCTCGTCGATCTTGTGCGCGGCGTCCAGCGTCATCAGCCGGCAGGCATGGATCGCCGCCGCCGAGTCCGCGATCCAGTTCTGCACCGTCTGCTTGTCGGCGAGGCGGGAGCCGAACGCCTCGCGCTCCAGCGAGTACGAGCACAACAGCTCGAACGCGCGCTGCATCTGCCCGAGCCAGCGCATCACGTGGTGGATCCGGCCCGGCCCCAGCCGCTTCTGCGCGATCCGGAAGCCGTCGCCGGGCTCGCCGAGCGTGTTCGCGACCGGCACGCGCACATCGCGGTACCAGACCTCGCAGTGGGTCGACCAGCCGCTTCCGGCATGGCCCATCACCGGTATCGGCCGGACGATCTCGACTCCAGGCGTGTCGGCCGGAACGAGGATCTGGGACGCGCGCCGGTGCGGCTCCGCGTCAGGGTCGGTCACCGCCATCACGATCCCGAACGCCGCGCCGTCGGCGCCGGACGAGAACCACTTGTGCCCGTCGATCACCCACTCGTCGCCGTCGCGCCGCGCGGTCGTCCGTAGGGTCGTCGGGTCCGAGCCGGGCACCTCCGGCTCGGTCATCGAGAAGAACGAGCGGATCTCGCCCGCGACCAGCGGCCGCAGCCAGCGCTCCTTCTGCTCCGTCGGTCCCGAACAGGTGCAGGATCTCCGCGTTGCCGGCGTCGGGCGCCTGGCAGCCGAACACGAGCTGCGCGTACGTCGACCTGCCGATCTCCTCGTTCAGGTGCGCGTACGCGAGGAAGCCCTGGCCGGTGCCGCCGGCTTCGGGCGGGACGTGCGGCGCCCAGAGCCCCTCCTCCTTCGCCTTCGCCCGAAGCGACTGGATCAGGTCGGCGTCGTCGGACGTGGAGCTCGCGCTCGTTCGGGTAGACGTGCTCGCTCCATGAACGCGCGATAGCGCGCGCGCAGCTCCTGGATCTCTTCGGTCGGAGCGAGTTCCGTCACCGCCACCGGGTTAGCATCGCAGCGTGCGGCTCGGCTTCTACATGGGGTACGCGCCGCCAGGGACGAACCCGACGGAGCTGGTGGCGCTCGCGCAGGAGGCCGAGACGCTCGGCTACGACTCCGCCTGGGCGGCCGAAGCGTGGGGGACGGATGCGGTAACGGTGCTCTCCTGGCTCGCTGCGACC
>CAVTCN010000017.1:0-30562 GCA_963733215.1 uncultured Actinomycetes bacterium
TGAAAGCGCACTTTGCGCAGGCCGAAGCGGCCGGTGCACGATGCTCTCACCGGTCGATGAGGGCCCCGACGGCCTCCGCTACCGCGCCGAGGACCTCGAGGGCCATCGCTGGATGTTCGTCGGCCGATGAGCGCGATGCTGGGGAGCTGCTGGTGCGGGGGCGTTCGGTTCGAGATCAGCGAGCCGTTCACCGTCGCCTCCTTCTGCCACTGCACGTCGTGCAAGCGCATCTCGGGCGGGGTCGGAACCGCCAACGGGCGCGCCCGGAGCGAGACGATCGAGGTCACGCAGGGCCGCGAGCTCCTGACGACGTACCAGCCGGACGAAGGCAGTGCGAAGACGTTCTGCTCGCGCTGCGGCTCGAATCTGTTCGGCGGCGGCTGGCCGGAGTCGGAGGAGTGCAGCGTCCGGCTGAGCGCGATCGACGAAGGGCTGGAGCAGAAGCCCGAGTTCCACAACTACGTCCGCTCGGTCGCGGCATGGGAGACGCTTCCCGACGACGGGCTCCCGCGGTACGAGGTGCGGAGCACATGAGGCCCGGCCACCTCATCGAGCTGGGCCGTGTGCCGTACCTCGAGGCCTGGGAGCTCCAGCGCTCGCTCGCCGCCGCTGTGGCGCAGGGGACGATCCCGGACACCGTCGTTCTGCTCGAGCACCCGCCGGTCGTCACCCTCGGGCGCCGGGCGGACGAGAGTGAGCTCCACATCCCGGAGGGCGCCGAGGTCGAGGTCGTCGAGACCGACCGGGGAGGCAAGTCCACCTATCACGGGCCGGGGCAGCTCGTCTGCTACCCGATCTTCGACCTCACGCGGCACGGCGAGGACGTCAAGAGGTATTGCCGCGACCTCGAGGAGGCGCTGATCCGAACGATCGGCGCGGTCGGGGTGGAGGCGACCCGGATCGAGGGCTTGACCGGGATCTGGCTGGAGCGACCGCCGCGAAAGATTGCCTCCATCGGAGTCCACATCTCGAAGTGGGTGACCACCCACGGGTACGCGCTCAATGTCGACCTCGACCCTGCGCCGTTCACGGAGTGGATCACGGCCTGCGGCCTCGAGGACACGGCGTTCACGACCCTCGCGCGGGAGCTCGGCCGGCCGATCTCGGTCGACGAGGTTCGCCCGCACGCTGCCCGCGCCCTCGAGGAGGTCTTCGACCTCGAGCTCGAGGAAGTCGCCGGCCTAGAGCTCGGGCAACCAGCCGCCGTAGGACACGCGGCTCGACTTCGGTAAGTCGGCGTAGGCCTCGGAGGGCTTCGTCGTCTCCTCGTCGACCGAGACGCCGTGCTTCCTGGCGGTCTCGGACGGAAGGTAGACGAGCCCTTTCCGGGGGAGCCCGCGCGCACCAACCGCCAGCACGACGCTAGGACCATCTCCAGCGCCGACGATCATGTGCGGCGTCTCGGGTGGGCAGTGCACGAAGTCCCACGCCTCGAGCGGCCGCTCCTCGTCCTCGACGATCAGCACGCAGCTCCCGGACAGGACGAGGAAGTCCTCCTGGCCGTTCTCGCGGTGGTAGTAGCCGAGACTCTGGCCCGGCTCGAGGACGCTGATGTTGACCCCGAGCTGGCGAAAGGGGCGCTTGCCCTCGAAGTCGCAGTAGACGCCGAACGGGCCGGAGTCCCGCCACCGGGCCTCGCGGGCATTGACGACGAACCAGCCGTCGACGTCTGCGACCGGCCCGAACTTCGTCTCCCGTAGAGGTGCCTCGGGCACCCGGCGAGCTTAGTCCCGCTCGCCGACCGCGAGCGCTCTCGCCGTACACTTGTCGGCGTGAAGTCGCTGCCCGTCGCCGAGCGGCCTCGCCGCCCCCCGTGGATGAAGGTTCGCGCACCGAGCGCGGACTCGCAGTACTTCGACGTCAAGAAGCTCCTGCACGGCGCCAGCCTCGTCACCGTCTGCGAGGAGGCGCGATGCCCGAACATCTCCGAGTGCTGGGGCCGCGGGACCGCGACCTTCCAGATCCTCGGCGACACCTGCACACGCGCCTGCCGGTACTGCTACGTCAACTCGGGCAAGCCCGAGCATCCGCCGGACCCGCTCGAGCCGCTTCGGCTCGCGAACGCTGCCGCGCAGATGAAGCTGGAGCACGTCGTCGTCACTTCGGTCGACCGCGACGACCTCCCCGACCGCGGCGCCGGGCACTTCGCGGCGACGATCCGAGCCCTGAAGCACAAGCTGCCGGCCGCGGGTGTCGAGGTGCTCACGCCTGACTTCCTCGGCGTCGAGGAGGAGGCGCTCCGTACCGTCCTCGCCGAGCGGCCCGAAGTCTTCAACCACAACATCGAGACCGTCCGCCGACTCCACCGGAGGATGCGCGGCGCCAAGGCGTCCTACGACACGGCGCTCTGGCTGCTCCGGCGCGCGAAGGAGCTCGCCGACTATCGCGTGATGACGAAGTCGGGGATCATCGTCGGGCTGGGGGAGACGAACGACGAGGTGGTCGAGACGATGCGCGACCTGCGCGAGAACGGCGTGGACGTGGTCACGATCGGCCAGTACCTCCAGCCCTCCGACAAGCACGCGAAGATCGACCGCTGGGTGCACCCTGACGAGTTCCGCTGGTTCCGCGAGCAGGGCGAGGCACTGGGCTTCGGCTCCGTCTTCGCCGGCCCGCTCGTCCGCTCCAGCTACCGCGCGGACGAGCAGCGCCATGCGGCTGTGACGGGACGTGGGGCGGTGGCGTACTAACGATGATGCTCTTGCTCGCCCTCCTCGTCTTCTTCGGGAGCACGACGCTCTTCGGCGCCGGTGGCTCCGTGCCGAGACCGGACTGGGAGAGGTCCAGAAGGTCCCGGCCGCGCGCAGCAACGCCCAGCTCATGATCAAGCGGGTGATCCCGATGGCGGTCGTCGCCGGCACCGGCTTCCGGAGCGGCGAGCTCGTCCGCCTCACCGGGGTACCCGTGAAGCGGGTACGGGCATCGACGAAGGGCACCTTCACGATCCGGTTCCGCATCGATCCCTGCCGCAGCTTTTCGATCACGGCGACCGGCTCCAAGGGCAGCCGCGCCGGCGTGAACTACTCGCAGTTCAGCTGCGCCGCTCCGTAGCGAAGGGCCGCCCGGAGGCGGCCCTTGTGCGGCGTTGTTGTGAGCGGGGCAGGCTAGGACAGCTTGAGCGTCCAAGCGCCGAAGCCGTGCGTCGCGACGTACATGACGCGGCTCTCCTGGTCGATCTTCAGGTACGGAATCGTGGTCGTCGGGATCCCCGGCGAGGCGTGCTGCCACCCGTTCTCGGATCCCTTCTGCCTGGCGACACCGAAGTCCGTGCCGATGTAGAGGTCACCGTTCTTCTCGTCTCGTTCGATCGTGCCGACGGGCAGGTCGCCGAGAGCCTTCGAGCCGGTGCCGTCGAGTGACGTGAACGTCGCCGTCCCCGTGGCCGGGTTGTACCGGACCTCGAAGATGTGCCCCGGCGTGTCCGGCGTCACGTGGTTGTAGCCGCTGTACGTGATGTAGGCGTGGTTCGGATCCGAGGGATCGACGTAGACGTCGGTCGGATACCGAGCCGGATCGACCGACGAGCTCGGGTCGATCCGCTTCCACTGGATCGACGCCGGGTCGGCCGCGCGGGCATTCGTCGTGATGAAGATCCGTCCCGCGCTGGTGCCCGCCCAGACGACGTTGCTGTCGGAGGGCGACGGCTCGTTCACCGAGACGTGGCCGCCGGAGCGATCCTCACCCCACGGATACGGCGGCGGGCACGCGACGACCAACGGCCCGGTCGGGTCCGCTGCGGTCGGGCATGCGGCCAGTGGGCCGTACGTCAGCCGGCCAGGATGGTCCGGGTTGCCCATCGGCTTCCAGTCGTCGCAGATGTCGACCGGCCGCTCGTAGACGCCGTTCTCGTTGATGTCGTGGTTGCCGGTCCAGAGGTTGCAGTGCTCCTTCACCTCCGCGTAGGCGAAGTTGGGGTTCACCCCGCCGTTCAACGAGCGGAAGACGTGCTCCCGGCTGGTGAACATCAGCTTGCTGACCTTCGGGTGGAACAACGTCGGCGCGCTGAACGCGGCCGTCTCGCGGTCGTAGCGGAACTGCGTCGAGCCCACGGTTGCCAGCGTGTCGGCGATGAAGAAGCCCGCCTGCTGGTTCCGAGGCTGGTCGAGCGCCGCCAGTGCGCCGAACTGCCAGGAGAGCGACGAGTAGTTCGGATCGCCGGCGTCGAAGCCGTTGAAGGCTCCGTCGGCGACGTACGTCTCGACCCACGTCTTCGTCCCGGGAAGGCGCATCCACGAGCCGTTGTCCTGCGCGCCTCCTGCCAGCTCGCCGGGGCGATTCGGGTTGAACGTCACCTGGTAGAAGTGGAGCGTGTTGAGCCCCTTGTTGATGGACTCGAGGCGCTCCGGGATCCTGCTGGTCACCCTCCGACACGTCGCGAGACGGGTCGGAGTCAGCGGCGGGCTGTACCTCGCGCACTGGGCGGAGTCGTCGAAGAAGTTGCCGTTCGAGCGCACGATGCCGCCGTCGCCCGTCTCGAGGAAGCGCTTCCAGTCGGCGGGGTCCGTGACGATCGAGTGCTGGTCGGGGTGGATGCCGTGCGGCTGGAGGTCGTCCACCGCGTCGTAGGTCATGTCGGTGAAGGTTGCGCCTGCGTCGGTCGACAGGAGGACGGCACGCCCGTTCGACGTTCCCTGCGCGGCCTGGGTGTAGTCGTTGTCGCCGAGCAGGTAGACGGTGTCGGCGCTATGTGCCGACCCGTCGGCCTTCCGCGGCACGTACACGTAGTTGTCGTAGTTGCACTGCGGGTCGCAGTAGCCCGCGCTCGTGTCATTCGTGAGCTCGATGAACATCGGCGCGCCGGCGCGGACGCTGTCGCTCCGGAAGACCCGTGAGGTCTGACCGGCGCCGCCTCCGACCCCGACGTACATGCGCGTCCCGCCGTTGTGCTCAACGACGTCGAACTCGGCCCGCTCGACATCCGCGCCCGTCGCCGGGCTGGTGGCCGGGCCGCGCGGCGCGAAGATCTGCACCCACGTGCCGGGGTCACCGTTCGAGCTCGAGCGCCAGATCCCCTTGGCGCCGAAGGTCGCATACACCGTGTCCGGGTCGACGGGGTCGAAGTGCACACGACGGGCGCCACGAGGCGAGCACGGCGTCAGACCGTTGAAGACCTCCGTCGGTGTCGCGGTCGTGCAGTTCGTCGTGTTGCCCTGGCTCACGAGCTCGAACGTCTGCACCACCGTCGGTGGACCGCCAGAGCCCGAAGTGCGGAGCGCCCGGGATGTTCCCGCCACGGTCGACGCCGGTGCAGCAGGTGTTGCTGATGCCACGCGAGCCCTGGGCGCCTGACCCGACGAAGATCGTGGACGGGTCGCCCGGCTTCACCTGGATCGAGCCGATGCCGCGGCCGGCGAAGTACTGCGTGCCGATCGGGCCGGACCAGTGGTTGCCGCCGTCCTTCGACTTGTAGAGGCCGACGCCGGCGATGCAGCCGCTCCGGCACGTGTTCGGCTCCCCGGTGCCTGCGTAGATCATGTTGCTCGTCGAATCGTTGGGATCGAGCTCGAGCGCGGCGGTGTTGTTGTGCTGGAAGTCTCCGGACAAGTACTCCCACTTCGGCTCCGCGGCGAACGGATCGTTCGTCCGCCAGACGCCACCGCCCGCGTTGGCGATCCAGTAGCGGCAGTCGCCCGGACGACAGTTCGGATCGATGGCGCTGTGGGCCGTTCGGCCGGCGGCCACGTACTCGTTCGGCACGTACACGAAGCGGTTGCGGCTCGGGTTCAGCGGGTAGACCGCGTTGTCCGGCCCGAGGTTGGTCCACTTCCCGTTGCCGGCGAGCGAGGCGTTGCCCCGCGCCTTCAGGGCCTGCCAATCCGCGCGGCTGCCGGTGATGGCCGCCATCGGGATCTCGGTGCCCGGGGCGGCGTGCATCTGCCACTCCAGGTCGCCGTCGCCCGACTCGCCGCTTTCCCGCTGCGGCTCGCCCGGCGAGAACTTGGGGTTCGCGAGCTTCTGCCTCATCGCCGGTGAGAGCTCGTAGCCCTCCTCGGCGAACGCCGGCGAGGCCGTCTGAGACGACGGGTTGAGCGAGAGCGCGCCGACGACCATGGCGGTCGTCAGCACGACAGCGGCGGCGACAGCACCGAAGACGAGTCGGCGGCGTCTCGTCGCGCGTCGCGAGTTCTTGTACTCGGGGGACATGCTCCTCCTCTCGCGGGGTATCCGCTCCCCAGTCGCCCTCCAGGCGTCGGATATCCGCAGACCCAGGCGGCGGAAGACGCCAGGGTTGTCGGCGAGGCTCTCCTCGAGCCGGTTCACGATCTCGGCGTTCAGGCTCCTGCCCGACTCCGCGGTCGCGTCAGTGAGCTGCTCTCGAAGATGCGTGGGCATCCGGAGCAGGAAGCGATAGACCTCCCTCGCCATATATCGGAGCGGATACTTAACGATCTCGGCTCCGATATCAAGTCGATATCCCCAGAGAACGAGAGAGGCCGCCCGAAGGCGGCCCCTCTCCTGTTCGGTCGAGACGCCGCGTATCAGTCCAGGTTCAGCCTCCAGGTGCTGAGCCCGTGCGTCGCGGCGTACAGGATCCGCTCGCTCGGGATGATCTCGAGGCTCGTCACCTCGACGTTCGGCAGCCCCGGCGCGGAGGTCGTCCACGTCGTGGTGCCGGCCGCCAGGCGCAGTGCGCCGAAGTCGGTCCCGGCATACAGATCACCCGTGACGTCGTCTCGGACGAGATCGTTGACGGGCAGGTCGCCGAAGTTGAACGACCGGGTCGACCCACGTCGACGTCCCGGTGCCCGGGTTGTACGTCACCTCGACGATGTGCGCGGGCTGCCCGGTGTGTTCACGCCGTAGCCGCTGTACGAGATCCACGCGTGGTTCCCGTTCGCGGGATCCACGTAGATGCTCGACACGAACCGGTTCGGGTCGATCGTCGTGTCGTGTCATCGAGCCGCGTCCACGACACTGCGCTGGCCGGCAGCCTCGGCCCCGACGTTCTTCGTGATGAAGACCCGGCCCGTGGATGTCCCGGCCCAGGCCGACGACGAGTCGGCCTTGGTCCGCTCGACCGCGGCGACGTTGCCGCCTGCACGGTCGCCCCAGAAGGCGGCGGTCAGCCGGTTAGGCCCGAGCTCGGCCCAGTCACCGCATTGGACTGCGAAGTCGCCCGTCCATGAGTTGCAGTGCAGCTGCGCCTCGGCCATCGTCATCGTGCCGAGGCCGTGGGTCTTCGTCCGGTACGCCGTCCGCCCGGTGCCGGCGAACATCCAGCCGCTCTCCACCGGGTCGCTGATGATCGGCGAGTAGAAGTTCGTGCCGGCGTGCCCGAAGAGCGGGTCGTAGACCGAGATCCACGTGGCCATGGTGCCGCCCTCGAAGTTCACCTCCGGGGATGCGTCGAAGAACGAGTGGAAGCGGAAGTTCGGATTGGCGGCGTCGAAGCCGTTCCAGCCACCGTCACCGATCATCGTGTTCTCCCACTTCACCGGGTTCCCCGGCGTCTCCCACGTACCGTTGTCCTGCGTCCCGCCCTGGAGCGGCTGCGGGTTGTGCGGGCTGGCCGTCACCTTGATCCACTGGAGCGTGGACAGGCCGTCGTTGATCCCGTCCAGCTTCGACGGGATCGCCGAGAGCATCTGCTGACAGCGAGCCGTTGCGCGGGGTTCGTAGTCCGCGGTTCGGCGGTCCCGTGCACCACGACGAGCGGTTGACGAGGTCGCCGCTCGAGCGCATGACGCCGCCGTCGTTCGTCTCGAAGAACTGGAGCGGGTTGTTCGGGTTCGTGGCGAGGTCGTGCTGGTCGGGATGGAGCCCGTTCGGATGGAGCGAGTCCGTCCCGTCGAACGTCATGTCCGTCCCGCTCACGCCACCATCCATCGAGAGGACGACTCCGCGCTTGTTCGCGATCACCTCGCCGTAGGAGTACGAGCCACCGGTGTAGACCATGTTCGGATGGCCCTTCGGCGTGTAGACGAACACGTCGTACCAGCACTGCCCGGTGCACTGGTTGAAGGTTGCGAACCCGGGCTGTGCAGGATCGGGGCTCGTCAGGTCGGCGAACGCCGGGGCTCCAGTCGCGACGTCGTCGCTGCGGAAGAGCCGCGAGTGGTCCAGGGACTGGCCGACACGCGCCTGTTACCCTCGTAGATGTACATGCGCGTCTTGCCGTTCGCCAGCTTGGTGACGGCCAGGTTCGGGCCGAGTCTGGATGAGGGCCGAGTTGAGCGACGGCTTGATCTGCGTCCAATTCGCCCCGCCGTCGGTCGACCGCCAGACGCCTCGTGCGTACGAGCCCGCGTAGAGGATGTCCGGGTTCGTCGGGTCGAGCTGCGAGCGACCGGACGCCGCGCGGCGAGCAGGAGCCGGGTGCCGTTGTTGAACTCGTTGAGATCGCCGGTGCAGTCGGCCGCGTCGACGGAGCCGTTGTGGATGAAGGTCCACGTGCTCCCGCCGTTCGTGGACTTGTAGAGGCCCCACTTGGCCGCGCCCGGAACCGGCCGGGTGACGCCCACGCAGCACGACTCGCGACATGCCGCGGAGGGCGGTCGTCGTGGCTGCGTAGAGCGTGTTCGGTCTGCCGGGTTGATCAGGATCTTGCCGATGCCCTTGCCGCCGAGCGGATTGCCCGTGTCGGTGGCGCCGCCGCCGAGCGGGCTGTCCACGTCTGGCCGCCGTTGGTCGACTTGTAGATGCCGACGCCGGCGACGCAGCCGGAGCCGCAGATGTTCGCCTCGCCTGTGCCGACGTAGACCGTCTTGCCGGTCGGGTCGTTCGGGTCGATCGTGACCGAACCGGCCGAGTTGATCCCCAGCGGGCCGCCCAGGTACTCCCAGTGCGGCGTCCCGGCCAGCCCGTTCTTCGTCGTCCACACACCGCCGCCCGCCGGCGTGATGTACGCCTCGCAGTGCCCCGGCTTGCAGTGATCGGCGATCGCGATCGTCGTGGTCCGGCCGCCCGCCACGTACGCGTTCGGCACGTACAGGAACGAGTCAGGAAGGTCAGAGTCGCGGATACAGCGCCCTGCTCGGGCCGACGTCACCCAGCGCGTCGCCCTCTCCCTCGCCATACGGAACGCCGGCCCGTCGGTGAATGCGTCCCGGGCGCCGTCCATCTCGGCGACGCGAGATCGTCGTGTCCGGGAAGCCAGTTGCGGAACTCGGCGTCGGCCGCGCCGCCCGGGCCCTCGTTGCTCATGCCCTGGTTGCCGGGAGCTGCCTGCTTCAGGCCGGCGAGATGCGCCGGCCGTAGCGCGGCCGGCATCTCCGCCTCGACTGCGGGTCCTGCCGGCGCCGCCCCGTTCAGGGCGAACGCCGAGAACCCGACGATCATCGCCGAGGCGAGGACGCCGGCCGCGATCGACCAGCGCCTCAACGTTCGTCGTTGCATACTGCCCTCCCCTTGTCGCAGTCGCAGGCGTCCGAGGACGCGCTGCTCGCGGGCGAGGCTTCGCTCCAGCCGGTGAACGAGCTCGGCGTTGACGCTCCTGCCGGACCGTGCGGCCGCGGCGTGGAGCTGCTCCCGAAGATGCACAGGCATCCGGAGCAGGAAGCGATAAACCTCCCCTGCCACTTGAGCGGGGCAATCCTTTCATAATTTCCGGGTCGATATCACGCCTCTTCGCCCTGATATTTCTCCGAATACCGGATCGAAATACAGTGACCGCGATATTCCGAGGGATATCTCGCATGACCGCGGGAGCGCGACAGCTCCGCTGGCTCGTGAGCAGGACGGCCGCGGTCGCGTACTGGCCGGGAGACGGGCTCGGACGGGTGATATCAGCGGGGATCACGAGATCGATTCCGCCCAGCGATCGGGTGATATCGATCTCTTGACATCTGCACAAACGCTGTCACAATGCCGCGTCTTGGCCAGCAAGCCCTATCGTTACCTGCTCCGGATTCCCGAGGAACTCCGCGAAAAGCTGGCTGAATCCGCCAAGGAGCAGGGTCGAAGCTTCAACGCCGAGGTCGGTCACCGGCTCACTCAGAGCTTCGAGCCGCGCCGGTCAAGGCTCCACACGTCCATAAGAGGGAAGGGGAGGGAGATGGACTTTTCGATTTTGAGGCGGCGCCCGCGCTGGGTGATCACCGGCGCCGTGGTCGCCGCCTCGATCACGGTTGTCGCCGGTGCGGCATTCGGCGTCGTCGGCGGCGACGACCCCAGCTACCAGGCCGGGACCGAGGCCAAGGTGCTCAGCGAGTTCGGACGGGCTCCGTTGCAGGAGGCCGGCTCGAGCGCCGAGCTCATGGCCCGGAACGCATTCTTCATGAGCAGGCGCACGGCGGGCACCAGCCCGCTCGACGCCACTCAGGCCGGAATCCAGCGCGCACAGGGGCAAGCCGAGGCGAAGGCTCTCCGCAAGGGGACGTCGGCCACCGGCCCGACCACGTTCAACGCGCCCTGGACCGGCATCGGCCCGAACCCGATCGTCCAGGGCCTTCGAAGCCCGGGGCCGAATCAGCGGTTCGGCGGGATGAGCGGCCGGATCGGCGCAATGGCGATCAGGAAGGACGGAACGATCCTGCTCGCCGGCGCGCAGGGCGGCATCTGGAAGTGGGCCGGCACCGCATCGACGGGCGCCGGGAGCTGGACAGCCCTGACCGACAACCAGGTCTCGCTCGCGATGGGCTCGCTCGCCGTCGCTCCGTCGAACGACAACATCGTCTACGGCGGCACGGGTGAGGGCCACCTCTCCGGAGACAGCTACTTCGGCAACGGCGTCCTCAAGTCGACCGACGGCGGCAACACGTGGACGCACGTCTCGGGCGACTACTTCCGGGGCGTCGCGATCTCTCGGATCGTCGTCGACCCGGCGAACGCGAGTCACCTCTACGCCGCGGTGCTCCGCGGCCGCGGCGGTGCGCGGCGCGTCACGCCGGCCGTCCACTCCCGGTACGGCATCTGGGAGTCGACGAACGGCGGCGTCTCGTGGACGCTGCTGAAGGAGGCGACCGAGGCCAACGGCGCGACGGATCTGGAAATGGATCCGCAGAACACGTCGATCCTGTACGCCTCGTTCTGGGGCGACGCGATCTACAAGAGCACGAACGGCGGCGCCACGTGGGCCCGGATCATGAACGGCATCCCCGGCTCGCCGGCGCAGCACGCAGGGAACCTGACGCGATTCTCGATCGCGATCTCTCACCCGGCCGGCTCCGGCGCAGTCCTCTACGCCGGCTTCGACTGGGTGGACGACGCCGGCTACCACCCGTCGCGGATCTTCAAGTCGGAGAACAACGGGATCAGCTGGTCGATGCTCCCGAGTGGCTCCGGTACGCAGGACAACGTCGAGGACTACTGCGGTGGGCAGTGCTTCTACGACAACGTGATCGAGGCGGCTCCGGACGATCCGAGGGTCGTCTACGCAGGCGGCCAGTTCAATTACGGCATCGGCTCGGGCGGATTCTTCCGCTCGGACGACGGCGGCCAGACGTGGATCAACCTCGGCTACGACCAGCATCCGGACTTCCAGGCGTTCGCGTTCGATCCGAACGACTCGAACAAGATCGTCTACGGGTCCGACGGTGGCGTCTGGTACAGCCTCAACCGCGGCGGCCGGCTCGCCGGCCCAAGCGCACCGCTCAGCGCGGTCAACTGGCAGAGCCTGAACGGGACGGTCGACCCGCTGAGCGCCGGCGTGACCGCCCGGACCGGGCTGCAGATCGCGCAGTTCACGTCGATCGCGACCGTTCCGACGTTGCCGACTCGCTTCTGGGGCGGCACGCAGGACAACGGCACGCTGCGCAAGTCGGTCGCGTCCGCGTCGTGGTTCGACATCCCGAACGGCGACGGCGGCCAGGTGCTCGTGGACCCGACCGCCGACGGCACGTGCGAGTTCGGTGCAGCGGGACCGAGCTGCTTCGTCTACGGCACGTACTTCGGCATCTCGCCGTACCGGATGGCCGACGGTGGCGCGTTCTTCTTCAACAACAACGCGATCACGAACGGCATCAACCTGGCGGATCGGTCGACCTTCTACATCCCGATGGCGATGAACAAGGACAAGCCGAGCCAGCTCTTCCTCGGCACGTATCGGCTCTATCGCACGAACAACGCCAGGACACCGGCTGCCGGGGACGTCCACTGGGACGCCATCAGCCCCGACCTGACGGCGGGCTGCGCGGGGACGGCTCCGAACGGGGCACGCGGGTGCTTCCTCTCGGCAATCGGCCTCGGGGGCGGTGACGCCGTCTACACGGGCGCCGAGGACGGGCGGGTCTTCTTCAGCCCGAACGCCAAGACGAGCGACAGCCCGTCGTGGACGCGGCTCGACCAGGGCGACCTGCCGGAGCGGCCTGTCACCCAGATCGCGGTCGACCGCAGCAACTACCGGACCGCCTACATCTCGTACGCGGGCTTCAACCCCACGACGCCCCAGCGGCCCGGGCACGTCTTCGCCACGGTCGACGGCGGGAAGAAGTGGCTGAACATCAGCGGCAATCTTCCCGACCTACCGGTGAACTCGATCATCCTCGACCCGTCGTACCCGAACACGCTCTACGTAGGGACGGACGTCGGGACGTACGTGACGTACAACCGCGGCGGCTCGTGGTCACCGCTCGGGATGGGCATGCCGAACGTCGCGACCTGGCAGCTCGACCTCAACCCGTCCGACACGCAGCGCGTGCTGGTCGCAGGGACGCACGGCCGTGGAGCCCTCAGGCTCAACGACC
Organism: uncultured Actinomycetes bacterium; assembly: GCA_963733215.1. Lineage (GTDB taxonomy): Bacteria > Actinomycetota > Thermoleophilia > Gaiellales > Gaiellaceae > JACDAN01. The sequence continues at coordinate 12,624 of CAVTCN010000017.1, forward strand.
AGTCTGCCCCCGTGCCGGCGCTCGTGGTCTCGAAGGTCGACGCCGCCGTTCCGGTCGGCCCCTCGAGCCGCGTCGACTACACGCTGACGCTCAAGAACATCGGCAACGCCGACGCGACGGGCGTCACGATCAAGGATCCGCTCCCGGCGAACACGAGCTTCATGTCCGCCGACCAGGGCGGCACCGTCCGGAACGGCGTCGTCACCTGGTCGAACCTGACCGTCCCGAAGGCCGGCTCGGGCGGGACTCCCGGCGTGCCGGGTGTCATCCAGGTGCACTTCACCGTCAGCATCGCGAACGCGCTGCAGAACAAGGTGAAGACGATCACGAACGACGGCATCGAAGTCACCTCGGCACAGGGCCCGGGCACGACCGGGTCGCCGTTCATCACGCCGATCGCACCGCCCTACTCGGTCGCGCTTGCTCCGGCGACACAGACCGACGGCGGCCGAGTCGGCACGAACGTCGACTACAAGGTCACGCTGTCGAACCTCGGGTTCAACGCCGACACGTACACCATGTCGTCGACCGGCGGGACGTGGACGGTGACGTTCATGGACTCGACGTGCACGACGCCGCTCGCGGGCAATGCGACCCCGAGCGTCCCGTTGGGCGGGTCGACGATCGTCTGCGCGCGCGTCGCCATTCCGGCGGCTGCAGCGGACGGCGCAACGAGCGAGGCGACGATCACGGCCACCTCGGCCGGTGACCCCGGCGTGTCCGCGGCCGGCTCGATCAAGACGATCGCAGTCGCCGTCAACACGCTGCTCGTCGACAACGACACCAACGCGCCGGCGGACTCACTGCCGGTCTACAGGGCCGCGCTCGACTCCGCGGGTGTCCAGTACCAGGTCTGGGACCTGAACGTGGACGCCAACCCGCCGCTGAACTACATGAAGGCGTTCAAGCGGCTCGTCTGGTTCACGGGCAACAGCTGGCCCCAGCCGCTCGGACCGTACGAGGCGAAGCTGATCGCGTACCTCGACGCAGGCAACAACCTGTTCATGACTGGGCAGGACATCCTCGACCAGTCGGGCGGAACAACCACGTTCGCGCACGACTACCTGCACGTCGACTGGGACGGCAGTGAAACCCAGAACGACAAGAACGCGGACAACGTGTTCGGCGTCGCCGGAACGCTCACGGACGGCATCGGCCAGGTGCCGCTGCCGGGGACGTTCCTCGGAGCCAACTTCGAGAACCGCATCACGCCGATCGCTCCGGCGGTCACGATCTTCACGGACGAGACACCAGGCCCCGACAACAAGCGCGGCCTGACGTTCTCAGGCAGCTACAAGGTCGTCTTCCTGCCGTTCGGCTTCGAGCAGTACGGCTCGGCCGCCGACCGGACGGCGTTCGTGAACAGGGTGATGACGTTCTTCGGGCCGTAGCCCGACCGACACCACCTACAGCAACGTTCCGAGGGGCCGGCAACCGCCGGCCCCTCGGCGTTCAGAGGCGCGACCAGGCGACGACGAGACCGACGCCGAGCAGCGCCAGGCCGCCGACGAGAAGCGCGGCCGGAAGAGTCGACCCGTCGCTCAGGCGAGGCTCCGGCGCCGCGCCTCGCTCCGGAGCCGACGTCTCGTAGACGTACGACGTCGTGCTCGGGCCCTCGGGATCCGGGTTCGCGAGGAACTCCTCGAACTGACGGGCGCGTGCGTAGCGCAGGGAGCCGAGCACCAGGGCCTCGAGCGGTACGCGCCGAGCGCAGCGGCAGCGCGGCGTCCGGGAGGGGTTGCGCCACCAGTCTGATTCGCGGGGCAGCGGCACGGAGCGCCTCCCCTCGGAGGGTGACGCGAACCGTCTCGGCCCCGAGCATGTTCGGGATGCGAGCCGCCGTCAGGTTCCTGACGCTGCCGGCCGGGAAGCCGATCGACCCGCGAAGCGAAAGCGGCGCCCACACAGCGAGCCGTCTCGTCCTCGTCGGGCCCAGCAGGGCAACGGTCCGCTCCTCGAACGATCGGTCGATGCCTGCCGCCGCGCGAAGCGCTCGAAGCGCATCCGCGACGTCAGACTGGACGGCGGGCCCGATCAACGCGGTCGCGTGCGCGGTCGTCGCATTCTCTAGCGTGACCTCGAGCTCGAAGGGGCCGGGCTGCGTCGGCACCCCCGCCACGCGCAGACGCACGGGGAGGGCCTCGACGCTGTCGCGCGGCCGCAGCTCGGCGACCGCGACGAGCAGCTTGCGCCGCGGTGAGAATCCCTGCCAGACGATCTGGTTCGGCCGGAGCCCGGGCCGCGACTCGCTCCGGGGGCCGGGCGCGACACGGGTTGCCGGCGCAGGGATCGCGAAGGCGAAATCCCCAAGACTGCGGAGGAGCAGGCGCTGCACGACCGTGACCGCGTGAGGAGTCCCGTCGGCCGCGATCGCGACCCGGACCCGCTCCTGCGCGAAGACGGTGCCACGGATCGGCGGCGTCTCCGTGGGCGGGGGCTGCGGCGGCGCAAGGGGTGGGACCTGCGGCAGAGCGCCCGCGCCCGGCAGCTCGAGGAGCGGGAGCTGCTGCGCGCCGGACGCCGTCGGAGCGAGTGCCGCGACGGCGACGGCGACGACCACGGCACGGGCGGAACTCACCGCGTCTGCTCGACGTTCGGCAACGAGGCGGACAGAAGGTCGTCCTCGACCGGCGCGAATGTCATGTCCCGGAAACGGGCGAAGTACACGTCGTCGTCGATGACGCCTTCGTGGTTCACCAGGTTGAACCCCCGCTCGTCCCCGTTCGCGCCGGGGATCGTGACCCGATTCAGCGCCTCGATCACCTTCTCGCCGCGCACGGCGCCTGCGGACTCCATCGCGGCCGCGAGCAGGCGGACGAAGTCGAACGAGTACATCGCGTACTCCGGCGGCTGGATCACCTCCTTGCCATCGGAGGTCTTGACGCCCACCCGCTGAGGACCGTACGCCGCTTCGAAGCTCCGCGAGAAGGTGAGGAACGGGGAGGTCCCGACTTCGGCGGTCATGCGGCCTGACGCGAAGGTCAGGCCGTCGACCCAATCTGGATGGTCGGAAAGCTCCTGGCGGATGAGGGGGTCGGCGCCCGAGGGCGGCGTATAGATCGGAACGTCCCAACCCGCGCTCCGAGCAGCCGTGATCGTTGCCGAGATCGCCGGCGCCTGGGCCCAGACGAGCAGCCCCGTGGCACCGGCTCTGCGGGCGCGTAGCACCTGCGGGGCCACGTCCGTTGCGGACGCGGGCAAGTCGATGCGTGCGACCACCGACTCCTGTCCGCGGAACGCCTGCTCGAGCGCCTTCTTGCCCTCCTGGCCGTACCCGCTGTCGTCAACGAGTAGGGCGAGCCTCTCGCCCTTCGGGATCAGGTACTCCGCGAGCCGGAAAGCGAGGCCGTGGTCGTTGGGCGCGATGCGGAAGACGTTCGGCCGGGCCCCGGGATCGACGAGCCCGATCCCACCCTGGAACGTGATCCCGACTGGTGTGTCGGCCGCGATGCTCCAGGACGCGTTCACGCCCGTCCCTTCATCCACGACCGCGACCGCGTCGTCGCCGACCGCGCGCCGGACGTTGGCGACGGCGGCCTGGGGCGACAGCCGGTTGTCCGCCCGCTCGATCACGAGCCTGTACGGCCGGCCGCCGACGTTGAGGCCGCGGTCGTTGACGTGTCGCGCGCCGAGCTCGGCGCCCTGGGCAATCGTCTCGCCCACGAACGGCGTGCCGGTGAACGGCGCGTTGACGTAGATGACCAGCGGCTCGCCCCGCGTCTCCGGCCCATCGGAGCCTCCGCAGGACGCAGCAAGCATTGCCGCGACAACGATGACGACTCCGCGCGGCACGGCCCTCAGTCTAGAAACGGTGCCCACCGAGATACGCCTGAAGCACCGCCTCGTCCTCAGCGACCTCAGCGACCGAGCCCTCGGCGAGCGTCCGCCCCGCAGCGAGGACGGTCACGCGGTCCGCGACCCGCCGCACGAGCCGCAGGTTGTGCTCGACGAGGACCACGGTGAAGCCGCTTGCGCGCAGGTCCCCGACCAGATCGGCGAGAAGGTCGACCTCACCGCGATCCGCGCCGGCGCTGGGCTCGTCGAGCAGAAGGACGCGCGGCTCCGCTGCCAGGGCCGCGGCGATCATCAGCCGCCGCTGCACGCCACCGGGGAGCTCGTGGGCGACGAAATCCGCGACGTCCCCGAGCCCCACCGTCTCGAGCGCCCGTCGGGCTCGGGCTTCCGCGGCGCGGGCCTCGTCTCGAGCCTGGGGCGTGGCGAGGAGAGTGCGGCCGATGCCTCTGTGCCGGGCGCCGCGATGTGCGCCGACGAGGGCGCTCTCGAGCACGGTCAGCTCGGGGAAGACGGAGGTCGCCTGCAACGTCCCGACGACGTCATCCTGGCGACCGCCGACGACCGCCACGGCCCCGGCATCGGGCTCGAGCCACCCCGCCAGAACGCGGAGTGCGGTGGTCTTCCCCGAGCCGTTTGGGCCGATCAGCGCATGGACGGTCGCGGGCGGCACGCCGAGATTCACGTCTTCGAGCGCCACCACCGCGCCGAAGCGCTTCGTCAGCCCTCGCGCCTCCAAGGCGACCGGGGAGGCAACCTGCCGCGGCCGGCTCCGGGACGACGTCGCGGGAAGGGCCTGGCGGTGCCTGCCCTGGCGCCGCCAGTCGGAGAACGAGGGCAGGAGTCCTCGCTCGACCGCCCCGACGGCGGCGACGATTACGAGCGCGACGAGCAGGGTCTCCAGTCGAGCCGCCTGCTGGCCCTCGAGCCCTCCGAGCTCGACCAGGCGGCCAAGCAGCGCCAGCACCGCAACGCCGACAACCCCGCCCGCGGGCGCAACGGCGCCGCCGAGCACGACGGCGATGAAGAGCTCCGCCGAGAGGAGCGGCCCGTACGCGGCGGCATCGGCCACGACGGCGAGGTGGACACTCAGGCCGCCGGCCGCCGCCGCGATCGCGGCGCCGAGCGCGAAGATCGCGGCGCGCAGCGGGGCCACCGGGACCCGGAGAGCCTCCGCGGCTGCTCGATGCTGGCGAGCGCTCGAGAGCGCGACGCCTACGGGACTCCGCCGGAGTGCCCAGAAGAGCAGAACCGCGAGCGCCGTCAAGCCAACCGCTAGCTCGTAGTGGACAGTCGACGAGAGCTCGATCCCCGCGATGCTGCCCTGATCGACAGCGATGCCCTGCGCGCCGCCGGACACCGTGGGGAACGCTGCGAGCCCGATCGCGACGAGCCAGGCAAGGAGCCAGGTGAACACCGCCACCAAAGCCGGACGGAGACGGCCCGCCACGGTCCCGACCGCACCGCCTGCGAGTGCTGCCAGGACGACCCCCGCCAGCACTGCGCCCTCGGTCGGCCAGCCGGCCTTCGTCTCGAGCACTGCTGTCGCGAAGGCGCCGATGGCGATGAACGCGCCCTGGCCAAGGGACGGCATCCCGCCCAGCCCGACCACGATCCCGAGGCCGACTGCGGCAGCCGCGAGATAGAGGTCGCTTGCCAGGCGGTCGAACCCGAAGCCGAGCGGAGCGACCGGCAGGAGCGCCGCGAGGAGCACGATCCCGGCGATCGCCGTTGCGCGAGCGCTCCACGCCGCCCGCACGTCCCGGGCCGCGTCCAGGACCGCGTTCCGAGTCTGCGCCAGCACCGCGACCCCGGCCATCACGTCTCGCGCAGCGCCGCCCCACGTTCGGTCGCGACCGCGCGCACCGCGACGTAGACGAGGACGAACGCGATCGGCAAGACCTCGTGGTACGCCGGCCCGAGCTCGAAGCCAGCGAGGTGGAAGTTCGCGATGCCGGCCTCGACGACGCCGACGCCCAGTCCGGCGAGGAAGCCCGCGATAGGTGACGAGAACCCGACCACGAGGGCGGCGAGGAGTGCCTTGACCCCCAGGAGGCTCCCCGCCTCGACGCCGAAGGGCGCACTCGGCGCCGCGACGACGGCGGCCAGTCCCGCAAGACCGCCGATCAGCCCGAAAGCGACTGCGATCAGGCGGGTGACCGGCACACCGGCGAGTGCGGCGGCATCGACGTCCGACTCGATCGCGCGTAGGCCCCGGCCGAGCTTCGAGCGTCGGAGGACCAGGCCGGCGAGGAGGGCGAGGGCAAAGCCGACCGCGATGACGAAGAACGCGCGAACCTGGATCGAGGCCCCGCCCACGGTTACGAAGCCGTCGTTGCCGACCTCGTCGAACGGAAGCGGATCGGGGAAGACGTAGCTCGGCTGCGTGAAGAAGACGTCGATCGACGTCCGGACGGCGTAGGCGATCGCCACAGTTGCCGCGATCCAGCCGACGACCGAGCCGCGCTCGAGGTGGGGGTGGACCGCAAGCCAGTACGCCCCTGCGCTCGTCGCGATGCACACCGCGGTTCCGACCGCCACCGCGACGAGGAACCGGCCGGCGCCGACGCTCGTCTGCGTGACCGGCCCGGTGCCCGCCGCGATGAGGAGGGCAGCGAAGACGGCGAGGCCGACGAGGTCACCGAACGCGAAGTAGACGATCCCCGTCAGGCGATAGACCAGAACGAGCGCGATCGCGACCAGGCCGTAAACCGCGCCGGCCGCGAGCCCCGAGACAAGAACCTGCAGGAGGAGGCTCATCCGTCTCCGCGTCGACTCCGGGCCGAACCGCTAGGCCGGACGGCTGGTGATGTGCACGGAGATGCGCCCGCTTTCCTTGCATGAGTTGCGGAGCGCGACGATGCCGGACCGACTCTCCGCACCGCCCCTGTACGCCACCTCGGAATCGTGCGTCTCGATCTCATCGAACGTGATCGTGTAGCCGGCGTCCTCCAGCGCCGACTTCCATGCCTCGTAGGCGCTCCGCAGGTCGCCTTCGTAGTAGCCGTCGGCGATCTCGCTCGGTCCCGCTCTCTGCGACTTCGTGTAGGTCATGCCTTCCACCTGTGGGAAGTCGGCCGGAAGCTCGGGGGTGACGGAGTCGCCGGAACAGGCGACCGCAACACTGCCCGCGGACCCCGCCCCGCCATTCGCGTCGTCCAGAACATAGGCCGCGGCCAGAGCCAGCACGATCAGCACGACCAGGCCGGCAACCGTGGCCCAGCGGCGCCGCTTTCTTCTCCTGGCTGTGGACAGCACGGGCGCGGAACCCTATAGACAAACCTCTTCGGAAGCCGTCGCGGCGGCGTTCACCCTCGGCAGCGTCGAGGCGCACAACCACACGAGAGAGGCCGCCTCGCGGCGGCCTCTCTCGAACGGTGCCGGCTAGGTCGAGCGCCTAGTCGTCGTCGTCATCGTCGCCGCCTCCGCCGTGTCCTCCTCCGAGGATCAGGCGGTAGCCGCCGCGGCCGTGGGTGGCCGCGTAGATGACGCGCTTCGAGGTGCCGGGGATGTTCGCCTGGGACAGCTCGTAGATCGCGACCTCGGGGAGACCGCGGTCTGCTTCCTCCCAGTTCGTCTCACCGGCCGGAAGCCGGAGGACGCCCCAGTCGTACGCCGCGTAGAGGTCGCCGCTCGGAGCGTCGAGCTCGACGTCCGTGATCGGCAGGTCGCCGAGGTTCCCGCTCAGGTCGGTCCACGTCGCCGTTCCGGTCGCCGGGTTGTACACGGCCTTGAACACGTGGCCGAGCTGCCCGGGCGTGTAGGCCTCGTAGCCGGAGAACGAGATGTACGCGGTGTTGCCCGTCGGGTCTCTCGGGTCGACCGAGATGCCGCTCGGGAACCGTCGCGGCTGGGCCGGCGTGTCGATCCGGTCGAACTCGACCTCTGCCTGCCGCTGATTGGTCCCGCCGAAGGCAGGCTCGGTGACCAGCGTGGCCGGGTTGCTGAAGTCGGCGTTCTTCGAGACCCAGATGCGGCCGCGCCGGGTTCCGACCCAGAGCGTGCCGTTGTTCGTCTTCGCTCGTTCGATCGCGACCGCGTAGCTGGCTCCTGACGGACCACCCTTGTCGGTCGGGTTGTCGGTGCCGAGCGAGAGAGCGGCTCCCGGGCCGAGCTTGATCCAGTCGCCGCACCCCGAGTTCGGGCCGGTGTTCAGTGCACCGCTCCTCGGTCCGCCGAGAACGTTGCAGTTGTTCTCGAGGAAGTCCTTGTCGCCGCCGGCGTTCCGAGTCCTCCATACGCTCTCCGAGCCGGTGAACGCCGTCTTGTTGACGACGGGGTCGGCTGTGAAGGGGATGTAGAAGCCGGAGGCCTCAGGCGAGAACAGGAGCGGATCGAAGATCCACGACCACCACTGCGGGTCGTTCCCGCGGAAGTTCACGTCGCCCTGCTGGGCGAAGTACGTGTGGTAGCGGATGTTGCCCTGCTTCGCGTCGATGCCGGACTGGCCGCCGTCGCCTGAGACGAAGTTGAGCCACGTTCCGCTCCCGCTGAAGCCGAGCGTCCCATTGTCCTGGGTCCCGCCGATCGCCTCGCCGAGCGGGTTGCTCGGGTTCGGCTGCAGGTCCTGGAACTGGAGCGTCCGCAGGCCCGCGTTCATGTTCACCAGGTCGTCGGGGATGGAGGACAGGAACATCTGGCATTCCGCCAGGTCGAGCCCGGAGAGGTTGCGGTCGGGCTCGGAGCAGTCGGACGAATCGTTCACGTACCGGCCGCTCGTCCGCATGACCCCGCCGTCGCTCCCGATGAACAGGATGTTCGGGTTCTTCGGATGGAAGGCCAGGATCTGGACGTCCGGGTGGTTGGCCTCGAACGGATCCTTGGCCTCGCCCGACATGTCCGTGAAGAGCTCGCCCGCATTCCGGGAGAGCATGATGTTCCGGCCGTTCGACTTGTCCGCGCCGGCATAGGGCGGGAGCTCGCCGTACTGCGTCTGCCCGCCGATCATCACGACGTCCGGGTTCTTCGGGGACACCGAGATCGGCATGTCGTACGAGCACTGCTGGGCGCAGATGTCGAACGAGCTGTAGCCCGGGGTGCCGCGGGCCGGGCTCGACAGCATCTGGAAGGTCGGCGTCGCCGCCCGCGCGTCGTCGGAGCGAAGGACGCGTGAGGCGTCGGCAATCGAGCCGCCGGGGCCCGCAACCTGGTTCCGACCGTCGTAGACGTACAGCCGCGTCTTGTCGTTGGCAGCTTCGCCGCGGCGACCTCGTAGCGGATGCCGAGCCCGGCCGGATCGGGGCCCGCCCCCGCATAGAGGTTCTGCGGGGCGCCGCCGCCGGTCAGGCGGAAGACGCCGTAGTCGAACATCGTGAAGTAGAGCGTGTTCGCGGCGGCGGGGTCGTACTCGATGTCAGTGACTCCGCCCTTGAAGAAGTCGCTCCCGTTCGGGGAGTTCGGGTTCACAGGATCCTGCGGCAGGTTGAAGCGCAGCTGGAAGCTCGCACCGCCGTCCGTGGACTCGTAGAGGCCGATCGTCGGAGCACCCGGCGGCGTGAAGCGCCCGCCGGAGACACCCGAGCCCGCATGCCGGGCGACGGTCGTGCCGAGCCAGATGTGCCGCGGGTTCTTCGGGTCGACGGCGATCTCGCCGATTCCGCGGTCCTTCGAGACCGCATAGCTGCCCGGGACGAGCTTCCAGTGCTCGCCGCGGTCGGTCGACTTGTAGAGGCCGAGGCCGGCCTCGCTGTCGCCCGAGCCGCTGGGCTCGCCGGTGCCGACGTAGATCGTGTGGCCGGACTTGTCGGTCGGGTCGATCAGCAGCGCGCCGATCGAGGTCGTGTCCAGACCCCGGTCGAGCGGTTTCCAGTGCGGGTTCCGGCTGAGCGCGTTGTCCGTGCGCCAGACGCCTCCGCCCGCTGCGCCGACGTAGAGCCGACAATGGTGCGAGTCGCACTTGGGATCGACGGCCATGGCCGTCAGGCGGCCGGACCACTCGGTCGTCAGGCCGTTGTTCTGCGTGGCCTCGCGGGCGACGTCGAGCGTGAACGGCCCGACCTCCTCCCACCGGCGGCTCCTCCGGTCCTCACCCCGTCCGTGGCGGCGCATCGCCTCGAGCGCGCCCTCGAGCTGGGCGGTGGCGACGGCCTTGCGCGGATAGGCGAGGTCCTCGTACGCACGCTGGGCAAAACCAGCGACGATCTCACGCGAGGCCTCGCGGCTGGCCTTCTCGCGGGCGACCGGAACGGGAATGCCGCTCGCGTGCCTGGTGCCATAGCGGTAGGCCAACGCTTCCTGGGCGAGCGACGGCGCTGCCGAGGGGGCAGCCGCGGGTGGCGCCGCGGGTTTCATCGCCATCGCGCCGGCCACAGCAATGGCAACGAGCACCAGCGCCGAAACGACGGTCAGGCCGAGAGTCTTTCTTCGCATGCCTCTCCCCTGTCTCGAATTGAGGTCACGCCCCGACCCTGGCGGCGGATCGCAACCTAAATAGAGGTTCCTATCTACAAGCGATGCCCGCTGATGTCAAGCCGACTCCTCGGTGATATCAGGCTGGGCTACTGATTCGGTTTCGCCATCGCCCGATAGTCGAGCGCCTTGTCCAGCGTCTCCTCGTCGACGCCGGCCTCACGGGCGACCTCACGGAGCGGGCGGCGGGTCGTCGCGGCGATGTTGACGATCTCCGTGGCCTTGTCGTAGCCGATGTACGGGTTCAGCGCCGTGGCCGCGGACAGCGTCAGCTCGGCGTAACGCTCCGCGTTCTCCCGGTTCGCCTCGATCCCGTCCACGCACTTCTCGGCGAAGAGGCGCGAGGCGGCGGCGAGCAGGCGGATCGACTCGAGCAGGTTGCGGGCGAGCAGCGGGACGAAGACGTTCAGCTCGAGGTGCCCCTGCATCCCTCCGACGGTGATGGCGGTGTCGTTGCCGATCACCTGGGCCGACACCTGGGTCACGACCTCCGGGATGACCGGGTTGACCTTCCCGGGCATGATCGAGCTGCCCTTCTGGAGCTCGGGCAGCATGATCTCGGCCAGACCGGCACGCGGGCCGGAGCCGAGGAGCCGGAGGTCGTTGGCGATCTTCGTCAGCGAGACGGCGACCGTCTTGAGGGCGCCGGAGGCCTCGACGAGCGCGTCGCGGGCCGCCTGTGCCTCGAACGGATCGGCCGGCGGGCCGACGGGCAGGCCGGTCTCCTCGATGAGGAGGCGGCGCACGCGCTCCGCGAACTCCGGGTGGGTGTTCAGGCCCGTGCCGACAGCGGTTCCGCCCAGCGGGATCTGGCCGACGCGCTCGAGCGTGTCGCGCACGCGGGCCGCGCCCTGGCGCACCTGCGCGGCGTAGCCGGAGAACTCCTGGCCGAGCGTCACGGGCACGGCGTCCATCAGGTGCGTCCGGCCCGACTTCACGACGTCGTCGAACTCGCTCGCCTTGCGCTGGAGGGACTCGGCGAGGGCGTCGAGCGCCGGCAGGAGGTCGTTCGTCAGCTGCTCCAGCGCCGCGAGGTGGACGGCTGACGGGAAGACGTCGTTGGACGACTGGCCCATGTTCACGTCGTCGTTCGGGTGGACGTCCTCGCCGGCAAGGGCCGCCAGCACCTCGTTGGCGTTCATGTTCGAGGAGGTGCCGGAGCCCGTCTGGAAGACGTCGATCGGGAACTGGTCGTCGAGCTCGCCGGCGGCGACACGCTCGGCGGCGGCTGCGATCCGCTCGGCCTTGTCCGTGTCCAGGAGGCCGAGCTCGGCGTTCACGCGGGCCGCGGCGCCTTTGATCCTGCCCAGCCACCGCGCCACGGGCGCCGGAATCGGCTCGCCGGAGACGGTGAAGTTGGCAACGGCCTTGCGCGTCTCGCCTCCCCAGAGCTCGGTCCGCGTCTCGACGTCGGCCATCGTCCGGAGTCTAGTCCGGCCATGTCCCAGGGACTGTCCCTGGGGCGTGGCTGGATCAGACGACGCGGAGAGATCAGTCCGTCGAGTACTTGGGCTGGACCTTCTCGCCCCGGATCGCGGCGATCGCGTTGTTCGCGGCGATCGCGGCCTCGCCCATGCCCACGGTGATGAGCGTGATCTTGCCCGGGTAGCCGGCGACGTCTCCGGCGGCGTAGACGCCGGGCATCGAGGTCTCGCAGGTCATCGGGTCGATCTTGATCTGGCGCTTGCCCTCCAGCTCGATGTCCCACTCCGCGATCGAGCCGAGGTGGGAGACGAAGCCGAGAAGCGTGATCAGCGCCTCGCAGTCGTACCGCTCGGACTCCCCGGTCGCGGTGTTCTCGATCGTGACCGCCTCCATGCTTCCGTCGCCGTGCACGTCGCGCACCTCGTGCGGCGTGAGGATCCGCACGGCTCCCTCGGACTCCAGCCGCCTGGCCTCGTTCAGCGAGGACTCGAGCGCCCGGAACCGGTCGCGTCGATGGACGAGCGTGATCGGGAGGTCGGCCGTGTCCTGGAGCCCGAGCGTCCAGTCGAGCGCCGAGTCGCCGCCGCCGACGATCACGCAGCGCTTGCCGGAGAACTGCGCCTTCTCCTTGACGACGTAGTGGAGGCCCCGGCCGAGCCACTCGTCGATGTCCTCGACGCCGAGCCGCCGCGGCTCGAACGCGCCGTGCCCCGCCGTGATGATCATCGACCGGGAGAGGTATGTGTTCCCCTCGTCAGTTGTGAGCGCGAGGATGTCCTCGCCGTTCTGACCGATCCGCTCGAGTGACTTCGCCTCCTCGCCCAGCCGTACGTCCGCGCCGTACTGGAGCCCCTGCTCGGCGCACATGTCGACGAGCTTCTGGCCGAGGATCTTCGGGAAGCCGGCGACGTCGTACACGTGCTTCTCGGGATAGGTGGCCGCGACCTGGCCGCCGATCTGCTCGAGGGACTCGACGATCCGGACGCTGCCGTCGCGGTGGCCGACGTAGTAGGCGGCCGAGAGCCCGACGGGGCCTGCGCCCAGGATCGTGACGTCGACGACGTCGCTCATGCCGCCGGGAATGGTAGTAGCGGCTAGTGCGAGCAGCCGGAGCCGCAGCCGCCGTTCGCATGCGGGTCGCCGGCCTCATCCTCGACCTGGAACGAGTGCCCGCAGCCGCACCCGGCGGTCGCGTTCGGGTTGTTGATCGCGAAGCCGCCCTGGAGCCCGTCGACGAAGTCGATCTCCGTGCCGGTCAGGTACGGAGCGCTGAAGGGATCGACGACGACCCGGACGCCGTGCGCCTCGAACTCGTGGTCACCCTCCATCGAGCCGCGGTCGAAACCGAGCGCGTACTCGAATCCGGAGCACCCGCCGCCCTGGACGGCGACGCGGAGAACCTCGGCCTCGCCGGCCGGCTCTTCCGCCATCAGATCCTTGACCTTCGCAGCGGCGCGCTCGCTGAGAGAGACGATGGTGAGTGGGCGCTCGGTGATCTCCAAGGCGCGCCAATCGTAGCAGCGGAACCGGGCGCCGCCGTCCCCCGTCGGAGGGGCGCGAGCCCGGACTTTGTAACACCTGATTCACGCTTCGTTGAGCCGTTTCCTGCCCCGATCGTGCAGCCGCGACGGCTGTAGACTCCCGGACCGGAGTGGGGGCCCCGGCGCCACGCAGCAATGCTCGATAACTGGCTGCCCTTCCTGATCTACGGGCTGCTGGCCTTGGCCATCCCGGCCTCGATGATCGGCATGTCGTTTCTCTTCGCGACCCGCCCGTCGCACCGGAACCGGACCCGGGCGCTGCCGTTCGAGTCGGGTGTCTCCGCCGGCCCGCCGCGGCTCCAGCGGTTCACGATCAGCTTCTACCTGACCGCGCTCCTCTTCATCGTCTTCGACATCGAGATCGTCTTCCTCTACCCACTCGCCGTCGTGCTCGAGCCTCTCGGCTGGTTCGGGTTCTGGGAGCTCTCGTTCTTCATCGGGATCCTCGCCCTCGCCTACGTCTACATCTGGCGGAAGGGAGCCCTCGAGTGGCGATAAACGGCGAGAAGCCGAAGCGCCTCCGCGACTTCAACATCCACTCCGAGCGGGTGATGATGCCGAACAAGGAGCCGGGCGTCTTCGAGCGCGAGCTCGGGCCGGAGGACCTCCAGGACAAGCTGATGCTGACGACGGTGGGGAAAGCCGTCGCCTGGTCGCAGGGCAACTCGATCTGGCCGGCGACCTTCGGGCTCGCCTGCTGCGCGATCGAGATGATGTCGATCGTCTCCTCGCGCTACGACATCGCGCGCTTCGGCGCCGAGGTCTTCCGCTCCTCGCCGCGCCAGGCCGACCTGCTGATCGTCTCCGGCCGGGTCGCGCACAAGATGGCCGCCCCGCTCCGCCAGATCTACGACCAGATGCTCGAGCCCAAGTGGGTGATCGCGATGGGCGCCTGCGCGAGCTCCGGCGGGATGTTCAACAACTACACGGTGCTCCAGGGCGTCGACAAGGTCGTCGCGGTGGACATCCACGTGCCCGGGTGCCCGCCCCGGCCCGAGGCCCTCGTCGAGGGGATCATCCGGCTCCAGGAGAAGATCAAGGCCGGCGCTCCTCCCGCCTACGAGATCCGGGGAGTCGCCGAGTGACGTTCGAGGGCGTTCCCGGCCTCGTCGAGGGCCGCGAGGAGCACGGCGAGACCACGCTCGTCGTCGATCCGGCCCGCCTCCGCGAGGCCTGCCTCCACCTCCGCGACCGGGAGGGCTTCAACTTCCTCTCCGACATCACGCCGACCGACTACCTCGGCTGGGGGAAGCGCGGGGTCGCCGGCTACTACGGGACCGAGCAGGGCCGCGACCTGAACATGCCGCTCCGGACAAGGCGTCTCGGTCGCATCGCAGGCTTACGCCCGAGTTCCCCGCCCGAAGGGGAAGCGCTTCTCGGTGAACTACCACCTGCTGGCGACTGCGGGACGGCGCGCCGCGGTCGTGTCCAGGTCTGGATCGACGACGGTGAGACGCTCGAGAGCGTGATCTCGGTCTGGCCGACCGCCGACTGGCATGAGCGCGAGGCCTGGGACATGATGGGAATCCGCTTCGAGGGGCACCCGAACCTTCGCCGCATCCTGATGGAGGACGACTGGGAGGGGCACCCGCTGCGGAAGGACTATCCGATCGGCGGCGAGCCCGTCCGCTTCTCCGGAGACGAGTAGTGGCGATCGTCGAGCGCCCGCGGATCTATGAGGGCTCGCGGATCCCCGCCCCGATCCCGACCGTCCTCTCGACGCCGCCCGAGCTCGAGGGCAGCGAGGACGTCATGCGCATCAACTTCGGGCCGAACCACCCGTCGACGCACGGCGTCCTGCGCCTGATCATCGATCTCGAGGGCGAGCGCGTCGTCGGGACCGAGGCAGTGATCGGCTACCTCCACACCGGCTTCGAGAAGACGATGGAGCACAAGTCGTGGTGGAAGGCGATCACGTACCCGGCGCGGATCGACTACGTGGGCTTCCAGAACGACGAGCTCGTGTTCGTCCTGGCGATCGAGAAGCTCCTCGAGCTCGAGACGCCGCGGAAGGCCACCTTTATGCGGATGCTCCTGTGCGAGCTCAGCCGGATCCACTCGCACCTCGTCTACCTCGGCACGGCGGCGCTCGAGCTGGGAGCGATCTCGATGTTCTGGTACTGCTTTCGCGAGCGCGACCAGATCCTCGACCTGTTCGAGCTGGTCACCGGGGTCCGCATGCACACGCGGTACTTCCAGACCGGCGGTCTCGCGGAGGACATCCCGTCCGGCTTCTTCCCCGAGGCCCACAAGTTCTGCGAGTGGATGCCGAAGGCGGTCGACGACTACGAGTCGCTGATCGGACGCAACGAGATCTGGCTGGAGCGGACGCAGGGGGTCGGGCTCCTCTCCGCCGAGGACGCGATCGCGCTCGGCCAGTCAGGGCCCGTGCTGGTGCGTCCGGTGTGACTGGGACCTCCGGAAAGCGCAGCCGTACCTCGCCTACGACGAGGTCGACTTCGACGTCCCGGTCCACCCGAACGGCGACGTCTACGACCGGTACCGCGTCCGGATCGACGAGATGCGGGAGTCGGTGCGGATCGTCGAGCAGTGCCTCGATCGGCTGGAGGGAATGGAGGGCGAGCCGTGGATCGCGGACGACCGCAAGGTCGTCTTGCCGCCGCGGCACCAGCTTCACACCTCGATGGAGTCGCTGATCCATCACTTCAAGATCGTCACGAGGGGTACCGGGTGCCCGAGGGCGAGGTTTACGTCGCAACCAGTCGCCGCGCGGCGAGAAGGGCTGCTACGTCGTCTCCGACGGCGGCGCGCGGCCGTGGCGCGTGAAGTTCCGCGCCCCGTCCTTCGTCGCGCTCGAGGCGACCGCGACCTGCATGCACGACGCGCTCGTCGCCGACCTGATCGCGATCGTCGGCTCGCTCGACTCGGTGATGGGGGACACCGACCGGTGACGGCGGCCGAGTTCCACGACCGCGTACAGGAGCTCCGGCAGCTTTATCCGGACGATCGCTCCGCGGTATGGGCGCACTCTACCTCGCCCAGAAGCGGACGACGGCTGGCTGCCCGTTGAGGCGCTCGAGGAGGTCGCGGAGGCGATGGAGCTGACGCTGCGTACGTCCAGTCGGTCGCGTCCTTCTACGACATGTACCACCTGGAGCCGGTCGGCCGGCACTCGATCGAGGTCTGCACGAACCTTCCTGCGCGCTCGCGGCGCCCAGGCCGTCGTGAACGCGCTCGAAGAGGAACTCGGCGTCCGCCCGGCGAGACGACCGAGGACGGCGCGATCAGTTTCCGGCTGGTCGAGTGCGCCGGAGGGTGCGGCTACGCGCCTGTCGTGGTCGTCGACCAGCGCTACCGCGAGCCCGTGCGTCCGGAAGAGGTACCCGCGCTGGTGGAGGAGATCCGTGGCCGCTGAGCTGACGATCCTCACGGGAGCGGACGAGCGCGACCTGACCAAGCTTGACGAGTACCGCGCCATCGGCGGGTACGCACAGCTGGAGAAGGCCCGCGAGATGAGCCCCGAGCAGCTGATCGAGACGATCTCGAACGCGAAGTTCCGCGGCCGCGGCGGAGCCGGGTTCGCGATGGGGCGGAAGAGAGCTTCGTCCCACCGCCGGACAAGCGCCGTAGCCCCGCTAGGTCGTGGCGAACGCCGACGAGTCCGAGCCGGGGGATTTCAAGGACCGCGAGTGATGGGCGAGTCCCGCACCGGTTCGTCGAGGGCTGTCTGATCGCGGCGCACGGGATCCAGTCCCAGAGCGTCTTCATCTACACCTCGCCGAGTACCTGACGGAGTACGAGGTGCTGACCGTCGCCGTCGAGGAGGCGAGCGCCGCGGGCGTATTCGGCGACTGCGACGTGGGTCGTCCACCGCGGCGCGGTTGCGTACATCTTGGCGAGGAGTCGGCGCTGCTTCATCGCTCGAGGGGAAGCGCGGCGCCGCGTCCCCGCCTGCGTGCCGCCCTGACCGACTCTACGCCGGCCCGACGCTCCTCAACGACGTCCAGACGACGCCAGCGTGCCGGCAATCCTCGAGCTCGGGGTCGAAGTTTACTCGGAGCTCGGGTCGAGGCGGCGCCCGGCACCGTCGCTCTACTGGCTCTCGGGCAACGTCAATAAGCCCGGGAACCACGAGTTCCCGCTGGGCACGACCCTCCGCAAGTGATTTCGAGTTCCGCCGCGGCGTGGCCAGGGAACGGGCTGAAGGCGATCATCCCGGTCGTCGCGTCGGTGCCGGTCTTCACGCCGACCAATCAACGTCCCGCTTGACTTGGACGCCGTCCAGGCCGCAGGCTCGTTTCGGCTCGGCGGCGAATCATCGTCGTGGACGACCCGGCTGGATGGTGAGCTCGGCTGCGGGCGGAGAAGTTCAGATGCACGAGTCGTGGGCAAGTGCAGCCGTGCCGCGAGGGGACGCCTGGCTCGTCCAGCTGCAGCGGATCGAGGAGGCGAGGGGACGCAGGGACCTCGACCTGGTGCGCGACGTCTGCGACCGGATCCTCGGCAAGTCGCTCTGCGCGTCGGCGACTTCGCCGTCTACTGCGTGGCCAGCTACGTGGACAAGTTCTACGACGAGTTCAAGCGGCATGTTCACGAGGGCGGCTGCCCCTTCGGGCCGGCGAGTCGTCGCTGGACGGGGTCTGGTGCCGAGCGACACGCACGTCCACCACGCGCTGCCGCTGGTGCCCGCATGAGATCGCTTGTGTTCCATGTGACAAGGCCTCGCGGCCGGGTCTCACAGGAATTGGATCACCGGCGAGCGGCGTTCCCTCGCTCGTTGCATGGAACACAAGGGCTCGAGGGGAGACGATG